>NZ_CP013380.1:2034576-2712768 GCF_001513745.1 Burkholderia humptydooensis | reverse complement strand
CGCGGCGAAGTTCGCGGCGTGCAGGCAGCGGGCCAGCCGGTCGAGCCGGAGCGTCTCGCCGCGCGCCTGCGCGCGCGCGAACAGCGTGTCCGGCGAAATCGGCGCGCCGTTCGCGTCGGTCGCGCGCACGAGCGCCTCGTAGCCGACGACGCGCTTGTGCGTGATCGAGATGATCGGCTGAAAGGCGCTCGCCAGCGTGATGTCGTGATATTGCACACGCCAGCCTTCGTCGCAGCGTGCGAACTGCGAAATCAGGCTTTCGGGGGAGAGCCCCTGCGTTTTCGGCATGGTGTCAGCGTCGCTGCGACGAGCGGCAAAGGGCGCGCCTCGCGCGGCGGACGAGCGCGCGAGCGCTGATGAGGACCACACGGCGAAAGACGAAACGCGTCATTTCTGCCTCCGGTGGGGAATTTAATCGAGTGTAACGAATGTCGATGCGTCTTGCGCATCGGGGATACGCTTAAATCCGGTGTCGCAATGTCGCGTGGCGGATGAAAAGCGGATGCCGCGCCGCAACGATCGGTGCGGCGCGGCATCCGAGCCGCGACGCAGCGCAGTGCGCGCGTCGATCGAAGCAATTCCGACTACCAGTCGGTTCGGATTCGCGGGCGAGCCCGCTGCGTATGCGACGGATTGCGCAGTCGTCGGCATTGTGCGCCGCCTGCCTCACCGGGCGGCGCGATCGATGTGCAAATGGCCGGCGAAAAAAGTGACTGTGCGCGAGGCTTGCCGACGATGCGCCGAACCCGTCGCCGCGCCGCCCGCCGCCCGCCGTCAGGCCGCCTCGTTCCGCTGGGGCCGGACGCCGGGAATCCGTCTGATCACGCCGGTTGCGAGCGCGGTGCCGAGCAGCACGATCGCGCAGCCTTCGAGCATCGCGAACGACACATGCTCGCCGAGAAAGAGCGCGCCCCACAGGATGCCGAACACCGGGATCACGAACGTGACGGTGATCGCGCGCGCCGGCCCGATGTGCGCGATCAGGTAAAAGAAGATGAAATAGGCGACGCCCGTGCAGGCGATGCCGAGCGCGAGCACCGAGCCCCATGCGTGCGTCGAGACGGGCGCGGCGGGCCAGGTCGCGAGCGCGAACGGCAGCAGCAGGATCGTCGCGCCGACCATGCTGCCCGTCGCGTTCACGAGCGGATCGACGCCCGTGAGCTTGCGCTTCGTGAAGTTCGCGGCGATGCCGTACAGCAGCGTCGCGCCGAGCGCGGCGGCGGCGGCGAGCGCGGCCGTCGCGGGCGACGCCGGATTCGCGCCGTGCGGCGAGAACACCTGGTCCCAGACGAGCGTGAGCACGCCCGCGAAGCCGATCACGAGGCCGAGCGCGCGCGGCAGCGACAGCGAATCCTTGAGCCACAGATAGGCGACGAGCGCGCCCCAGAGCGGCGTCGTCGCGTTGATGACCGACGTGACGCCCGCCGACAGCGTGAGCTCGGCGAACGCGAACAGGCAGAACGGCGCGGCGGAATTGAGCAGGCCGACGACGAAGAGCGGCCATGCGTGCTTGCGCAGCAGCGCGACGAGCTCGCGCGGCGAGTAGCGCGTGAGCATCAGCGCGACGAGGAAGACGGCGCCGATGCCGACGCGCAGCGCCATCAGCGGCGCGACGCCGAACTCGGTGACGCCGACGCGAATGAAGAGAAACGATGCGCCCCACAGCGCGGCGAGGACGATCAGCAGGAAGGCGTTCTTGATGTTCATCGAGGATCGGACACTGGGTGGTCGAAGGAAGATCGGCCAAGCATCTTACACCGCGTTATCGCGCGACGTTTCAGCCCGCGATGAAACAGCAAGATTCGGGAATGCGCGCGCCGGCCGGGCCGCGCGAGCGCGAGCGGCGACGAATCAGTGATGGCGCCAGTAGCCGCGGCCGCCGCCGCTCCAGTAGCCGAAATTGAGCGACAGGGACGGCGCCGGATAGTAATACGCGGGGTAGGCGGGCGCGACGTACACGGGGGCGGTTTCGACGGGCGCCGGGTAGTAGCCGGTCGCCGGGTAATAGCCGTACGGGTAATAGCAGCCGGCGAGCGCGACGCTCGCGAGCGCGGCGGCGACAAGGGTCTTGTTCATGATGATTCCGCAGTCGTGCGTGCGGGGCAGGATTCGATGCTTGCGAGCTTAGACCGCTCCCGTGTGAAACGCTGTGTGAAACGGTAACGGATCATTTCCGCCGCACGATCGCGGCGCAATCGTTGCATGGATCATGCCGCGCGGGTTGCGCAAGACGGCCGGACGATGCACGCCGCGGCGAACGCGCCGCACATCGTCCGCATCCAAGGGCGGCGCGGCGCAGCATGGCGCGGCGCGCCCGAGTCGCGGGCTTACTTGCCGACCTGGCTGCCTACGAGGCCGCCCGCGGCCGCGCCGCCGATCGTCGACAGGGCGTTGCCGCCGATCGCCGCGCCGGCGACGCCGCCGATGCCCGCGCCGATTGCTGCGTTACGTTGTCGGGTCGTCATCGTGTCGCAAGCCGACAGGCTCGCGACCGTCGCGATGAGCATTGCGCACACCCCAATACGCCGAATCGATTTCATTGTTCAATCCTCAGGTGAAAGAGACGCATGGGCGCGCGCCGGACGCGACGCCCATGCTCAAAATCTACGCGGGCGGTCCGTTTTGCGCTGTAAGGACTTGTTAGAGCCCCATCGCTTTCGTAATCAATTGTTTCGCCCTCCCGGCGGGCGTCGCCGCGCCGTTGCGCGCGCGCAAAAAAGCCCGCGCGAGGCGGGCTTCTCCGGGGCGAGATGCGTGCGCCGATCACTGGCGATGATAGATCTCCGAGCCGCTCTTCACGAACTCGACCGCCTTCACTTCCATCCCTTTCCTCAGCGCGTCGTTTTCCGACATGCCCTGCTGCGCGGCGAACTCGCGCACGTCCTGCGTGATCTTCATCGAGCAGAAGTGCGGGCCGCACATCGAGCAGAAGTGCGCGACCTTCGCCGAATCCTTCGGCAGCGTTTCGTCGTGGAATTCGCGCGCCTTGTCCGGGTCGAGGCCCAAGTTGAACTGGTCTTCCCAGCGGAACTCGAAGCGCGCCTTCGACAGCGCGTTGTCGCGCACCTGCGCGCCCGGATGGCCCTTCGCGAGGTCGGCCGCGTGCGCGGCGAGCTTGTACGTGATGATGCCTTCCTTCACGTCGTCCTTGTTCGGCAGACCGAGGTGCTCCTTCGGCGTCACGTAGCACAGCATCGCGGTGCCGAACCAGCCGATCATCGCGGCGCCGATGCCCGACGTGATGTGGTCGTAGCCCGGCGCGATGTCGGTGGTGAGCGGCCCGAGCGTGTAGAACGGCGCTTCCTTGCACCAGTCGAGCTGCAGATCCATGTTTTCCTTGATCAACTGCATCGGCACGTGGCCGGGCCCCTCGATCATCACCTGCACGTCATGCTTCCACGCGATCTGCGTGAGCTCGCCGAGCGTCTTCAGCTCGCCCAACTGCGCTTCGTCGTTCGCGTCGTAGATCGAGCCGGGGCGCAGGCCATCGCCGAGCGAGAAGCTCACGTCGTACGCCTTCATGATTTCGCAGATCTCTTCGAAGTGCTCGTACAGGAAGCTTTCCTTGTGGTGCGCGAGGCACCACTTCGCCATGATCGAGCCGCCGCGCGACACGATGCCCGTCATCCGGTTCGCGGTGAGCGGCACGTACTGCAGGCGCACGCCCGCGTGGATCGTGAAGTAGTCGACGCCTTGCTCGGCCTGCTCGATCAGCGTGTCGCGGAAGATTTCCCAGGTCAGGTCCTCGGCGCGGCCGTTGACCTTTTCCAGCGCCTGGTAGATCGGCACCGTGCCGATCGGCACCGGGCTGTTGCGGATGATCCACTCGCGCGTTTCGTGGATGTGCTTGCCGGTCGACAGGTCCATCACCGTGTCGCCGCCCCAGCGGATCGCCCACGTCATCTTGTCGACTTCCTCGCCGATCGACGACGTGACGGCCGAGTTGCCGATGTTCGCGTTGATCTTCACGAGGAAGTTGCGGCCGATGATCATCGGCTCGGTTTCCGGGTGGTTGATGTTCGCGGGGATGATCGCGCGGCCGCGCGCGACTTCGTCGCGCACGAACTCCGGCGTGATTCCGGCCAGCATGTCCGTGCCGGGCGCGTTCGCGCCGAACGCGGCGGCGCCGAACGCCTGGCCCGCGTGCTGGCGGCCCATCATCGCGGCGAGCTTCGCGCCGTTCGGGCCGCTCGCCTTCAGGCTTTCCAGATACTCGGCGCGGCGCTGGTTCTCGCGAATCGCGATGAATTCCATCTCGGGCGTGATGATACCCTGACGCGCGTAGTGCATCTGCGTGACGTTCTTGCCGGCCTTCGCGCGGCGCGGATGACGGTGCAGATCGGGGAAGCGCAGCTCGGCCGTCGCCGGGTCCGCCGCGCGTTCGCGGCCGTACTCGCTCGTGAGGCCCGTGAGCGCCTCGGTGTCGCCGCGCGCGTCGATCCAGCGCCGGCGCAGCGCGGGCAGGCCCGCGCGGATGTCGATCTTCGCGTCCGGGTCCGTGTACGGGCCCGACGTGTCGTAGACGTAGATCGGCGGATTCTGTTCGCCGCCGAAGCTCGTCGGCGTATCGGCTTGCGTGATTTCACGCATCGGCACGCGAATGTCGGGTTGCGAGCCCGTCACGTAGACCTTGCGCGAATTCGGCAGCGGGGCGACGGCGGCGGCGTCGACGCGGGCGTCGGCCGACAGGAACTTGGGATTGGCGTTCATGCGATCTCCTGTGTCGACCCAAGCTGGCGCTCTGGCGCTGGCCCGGGTCCCATGCAAAGCGGGTGTGGGGCGCTAAGCAGGAGACGAGATTCGCGACGCGACGGGATTCTGACGTGGAACAACGGCGAAACCCTGACGCTTCCCTGCGCTGGCATTATCCAGATCAGGTTCAAAGGGTATTTCTCACCCGCTTCGCACGATCGCTTGACCGAGCGCAATGCAGGACCCCCGCGTTAGCAAGCGCACACGATACACCGGGTCTGCGACGGTTTCAACAGGGGACAGATCGATTGCGCGTGCATGCGCGGCCGGCCGCCCATGTTGCGCCGCGGCGGCGCGGTGCGAGCCGCACCGGGCGCGCACGCGCTCGCGCCGCGCGGACAGCGCGTTTCGTCGCTCGCCGGCGCAATCGCCGGTGCCGAAAAATTTGGTTCATCGCAGGAAACCGTGGAGGGTTTGATGGCGATTGCGTAACCTGACGCCTGACTTTAAGGAGGTCAGGAGGCAGAATTGCTCGATCGCAAGGCACTTCAAGCACTGGGTTGCTGGACCGGCTATCGGTTAGAGGGGGTGGAATGGCCGGAAGGAGAAGGCCGTACGCTGTCGCTGTATTTGAAGCCGGTCAGCAAGGTCATGTACTGCGAACAGTGCGGTGCACGCTGCCAGCAGATTCATGAGACGACGGTTCGCCGGGTGCGCGATCTGCCACTGTTCGAGTACCGGGTGGTACTGCACGTCCCCCGCCGCCGAGTCTGGTGCGAACGCTGCGGCGGTCCGCGACTGGAGAAACTGGCGTGGCTGGGCCGTTACCAGCGAGTGACGGAGCGATTTGCCAAGGCCTGCGAGAAACTGCTGCAGGCGGCCAGCGTGCAGGCGGTCGCCGCCTTCTACGATTTGGGCTGGCACACGGTCAAATCGATCGACAAGATGCGCTTGCGAGCGCGTGTGGCTGATCCTGACTGGTCGACGATCCGCTATCTGGCGATGGACGAGTTCGCGCTCCATAAAGGTCATCGCTACGCCACGGTGGTGGTCGATCCGATTGGTCGGCAAGTGCTCTGGATTGGAGCGGGACGCTCGCGCGAGACGGCCAGAGCCTTCTTCGAACAGCTTCCACCGGGTGTTGCCGAGCGCATCGAAGCAGTGGCCATCGACATGACCACGGCCTACGAGTTGGAGATCAAAGCGCAGTGTCCGCAGGCTGAGGTCGTCTACGACCTGTTCCACGTCGTGGCCAAGTACGGGCGTGAGGTGATTGATCGGGTGCGGGTCGATCAGGCTAATCAGTTGCGCCATGACCGGCCGGCCCGGAAGGTCCTGAAGTCCAGCCGCTGGTTGCTGCTGCGCAACCGCCACAACCTGAAGCCCGAGCAGTCCGTGCATCTGAAGGAACTGCTGGCCGCCAATCAGCCATTGTTGTGCGTCTACGTGCTACGTGACGAACTCAAGCGGCTCTGGTTCTACCGCAAGCCTGCCTGGGCGGAAAAGGCCTGGGAACAATGGATCGAGCAAGCCCGGCAAAGCGGAATTGCCGCGCTGCAACTGTTTGCGCAGCGCCTGCAGGGTTACTGGCACGGAATCGTGGCCCGCTGCCGACATCCGCTTAATACCAGCATCGTCGAAGGCATCAACAACACCATCAAGGTCATCAAGCGTCGGGCTTACGGGTACCGCGACGAGGAATACTTCTTTCTCAAGATCCGCGCCGCGTTCCCCGGTAATCCGCGATGAACCAAAAATTTTTGCGCGTCGGTGTCATATCTGCCGCCGCCTCCCGACTATTCGGCTCCTCAACCAATAATGATGGAGCTATCCCATGAAAAGGAATCTCATTGCTTTCGCCTGTGTCGCCGGTCTCGCGTTCGCCGCGCCGTTCGCCCATGCGCAGAACGATGCGATGTCGAAGGACGGCATGGCGATGTCGAAGGATGCGATGTCGAAGGACCGGATGGGCAAGAAGCAGGATCACATGGCGAAGGGCGGCATGAAGGCGGATCACATGTCGAAGGACGCGATGAAAAAGCCGATGTCGTCCGGCAAGATGAGCCCGATGTCGAACTGAGCGGCGCCGTTCCCGGCGTCTTTCATGACGCGAACGGCTCGGTCGCCCGCGCGCTGTTCGGGCGGCCTTCGTCCCGCGGCGCGTGGCGCCGCGGGAAGCCGGGGCGCGTCGTGCCCGCCGGCGTGCGGCGCGCATCGCGCCCGCGCGCCGGCTTCGACCGATGAGCTTCGATATGTCGATTTCATTTTCCGTT
The DNA here is from genome assembly GCF_001513745.1 of Burkholderia humptydooensis. Lineage (NCBI taxonomy): Bacteria > Pseudomonadati > Pseudomonadota > Betaproteobacteria > Burkholderiales > Burkholderiaceae > Burkholderia > Burkholderia humptydooensis. The sequence continues at coordinate 2,705,803 of NZ_CP013380.1, read as the reverse complement.
TCGATGCGCGCCGTCGCGGCGACGCTCGTGCTTGCCGCGGCGAGCATCGCGCAAGCGGCGGCGGGCGGCGCCTGCGTCGCCCGCAGTCCCGACGGCCGGCAGGCGCTCGTCGAGCTCTACACGAGCGAGGGCTGCAGCAGTTGCCCGCCCGCCGACGACTGGCTCGCGCGGCTGGCCGCGCACCATGCCGCGCTGCGCGTCGTGCCGCTCGCGCTGCACGTCGATTACTGGGACGGCCTGGGCTGGACCGACCGCTTCGCGCAGCATCGCTTCACCGAGCGGCAGCACGCGCTCGCCGCGCGCGGCGGCGGCCGCTTCGTCTATACGCCGGAGATCGCGGTCGGCGGCCGCGAGCTGCGTGATTGGCGCGATGCGGACGCGTTCGCGCGGCGCGTCGTCGCGACGGCCGCCGAGCCCGCGCGCGTGGGCATCGCGCTGTCCGCCGCACGGCGCGCGGACGCGCTCGACGTCGCGCTGTCCGTGACGCCGCGCGCCGGCGCGCCGCGCGTGCTCGACGCATATCTCGTGCTGTACGAGAACGGCATCGAATCGCCGGTGCGCGCGGGCGAGAACCGCGGCGCGACGCTGCGTCACGAGCGCGTCGTGCGTCAATGGATCGGGCCGCTCGCCGCGACGGGCGATGCGGGCGCGCCGCTCGACGTGCGGCGCGCGCTGCCGCTGCCCGCGAACCTGCGCGCGGCGGACGCCGCACGGTACGGCGTCGCGGCGTTCGTCGAGGACCCCGCGACGGGCGACGTGCTGCAGGCGCTCGATTTGCCGCTGTGCGGCTGAGCGGTGCGTGCGCCATCGATCAACGAAGGAGGGCACCGCCGATGAACGCGACGACGACGAACGCAACCACCGACGCAACAACCGACGCGCTGCCCCGCGCCACCCCCACGCGACGACCAACGGAGCCCCCGCAATGACCCAGGCGACCACCGAAGCAGCGAGCCGCGCCGGGACGCACGCAACCACGTCCGCCATCCGCCCGCGCAAACCGATCCACCCGCGATGGGTGCGCGCGAGCCACTGGCTCAACGCGGTCGCCGCGGTGACGATGGCGTTGTCGGGCTGGCGGATCTACGACGCGTCGCCGATCTACGCGGGCTTCACGTTCCCGCGCGGCGCGACGCTCGGCGGCTGGCTCGGCGGCGCGCTGCAATGGCACTTCGCCGCGATGTGGCTGCTGTTCTTCAACGGCGTGTTCTATCTGACGATGTCGATCGCGACCGGGCGCTTTGCGCGCAAGTTCCTGCCGCTGAGCGTGAAGAGCATCGCGCGCGACTTGTGCGACGCGCTGCGCGGCCGGCTGTCGCACGACGATCTGTCCGTCTACAACGCGGTCCAGCGCGCCGCGTACGTCGCGGCGATCGCCGATCTCGTGCTGCTCGTGCTGTCCGGGCTCGTGATCTGGAAATCGGTGCAGTTCCCGCTGCTGCGCGCGCTGCTCGGCGGCTACGACAGCGCGCGCGTCGTGCACTTCTGGGCGATGGCGTTTCTCGTCGCGTTCTTCGTCGTGCATGTCGCGATGGCGGCGCTCGTGCCGCGCTCGCTGCTCGCGATGCTGCGCGGACACTAAAAGGAGTCACTCATCATGTCCGAAAACGACAGGAAAAAGCCCAAGAACGACATCGCGCGGATCGACCGCGCATCGCTCCTGATCGACGTGCGCAAGGAACTCGCGCTGCCGTCGCGGCGCCTGTTCGGCAAGCGCGTGCTGACGCTCGGCGGCCTCGCGATGCTCACGGGCTGCACGCTGCGCGACGACGCGTCGGTCGACGACTTCCTCGAGAAGGTGTCGCGCGCGAACGATCGCGTGCAGGCGTGGCTGTTCGGCCCGACGCGGCTCGCGCCGACGTACACGGAAAGCGACATCACGCGCCCGTTCCCGTTCAACGCGTTCTACGGAATCGACGAGGTGCCGCGCGTCGACGCCGGCGACTTTCGGCTCGCCGTGTCAGGCCTCGTCACCGGCAAGCGAAGCTGGACGCTGCCGGAGCTGTACGCGCTGCCGCATGCGGAGCAGATCACGCGGCACATCTGTGTCGAGGGCTGGAGCGCGATCGGCCGCTGGGGCGGCGCGCCGTTTCGCGAATTCCTGCGCCGCGCCGGCGCGGACACGACCGCGAAATACGTCGGCTTCAAATGCGCGGACGACTATTACGAGAGCATCGACATGCCGACCGCGCTGCACCCGCAAACGCTGCTCGCATTCGAATACGACGGCCGGCGGCTGCCGCCCGAATACGGATTTCCGATGAAGCTGCGGATGCCGACCAAGCTCGGCTACAAGAATCCGAAGCACATCATGGAGATATTCGTGACCAACACGTATCCGGGCGGATATTGGGTCGACCAGGGGTACAACTGGTTCGGCGGTTCGTGAAGCGGGCGTGCGGGGTGGCGTGGGCCGCGCGCGAAATGTCGCGCCGAAACGTCACTGGCCGCGCGTTCGATTCGAGCAGGCATTCGTTTTCCATTCCTTAATGCATAATGCTGACGACAAGCAGCCGCTCGGCCGCACGCGTCATCATTCGAGTCCCGCTTCCGAGTCCCGCTTCCGAGTCCCGTTTTCGAGTCCCGTTTTCGAGTCCCGTTTTCGAGCCCGTTCGTCCCCTTCGGTCATGTTCGCCGCCGCACGCTCCGACCTGTCGTTTCGCCCGCCATCGTCTTCCGTCATCCCGGTTTCCTCGGCGCAGCTCGCCAGCAGCCGCATCGCGCGGCGTTCGACCGCGCGGCGCTTCGCGCGGGCGGGCTGACCGATGACGCCGTTCGACCGTTTCCTCGCCTTCGTCGCGCGCCATCCGCCCCGCCTGCCGCAAAGCCGCAGCGGCCGCGTCGTGCTCGCGCTCGCGTTCATCTATTTCGCATGGGGCTCGACATACCTCGCGCTGCACGTCGCGCTCGAATCGTTTCCGCCGCTGCTGCTGTCCGGGCTGCGCAACCTGCTCGCCGGCATCGGGCTGTTCATCTTCGCGATGCGGCGCCGGCCGGTGCGGCCGACGCTCGTCGAAATCGGCAACGCGGCGCTCGTCGGCACGATGCTCGTCACGATGTCCTCCGGCCTCATCGCGCTCGGGATGCGCACCGTCAGCAGCGGCTCGGCCGCAGTGATGGTCGCGACGGTGCCGCTCTTCGCGACGGTGATCGCGTCGGTCGCCGGGCGGCGCGTCACGGGCGGCGAATGGGCGGCCGTCGCGCTCGGGATGATCGGGATCGTCGTGCTGAACTCGGGCGGGCCGTCGTCGCCGGGCTCGACGCTCGGCAGCATCACCGTGCTCGCGGGCGCGCTCTTCTGGGCGGGCGGCGCGCATCTCGCCGCGCGGCTCGCGCTGCCGCACGACCTGTTCCTGTCGACCGCGCTGCAGATCGGCCTGGGCGGCGCGGCGTCGACCTGCATCGCGTGGCTGCTCGGCGAGCGCATCGAGCGCGTCGCGTTCGTGCCCGGCGTCGCGTTCGTCTATCTGATGCTCGCGGGCACGATGGCCGCGTATGTCGCGTACGGCTACCTGATCCGCCATACGAGCCCGATCATCGCGAGCAGTTGCATGTACGTGAATCCGGTCGTTGCGGTCGCGCTCGGCGCGCTGTTGCTCGGCGAGCCCGTCACGCTCGCGACCGTGATCGCGACCGTCGCGATTCTCGGCAGCGTCGGCTTGTCGTTCGTGTTCGATCCGGCGCGCCAGCGGGTGCAATAGCGGCGGCCGCGCTCACCGCGATCGCGCGCCGCCGCGATAGTGAACGAATGCCGCGGCGCACGTGAACAGCAGCGCGACCGCGCACATGCCGAGCCAGCCCGTCGCGCGCCACGCGGCGACGCCCGCGGACGAGCCGATCGCGCCGCCGATGAAGTAGCAGACCATGAATACGGTGTTCACGCGGCTGCGCGCATCGGGCTTCAGCGCATAGATGCGCGACTGGTTCGAGATCTGCGCGGCCTGCACGCCGACGTCGAGCACGATCACGCCGATCACGAGCCCGACGATGCTCGTGCCCGACAGCGCGAAGATCACGAACGAGACGGCGATCAGCGCGATCGCGAGCGAGATGATCGCGCGCGGCCCGCGCTTGTCGGCGAAGCGGCCCGCGTACGGCGCGGCGAGCGCGCCCGCCGCGCCGACGATCCCGAAGAGGCCGGCCGCCTGCGGGCCGAGATGGAATGGCGCGCCCGCGAGCAGCAGCGTGAGCACCGGCCAGAACGCGCTGAACGCGGCGAAGATCGCGGCGCCCGTCATCGACGCCTCGCGCAGCCCGCGCAACTCCCGTGCAAGGTGCCACATCGACGCGAGCAGCTTGCCGTAGGGCAGCGTCGACGTCGGCGAGCTGCGCGGCAGGCGCGCGACGATCACGGCCGCGAGCGCGGCGAGCGCCGCGACCGACGCGCCGAACACCGCGCGCCAGCCGAAATATTCGGCGACGAAGCCCGCCGCCGTGCGCGCGAGCAGGATGCCGAGCAACAGGCCGCTCATCACGGTGCCGACCGCCTGCCCTCGCTCCGCGGGCGGCGCGATCTCGGCGGCGAACGGCACCGCCTGCTGCGCGATCGTCGCGAGGATGCCGATCGCGAGGCTCGCGGCCGCGAGCACGGCGAGCGTCGGCGCGGCCGCGGCCGCGATCAGCGCGGCGGACAGCCCGGCGATCTGCAACAGGATCAGCGTGCGCCGGTCGAAGCGATCGCCGAGCGGCGCGAGCACGAACATGCCCGTCGCGTAGCCGAGCTGCGTCGCGGTGGGCACGACGCCGATCCACGACGCGCTGCCTGGAAACGACGCGCGGAAGCTGTCGAGGAGCGGCTGGTTGTAATAGATGTTCGCGACCGATACGCCGGCGATCGTCGCGAGCAGCAGCAACAGGCTGCGCGAGTAGTGGCCGGTCGCGCCGGCGGAGTGGCGAGGCTGCGAGGACATGGTGCGTGTGGGCGAAGTGCGGCGCGCACGGTGCGCGCGCCGTCCGGTCGTCGATCGAAACAGGGGAGGAGAAATGCCGCGAGCGCCGATCATACCGGACCCCTCGAAATTCTGCTGGCGGGCGGCTCGTTCGCCGCTCGTCGTGCGTCGCCCCCTTACGCCCCCGTTGCGCCCCGTTAATTTCGCCTTAAGCCGCGCGCTTGCATAGTGGCGTCCGAGCGAGTCGTGGGAGCGTTCGTCATGCGCCGCACCGCCGTTGCCGGAATCCGGCTCGCTCCTCGCAACCGGTGCGACAAGGAGAGCCCGATTGAACCAGCCAGCCCGTTCGCCTGCCGCCGCAGGCATGCTCAACAAAGTCCCGGAAGTCACGCTCGCGTTCTGGGTCGTCAAGATCATGTCGACGACGGTCGGGGAGACCGGCGCCGACTATCTCGCCGTCCACGTCGGGCTCGGCGCGGCCGTCACGGGCGCGCTGATGGCCGGCCTGCTGGTGTGCGCGCTCGCGCTGCAATTGCGCGCGCGTGCGTATGTGCCCTGGATCTACTGGCTGAACATCGTCCTCGTCAGCATCGTCGGCACGCAGATCACCGATGCGCTGACCGACGGCCTCGGCGTCAGCCTCTACGTCAGCACGCCGCTCTTTGCCGCCGCGCTCGCGGCGACGTTCGCGCTCTGGTATCGCAGCGAGCGGACGCTGTCGATCCACACGATCGTCACGCCGCGCCGCGAGGCGTTCTACTGGGCCGCGATCCTGTTGACGTTCGCGCTCGGCACGGCGGCGGGCGATCTCGCGACCGAGGCGCTCGGCCTCGGATTCCGGCTCGGGATCGTCGCGTTCGGCGGCGCGATCGCGCTCGTCGCGGCGGCCGCGCTCGGCGGGATGAACCGCGTGCTCGCGTTCTGGCTCGCGTACATCCTCACGCGTCCGCTCGGCGCGTCGCTTGGCGATTTCCTGTCGCAGGCGCAAGCATACGGCGGCCTCGGGCTCGGCACGATCAGGACGAGCGCCGTGTTTCTCGCGGTGATCGTCGGGCTCGTCGCGGGGCTGAGCGTCGTCGCCGCGCGCGCGGGCCGGCCAGGCGCACCGGCGCGCGGACGCTGAGACGGACGCGGACGTGGACGCAAGTCGAAGCCGACGTCGCATTCAACCGTTTTGTTCGCATTCACCACCGGGAGATTTGACATGATCAAGCGCAAGCTCATTGCATTCGCCGTCGCGCCCGCGCTGGCGGCCGCCGCATTCGGCATCGGCGCCGTGTCGCCGGCGGGCGTCGCGCCGAGCGTGGCCGAAGCCGCGACCGTCTCGAAGCTCGGCGATCTGTCGTCGTTCCGCGCGATCGCCGCCGACGTCGCGAAGCTCGTCGACAAGGGCGATCTCGCCGGCGCGAAGGCGCGCATCAAGGATCTGGAAACGTCGTGGGACGATGCGGAGCCGTCGCTCAAGCCGCGCGCGGCGGCCGACTGGCATGCGGTTGATGACGCGATCGATCGCGCGCTCGCCGCGCTGCGCGCCGACAGGCCGCAGGCCGGCGCGTGCAAGCAGGCGCTCGCCGGTTTGCTCGCGGTCATCGACCGGACGAGCGGCGTGCGCTGAATGCGACATGCGGCGTGAAGCGGATGGCTCGCGCCGCACCGGTTCGCCTGGATGATGAACGGGGGCGAGGGGCGCGCGAGCATGTGTCGCGCGACCGGGGCGCTGCGCGGCGTCGCGCGGTCGTGCAGCCTCCCGATCGATCAATCGATCAGCGCCCCCGTCGGCTCGAAGAACGGATGCGGCCCGTCGCTCGCATCGACGTACACGTGATGCGACGCGAGCCCGGCGCCCGGCGCATAGCGATGCACGGCGAACGCGGGCGGCTCCATCGAGAACGACGATGGCCCGCCGTCGCGCAGATCGAACGTGACCTGATGCGCGGGCGCGGGCACGGCCGATGCGATCGTGCCGCCGAAGCGCGCGAACATCGTTCGATGCACGTGCCCGCACAGCACGCGCTCGACGTTCGGAAAGCGGCGCAGCAGCGCATCGAGCCGGCTCGACGCGTCCGGGGCGAGCCGCATCGCATCCATGTGGCCGATGCCGCACGCGAACGGAGGATGATGGAGCGCGACGATCACGGGGCGATCGCGCGCGGCGTCGAGCTGGCCGGCGAGCCACGCGAGCCGCGCGTCGCACAGCGTGCCGCCGCTCGCGCCCGGAATCTGCGAATCGAGCGCGATCACGCGCAGCGGCCCGAGATCGAGCGCGTACTGGACGAACGCGCCCGACTGCAGCTCCGCGCGCCAGGGGAACGCGCGCCGCAGCGCCGCGCGATCGTCGTGGTTGCCGACGATGAGGTAGTACGGCATCGCGAGCGGCGCGAGCAGCGATTTCAGATGCGCGTATTCGTCGTCGTCGCCGAAGTCGGTCAGGTCGCCCGTGACGAGCACCGCGTCCGGGCGCGGCTCGAGCGCGTTCAGCCGCGCGACGCAGCGCGCGAGATGCGCGGCCGTGTCGACGCGCCGATACGCGAGCGCGCCCGGCCGCTTGATGTGCAGATCGCTGATGTGGGCAAGCAGCATCGTCGTTCCTCGTTGTGATCGTATGGGGTTCGTGTCGTGTATTCGCGCCGTCGCACGTCGCACGTCGCACGTCGCACGGTGCGCGGTGCGCATCGCGCGCGACGCGTCACGCGAGCGCGAGGAGCCCCTCGGCCGCGATCGCGACGCCGACCGCGGTGCCGCGCGCGAGATCGACGCGGCCCGGCACGTCGATGACGAGCGCGTCGGGCGCCGCGTGCTCGATCGTCACGCGCGTGCGCTCGCCGAGGAACGCGCAGTTCGCGACCGCCCCGCGCAGCGGCGCATCCGACGGATCGACGAGGCGCGCGTCCTCCGGTCGAAAGAATAGCTCGTTTGCCGGCGACGCGACGGCGAGCGCGCCGCCCGTCGTCACGAGCGCGCCGTCGCGCCACACGCCTTCGAGCCGGTTCAGCGTGCCGATGAAGCGCGCGACCGTGCGGGACGCCGGCCGATAGTAGACGTCGCGCGGCGTGCCGATCTGCTCGATCTTCCCCGCGCTCATCACGACGATCCGGTCGCCGAGCTCCATCGCCTCGGCCTGGTCGTGCGTCACGTAGACCGTCGTCACGCCGAGCGCGCGCAAGAGCGCGTTCATCTCGCGGCGCAGCGCGTCGCGCAACTGCGCGTCGAGCGCGGTCAGCGGCTCGTCGAGCAGCAGCACGCGCGGGCGCGCCGCGAGCGCGCGCGCAAGCGCCACGCGTTGGCGCTGGCCGCCCGACAGTGCGTCGACCGGCTTGTCCGCGTGCGCGGCGAGCCGCATCATCGCGAGCAACTCGTCGACGCGCTCGCGCAGCACGCGCGGCTCGGTGCGGCGGATCCGCAGCCCATAGCCGACATTGCCGCGCACCGACAGGTTCGGAAACAGCGCGTAGTTCTGGAACACCATGCCGACGCCGCGCTTTTCGATCGGCAGCGCGGTCACGTCGTCGGCGCCGAACGCGATCGCGCCGCCCGCATCGGGCACGTCGAGCCCGGCGATCAGGCGCAGCGTCGTCGTCTTGCCGCAGCCGGACGGGCCGAGCAGCACGAGCGTCTCGCCCGCGCGGATCGCGAGATCGAGCGGCTCCAGCACTCGCGCGCCGTGGAAGGTCTTCGCGCAACGGGTCAGGGTGATCGGTACGGAGTCGAGTTTCATCGGCGAGGCGGCGGAAAAGGTAACGATAAAGGTAACGACAATGGCGGCGATGGAACGAATGCGCGGCGAAAGACGGCGAAAGCGCGACGTCGCCGGAAAATCAGCGGCGCTTGCGCGCGTCGCCGCGCGCGCCGGCCGGCTCGACGCCGAGCCGCTGCATCGCGACGAGCAGCGGCAGCGTCATCAGCAGGAACAGGATCGTGTACGCGCTGCCGATTTCGAGGCGCAGCGACGCGTACGTGTCGGCGAGGCCGACGGGCAGCGTCTTTGTGTCGGGCGTGTGCAGCATCCACGTGAGGTTGAATTCGCCGATCGACAGCGTGAGCACCGCAAGCGCGCCCGCGACGATGCCGGGGCGCAGGTTCGGCAGCACGATCGTTGCAAAGCGCGTGGCGAACGATGCGCCGAGGCTCGCCGCGCCTTCTTCGAGCGTGCGCAGATCGGCGCGCGCGGCGACGGCCGCGACCGCGCGGACCATGAACGGCAGCGTGAACACCACGTGGCCGACGACGATGAACCACATGCTCGTGCGCAATGCGGCGAAGCTGCCGTAGACGGAGAGCAGCGCGAGCGCGGATGCGAGGCCCGGCAGCGCGACGGGCAGCACGAGCGCCTCTTCGATGACGCGCGAGGCGCGGCTGCGGCTGCGCGCGAGCGCGTAGCCGGCGGGCACGCCCGCGACGAGCGTGACGGCGAGCGTCGCGAGCGCGACTTCGAGCGACAGGAACACCGAGCCGTGATATTGCGCCCACACTTCGCCGAGCCAGCGCAGCGTGAGCCCGCTCGACGGCCCGCGGAAATAGTTGACCGTGAGCCCGGCGAGCACCGACATCGCGACGGGCACGATCAGGAACGCGCACAGCGCGAGCGTGACCGCCCATTGCGCGGCGGCGAGCCAGTCGAACGGCGCGCGGCGCGGGCGGCGGACCGCGGGCGGCTCGTCGGAGCCGCCCGAGACGGCGGGGCGGGCGAGCGGGGCTGCGTCCTTCAGGGGGGGCGTCATGGGCGTGCGCAAGCGATGTAAACGTTTTCGTCGACGGGATTATCGGCGGTGTCGATGAAGAACTGATGACGGCGCAGCGGCACGCAGGCGGGGGCGCGAAGCATGGCGATGCGCGGAATCGTTCCGGCGGGCGCGCTTCCCGTCGTTCGCATCGCGCTCGCCGAGCGCCGAGCAATCCGTCTAATCGCCGGTTCTCCCGATGTCGCCGCGCATGCCGTTACGCTATATTGAGTCGCCGAATGGTGTTCAGGAGTCCGGGCAAACGGGCTGAACGCCACGCGCGTCGTACGACGGCACGCTCGAACACGGCGCGTCATGCGGCACGTTGCGGGGGCGATTGTCGATGGCCAGGGTCTGGTTGCATACGGAACGAGAGTGGCAGCCCCGTTCTTTTTTGTTGTCTACGAGGAGGGAGTGATCGATGCAAACGATAACGATGGAGCAGTGCAAGCGCATTCACGGCGGCGACAACCTGATCGACGGCACGTTCAACCTGTTGGGCGGCACGTTCACGATCAACAGCAGCGCGCTCGGCACGCTGCTCACCAACGCCAATACGCTCGTCGTCAACGCGAACAACTGGCTGACCAACCCGAAGGGGCAGTTGTCGTCGACGAAGAAGTAATCGCCGCGCCGGCGAGGGCGGTCGAGGCGCGCGGTTCCGGCGTCTCGCCCGGGCGCCGGATGACCTTTTCTTTGCAACGGCGGCGATTCGTCCGTCGTTGCGTCCTGCTCACGCGGATGCGGCCGTCGCCTGGCCCGTCAGATTCCGGGCGAGCGCCAGCACCGCCCACGTGACGATCCCGAGCACGATCGACAAGCCGGCCGCCGTCGCGATGTTCGCGTTCAGCGTGAACTCGGTGTAGATCGTCATCGGCAGCACGTCGAGATCGGTCGCGAGCGTAAACGCGGTGCCGAACGCGCCCATCGCGGTCGCGAAGCAGATCGCGCCCGCGGCGACGAGGCCCGGCGCGAGCGCGGGCAGCACGATGTCGCGCAGCACGTGCCAGCGCGACGCGCCGAGCGAGCGCGCCGCCTCCTCGAGCGACGGATCGAGCTTCGACGCCGCCGCGATGACGGTGACGATTACGCGCGGAATCGAGAAATACAGATAGCCGACGAACAGGCCCGCGACCGAATACGCGAACACCCAGCGATCGCCGGCGAGCTTTTGCGACAGCATGCCGATCAAGCCCTGCCGCCCGGCGAGCATGATCACCATGAAGCCGACGACGACGCCCGGAAACGCGAGCGGAAACGTGAGCAGCGCGATCAGCGTGCGCTTGCCCGCGAACGTGCGGCGCGCGAGCAAGAGGCCCGCGATCGTCGACAGCGCGAGCGTCGCGAGCGTGACGGCCGCGGACAGCGCGACCGTCGACGCGAGGCTCTTCATGTAGCGCGGGTTCGACAGCAGCGCGAGATAGGTGTCGACGAACGCGCCGTTCGCCGACACCCGCACGAGCGAGACCATCGGCAGCAGCCAGAACGCGACGAACACGGCGAGCGCGGGCGCGACGAGCGCGATGCGCCAGCGCGACGGGAACGTGAGATCGGACATCGTGGGATCGACTCGTGCGGATGAGGATGACGGGCGGCGAACGGCGAAGCGCGCGCCGCCTGGCGCATGGCTTATTGCATCACTTGCAGATACTGCTTGCCGAACGCCTGCTGGCTGGCCGCGAGCTTGCCGAAGTCGACGCTCTTCGCCCGCGCGTATTCGCCCGCCGGCAGGAACTTCGCGGCGACGTCGGCGCTAAGCGCCTGCGCGCGCACCGGCCGCAGATACGCGTTCGCCCACAGCTTCTGGCCTTCGTCGGACAGCACGAAGTCGAGCACCTTCTTGCCGTTCGCGTCGTGCGGCGCGCCCTTCACGAGGCTCATCACGTACGGCACCGCGATCGTGCCTTCCTTCGGAATCACGAATTCGACGTTCGCATGGTCCTTGTACTTCGCGCGATACGCGTCGAAGTCGTAGTCGAGCAGGATCGGAATTTCTCCGGACAGCACACGCGCGTACGCGGTCTGCTTCGGCACGATCGGCTGGTTCGCCTTCAGCTTGCGGAACCAGTCGAGCGCCGGCTGGAAATTGTCGAAGCTTCCGCCGAGCGCCTGGTTCACCGCGATGGCGCCCGCGTAGCCGACGAACGCGCTGGACGGATCGAGATAGCCGACCATCCCCTTGTACTCGGGTTTCAGCAGATCGGCCCACGAGCGCGGCACAGGCTTGCCGTCGAGCGCGTCCTTGTTGACGAAGAAGCCGAGCGTGCCCGAGTGGATCGCGAACCAGTAGCCCTGCGCATCCTTCAGGTTCGCCGGGATGTCGTTCCAGTGCGCGGGCTTGTACGGCGCGACGACGCCCTTGTCCTTCGCCTGGAACGCCGACGACACGCCGAGATAGACGACGTCCGCGACGGGGCTCTTCTGCTCGGCGATCAACTGCGCGATCGCCTGGCCGGAGTTCTTGTTGTCGAACGGCACGCGAATGCCGGTCTTCTGCTTGATCGCCGCGATCTGCGCGGCCCAGTCGGCCCATTCGGGCGGGCAGTTGTAGCAGATCGCGGTGTCTTCCGCGTGCGCGGCGGATGCGCCGAGCGACAGCGCGAGCGACGCGACGGGGAGCAGCACGGCGGCGCACGCGCGGCGCGCGGCGGCGAACGGCGAGCGCGGGAGAGGTGAACGGCGGACGGTCACGACAGGTCTCCTTGGATGGGCGAAGCGAAAGGGGCGAAGAGGGCAAAAGCGGGCGAAAGCGGGTTTCACGCGATGCGCGACGCGCGCGCACTGTGCGCATCGCGCGGCGGCGCGACGGTCGCGCCATCGCGCACCGCGTGCGGCAAGGTCAGCGCGGGTTGCGCATGGCGCTTGCCGGCGATGCGCTCGGCAAGACGCCGCCATGCGGCGCGGCCGATCTCGCGATTCGGCGTCGCGACGCTCGCGAGCGGCGGCGCGAGCAGCTCGCCGACCGCGAGGCCGTCGAAGCCGAGCACCGACATGTCGTCGGGCACCGCGAGGCGCGCGTCGCGCAGCCCGCGGATCACGACCATCGCGAGCCAGTCGTTGCTGCAGAAGAGCGCGGTCGGCCGCGATGCGCGCGCGGTCAGATGCGCGAGCATCGCGTGCGGCAGCGCCGGCGCGTTGAAATCGAGCTCGAGCGCGGGCAGCGGTTCGAGCCCGTGCTCGCCGAGCGCCTGCGCATAGCCGCGCACGCGCAGGCGCGCGCGGTCCGACGCGTCGAGCGAGCCCGCGAGCATCAGCACGCGCCGATGGCCGCGCTCGATCAGCATCCGCACGCCGTCGTACGCGGCGCGGCGGTTGTCGACCGCGACCGACGGACGATGCGGCGTGTCGTTGTGCATCAGCACGTAGAGCGGGCCGTCGCGGTCGAGCTCGTCGAGGAGCGGGTGCGCGTCGGCGTCGGCGACGGTCAGCATCAGCCCTTCGACGCGCTGCGCGCGCAGCGTCTCGATCGCATGACGCTCTCGCATCGCGTCGTATTCGGTCGACATCACGATCAGCTTGAAGCCGGCTTGCGTCGCGAGCTCATCGACGCCTTGCAGGCATTCGGCGAACACCGGATTCGCGAGCGTCGGCAGCACGACGCCGATCAATTGCGTGCGGTCGCTGCGCAGTTGCCGGCCGAGCGGATTCGGGCGGAAGCGCAGCGCGCCGATTGCCGCGTGAATCTTTTCGAGCGTCGCGGGATGGACCGTGTGCGGCGCGTTGATCGCACGCGACACGGTTGCGATCGAAAAGCCGGCGAGCGCGGCGACGTCTTTGATGGTCGGCGTCATGAGGCGGGAGGCGGATGCGTGTAAACGTTTTCGTCGACGGGATTATCGGGGGCGTCGATGAAGAACTGATGACGGCGGCGATGGCGGTCGACGGCGGCGATGTCTGGAGAATGAGCGGCGGCTTCGGGCGACGCCGGATCGAGCGTGCTCGGGCTGCATTTTCAGGGGCAAATCGGAAGGGCGCGCGCGAGCAGTGGTAGAATCGCGTCCGCCCTTGCCGGGGTGATGAAATTGGTAAACATAGCGGACTTAAACGATTGAGTGCCCGGCCGGAAACGGCCGGTGCAGAACCCTTCAAATTCGGCGAAACCCCTGGCGCGCGATGCGCCGAGGCAACGCCGAGCCAAGCCCCGAAGCGGCCGAGAGCGCGGCGGCGGGGAAGGTGTAGAGACTAGACGGGGGGCGCCTAACGCGCATGAGCGGCAGCAAGGCTCGCGCGCAATGGCGAAGGCATAGTCCAGCGCACGAACGGCGCCGCGCGGCGCCGGCTTCGAAAGAAGCAGTGTGACGAAAATCCGCCGCCTTAACTGGCTTGCCGGTTCGAGTCCGGTCCCCGGCACCATCAACTATTCCTCGAAATTCCCGACCGGTCGCAAAAACCTTGATAAATCAAGGTCGCATCGCTGAAGCCGCATTACACGAAAGCGCCGCCAGTGGAAAAGCAAGCGGGGTTTGGGAGATTTCCGATGACGGCTGCGCAGCGATAGAGCGCGTGCTGCTCATGCGCTCTTGCCCGACTGGTTGTTCGTGTATGCGATGCTCGCGTCGAGCAGGCCGCAGAGCGCGACTTCGTTTGTAACGTGACGGGCATTCTAGGAATGCGGCGCGACGATTCGGCGTATAGAGTGCTTCGTTCGATGAAAAAATCGCGCAAACCGCGTGGCGTGCGCAACGTGGGCGGCGCGCGATGCCGCTCGGAAGTTGGGCCGGAATCGGCTGTCGCGCCGCTCAAACGAACTCGAACGTGCGCACGCGGCGTTGCCGGGTGCGCGCGAGCGATGCGTCGGCATGCACGCTGCCGATCGAATCGTCGACGATGCGTACTTCGCGTCCGTCCTGCCGCCTACGACGAGACCACGCGATTGCGACCCTCGTTTTTCGCGCGATAGAGCAGCTTGTCGGCGGCGCTCAGGATTTCGTCGACGGTGTCGCCGTCGCGCCCGTATTGCGACACGCCGATGCTCACGGTCACGGGCGTATGCTTGCCGTCGATGCCGAACGGCGCGTTCGCGATCGTGGTCCGCACGCGCTCCGCGATGCCGCTCGCCGTGTCGGCGAGCATGCGCGGCAGCAGCACCATGAACTCCTCGCCGCCGACGCGCGCGATGTGGTCGTAGGGGCGGATCGCCGCGAGGCATTGGCGCACGAAATTGCGCAGCACGACGTCGCCGACCTGATGGCCGTAGTTGTCGTTGATCGTCTTGAAGTTGTCGAGATCGAGCGCGAGCAGCGAGAACGCGGTGCCGTCGCGCTTCGCGCGCGCGATTTCCGCCTGCATCTGCTCGATGAACTTGCGCCGGTTCGACGCGCCCGTCAGCGGATCGGTGGTCGCGAGGTGCTCGAGTTTCTGATTGGTGCGCTTGAGCTCCTGCAGCGCGCCTTCGGTGCGCGCCATCGATTCGGCGAGCCGCGCCATCAGATCCTGCTGGCTGTAGACGGTCGCGAACGAGCGAGTCGTCATCAGCGCCTGGACGACGCCGAAACTCAGCATGAAGAAGCCGCCCGCGAAGATCGCATGCGCGAGCCACCACATATGATTCCACGGCTTGCCGAGAATGAATGCGATCGACGACAGCGCGAACGACGTCACCGAGATGGCGTAGACGAGCATCAGCGGCGAGCGGATGCGCCGCGCGAGCAGCAGCGCGACGTTGATGAGCGACACGATCATCGCGCCGCCTTCCATCGAGGTGCGCGTCCACGGATGGCCGGCGATCGGCGAGTACGAGATGGCGGCGACCGCGAAGCAGACGAGCACGAAGCCGACGATCCACGGCAGCCACGTCGAGAACCGCGTGCGCTGCTCGGGCGGATCGGCGTCCCGGAAGTACGACAGTTGCCCGACGAGCAGCAGGAGCGACATCACGAGGCGCGACGCGGGCCCGTACAGCAGGAACAGCCAGATGTTCCGGTGCGCCATGCCGGTGAACGCGCCGTGCAGCGAGTAGATCAACGCGAAGCCGAGGAAGCCGAGCGTGAGCCAGCGCAGCAGCGGCTCGCCCGACGACAGATAGCAGCGCCACGTCACGTAGGTGACGAACAGGCCCTCGAGCGTCGCGGCGGCGATCGCCAGTTCGTGGAACTGATGATTTTCGAAGATCAGCCGCGGATCGACGAAGAATCGCACGTAGGCGATCAGGAACGCGGGCACGAGCGCGAAGCCGATCAGCAGGCACGCGGTGTAGATCCGGGCGATTATGCCGATCGCACGCGGCGATTCATGGGCTGTGTAGACGGTGCTCACGGTGGCCTCCGCAACGCTGTCTGGATCGAAGTGGGAAATCGGCGGCGCGCCGGGCGGTGAACCGTCTGGCGCGTTGGGTCTCGCGCCGCCTCGTTTCGCTATGCGTCGTGTGTTGTCTGACGTGAGTATAGGCGTCGCCTTTCGTTTGACAATACGGTCGGATCGGTTTCATGCACTCGGACGGGTAGCCGACGTGGCCGATTGTGCAGCGGCGAGCAGCACAGGCGGGCCGCGAAATTGGTGATGAAACATTCGCGAGCAGCCGGCCGCATCGTTTCGGCGCGCCATTCGATCGCGCAACCATTCGACGCACGTCGACGGAAACGCGGCGAACCGCGTTTCGTATGTAAAAGACCCTAGGGTTTTCATGGGTCGCGAAGGGGCCGCCACGCCGGGGCGGCGTGAATATAGTTAACCGATGGACCGGCTCGAATCCGGTATGTTCGTCGCGGTGGAGGTCATCATGAGCTACAGCCTGGAGGGACGCATACTCGAAGTATGCGATTGCAAGGTGCTTTGCCCGTGCTGGATCGGCGAGGACCCCGACAACGGCACGTGCCGGGCGACGGTCGCCTACCACTACGACAAGGGCAGGATCGACGACGTCGACGTGTCGGGGCTGACGGTCGCGTTTGCCGCGTTCGTGCCGGGCAACATCCTGCAGGGCAACTGGCGGGTGATCATCTTCATCGACGAACGCGCGACCGATGCGCAATTCGATGCGCTCGCCAGCGTCTATCGCGGCGAACGCGGCGGGCCGCTCGCCGATTTCTCGAAGCTCTTCGGCGACATCATCGCGATCGAGCGCGCGCAGATCGATTTCGA
Organism: Burkholderia humptydooensis; assembly: GCF_001513745.1. Lineage (NCBI taxonomy): Bacteria > Pseudomonadati > Pseudomonadota > Betaproteobacteria > Burkholderiales > Burkholderiaceae > Burkholderia > Burkholderia humptydooensis. The sequence goes on along the minus strand of NZ_CP013380.1, from coordinate 2,689,116 downwards.
CGTGCGCGACGGTCGGGGCACGCTGAAGGTGGGCAACACCACCTACGCCGAGCTCGAACCGTACCTGGGGCCGACCGGCGAACCGACGAAGCTCGTCGAGAGCATCTTCTCGACGATCCCCGGATCGCCCGCGTTCGTCGGCAAGGCCGGCACGTTCCGCATGCAGGAACAGAAGCTCGGCATCGATCTCGACCTGAGCGGACAGAACGCGATCCAGGGTTTCTTCACGTTCAATTCGTAATGCGTATCGGCGCGAAGCGCCGTTGCGCATCCACGAAGCGCGCATCGTCATGAACGCGACTTCGTCGCGCCGCGTGTTCGTGCCGCTCGCGATCGCGTCGATCGTCGCGGCATGGGGCGCGTTGTGGATGTGGGGCAGCAGCCCGTATGCGCGTTTTCTTCATCCTGTCGACTGGTCCGCGACGAATCTCGCCGGGTTGTGCCGGCTGATTCCGGCAGGGGGTGCGATCGTGCCGGCAGTGCTGCACGTCGCCGCGTGGCTGCTGATGATCGTCGCGATGATGCTGCCGACCGTGCTGCCGCTGCTGCGAACGTTCGAGCGCCTGACGGCCGCGCGGCCGGACCGCAGCCGGCTGATGCTGCTCGTCGTGCTCGGCTATCTCGCGGCATGGAGTGCGTTCGGGCTCGTCGTCCACGCCGGCGACGCCGGCCTGCACGCGCTCGCGCGGCGCACGCCGTGGCTCGCGTGGCATGGATGGCTCGTCGGCGCGATCGTGCTGACGCTCGCGGGCGGCTATCAGTTCAGCCCGCTCAAGTATCGCTGCCTCGACAAGTGCCGCTCGCCGCTGATGTTCGTGAGCGAGCAGTGGCGGGGCAGGCATCCGCGGCGGGACAGCTTCGCGCTCGGCATGCGCCACGGGCTCTTTTGCGTCGGGTGCTGCTGGATGCTGATGTGTCTGATGTTTGTGGTGGGCGCGGGCAGCGTCGGCTGGATGCTCGCGATCGGCGCGGCGATGTCGGCCGAGAAGAACCTGCCGCACGGCCGGCGGCTGAGCGCGCCGCTCGGCGTCGCGCTGCTCGGGTGGGCGGCGTCGATCGCCGCGGCGGGATTGGGCGCAATGTGAGACACGGCGCCCCGGCTCGTCCGGTCAAGAAAGCCGGCAGCCGGGTGACGCGGCGGACAATGAAATCGGAAAGACCTGACGTATCAATCTTTCCAGCGTGAAAAGTAGAGGAATATTCGCAAAATATCTGTCCATTTTGGTTAGCCAGACTTGGCCGGCGCGCCGGGGGCTGGCTGCTTTCAAGTTTTCCCCAGCAGATTTGGTATCCTTATTCGCCAAAGAAGGCGGTTCGCCGGTACCGATACCGCGCTCGATCGCCTGACAACAAGGGGCGCGACGCGCCCCATTCCGGCGAACCTGAGAAAAAAAAGGATTTGAACCATGACGTTGGGGCCACGCGGGCCGCAGGAGGCGGCGTTTGCGCCGATCTTCGAGGCGATTCATCGTGGGCTGTTGCAGCGCGAGCGGCTGCTGAAGCTCGACACGCCGCTCGGCGCGAACACGCTGATTCCGTTGCGCGCGGTCGGCGACGCCAGGCTCGGCCGCGATTACACGTGGACAATCGACGCCGCGACCACGCGCGACGACCTGAATCCCGACGCGCTGATCGCGCAGCCCGTGACGCTGTGGCTCCAGCAGCCGCGCGGCGTGCTCGACCTGAATGCCGACTACCGGCCGATCCACGGCTACGTGCATACCGTGCGCCGGCTCGGGGCCGACGGCGGCCTGACGTCGTGGCAAATCGGCTTTTCGTCGGCGCTGCACTTTCTCCGGCATCGCCGCGACGAGCATTTCTGGCTCGACCGCGATGCGCAGGACATCCTGTCCGACGTATTCAATCGCTATCCGCAGCTTCAGGGCGCATTCCGGTTCGCGCTGAGCGGGGCGCTCGCGAAGCGTTCGTATTGCCGGCAGAGCGAAACCGACTGGCACTTCGTCAACCGGATCATGGAAGACGAAGGGCTCTATGGCTACTGGACCCACGACGGTCGCGAGCAGAAGACGATGCTCAGGATCGTCGATCGCGTCGAGGCGCTGCCGGACGCCAAGCCGATCGACTTCTATCGAGGCCATGCCGGCGACGAGTTCGACGGCTTGACGCAATGGGCAACGCTGCGCCAGTTGAACAGCGTGCACGTCGCCTCGCGTTCCGGCGACTACCAGCGCCCGGCGACGCCGTTCGAGGTCCGGCAGTCGGTGCAAACGACCCGCTACGTCGAGCAGACGAACTGGCGCACGCAGGAGCAGAAGGCGATTCCGTATCCGCCGCTCGAAGACTATAGCGCGGGGGCGTACCGGTATCCGGACTCGGATCGAGGCGTTGCGTGGGCGCGCATTCGAGCGGAGGAATACGAGTCGCGGTCGAGGCGATACGCCGGCGTCGGCGGCTCGCGCTGGGTCGATGTCGGCGGCCGGTTCGTGCTGAACGATCATCCGGCGCACGCCGAAGCCGATCCGAAGGAGCGGGAATTCGTCGCCGTCGCGGCCCGCTGGACGATCGAGAACAACGTGCCGATCGCCCGCTCGGGCCTGCATTTCCCGTACAGCCTGCAATCGGACATCGAGCGGGCGCGTTCGGGCTATGGCCCGGCGTTCGCGGTTGCGCCGCATCCGCAGGACGGCGCGACGGGCCTCTACGTCATCGAAGTGGACGCGCAGCGAACCGACATCGAATACCGCAGCCCGTTCGAGCATCGCAAGCCGGCCATGTCGGTCGAGATGGCGACGGTGGTCACACCGAACGGCGAGGAGGTCTGGACCGATCCGCTGAACCGCGTGCGCGCGCGATTCCATTGGGACAGGCAGAGTCCGCCCGACGTGTTTGAGACGTCGCCGCCGTTGCTGGTCGCGCAGTCGGATACCGGGCAGCAGTACGGCGGCGTACACGTGCCGCGTCGCGGCGAGACCGTCTATGTCGATTTCGTCGGCGGCGACTGCGACCGCCCGTATATCGTATCGCGCGCGCCGGGCGGGGCGACGCCGCCGATGTGGCATTCGGACGGGCTGCTGTCGGGCTTCCAGTCGCGCGAATACGGAGGCGGCGGCGGTTACAGCGAGATGCAGCTCGACGATGCGACCGGACAGGTGCGCGCGCGTCTGCTGAGCAAGACGCGGGGCGACTACAGCCATCTGACGCTCGGCTACGGGATCGTTCAGCAGGGCAACACGCGCGGCCGCTATCTCGGCTCGGGCTTCACGTTGCATGCCGACCAATACGGCGCGGTCCGCGCGAATCGCGGCCTGTACATCGGCACGCACTCGACCCGCCATGACGCCGAGCAACTGGACGTGGACGCGGCGCGCGATCAACTGAAGGACGCGGCCGAGGTGCTCGCGCAGCAATCGTCGCTGAGCGAGCAGCATCGCGCGGAGAGTCTGAAAGCGGGTCACGACGCGCTCACGGAACTGACCGACGCGACGCGGCAGCCGGTCGAGCCGGGCTTGAGCGGCGGGCGCACGTCGGGCGGCGGGACGGGCAGCGCGAACGGCTTCAAGGTGCCGGCGATGCTGCTCGGCAGCGCGGGCGGCATGGGCCTGACGACGTTTCAGTCGCTGCACGCGTCGGCGGATCGGCACGTGAACGTCGTCGCGGGCCAAAGCGCGTTCGTCGCGACGGGGAAGTCGTTCGTGGCAAGCGCGGGCGAGAAGGTGAGCGTGTTCGCGCAGGACGGGATCAAGCTGTTCGCGAAAGGGGACGTGCGTGTCGAGTCGCATCGCGAGACGATCGATCTGATCGGCCAGAAGACGGTGCGAATCGTGTCGGCGACGGAGCGTATCGAGATCGCGGCGGACAAGGAGATACTGATCACGTCGGGGCAGGCGTACATCCGCCTGAAGGACGGGGACATCCAGATCCATGCGCCGGGCAAGATAGACATCAAGGGCAGCATGCACAGCTTCTCGGGCCCGGCCGGCATGCCGTATCCGATGCCGACGCAGCCGGATGCGGTGTGCGTGCCGTGCATGATGAAACGCGCGGCGGGGCGATCGGCGTTCGTGTCGACGGGGGGCTGATGGATACGCAAACCGTGTTCGGCGAGGCCGATTCGTTAGGGGCGCACCTATATGTGCTCGTCGACCCGTTGCAGAACGGCAGTTTGCCCGGTGCATTGTCGGTCCGATCGGATCATGTCGCGTGCCTGATGGACGGCGGAGCGGACGTGCGGGCCGTTTCGCCGCACCTCGTCTATATCCCCCCAAGTCACTTTGAATCGGCGCGCGCATGGCTGGAACGACATGGACCGTCATCGCCGTGCGCGACGCTGCTCGCATCGCCATTGCCGCTTGCAGCGCTCGCGGCGCATCTGAAGTCGTTTCTGCGCGTGCGCTTGCCGGATGGCGAACCGATCGTGCTCGCGTATTGGGACCCGGCGATTCTCGCGACGCTCGCCGGTTCGGCGGAAGACGAGACGCTGTTCGTGAAAGGACCGGTGCTGTCCGACGCGCAGCGTCAGGCATGGCTCGCGCCGATTCTGAGGTGGACGTATTGGGATCGCGAAGGCGCGCTGCGTCAGATCGACTGGCGTCAGGCTCGGATGCCGGCCTCCGCCGCGACGCTCAGGCCGCCGTTCAAGCTCGATCAGGGGCAGGTGGATGCATTGATCGATGCGAGTGTGCCGGACGGCGTGTTGCTGCATTTTGCAGAACGTGCGCCGAGTGTACTTGCCGACATGCCGGAGCGTGAACGATATGGGTTTATCTGTCGGCAGATCAATCGCGCTCGACAGCGCGGCATTGAGGGAACGGGCGCATGGATGGAATACTGCGCACTGGCTGCACGGCATGGAGAAGCGTTTGACGCAACGTCTGAAGGTGCTGTGTTGTTGACGCAGTTGCTGCCGGCCGCGAACGATAGGCTGCAAGCATAATCACGGCATTCGTTGATAGGGGCGTACAAGATGATCTTTGCCAAATTTCGGCACACAGCTTTGGCGGCATGTTTCGCCGTGTTTGCGCTGACCGCCTGTGCGGGCTCAAGCGCTCTGCCCAATGATCCTCTAGCGGAAGAAAGGCGGGCGCTGTCGATTACGCCGGTCAATCATACGGATCGATATGCGGTCGACATCTATGTCGGCAGGTATTGGGCAGGGGCGGTAGATAGCCAAGGGGGAGGGGGAGTGCTACTTGCTGTTTTCCGGGGATGAAGGATTGGAGCAAGCCCGTCACCGTAACATGGATTTGGGGGACGGAAGAAGACCCGAAGACCAAGGCAATCACGATGCCGCGCGAGAAACGTAGTGTCCAAGTGCATTTCCCACCGGGCGGTCCACGCCAAGACCCAGATCCATACAAGACCGATGCGTACCTGTGTGTGATCTTTCGGAATCTCGACACGGTCGAATTGGCGTTTGCGCCCGGTTCGAGCAAGTGCTGGGACAAATGATTCTACCGAGACGCGAGATCAGTCATGACGGTCCGACAAAGCGGGAAGCCAATTAGCAACGAGGAGCTTAAACAAGTGGCGATCGATGGGGGCCTTAAACGCGCCCTTCGAGAGTGTCCGCCTGCCAAGGGGGATATGATTGCATGCCGACTCTATCCAAGTCTCTCGTTCTTCTTCGATGGCACGAACAACAACATGGATCGGGACTTACCGCTCCGTAAACATTCAAATGTGGCAAAGCTGTTTCTTGCCGCAATAGACTCGAGGCAATCCGGATGCTTTCGGCGATACTTGCCAGGAGTCGGCACGCCATTTCAATTCCCCAAGATCGTCGGCTATACCGACCAATTGAAAGACGACGAAGGGGGAACGCTCGGACTGGGGCTGGGTGTCGGGGGAGATCTGCGCATCAAGTTTGCGTTGGCTGAATTTTCTCGAATCCTCGATGTCGACTGGGGGCCGGGCTCGTGGAAGCACATGCGCGAAATCACCGTGGCGATCTTTGGATTTTCTCGGGGAGCAACGGAAGCACGCGCATTTGCCCGTCGATTTGTCGAACAAAAATGCTCAAAGGATGGTGGGAAGCTGTATTGGAACGCTCCGAGCGGCGTGCGTGTGCCGTTGCGCATCAACTTTATCGGGCTATTCGATACAGTCGCTTCGGTGGGTGGTCCGGCCTTGCATCTCGACTGGGCGTCGGAGTTGGCGATTCCGGCAGAGGTCGAGCGTTGTGTGCATTATGTTGCCGCGCACGAGGTGCGGCAGGCGTTTCCGCTCGATTCGGTGCGCGTCGACAAGACTTACCCCGATAATTGCGAGGAGGTCGTGTACCCCGGCGTGCATTCCGATGTCGGAGGCGGATATGGACCAGATGAGCAGGGGCGGCACCAAGATCTGTCGTTGATTCCACTGCGCCATATGTTCGCCGAAGCCTTGCGCGCGGGAGTGCCTTTGACGCCTCTTGATCAGATGAAGGTAGATTTCAGGGCGGACTTCGATTTGCGTGACGACGCGCGAGTCGTGAAGCTGTACAGTGACTATATGGCTGCCCTGCCGTCCGCATCCGGCGACACGCTCGAAGCGCTGATCCAGCCGCATCGTTACCTTAATTTTTGGTGGCGTGGCGTCTTGGCTCATAACAATGCGGATGCTCGCGTGCTGGGGAATAGGTACGCGAAATTCAGCGATTCATTTTGTAAGGCAGTGCCAGCGGGAACCGACGCGGATCATCCCGCCTGCCAGTCGAACGAGTGGGTCTACGACGTGCCGAAAGACCCGGAAGAGCAAGCAAAGCAGCTTTTACGCGAGCAGAAGCGACTCATACGGCACATCGAATTCCTGCGTCATCCGGTTGAACGTCGCGCCGGTCCCCAGAGCTATCCGCCGATGCCGCGCTCCTTGACGCCCTACGAGCAAATGATCCTGTCGGCATGGGATGCGCCGGGCGCGCCGGTGGCGGCTGTCGATCAACTGTTGGCCGAATATGTGCATGATTCGGTCGCGGCTTTCACGTCGTGGCCGTGCGCGCTCTACGAGCAGCGCGGGATTTACTGCGACCAGACGCGGTATCTGGCAGAGAACGATCCTATTGGACCAAGCGATGTGGCCGTCGCGTGAACGCGATGCGTACACGCCTCTATCCGATCCTCGTCGTGCAATCGAGTGGATATCAGGTTGAGCGACCGTTACTTGGTCACGCGATCACAAGCATATCCAGCCTTTTGAAGCACGATGGGACAGACCACGATGCTTACCATCGAGGACACTAATTTCCAACGAAATGTAAGTCTGGCCGACTGGACGAATGAGACGGACATGGACTACCGAAATCTTGATCTCCCGCCGGAAGCCGAAAACGTTGAGCTAAGTCACTTCGAGCCAGGCGATGAGTGGTTTGCCTCCGCGTCCCCGGAACTGCAGTAGGCGGCGATGCTGCGTCGGTTTTTCGATCGCTACGAAGATCCTGCAAATCAAGCTCCTTGGGATGGCAAAGACAAGGAATATGTATTTGTCTGGGGTGGTCCCTACGATTCAAACGATGAAATACAGGATCGCACCGGGAGTATTGTTCCGTACGAGGTTATGGAACCAGTCATTAGCGACTTGCATCGCGATGTGGGTGATGAGTGGGCGCCGATCGAGCATGAGGGCGTCGATTACGATGCCCGTTCGAACCTGTTCCTTCGTTGTTTCGACTTCGGGAAGCCGCTGCCGACGATCGACGCGGCGCGCCGCCGGATCGCCGGCGCGCGGTTCGTCTGCCGGAAACGACGATCCCGGCATCGCGCGCGACGCCAGAGTTCCGGATTCCGAACGAAACGAATCCGGTGTCGCCGCCGTCGTCGCGCCTATTCCGGATTCTCGTCGGCCTTCGCGAGCATCAGGTCGCCGATCGTATCGTTGCCGCACGCCTTCAGCGCTTCGCCCGCGCCGCGGATGTCGCGCGCCTCCTTGTTCTGCCCGATCTTCCATTTGCCGACGAGCCGCGTGATGTCGATCTGCAGGCCGACAATCGACTGCAGCATCGTGTCGATGTAGTCCTTCGGCGCGTCGCCGATTTGCCACGGCACGGGCTGCGTCGCCTCATGGGTGCGCGTGAGGCGCGCGACCACGCCGCGCACGAACGGCTCGTCGTCGCGAACGGCGATCCGTCCGTGCGCATGGACGACAACGTAGTTCCACGTCGGCACCTGCCGGTGGAATTCGTGCTTGCTCGGATACCAGTTCGGCGAGATGTAGGCGTCGCCCGCGCGGAACACGACGAGAACCTCGTCGCCGCTCGACACGTGCTGCCAGACGGGGTTCGCGCGCGCGACGTGCGCGCGCAGCGCGCCGAGCGGTCCGTCGCCCGGCGCGAGCTCGAACGGAATGTGATTCGCGTCGAGTCCGCCGGCGCCGTGCGTGATCAGGATGCCGAGCGGGTGTCGCGCGATCAGCGCGTGCAGGACGTCGGTGCGGCGTTCGTCGAAATGGGCGGGGACGTACATGGCGGCTCCACGGTCGGGCTGCGTTCGCGCAGCGTATCGGGGTTGAAGTCGGGGGTTTGAAATCGGGGTTGAACGATGCAGCCATTGTCGTCTCGAACTGGTTTATTCTGTAGAGCCAGTTTGAACAGTTTCTGGTGAACCGGAATTATGGCGAGACGCGCCCGCATCATCGAGATTCCGTCGCTCGGCGCGCTCGACCGAGCGGCCGGCAACCTGAGCAGGCAGTTGGCGCAAGCGCTGCGGGACGCCGTTCGCGACGGCGAAGTCGAGCCGGGCGACGCGCTGCCGTCCACGCGGTTTCTCGCCGCGTCGCTGCGGATCGCGCGCGGCACGGTGGTCGACGCCTACGAGCAGTTGATCGCGGAAGGGTTTCTGGAGTCGCAAGGCGGCGTCGGGACCCGCGTCGCGCATGCGCTCGCCGAGCCGCCGCATTCGCGAATCGCTCGCGAAGCGCCGCGCGCCGCGCGCCGCCGCGAGACGTCGGCGGCGCGTTCGGCCCTGCCGCAGCCGGCTGCCGCGTATGCGCGCGTCGCGAGGGAGTTCGAGCCCTTGCCGCCGGTGCCGTTCGCGATTTCGGTGCCGGTCGGCGCGACGGCGCCCGACGACGTGTGGCGCCGCCTCGGCAACCGCCTGCGGGCGAAGGGAGCCGCCGCGCCGATGGGCTATGCGGAGCCGCAGGGCGTGCTGCCGCTGCGCGAAGCGATCGCCGACTATGTGCGCAAGTCCCGCTCCGTGCATTGCGAGCCCGATCAGATCATCGTCACGAGCGGCACGCAGCAGGGGCTCTTTCTCGCGTGCCAGGTGCTGCTGGGCGCGCACGATCGCGCGTGGGTCGAAAATCCCGCGTATCGCGGCATTACCGCGATTCTCGAATGCGCGGGGCGGCGCGATGCGATGGTGCGCGTGCCGGTCGACGCGGAGGGCATCGACGTCGACGCGGGCATCCGGCTCGCGCGCGATGCGCGCGCCGCGTTCGTCACGCCGTCGCATCAGTATCCGCTCGGCATGCCGATGAGCATGGCGCGGCGCAGCGCGCTGCTCGCGTGGGCGCGCACGGACGGCGCATGGGTGATCGAGGACGATTACGATAGCGAACTGCGCTTCGGGGGCTATCCGTTTCCGTCGCTCCAGGGGCTCGATCCGGACCGCGTCGTCTATCTCGGCACGTTCAGCAAGATCCTGTTTCCGTCGTTGCGGCTCGGTTATCTGGTCGCGCCGGACGAACTGGTCGACGCGTTTCGCGGCGCGCGCGTGCTGATGGATCGCCACGCGCCGACCGCGGACCAGCACGTGCTCGCGGCCTTCATCGCCGACGGGCATTTCGATCGCCACATCCGCCGCGTGCGAGGCGTGTATGCGGAGCATCGCGCGCAACTGATCGATACGGTCGGCAGGCTGCTGCCCGACGATCTCGCGTGGCTGCAGCCGGGCGATCAGGGCATGCATGCGGTGCTCTGGCTCGCGGCGGGCGTCGACGACCTGCGCGTCGTGGCGATGGCCGCGCAGGCGGGCGTCGCGGTTCGCGCGGTGTCGCCGATGTTCGCGCCGGGCACGGCGCGCCCCGGCCTCGTCCTCGGCTTCGGCGGATTCAGCCGCGAGCAGATGGATGCGGCGGCGCGGCGGCTTGCCGAGGTGATCGCCGCGGCGGGCGGCGAGGCGTCGCGCGCGCGGGCGGGGCGGCGCCGTTAGCGTGACGTCGATGCGTTCGGGGCGCGTGGGGCCGGCCGTTTTTGATGCGATCGTGATTGAAGGCGAAGGCGGGGATGACGCCAGAACCGCATCGTCGATGAGCGACGGCCCGCCGGCGCGAGCGACCCCGTCCGATCGACGCCGTCAGCCGCCCGCCCGCTTGCCGAGCGTGACGCTCACCGGCGCGTTCGCCTCGAATTTCGCGCGATGCGTCGAGAAGAACGTTCTCACGTTGCGGACGTTCGACGCGTGCGTGAACAGCCGGCGCGCGAATTCGTCGTACGCGGGCATGTCGGCGAGGTCCGCGACGACGACGAAGTCGGGTCCGGGCGACACGCGATAGCACTGCGTCACTTCGGGCTGCGCGCAGACGTACGTCTCGAACGCGTCGTAGTCCTCGGCCGTCTGCCGATCGAGGCCGACCTCGATGATCGCGGTGACGGTCGCGCCGATCTTGCCGCGATCGAGGACGGCGATCCGGCGCTCGATGATCCCGGCCTCCGTCAGCTTGCGCACGCGCCGCATGCAGGTGGGCGGCGACGACAACGCGCGTTCGGCGAGCTCCACGTTCGAGATCGAGGCGTCGGCCTGCAGCGCGGCGAGGATGCGAAGGTCCAGTTCGTCGAGATGGGCGTCGGCCAAGCGGTTCTCCTGCGATGTCGGTCTGAAATTTAATTTCATATCGATGGTAAATGTCATATAAATTTCAAAACACTAAAATTTTTGAAATTAAATTCCATTCAGGCGATTCTACCATCGCGTTCATCGATCCCCGAGCGGATCGTTTTACGGAGAGCGATATGTGTGGAATTGTCGGCGCGGTGGCGCGGCGCGACGTCGTGCCCAACCTGGTGGACGGTTTGAAGCGGCTCGAATATCGCGGCTACGATTCGTGCGGCGTGGTCGTCTATCAGGACCGGCGGCTCGTCCGGGCGCGCAGCGTCGAACGCGTCGCGACGCTGCAGCGCGAGATCTCGGCCCGCGCGCTGTCGGGCTATGCGGGCATCGCGCACACGCGCTGGGCGACGCACGGCGCGCCCGTGACCGCCAACGCGCATCCGCATTTTTCGCCGGGCGTCGCTGCGCCGGGCGTCGCTTCGCCGGACGAAACCCGTGCGCGGATCGCGCTGTCGCACAACGGCATCATCGAGAACTACGAAGCGCTGCGCGCGGATCTCGAGCAACACGGCTACGCGTTCGCAAGCCAGACCGACAGCGAGGCGATCGCGCATCTCGTCGATCATCTGTACGACGGCGACCTGTTCGACGCTGTGCGGCGCGCGGTTGCGCGGCTGCGCGGCAGCTATGCGATCGCGGTGATGTGCCGCGACGAGCCGCACCGGATCGTCGGCGCGCGCGACGGGATGCCGCTTGTCGTCGGCATCGGCGACGGCGAGCACTTTCTCGCGTCCGACGCGATCGCGCTGTCGAACGTCACCGACCGGATCGCGTATCTCGAGAACGGCGACGTCGCCGACATCCAGTTGCATCGCCACTGGATCGTCGACGCGAGCGGGCAGCGCGTCGAGCGGGCGGTGCACACGATCGCCGCGCACGGCGGGGCGGCGGATCTCGGCGGCTATCGCTGCTACATGCAAAAGGAGATTTTCGAGCAGCCGCGCGCGGTTGCCGACACGCTGCTCGACGTCACGTCGATCATGCCCGAGCTGTTCGGCGACCGCGCGTGGCGCGCGCTGAACGCGGCGGATTCGGTGCTGCTGCTCGCGTGCGGCGGCAGCTACCACGCGGCGCTCACCGCGAAATACTGGATCGAGAGCATCGCCGGCTTGCCGGCGAACGTCGAGATCGCGAGCGAGTTCCGCTATCGCGACTGCGTGCCGAATCCGCAGACGCTCGTCGTCGCGGTGTCGCAAAGCGGCGAGACGGCCGACGTGCTCGGCGCGGTGCACGCGGCGAAGCGGCTCGACATGCTGAACACGCTCGCGATCTGCAACGTGCCGACGAGCGCGCTCGTGCGCGAATGCGCGTCGAGCTTCATCACGCGGGCGGGCATCGAGGTCGGCGTCGCGTCGACGAAGGCGTTCACGACGCAGTTGGTCGCGCTGTTCCTGCTGACGCTCGCGCTCGCGCAGGTGCGCGCACGGTTGCCCGACGAGGACGAGAAGCGGCACCTGCATGCGCTGCGCCATCTGCCCGATGCGATGAGCAAGGTGCTCGCGCTCGAGCCGCAGATCATCGCGTGGTCCGAGCGGCTCGCGCGGCGCGAGAACATGCTGTTCCTCGGCCGCGGGATGCACTATCCGATCGCGCTCGAAGGCGCGCTGAAGATGAAGGAGATTTCGTACATCCACGCGGAGGCGTATGCGGCGGGCGAGTTGAAGCACGGCCCGCTCGCGCTCGTGAGCGACGAGATGCCCGTCATCGCGGTTGCGCCGAACGACCGGCTGCTCGAGAAGCTGCGCTCGAACATGCACGAGGTGAGCGCGCGCAACGGCAGGCTCTTCGTGTTCGCCGACGTCGACTGCGGGCTCGCGAGCGCGCCGGGCATCGACGTGATTCGCCTCACCGAGTACTACGGTCCGCTGTCGCCGATCCTGCATGCGATCCCGATGCAACTGCTGGCGTTTCATGCGGCGCTCGCGCGCGGGACCGACATCGACAAGCCCCGCAATCTCGCGAAGTCGGTGACGGTCGAGTGACGATGCCGGCGGCGCGGCCGTCTTCAGGCCTTGCGAAACACGCAATGGAGAAACTGCTGGGCGGCGTCGGCCGGCGTGCGGTGCGTCTCGTACGAGGCTTCGACCAACGCGAAGCCGGCGCCCAATTCCCGCGACAGTTCGTCCGGGCCGTATCGGACGACGTCGAGGCCGCTGCAGCGCGCGGGACCCGCCGGCCCGAACGTGGCGATGACGACGCAGCCGCCGGATTTCAGCGACGCCGACAGCCGCTCGACGTATGCGCGTCGCGCCGCGCGCTCGGTGAGGAAGTGGAACACGGCGCGGTCGTGCCATACGTCGTATTCGTTCGCGGGCAGATCCGCCTGCGTGATGTCGGCGTCCATCCACCGGACGCGCGACGCGGCGTCGCCGAGCCGGCGTCGCGCGACGTCGAGCGCGATGCTCGACACGTCGGCCACCGTCACGTGCTCGTAGCCGCGCGCGAGCAGGTCGTCGACCAGGGTCGACTCGCCGCCGCCCGCATCGATGATGTTCGCGCCGAGGCCGGGGGCGAATCGGTCGATCAAGCGGAGCGAGGTGTCCAGGTGCGGGCGATACCAACTGAGCGCGTCGGCCGCCTTCGTGCGATACACCGCTTCCCAATGCTGTTTGCTGTCCATGTCTGTTATCACGATGGCCGAGCGATCCGGGCTCGGTGATGACGGTTTTCGTCGTTGCGCGAGGCTCAGAACACCAGTGCCTTGTCGGCCCACACGGACCATTCGGCCAGTTCGTCCATCGAGCTTCGGTGCGCTCCAGCGACGAGGTCGTCGACCGCCAGGCCCCTTGCATTCATGCACGTCCCGCAAACGCCGACGGCTCCGCCGCTTCGAATGACGGCTCCCAGCATCACTTCGAGGTTGTAGAACCCCGCCGGCACCTTTTGCCCTTTGTGCGCGGCGGCGACGGCGTCGCCGACGAGGAAGATCCTGACTTCGTGGCCGCCTCTCGACAGCGCGCCCGCCAGCCGGACGCCGTTGTAAGCGCGCTCGGTGCCGTAAGGGGCATCGTTGAGAATCAGCAGGGTCTTCATCGCATCCTCGTCATTCTTCGAGGGGAAGGCCTCGGGCGCGCCACTCCGCGACGCCGTCGGTCAAGTGGAACGCCTGGTATCCGCGCCGGCGCAGCAGTTCGACCGCGTCCTTGGCCATCAGGCAGAACGGCCCCCGGCAGTACGCGACGACGGGCACGTCCTTCGGCAATTCGCCGAGCCGCTTCCTGAGCTCCGCGAGCGGAAGCGAGCGCGCGTGAGGCAGGCGGCGCACGCTGTACTCGCTCGAAGGGCGCACGTCGAGAACGACGATCTCGCCCGCCGCCGCCATTTTCAGGATGTCGCGCCGGTTCATTCCGTGCAGTGGGTCGCGATGCTCGACGATCGCGCCGAGCGCCATTTGCAGCTCGACGAGACGTTCTTCCGCCTCGGCGCGCAACGCGACCCACAGGTTCGCGACGCTGTCGCCGGCGAGGCGGTAGAGCACATATTTGCCTTCCTTGCGGCTGTCCACCATGCGCGCCTGACGCAGCTCCTTCAAATGGGCGCTGGCGAGCTTCACGCTGATGTCGGCCTGCGACGCGAGCATCTCGACGGTCTTTTCGCCCTGGCACAGCAGTTCGATCAGTTCGAGCCGCTTCGGGCTCGACATCGCCTTGCCGATGCGCGAAACCTGGAGGTACAGATGGTCTTTGGCGTCTCTCATGCCAACATTCTAGTAATTGTTGGAATGAATGTGAAGCGAAGATTGCATGCGGCGAACGGCGCGGATTCGCCGCATCGATCCCGCTCAGCCGTTGCCCGGCAGCCAAGCGCCGTGAAAACCCGCCGGGATGCGTCGCGGCAGGTGCACGGTCGCGATCGGCCCGTCGTCGATCGACCGGCCGTCGAGGATCACGACGTCGCTCGTATCCGTTGCATGGCGATACACGCAGGCGAGGAGCCACCCGTCGTCCTCATCGATCGCGCCCGGGCGCGGGACGAACACCGGCTCGCTGTTCTGGTCGCCGGGCGGCACCCGGTAGCGCTGCGTCGAGCCGACGTCGACGTCATAGCGGACGACGCCGCGCAATTCGACGTGGGTCGGCTGTTCTGCCGCATACAGGAACCGGTGGCGGCGGCCGGTGCGGCTCTCGTTGATCCGGGGCAGCTCGATGCCGGCGTCGTCGAGCGGTTGCTCGGCGACGGTTCCCGCGACGAGATCGATCGTATAGCGCCACAGCGCGCCGACCGGATTGGCGTCGAACCCGCGGCCGTCGCGCGCGACGCGCAGGAACCACGGATAGCGGACGACGTCGAGCACAATCGCCGGGCAATCGATGTCGTACGCGTTGACGACGTGCTGGATGAAGCACGGCGCGACGTCGAACCAGCGCACATCGCCGCCGCGGCGCGGCACGACGCCGAGGCGCGCGCGACGCTCGTCGTGCCAGCGCAGCGGCATCCGGTGGCCGTGCGACAGCATCGAGAAGTCATACGCGACGTTCAGGTCGAACACGATGCTGTGCGTCGCGGTGATCGCGATGTCGTGCATCATCGACGGCGCGGGCAACGCGATCTCCGCGTCGACGGTCTGCACGCCGGCCGCGTTCGCGACGCCGTAGCGCAGCCACGGCTGGTTCCAGTCGGCGCGAAAGGCGATCAGCTCGCCCGTTTGCGGATCACTTTCGGATGCGCGGCCATCCCGCGCGCGAGGCCCGGATGGCGCCGCGCCGCGCCGATGCTGTCGAGCCCGGCCGTGATCGCGAGCGGCGCGCCGCCTTCGGCGAGCGCGAGGATCTCGCCCGCGTGGGCGAGCACGCTGACGTTCGGATTCGTGTCGACGAGCAACGGCGCGCGCGCCGGATCGTACACGCGCGCCCAGCGCTGCGTGCGCGCCCAGCGGTTGCGGTAGCGCGTCGCGCGGCCGTCGCTGAACGTTATCGCATGCAGCATCGCGTCTTCCGGCCACCATGACAGCACGCCGCCGCCGTCGAAGCGGCCGCGCAGCGGATTGGGCCCGTTGCGCACGAGTACGCCGTTCAGGTCGCGCGGAATCGCGCCGGTCATGCGCAGGTCGACGGCGTCGACCTCGTCGGTCACGGGCGCCAAGGCGCCCGCATTCAAGTCGATGGTCATCGTCGTCTGGTGTGCCAGGGTGGGTCAGCGCGCGTCGGGCGATGGCGCGTCATCGCCCGGCGACGCGAGCGCGAGCGCGTGATCGCGCACGTCGGCGGGCCATCCGGCGATCAGCTCGCGCAGCCGCGCGCCGTCGTTCGCGAAGAGCGCGCGCGACGCTTCCTCGAAGCCGGGCATGTCGCCCGCGATCGCCGACATGAAGTGGTACGCGCGCTCCTGCGCGCGGCGGCTTCGGTCCTTGTGCGCGTGCGAGCGGCGTGCTTCGTCGACGAGGCGGCGCAGCGCGACCGATGCGCCGCCCCGCTGCGTCGCGAGCCATTCCCAGTGGCGCGGCAGCAGCGTGACTTCGCGCGCGACGACGCCGAGCTTCGGGCGGCCGCGGCCGCGCGGTCCGTTCGCGAGCGGGGCGACGCCGGCGGTGCTGGCGGCGTCGGATGCGGTTTCGTGGTTCGCATCGGCCGGCTCGCCGGGCGTCGCGGCTTGCGCGTAGCGGGCGGCGACTTCGTCGTCCGAGCCGCGCGTGTCGATGTCGATCGAGCGGCCGGTCGCGTTGTCGAAGATCAGGATCGCGCCGCCGATCGCGTCGCTGGCGACAGCCCGCTTGATCGCGAGCGCGACCGCCGGCAACGGGCCGGCCGCGAGGCGCCGGTAGCCGTCGAACGCGGTATGGGAGGGAAGAGGAGGGTTCGTCATCGCATCGGTCTCATTGATCGGAACAATGCGATATTTATATCCGGGCATAAATTGGATGTCAATAATATCCGGGTAATATTTGTTGTCCGGCCGCCGCGCCTGTCGGGCGGTGCGCCGTGCGGCGCGAGGTGCGAGGCGGCGCTCGATGCGGAGGCGCGTTTCGACGCCTACAGCACCTTCGTCCGTAGCAGCGCCTCCAGCCATTCGGCGAATACCTGGAAGCGTCGCGACAGATGCTGCCGGTGCGGATACAGCAGCGTCATCGGCATCGGCGCCGCGCGATGGTTCGGCAGCACTTCGACGAGCTCGCCCGCGCGCAGGTGCGCGGCGACGTCGTACGCGGGAATCTGGATGAGGCCGAGCCCCGACAGGCAGCACGCGATGTACGCCTCCGCGCTGTTGACGGTCACGCGCCCGCGCAGCGCGACGCGCCTCACCGCATCGCCTTCGGTCCATTCCCACGGCGCGATGCGCCCGTTCGACGGCGACGCGTAGTTGACGGGCTGATGGCGCTCGAGATCGGCGGGCGTGTGCGGCACGCCGTGGCGCGCGAGATAGGCGGGGCTCGCGACGTTGATGAGCGGCAGGTCGCCGATCGCGCGCGCGACGAGGCCCGAATCGCTCAGCGTGCCGACGCGCAGCACGCAGTCGACGCGTTCCTCGATCAGGTTCACCGCGCGATCGGTGACGCCGAGGTCGACGCTGATCTGCGGATATCGGTCGAGAAACCCGGGCAGCGCGGGCGCGACGATCAGGCGTCCGATGCGGCCTGGCATGTCGACGCGCAGCGTGCCGCTCGGCCCGACGATCGAATGGCGGAACAGGTTTTCGGTTTCCTCGACGTCAGCGATCAGGCGCAGGCAGCGCTCGTAGAGCGCGGCGCCGTCCTGGGTCGGCGTCACCTTGCGGGTGGTGCGGTGCAAGAGCCGCGCGCCGACGCGGCCTTCCAGCTCCTGGATCGCCGCCGATACCGACGAGCGCGGCATCCCGAGCGTATCGGCCGCGCGCGTGAAGTTCGCGCATTCGACGACGCGCGCGAACACGCGGAAGAGGTCAATGCGGTCCATCGGCGGCTCCGTGGCGACGCGGGAGGGACGGCATGTCCGCCGTACCGGATGCGGCGGGCGGCGCGGGCGCGAGTGCGGGGGCGAGCGGGGTCATCGTTGCGGGGTGGAACGTGGGCTAACCGACAATTGGTCGAATTTTCTGACGGGTGATGTCAGAAGTGACGGCTTTATAAGGATTTTTTGGACTATATCATCCGAAGGCATGCGAGGCCGTATCGGACGGCACCGCGCGTCAAAACGGAGAGCAAACATGGCAGACCACGGCATCAAGGGCAAAACCGTCATCATCGCGGGCGGCGCGAAGAACCTCGGCGGGCTGATCGCGCGCGATCTCGCCACGCAAGGCGCGAAGGCGGTCGCGATTCACTACAACAGCGCGGCATCCCAGGGCGCCGCGGACGAGACCGTGGCGGCGGTCAAGGCGGCCGGCGCGCAAGCGGTCGCGTTGCAGGCGGATCTGACGACGGCGGGCGCCGTCGAGAAGCTGTTCGCCGACGCGGCGGCTGCGGTCGGCCGTCCGGACATCGCGATCAACACCGTCGGCAAGGTGCTGAAGAAGCCGTTCGTCGAGATCACCGAGGCCGAATACGACGAGATGGCGGCCGTCAATTCGAAGACGGCGTTCTTCTTCCTGAAGGAAGCGGGCAAGCACGTGAACGACAACGGCAAGATCGTCACGCTCGTCACGTCGCTGCTCGGCGCATTCACGCCGTTCTACGCGGCCTACGCGGGGACGAAGGCGAGCGTCGAGCACTTCACGCGCGCGGCGGCGAAGGAGTACGGCGCGCGCGGCATCTCGGTGACGGCGGTGGGCCCCGGCCCGATGGATACGCCGTTCTTCTATCCGGCCGAAGGCGCGGACGCGGTCGCGTATCACAAGACGGCTGCGGCGCTGTCGGCATTCTCGAGGACGGGCCTGACCGACATCGAGGACGTCGTGCCGTTCATTCGCCACCTCGTCAGCGACGGCTGGTGGATCACCGGCCAGACGATCCTGATCAACGGCGGATATACGACGAAGTAAGCGGAGTCGGCGGTGGCTGGGCGCGGCGAAGTCTTGCGGCGAGCAGCGGGCCTTGCCCCACGCCCCACGCCCGTCGCGCGCTCCGCTGCGCCGATCGATGGCGATGGCGATGGCGCGCCCGAGGCAGTGCGGGCGCCGGGACGGCGGGCTCAGTTCGCGTTGATTTCGCGCGGGGCGGATTGCGTCGCGTCGGGCGACATCGGGGGCAGCGCGGCGGCCGATGCCGGTACCGATGCTGGCGTCGATGTCGCAGCGGATGTCGAAGCGGACGTCGAAGAGGGCATCGTCGCCGTTGCCGTTGTCGAGATCGATTTCTCCACCCGCTCCGGTTGATCTGCCGATGCGAGCGGCGCGGCCGCCGGCGCGATCGACGACGCCGGGCTCGCCGCTGGCGCCGGGGCGGGCGCGGAAGCCGGCGTCGGGGCGGAAGCCGGTGCGGGTGCCGATGCGGGTGCCGATGCGGGCGTAGGTGTCGGCGTCGACGCGGCCGTGGGCGCCGACGCAGCGGCCGGAGCCGAAGCGGGCGCTGGCGCGGCGTTCGTCTCGGGCGCGGACGGATGCACGGGCTCCGCAGGCGGCGTCGGCGCGACAGGCGTCTTCAGTTTCATCGGCGCGCCTTCGGCAGTCTCCGCCGGTTCGGGCAGCGGCGCGACGCGTTCCTTCTCGGCCGCCTTGACGGCCGCCTTGTCGCGCCGCGCCGGGTCGATCTTCAGGAAATGGTCGACGAGATTGAAGAAGCGCTCGTAGAACACGCCGGCGGGAATGGTTTCGCTCGCGATCTTGACCATCGCGTCGTCGCTCGATCCGATCGGCAGCGACAGCGAGCCGAACACGCTCAGGCCGACGCTTGCCGACGTGTTGCTCTTCTTCAGCGAGTAGCGGTCCTGCACGGCGTTCACATACGCGATGCTCGACGCGCCGTCGACGTCCGCGTCCGCGCAGACGACGTGAAATTCGATGACGACGTGCGAATCGTTGCTCGGCTGGAAGTTCTTGCTGCCTTCGACCGCATCCGCGCGCGTCGCGCTCGCCATGTAGCCCTGGCTCAGCAGCGCGCGGCGCGCGGCTTCGCACGTCGCAGCCGATTTTTCGTGGAACGTGCGCGCGTACGGGCTCGCGGTCGCGTCGAACTGTTCCTGCTGGTAAAGAGGCTTGGGCGCCGACGAGCAGGCGGACAGCACGGTCGCGATCGCCACGGCGGACGCAACGAGAAACGGTCGGAATCGGTTGTGCATGGCGTAATTCGAAGTGGCCGGCCACGTGCAGCGCAATCCGGCCCTGGCAGATGCGCGGGCTCGGCGCTGCCGATCGGCGCGGTGGCGCGGGCGAACCGGCGCGGGGTGATCGGTGCGGCCTGCCGCATGCGGCGTCGGCCGACGCGATGTGGCATGGCAAGCCCGTTATTATAGATTTTCCTGGTGCGCGGCAGCATGAATGCGCCCCGCAAGCTTGATTCGGCGAAATATCGCGAGCGTTCAGGAGGCGGCTCAGCGCTTCGACGTCAGCGAGCGATAGAGATCGCGGATGCCGTGAAGCGCCTGAAAGCCCTTGCCGGCATCCGGCTTGTACGCTTCGAAAATCGTATTGCAATTGCCGACGATGCCGTGTTCCGGTTCGTAGAGATTCCACGCTCGCGCGACATAGCCGATTTGCTCGAGCTTGTGCAGCATGTCGACGCCGAAGATGGTCCAGACCAGAATGCCCTCGCCGGGACGAACCGGGTCGCCGTGGAACTGCTTTTCGGCCAGATATTCGATCTCGCCGTCGACGAGCCGGGCGCGCACGTCGTCTTCGTACCTCGACGGATTGAAGGGAACGGTGAAGATGTGGCGGCCGCCTGGCTTCAGCACGCGGAAGATGTCGCGGTGCGCGTCGTAGGGCGCGGGCATATGCTCGAGCACGTCGCTCGACAGGACGACGTCCACCGACGCGTCACGAAAGGAGAGCTTCTGGAGGTCTTCGTGCCGGACGCCCTTGACGATCTCGCCGCTGCGATAGCGATCCCCGAAATACTCGGAGCAGACGTACCCCGGCAATTTCGACAGCCGCTTGTGCAACGGGCCGTTCGATTCCGCGTTGTACACGCAAAATCCGCGCGGGAATTCGATGGGACCGATCGGCCCGACATGAAAGCGCCGCCGGAGCATCAGCGCCATCTGCCGTTGACGGCTCGACGAGCCGCAATGCGAGCACGTCCCCGACTCGCGCAGGTTTTCCGTGAATTTCGTGAAGCTGGCCTCGGAGCCGCAGACGGGACAGATGCCGCGCAGTCCCTCCTTCGGCGGCATGTTTTGCTGATCGATGTATTCCTGAACGGGATAAAGCTGACGGGATTCCGTCTGGTTCGACATCCGATAGAAACCATCGATCATCGACGCTCCCCCTCGCGGCTCATGGCCGCTGGATTTTCGATATCCGGAGCGAACGCAGCATGCGAGCTTCCGGAATTTCAGAATATTACAACTTGAATTGTCTGATGGACAGCGGATGTCGAAGGCGTTTTGTCATGCTCGAGCCCGGTGAGCGCGAAGCCGCGAACCCGTCTGCTGCGCGAGAACAGCCCGGAACTGCTGCTTTCATCGCTCGTCGCGCGACGCTAACGTGGTGCGCACGAGATGCGGTCCGATCCTTCCGCGGGCCGCGATGGCGGAGAATGGCGATGGGGCTGACGAGAATGATGCGCATGGTGTTGTGAAGTTTCTTCGGCGTGCGCAAGGGGGCCGAGCATCAGGCCGATCTCGCGTCGGTGAAGCTGCCGTGGGTGCCGGTGATGGCGATCCTGCTCGCCCGTGCTTCGGCGGGTTCCTGTTCGCGATCGCGAAGATCTCGGCCACCGTGACGCGCTGAGCGACCCGCGGCCCGTCAGCGCCGCTTGCGCACGGACGGCTGCGCGACGAGCTCGCCGACGGTGCGGATCGCGTCGTTCGCGCGGGCGCTCGCCTGCGCGCCGTGCACGACGTAGTAGCCCGAGCGTTCGCGCGCGCGAAGCTTGGCCGCACATTGTCCAATGCGAGGTGGCAAAAGAAAAGTCGCGGCGGTGCGCGCGCAAGCGGCGCGGTTACAACCCGTGCTTCATCGCGACGCGCAGACGGCGCTCCTCGCACGCGTGGAGCTTCTTGGCGAAATCGCGCCGCGAGTAAGTGCCGCCGTCGAGCGCGGCGAGATCGATTTCGAGGAAGAACGCTTCGGGCTCGCGAAACAGGATCTCGCGATACGCGATATCGACGAACGCGCGATTGGATTCTCCGGCCGCGGCGGCGGCCAGCTTCGTCCAGTCCGTCTGCTTGATCGCGCGCACCGCGAAGCGCCAATGGTCGACGAGCTCGAAGCTCGCGATCTCGAAGCCGGCCGCGATCAGTTGGGTCTTCAGCGTCGCTTCGGTAAACGCCGTGCAATGGAATTCGCCGGCATGAGTCTGATTGCCGAACAGTCCGGCGGCGTAGTTCGCCTGGTCGGCGTAATTCGGATGCTGCTCCATCAGCCGGGCGATACCGAGGAGGCTGGATGTGCGCAGCTCGAGCGTGCCGCCCGGCGACAGCAGGTCCGCCCATTCGAGCACCACGTTCGCCGTATCTCCGCGCGGGATGTGCTCGAGCACGTCTTTCGCGAGCGCCGCGGCGAAATGCCGCCGCGGCAGTCCGCCGTAGTCATTGTCGGAAATCAGGATGTCGGGCTGGCAGGCGGGGTCCGTATCGACATTCAGAAAGTCCGGCCGCTTGTCATGCCCGCAACCAATATTGATTTTGTTGAACGACGCAATATCCCGATTGCAGATGTCCATTTTTCTCCCGGGTAGGACCGAAATTGGTTGCGGCATTCTACGCTGAAGCAGCGGATATTTTGCATTCTTGCGAAATGCATTCGCATGGTTGCATCGGCAAGCCGGATTGACGTCGCGCATGGAAACCGACGGGCCGGCACGAGCATATTCGTCTGGTTTTTATCGGGATGGTTGCTGCCGGCATTGCATGCCTGCCCAAAAAAACATCGAATTCACCAGCGAATTGACGGATGGGAATGATTCGAAATCCGAATCGGTATATTTTTAATTGGATCTCGGCTGCACGATCGCGCAGAGCATCTGCCGCCTCACCAGTTCTGGCGCAAGGCGGTCGCCAATGTCGACATGCAAGCGTTCGATCCGGTCGTCGAGCCGAAATTCAGGATCAGCGCGCAGCAAAGGGTGAGCACCGCGGGCAGTTGCTTCGCGCAGCGCATCTCGCGGCGGCTGTCCGGCATCGGCTTCAATTACTTCGTGCCGGAAGCCGGCGCGCATCTGCCGGCCGACGAGCGCAAGCGATTCGGCTACGGCATGTTTTCCGCGCGCTTCGGCAATCTGTATACGGTGCGCCCGATGCGGCAGCCGCTTCACGTCGCATCACATCACTTCGATGCGCCGCGGGCGCGCTTCGTCGCGCCGCGGAATCGTCAGCTTCAATACGCCATCCTGAAGATTCGCCTCGATCTTCGACGTGTCGAAGTCCGGGCTCAACTGGAACGTGCGCGTGAAATGCGGTTCGCGCACCTCGACGTGCTGCGCGCGCAGGCCCGCCGGCATCGGCAGCGCCGCGTGCGCGTCGATCGACAGATGGCCGTCGTGGACCTTCACTTCGAGGCGCTCCTTCGGCACGCCGGGAAGATCGGCCCATAGCGTCACGCCGTGCTTGTCTTCGTACACGTCGACGGCCGGCGTGACCGTGAGCGCGCGCGGCGCATCGCTCGCGTCGCGGCGGGCCGGCGCGGCGGATTGACGTGGTGCGGCTGGATGGCTGGTGTTCACGATCGACTCCTTGATTCGGGACTGACGGGGCTCATTGCACGGTGATCGCACGCGGCTTCGACGCTTCGCGCTTGCCGACGCTGATCAGCAGGCAGCCGTTCTCGTAGCGCGCGCGGATCTTGTCGGGATCGGCGTTCTGCGGCAGTTCGACGACGCGCCGAAATGCGCCGCTGTAGCGCTCCTGCGCATAGGCGCGCACGTCGCCTTCCGCGCGTTGCGCGGCCTTGCGCTCGCCGCTGATCGCGAGCAGCCCCTTGTCGATCGACACGTCGAAATCGGCCGCGCGCATGCCGGGCGCGAACACGACGATCTCGATCGAATCCTCGGTCGTGCCGATGTTCAGTGGCGGGAATTCGCCGAGACGGCTCGCTCGAATGCTGGAAGGGAAGCCGCCGAGCAGGTTCGTCATCTGCCGATGCAGACGATCGAATTCGCTGAAGAGATCGGCGCCGAAATAGAGATCGCTCATGGTCGTGTCCTCCTGGAACGAGGCCCTGCGAACGCATCGGCGGTATGCGCATACGTACCGGTTCGTTTGTCGGACCGCGACAAATCGGTCGAAGCGAGCAGCGCGCGGGGGCGGCTGCGTCGGCGTTTCGAAGATAGGCGCGGCGAAGGCGATTTCAAGAGGCGTTCGACAATCGGGCGTCGGACAGCGCGCGCAGCAGGCGCTCGCCGACCGCGCGCGGCCGTCGGTGAAAACCCGCGTCGGCGCCTGTCGTCCGCATGCTGGATTGCTCCAATTGCGTTCGGCGGACGGCCCGGCGCGCGTTCGTCGCGACGCAGCCGCGCCGCGCGTGCGCGGGCCGCGCCTTGTTGCGGCGCAACGCCGCCGGGCGCGCCGCGATGGTATGCTGGCTTTCACCTTGATCGTATGGCAGGTGCATGAGCAAGCTCGGCGATTCAGTCGTTCCCAACCCTAAAAAAACGAACGCTCCGCCATTGTCGGAGTCGGAACGTGGAATGCGACGATCACGATGCGCGACACGCGCATGCGTCGCCCCCAGCCATCGCATAGCGCCGCTGCGCGCGTCGCCGCGCGCGCCGTCGCGCCGCGCACGCACGGAATTCTGGTTCTACAACACGGAGACACTCTCATGACCCGAAGCAACGTGGTCGCGGCGACGCGCACCGTTCCGATCGACGTTCCCGAATACGTGAAGCACCGCGGCCTGATCGACTGGGTCGCGCGTATCGCGGAGCTGACCGAGCCGGATCGCGTCGTCTGGTGCGACGGTTCGCAAGAGGAGTACGACCGCCTCTGCGACGAGATGGTCGAACGGCGCACGATGGTGCGCCTCAATCCGGCGAAGCGGCCGAACTCGTTTCTCGCGCTGTCCGATCCGTCGGACGTCGCGCGCGTGGAAGACCGCACGTTCATCTGCAGCGAGCATCGCGACGACGCGGGCCCGACCAATCACTGGATCGCGCCCGCCGAAATGCGCGCGACGCTGAACGGCCTCTTTCGCGGCGCGATGCGCGGCCGCACGCTGTACGTCGTGCCGTTCTCGATGGGGCCGCTCGGCTCGCCGATCGCGCACATCGGCGTCGAGCTGTCGGATAGCCCGTACGTCGTCGCCAACATGCGGATCATGACGCGCATGGGGCGCGCCGTGCTCGACGCGCTCGGCGAGCACGGCGAGTACGTGCCGTGCGTGCACAGCGTCGGGCGGCCGCTCGCGGCGGGCGAGCAGGACGTTCCGTGGCCGTGCAGTCCGACCAAGTACATCGTGCATTTCCCCGAGTCGCGCGAGATCTGGAGCTTCGGCTCGGGCTACGGCGGCAACGCGCTCCTCGGCAAGAAGTGCTTCGCGCTGCGGATCGCGTCGACGATGGGGCGCGACGAGGGCTGGCTCGCCGAGCACATGCTGATTCTCGGCGTGACGTCGCCGCAAGGGCGCAAGTACCACATCGCCGCGGCGTTCCCGTCCGCGTGCGGCAAGACCAACTTCGCAATGCTGATTCCGCCGAAGGGCTTCGAAGGCTGGCGCGTGACGACGATCGGCGACGACATCGCGTGGCTCAAGCCCGGCAAGGATGGGCGCCTGTACGCGATCAACCCGGAGGCGGGCTACTTCGGCGTTGCGCCGGGCACGGGCGAGAAGACGAATCCGAACGCGCTCGCGACGCTGAAGGAGAACGTGATCTTCACGAACGTCGCGCTGACGGATGACGGCGACGTCTGGTGGGAAGGGCTCACCGATACGCCGCCCGCGCGGCTCACCGACTGGCAGGGCAATGCATGGACGCCCGAGATCGGCCGCGAGACGGGCCGCAAGGCCGCGCATCCGAACTCGCGCTTCACTGCGCCCGCGTCGCAGTGCCCGTCGATCGACGACGACTGGGAGGACCCGGCCGGCGTGCCGATCGACGCGTTCATCTTCGGCGGCCGCCGCTCGACGACGGTGCCGCTCGTCACCGAGGCGCGCGACTGGCGCGAAGGCGTGTACATGGCGGCGACGATGGGCTCGGAGACGACGGCGGCGGCGGCGGGGCAGCAGGGCGTCGTGCGGCGCGATCCGTTCGCGATGCTGCCGTTCTGCGGCTACAACATGAGCGACTACTTCGCGCACTGGCTCGCGCTCGGCGAGAAGCTCGCGGCATCGGGCGCGACGCTGCCGAAGATTTACTGCGTGAACTGGTTCCGCAAGGACGCGGACGGCCGCTTCGCGTGGCCGGGCTTCGGCGAGAACATGCGCGTGCTGAAGTGGATGCTCGACCGGATCGACGGCCGCGGCGAGGGCGTCGAGCATGCGTTCGGCGTGACGCCGCGCTACGAGGATCTGCATTGGACGGGGCTCGCGTTCTCGCCCGCGCAGTACGCGCAGGTCACGTCGATGAATCCTGACGAATGGCGCGCCGAGCTCGCGCTGCACGCGGAGCTGTTCGACAAGCTGGGCGCGCGGCTGCCGGGCGCGCTTGCCGAAACGAAGGCGAAGATCGAAGCAAGGCTCGGCGGCTGAGCGACGACGCGCGCGCGTCGATCGAGTGCTGATCGGGCGCACCGCCGAACCGCGCGAATCGAAACAACCGCATGACGCTTCGGCGCTCATGCGGTTTTTTTGCGCCCGACGAATGTGCTGGAGCGGCCGAATGCGCGCGAGCGGCCTCGCGCATTCGGCGGCATCCGAGCCGGCGCGGCGCGTCGCGCAGCCGTCGTCGTTCGATGCGACAATCGTCCGCACATTCGCCCATCCAGGAGACCCGCCCATGAAGATTCAACGGATCGCCGTCGTCGGCGCCGGCGTGATCGGCGCGAGCTGGACCGCGTTCTATCTGTCGAAGGGCTTCGACGTCGCCGTGACTGATCCGGCGCCCGACGCGCGCGAGCGGCTCGACGCCGCGCTCGCGAATTTTCTCGGCGAGCGCGCCGGAACGCTCGCGCCGCGCGTCGCGTTCGAGCCGACGCTCGACGCGGCGCTCGACGGCGCCGATTTCGTGCAGGAGAACGGCCCCGAGCGCCTCGACTTCAAGCGCGACCTGTATCGCCGGATCGACGCGCGGCTGCCCGCGCACGTGCTCGTCGCATCGAGCTCGTCCGGGCTCAGGATGTCGGACATCCAGAGCGCATGCGGCGCGCATCCCGAGCGTTGCCTGATCGCGCATCCGTTCAATCCGCCGCATCTGATTCCGCTCGTCGAGCTGGTCGGCGGCGCGGCGACGTCCGCCGGCGCGATCGCGCAGGCGAAGCGCTTCTACGACGGTCTCGGCAAGGTGACGATCGTGCTCAACAAGGAGATGGCGGGCCACGTCGCGAACCGGCTCGCGGCCGCGCTCTTTCGCGAGGTGTATCACCTGGTCGGCGAAGGCGTCGTGAGCGTCGAGGACGCGGACAAGGCGGTGTCGTGGGGGCCGGGCCTGCGCTGGGGGCTGATGGGGCAGAGCCTCATCTACCATCTCGGCGGCGGCGAGGGCGGCATCGCGCATTTTCTCGAGCACCTGTCGGGCCCGATGGCGAGCTGGTGGAGCGATCTTGGCGCGCCGTCATTCTCGCCCGACGTCGATCGCCAGTTGATCGACGCGCTGCGCGAGATCCAGGGCGCGCATTCGATGCACGCACTCGGCGCGGAGCGCGACCGTCTGCTCGTCGAGCTGATCGACGCGAGGCGCAGCAGCTTCCTGCCGTAAGCGTCGCCCGCCCCGCCGGCAGCCGCGCGCCGCCGGCGCGGCTACTGTTGCTGCTCGCGCGCCCACGCGGGATGGGTCGCCGCGAGGCGCGCGCGGTTCGCATCGATCGTCGCCTGGCTCGGCGGATAGTCGCCGTCCGACGTCGGGATCACGCCGTCGCGGTACGCCTGGATCAGCTCGGCGCGCACCTGCGCGCGGGTCTTGCCTTGCGGCGCGTCGGGCGTCGACGCGAGCGCCGCCGTGGCGGTCAGCGCGGCTGCCGCGACGGCTGCTGCCGCGGCGAGAAAGCGAAGCGTATTCATCGAGAGCTCCAGAAAGGTGACGGGATCGGCACGCGAAGCGCGGCGACTTCGCATGCCGGTGAGTCGCATTCTGGACAGGCGCGCCTGAGCGGACGATGACCGCTTCATGGCGATTTGGTCAGGCTTGACCGGCCGGCGGGCGTGACGTGGCCTTCGCGGCTTGCTCGCGGCCTTTCTTTCGCGTTCCGTCAGAACTCGTGCGCTGCGGCGACGAGCGTCGCTTCGAGCGCGAGCGCCGGGCGCGACGCGTTCGCGGGCCGGTCGATCACGTATTCGAGATCGCCGAGCGGCGGCAGATCGGCTTCGAGCTTCGCGAGCCCGTGCGGGATCACGTAGCCGGCGAACGCGCTGATGCCGAGCCCCGCGCTCGCCGCCGCGCGCAGTACCGCGATGCTGGTGCTCGCGACCGCGATCCGGTAGGGCCGGCCGATCGCGTCGAGCGTCTCGAGCACGCGCTTGCGCGACACGCTCGGCTGCGGATGCAGCGCGAGCGGCAGCACGGGCTCGCGCCCCGTGAGCGGCGAATCGGGGCCCGTGCACCAGTAGAGCGGCTCGGTGCGGATCACGCGGCCGCGCCGGCTGCCCGCGATCCGCTTCGCGAACACGAGATCGTGCCGGCTGGCGTCGAGCGCGTCGAACAGGTCGCCGGACAGGCCGGTCGCGATCTCGAGCTCGACTTCCGGGTTGCGCTGCAGGAAGCTCGCGAGCGCGGCCGTCAGGTGCGTGAGCGCGAAATCCTCCGACAGGCCGAGCCGCACCTTGCCCGACAGCGGCGGCCCGCAGACCGACGCGACCGCCTCGTCCATCAGATCGAGGATGCGCACCGCGTAGCGAAAGAGGGCCTCGCCGTTGGGCGCGAGGCGCACGTTGCGGGTGTCTCGCTCGAACAGCGGCCGGTCGAGCAGCTCTTCGAGGCGGCGGATGTGCTGGCTGACCGTCGATTGCGACAGGTTCACGCGCTCGGACGCGGCGGTGAAGCTGCCCGTCTGCGCGACGGCGACGAAACTGCGCAGCAGTTCAGGCGGTAACGGACGCATTGCTAAACCCACTGAATCGAATTCGACAACTTCATAAATGGCCGAGGGCGGCGGGACTAGGATGTGCGTGGCGCGCGCCGGCGACGCCCCCGCCGCCGCCAGTCTACGGCAAGCCGGCGCGGCGGGCCGTCGGGTTTTCACGCTATTGCCGATGCATTGCCGATGTATTGCCGTTACCGCCCGAGAACGCGCTTCGCACGACGAGCCGCCGGGCCGCGGCGCTCGCGCCGCGACGATCCGTCATCAGGAATCAGGACTCAGGAGACAAGCATGATCATCTACGGAACCGCGCTGCTCGCGTTCTGCCATCTGGCCGGGCTTTTCCTCGGCGATCTGCTGGGCGCCGCGATCGGCGCGAAGACCAACGTCGGCGGCGTCGGCATCGCGATGCTGCTGCTCATCGGCCTGCGGCTTGCGCTGCATCGCCGCGGCTGGCTGCCGAAGGAGACCGAGTCCGGCATCGCGTTCTGGGGCGCGATGTACATCCCGGTCGTCGTCGCGATGGCGGCCAATCAGAACGTGGTCGCCGCGCTGAAGGGCGGGCCCGTCGCGCTCCTGTCGGCGCTGGGCGCGGTCGCCGTGTGCGCGGTCTGCATCGCGGTGCTCGCGCGCGTCGGCCGCGACGCCACGGCGCTCGCGGCGCTGCCGCAGCCGGAAGAGAACTGAGCGGGAGGCGGCCATGATCGACATGCTCGGAAAGGTCGTCGCGCACAACGGACTCGTCGCGTCGTTCGCGCTCGTCGGCTGCATCATGTTCGCGTCGGCGGCGCTGTCGAGGAAGCTCACGCTCGGCCGCGTGCACGGCTCGGCGATCGCGATCGTGATCGGCCTCGCGCTCGCTTACGTCGGCGGCGCGTGCACGGGCGGCGAGAAAGGCATCGCCGACGTGCCGCTCTTCGCGGGCGTCGGCCTGATGGGCGGTGCGATGCTGCGCGACTTCGCGATCGTCGCGACCGCGTTCGAGGTGCAGCCCGCGGAGGCGCGCAAGGCGGGGCTCATCGGCGTCGTGTCGCTGCTGCTCGGCACGGTGCTGCCGTTCGTCGTCGGCGCGAGCGTCGCGCGCGCGTTCGGCTATTCGGACGCGGTCAGCATGACGACGATCGGCGCGGGCGCCGTCACGTACATCGTCGGGCCCGTGACGGGCGCGGCGATCGGCGCGAGCTCCGACGTGATCGCGCTCAGCATCGCGACGGGCCTCGTGAAGGCGATCATCGTGATGGTCGGCACGCCGTTCGCGGCGAACTTCATGGGGCTGCGCACGCCGCGCGCGGCGATGATCTTCGGCGGGCTCGCGGGCACCGTGAGCGGCGTGAGCGCCGGGCTCGCCGCGACCGACCGGCGGCTCGTGCCGTACGGCGCGCTGATCGCGACGTTCCATACGGGCGTCGGGTGCCTGCTCGGGCCGTCGCTGCTGTTTTTCGCGACGAAGGCGGCGATCGGGGCGTGACGTCTCGGCCGCGAAGTCGACTGCGAAGTCGCCCGTGAAGTCGCCCGTGAAATCGCGCGCGGCGAGGTCGGCCATCGGCGTGCGCGCCGCGGCCCCGCCGATCCATCGCGCACGCCACTGAGTCGCATCGCCCAACTTCATCAATCGCCGCGGCGGCGCGGCTTACAATGCCGCGGAACCTACCGGACGGATTTCGCAGGAGACGACTCTATGACGGGATGGAACGACGCCCGCGACGCGCGCGCGGCGCGCCTCGCCGCCGCCGCGCCGCTCGCGCAGCGCAAGCGGGTGGCCGCGCGCGACGCGACCGCGCTGCTCGAAGCGGTGCTGCGGCCGGGCGAGCGCGTCTGCATCGAAGGCGACAACCAGAAGCAGGCGGACCTGCTCGCCGCGGCGCTCGCCGCCGTCGACGGCGCGAAGGTGCACGGCCTGCACATGGTGCAATCGGGCGTCGTGCTGCCCGAGCATCTCGACGTGTTCGAGCGCGGGATCGCGAAGCGGCTCGATTATGCGTACTCGGGCCCGCAATCGCAACGGATCGCGAAGCTCCTGTTCGGCGGCAAGATCGAGCTCGGCGCAGTGCATACGTATCTCGAGCTCTTCGCGCGCTACTTCATCGATCTGACGCCGCACGTCGCGCTCGTCGCCGCGGTGAGCGCCGACGCCGACGGCAACCTGTACACCGGCCCGAACACCGAGGACACGCCGACCGTCGTCGAGGCGACCGCGTTCAAGGACGGCATCGTGATCGCGCAGGTCGAGAAGATCGTCGATCGCGTGCCGCGCGTGGACATTCCAGGCGACCGCGTGCACTTCGTCGTCGAGGCGGGACGGCCGTTCTACGTCGAGCCGCTCTTCACGCGCGATCCGGCCGGCATCACCGAGACGCAGATCCTCACCGCGATGCTCGCGATCAAGGGCATCTACGCGCGCTACGGCGTGAAGCGGCTCAATCACGGGATCGGCTTCAACACGGCGGCAATCGAGCTGCTGCTGCCGACCTACGGCGAGCGGCTCGGCCTGAAAGGGCAGGTCTGCACGCACTGGGCGCTGAACCCGCATCCGACGCTCATCCCCGCGATCGAATCCGGCTGGGTCGAGCAGATCCATTGCTTCGGCTCCGAAGTCGGCATGGACGATTACATCCGCGCGCGCTCGGACGTCTTCTTCACGGGCAGCGACGGGTCGCTGCGCTCGAACCGCGCGTTCTGCCAGACGGCGGGCCTCTACGCGTGCGACATGTTCATCGGCTCGACGCTGCAGATCGATCTCGCGGGCCACTCGTCGACGGTGACGGCCGAGCGGATCGCGGGCTTCGGCGGCGCGCCGAACATGGGCAGCGACGCGCGCGGCCGGCGCCATCCGAGCGAGCCGTGGATCAAGGCGGGCGAGGAGGCCGATCCGGCGACGCCCGCGGCGCTGCGGCGCGGGCGCAAGCTCGTCGTGCAGATCGGCGAGACGTTCGGCGAGAAGAACGCGCCGATGTTCGTCGAGAAGCTCGACGCGCTGCGCCTCGCCGACAAGCTCGCGCTCGATCTCGCGCCCGTGATGGTGTACGGCGACGACGTCACGCACATCGTCACCGAGGAAGGGATCGCGAACCTGCTGCTATGCCGCGACGCGGACGAGCGCGAGCATGCGATTCGCGGCGTGGCCGGCTACACGGAGATCGGCCGCGGCCGCGACCGCCGGCTCGTCGAGCGTCTGCGCGAGCGCGGCGCGATCCGGCGCCCGGAGGATCTCGGCATCGATCCGCTCGACGCCGACCGGCGGCTCCTCGCCGCGCGGTCGATCAAGGATCTCGTGCATTGGTCGGGGGGCCTCTACGCGCCGCCCGCCCGATTCCGCAATTGGTGAGGAGCGTTTCGCAATGGAACAGTTGAACTATCGCCACACCGCGCGCGAGCGCGCGAAGGGCGACGCCGAGTGGGCGCTCGTCGGCGTCGTCGCGTCGGGCAATCTCGAAGTGCTCGTCGAGCGCGTGCTGCCCGGCAACGCATGCGAAGTCGACATCCGCACGGCCGCCGTCGGCT
Source organism: Burkholderia humptydooensis (assembly GCF_001513745.1). Classification (NCBI taxonomy): domain Bacteria; kingdom Pseudomonadati; phylum Pseudomonadota; class Betaproteobacteria; order Burkholderiales; family Burkholderiaceae; genus Burkholderia; species Burkholderia humptydooensis. Next base: position 2,656,733 of record NZ_CP013380.1, on the reverse strand, counting down.
TCGGCGACGTGTGGCAGGCGGTCGTCGCCGATTTCGTCGAGCGCCGCTCGCCGGGCGGGCTGCGGCTGTCCGTCAACGACGGCGGCGCGCGGCCCGACATGGTGTCGCTGCGGCTCGCGCAGGCGGTGCGCGCGATCGAGGCAGACGCGCGATGAACGCGGCCGCCACGACCCTGCATCCGAAGGTCGCGCCGGCGGGCGCGAGCTGGTTCGAGGCGTCGGCGCGGCAGCGGCTCGCGGGGCTCGTCGACGCCGGTTCGTTCGACGAGTTCGCCGGCCCGCAAGCGCGGCTCGTGAGCCCGCATCTGCCGCTCTTCGATTTGCCGCAGCAGTTCGACGACGGGATGATCGTCGGCCGCGCGACGCTCGCCGGCGCGCCCGTCTTCGTCGCCGCGCAGGAAGGGCGCTTCATGGGCGGCGCGTTCGGCGAGGTGCACGGCGCGAAGCTCGTGGGCCTGCTGCGCGCGGCGCGCGAGCTGTGCGCCGCGCCCGTGCTGATCCTGTTCGACACGGGCGGCGTGCGGCTGCAGGAGGCGAACGCGGGCGAGATCGCGGTGTCCGAGATCGTGCGCGCGGTGATCGATGCGCGCGCGGCGGGCGTGCCCGTCGTCGGGCTCGTCGGCGGGCGCGCCGGCTGCTACGGCGGCGGCGGGATCATCGCCGCGTGCTGCTCGGCGCTCGCGGTGTCGGAGGCCGGGCGCATCGGCGTGTCCGGGCCGGAGGTGATCGAGAGCCGGCGCGGTGTCGACGAGTTCGATTCGCGCGATCGCGCGCTCGTCTGGCGCACGATGGGCGGCAAGCATCGGCGGCTCGTCGGCGGCGCGGAGCGCTTCGTCGACGACACGATCGACGCGTTTCGCGATGCGGCGATCGCGCTGCTCGCGCGCGTGCGCGCGGGCGAGGGGTTCGGCACGGCGACGCTCGAAGCGGAGCATGCGCGGCTCGCCGGGCGCCTTGCGCGTTTCGGCGACTGTGACGACGCGCTCGACGTGTGGCGCGCGCTCGGCGCGCCCGACGCGAACGCGATTCCCGCGCTCGACGCCGCCGCGTTCGCGGCGCTGGCGGACCGGCTGACGGAGGTGCGCAATGACGCTCGATGACGTGCTGGCTTCGCTGTTTCCGTCGGGGCACGACATCGCGGCCGATGCCGGCGGCCTGCTCGCCGGGCGCGGCGCGCTCGCGGGGCGCGCGGTCGACGTGATCGGCGTCGCGCATGGCGCGGCGCTCGGCGTGGACGGCGCGCTTGCGCTCGCCGGGCGCGTGCTCGCGACGATCCGGCGCGGCGGCGATACGCCGATTCTCGTGCTCGTCGACGGCGACAGCCAGCGGATGAGCAAGCGAGACGAACTGCTCGGCCTGAACGAGTGCCTCGCGCATCTCGCGAAGTGCCTGCTGCACGCGGACGCGCTCGGTCATCCGACGATCGGCGTGCTGTACGGGCATGCGGCGGCGGGCGCGTTCATCGCGACGGCGCTCGCGACCCGCACGCTCGTCGCGCTGCCCGGCGCGGAGCCGGAGGTGATGGATCTGCAGGCGATGTCGCGCGTGACGAAGCTGTCCGTCGACGTGCTGCGCGAGAAGGCGCGGTCGACCGCGGTGTTCGCGCCGGGGCTCGAGAACTTCGCGAAGACGGGCGCGGTCGATGCGGTGCTCGATCCGGCGCGCTCGCTCGCCGAACAACTGGCCGCGATCGTCGCGCGGCCGACCGACCGCACCGACCGGCGCGACCGGCTCGGCGCCGAGCGCGGCGGCCGGCCCGTCGCGGCCGACGTCGCGCAACGCGTGTATGAGCTCGCGCGCGCCGGCCGCTGACGCGCCGCTCGTGCGGCACGCGCTCGTGCGCGTGCGCGCGGATGCGTGGCCCGCGCTGCTCGCCGCGCACGAGGATGCCCGCGCGCAGCCGTTCGTGCGCGACTGGGCGGTGCGCGGCTGGCCGCTCGTCGTGAGGCGGCGCTCGCCGTGCGAAGCGGGTGTGCCGCTCGGCTTGCCGCTGCCGCCGTCGGCGGGGAAGCGGCGCATCGCGCTCGCGGCCGCGCGCGAGCAGATCGGCGAGGTGTGCGCGCTGCCGACGCTCGCCGACGTCGAACGGGACGCGCCGCCCGCATGGCGGCCGACGCTTGCGCGGCTGCGCGCGCTCGCCGACGCGCATCGCGTCGATTGTCGCGTGTTCGGCAGCCTGGCGTGGCAGACGCTGACGGGGCTGCGCTATCTGGGCGACGGATCGGATCTCGACGTTTTGCTGATGTCCTCGAGGCCGGCTTCGTCTTCGTCTTCGTGTTCGTCGCCGTCGTCGCCTTTGTCTTCGACGCTGTCGCGGCGCGGCGCGATCGCGTCGTTCCTCGCGGCGCTCGCCGAGATCGACGCACATGCGCCGATGCGCATCGACGGCGAGCTGCTTTGCGCGGACGGCACGGGCGTGAACTGGCGAGAGCTGCACGCAGGCGAGCGCGAGGTCGCGATGAAGACGGCGACGGGCGTCGAGCTGGCCGCGCCGCAGACGTTTCTGGAGGCGTGGCGATGAAGCGGGCCGCATGCGCGGCGGCGAAGGCGGCCCGGCGCGATGCGATGCGTCGGGATTCGGCGCGCGCGCTTGACGGCGCGAGCGTGGAGGGTACGCTGCTGGGCGCGTCGAATGCGTCGAGCGCCGTTGCTGTATCGAACGTGTACGTTTCCCGGCACTTTCCGGCCATGCAGGACGCTTCAGGCGGATCTGATGCGTGGACTGGCTCAGGACGTCGCGGCTATCCGGCGCTCGGCCCGCATCGGCCGGCAACGCCGGCGCCGACAGCAACTTCAATCGCCGCCGAAGCGACGCGCTGCCTGCGCCTCGAGATCGACACGTGGCCGAAGCCCGGTCTCGTGAGCCACGTCGACGCGGGCAGCCACGACGACATGACGGCCGACACCTTCTACCGCAGCGCGGCGGCGCTTGCGCCGTTCTTCGCCGAGCTTGCCGACGCCGGCGCGCACGACGCCGACATGCCGACGCTGCGCAAGATCGGCCTGCGCGCGGAGCGCGCGATGCTGGCGGCAACCGGCGGCGTGAACACGCATCGCGGCGCGATATTCGGGCTTGGCCTGCTGTGCGCGGGCGCGGGCCTGCGCGCATCGCCGGAACGCGAGCGATACGCACCGGCACCACACGCTGGCGCGACGCTCGGCGCGCTCGTCGCCGCGCGCTGGGGCGGCGAGATCGTCGGCGGTCCGCGCCTCGCCGACAGTCACGGCGAACGCGCCGGCCGCCGCTACGGCGCGGGCGGCGCGCGCGCGGAAGCGGCGGCCGGCTTCGCGCGCGTCTACGCGGTCGGCGTGCCGGCGCTGCGCGACGGCGCGCGGCTCGCGCCCGACGATGCCGAGGCGGCGCGCGTGCACGCGTGCTTTGCGCTGATCGCCGCGCTCGACGACACGAATCTGCTGCATCGGGGCGGTCGCGACGGCCTCGACTTCGCGCAACGAACCGCGCGCGAATTTCTCGCAACGGGCGGCGTGGGCGCGCTCGACTGGCGCGCGCGCGCGGCCGCCGCGCATCGCGCGTTCGTCGCGCGCCGGCTGAGCCCGGGCGGCGCGGCGGACCTGCTCGCGATGAGCCTGTTCGTCGCCGCACTGGACGCAGAGGGCTTGCAATGACGATTGCGATTCTTTGTTCGGGGCAGGGCGGCCAGCGCGCCGGCATGTTCGAGCTGACGGCCGACGTGCCGGAAGCCGAGCCGCTTTTCGCGCATGCGGCGACGCTGCTCGGCGCCGACCCGCGCGCCTGGGCGCGCGACGCTGGCGACGACGCGCTGCGCGAGAACTTTGCCGCGCAGCTCGTCTGCACATTGCAGGCGGTGGCCGCGATGGCGCGGCTCGACGCGCTGCTGCCGCGCCGGCGCTGCGTCGCGGGCTACAGCGTCGGCGAGGTCGCCGCGTGGAGCGTCGCGGGGCTCGTCGACGCGCGCGACGCGCTCGATCTCGTCGCGGCGCGCGCACGCGCGATGGACGCGGCGAGCGACGGCGACGCGCGGATGCTGTTCGTGCGCGGGCTCGCGCGCGACGTCGTCGACGCATCGTGCGCCGCGCACGGCGCCGCGGTCGCGATCGTCAACCCGGGCGACGCGTACGTGCTCGCCGGCCCGCACGCGGCGCTCGACGCGCTCGCGGCGGCCGCGCGCGCGCGCGGCGCCGTGCGCGTCGCGCCCGTCTGCGTGCGTGTCGCGTCGCATACGCGCTGGCTCGATGCCGCCGTGCCCCGGTTTCGCGCGACGCTCGCCGGCGCGCGCATCGCGCGCGCGCCGACGCCCGGCACGCGGCTCGTGTCCGGCATCGACGGCGCGCCGGTGCTCGACGTCGCGGCGGGCGTCGACAAGCTCGCGCGCCAGATCGCCGAGCCGCTCGACTGGGCCGCGTGCGTCGCGGGCTGCGTCGAGGCGGGCGCGCGCGCGTTCGTCGAACTCGGTCCGGGCCGCGCGCTCGCGGAGATGGCGGCCGCCGCGTATCCCGCGCTGCCGGCGCGCAGCCTGGCCGATTTCCGCTCGTGGGACGGCGTGCGCGCGTGGCTTTCCCGTGTCGATCTCGACGCATAGCGCGCGTCGCGCGCCGCTTCTCGGCAAAACGGTTTGCAAGGAAACGGGAGGTGGCTACAATTGCCGCCCCATGACCTACCGCGTTCGTCTCGCTCCCGTTTTCTCCTCTTTCTGCGCATTGCTATGCGCAGCTTCGGCGTTTGGCCGACGCCGGCTCGACCGAGGTCGAAGTCGATCTGATCCACCGCGCACGCGCGCGCGTGCTGGTCGTGGGCGGCGCGTCGATGCGGTCGTGCTCGGCAGCGCGAGCTTCGCGCAGACCCGCGACGAGCGCGCGGCGGGCAACTTCAACGTGTTCTATCGCGCGCCGCAGCTCGCGCGGTCGTATGCGACGGAATTCTGGCGGCTCTACGGCCTGGCGCGCCGATAACGGGCGACGGTCACGGCGCGCGGGCGCAGATTGCTGGCTGCGCGCTGGCCGTGGGCGGCGTGAGCGCGGGACGTGTCGCGCCGTCGCGTGCGTCGCGATGCCCGCGTTGGGCAGCGTCGCCGACTTCGCCGCGCCGGTCGGACCGGCGCGGCCGCCGCAACCGGTTCCGGTTCGCCGCCGCGCCGTCGAATCGGAGGGCGGCTGGCGGCCGATCGCGTTCGCTTGCACAATAGCCGCTCGATAGCGAGGATGTCGATGCACGAACGACCGCCGATCACGGCCGAGACGACACGGTTTGCCGCACTGGACGGCCGGCTGCTGACGGGGACTTTCTATGCGCCGGGCGCGCCGTCGGCGAGCAACGGCCGCAGCGTGCTGATGAACGGCGCGCTCGGCGTGCCGCGCGGCTTCTACGAGCGCTACGCGCGCTTCCTGGCGAGCGACGGCTTCACCGTGCTGACCTACGACTATCGCGGCGTCGGCGATTCGCGCAAGCCGCCCGCCGAGGCCGACGCCGCGACGCTGCGCGACTGGGGCGAGGCCGATCTGCCGGCTGCGCTCGATCACCTGGCCGCGCGCGCGCCGTCGCATCGGCTGCTCGCGGTCGCGCACAGCGTCGGCGGCCAGATGTTCGGCCTCGCCTATAACAACGGCCGCGCGGCGGCGCTGCTGTCGATCTGCTGTCCGAGCGGCTATTGGCGGCTCTGGCCGTGGCCGCGCCGGCTGATGCTCGCGCCGCTGTGGTTCGGCATCGCGCCGGTGCTGGGCGACGTGCTGTCGCATCTGCCGGCGCGGCGCGCCGGCCTCGCGCACGGCGCCGATCTGCCATCCGGCGTGATGCGCGAGTGGGCGCGCTGGTGCCGCCACCCGGACTATCTGGTCGACGGCGCAGGCCGCCCGCTGCGCGAGCACTTTCGCGGCTTCCGCGGCCGGATTCTCGCGTACACGGTCAGCGACGACTGGATGGCGCCGCCCGCCGCGGTGCAGGCGCTGCATCACTTCTATTCGAGCGCGCAGGTCGAGCATCGCGAGATCTCGCCGGATCGCCGACAGCACGCGATCGGCCACTTCGGCTATTTCCGCGACGACAATCGCGCGCTGTGGCCGCTCGGCGCGGCGTGGCTGCGCGAGCAGTGACGGGCTCGCGCGGCCGCGCGCATCGAGCCGAGCCCGGCCCGGTCCGGCCAAACCGGATCATGTCGTATCGCGTCACGTGGCCTCGGCGGGCGGCCGGCGCAAGCCCGTCATGAACGTGAACAGGCGCTAGGCGAAGCGCGCGCGACGCGCTAAAGTCGTCGGTCCCCCCACGTCACGCGGAGCGTTACCGATGAAGCTGATTGGCATGTTGGATTCCCCGTTCGTCCGCCGCGTCGCGATTTCGGCGAAGCTGCTCGGTCTGCCGTTCGAGCATCACTCGATATCGGTGTTTCGCCAGTTCGACGCGTTCAAGTCGCTCAATCCGGTCGTGAAGGCGCCGACGCTCTTTACCGACGACGGCACGATGCTCGTCGATTCGTCGCTGATCGTCGATTACCTCGACCGGCTCGTCGCGCCGCAGCGGCGGCTGATGCCCGACGATCCGCCGGCCCGCGTGCGCGTGCTGGAACTGACGGGCCTCGCGCTCGCGGCGGCCGAAAAGACGGTGCAGGTCGTCTACGAGCATGGCCTGCGGCCGGGCGAAAAACAGCACCAGCCTTGGCTCGACCGCGTGCTCGGCCAGCTCGACGCCGCGTACGGCGCGCTCGATGCGCGCATCGCGGGCGCGGGCGGCTGGCTCGTCGGCGAACGGATCACGCAGGCGGACGTGACGGTCGCGGTCGCGTGGCGCTTCACGCAGTTCATGAAGGGCGACTACCCGGATCTCGCGCGCATCGATCCGGCGCGCTATCCGGCGCTCGCTGCGCTGTCCGCGCGTGCGGAGGCGCTGCCGGAGTTCGAGAGCACGCCGCTCGATTGAGCGGGGCGGTTCGGGCGCGCGGCGTGCTTCCCCGCCTGCTGCACGCCGCGCGCAAAAACGCGGAGGCGGCCCCGCCATGCCCATTGGGCATCGCGGGGGCCGCCTCCGCGGTCCGTCATCGAACGACGCGCCTGCACGGCCGCGTCGCGGCGCTCGAATCTCACGCGCGCAGCGCCGCCGCGCTCGCGTAGCCGCCGTCGTCGCGCTCGGCCGCCTCGCGGCGCTTGATCTCGCGCGCGAGCGCGTGCGCCTCGCGGTGCGACGCGACGGCGGGCGGCGAGCCCTTGAGCGGCTGGCGCGCGCTCTCCGGCAGCGCGAGCACCGAGATCGCGCCGATCACGGCCGCGCCCATCAGATAGTACGCGGGCATCATCAGGTTGCCCGTCGCGTCGACGAGCCACGCGGCGGCGAGCGGCGTCGTGCCGCCGAACAGCGACACCGACACGTTGAAGCCGATCGCGAGCGCGCCGTAGCGGATCTCGGTCGGGAAGAGCGCGGGCAGCGCCGACGGCATCACACCCGTGAAGCACGACAGCAGCGCGCCGAGGATCAGCAGGCCGCCGAACACGAGCGACGTCTCGCCCGTGCGGATCAGGAGCAGCGCGGGAATCGCGAGCGCGAAGAGCCCGATGCAGCCGGCGAGCATCACCGGCTTGCGGCCGACGGCGTCCGACAGGCGGCCCGTGGCGAGCGTCACCGGCATCATCAGCACCATCACGATCAGGATCAGCACGAGGCCGTGCGCCTCGTCGAAATGCAGCGTCGACGACAGATAGCTTGGCAGGTACGACAGCGCCATGTAATCGGTGACGTTGAAGATCAGCACGAGGCCGACGCACAGCAGCAGCGCGCGCCAGTGCAGCGCGAGCTGCCGGCGGAAACGCGCTTTCGGCACCGCCTTGTCCTGCGCTTCGCGTGCCTCGGCCTGCCGCTTGAACGCGGGCGTTTCCTCGAGCCTCATCCGGATGTACAGGCCGATCAGGCCGAGCGGGCCGGCGATCAGGAACGGCACGCGCCAGCCCCACGACAGCAGCGCGTCGTGCGACAGCGAGGCCGTCAACAGCGCGACGACGCCCGCGCCCATCACGTAGCCGATCAGCGTGCCGAACTCGAGGAAGCTGCCCATGAAGCCGCGGCGCTTGTCGGTCGAGAACTCGGCGATGAAGGTCGCCGCGCCGCCGTATTCGCCGCCCGTCGAGAAGCCTTGCACGAGGCGCGCGACGAGGAGCAGCGCGGGCGCGAGGAGGCCGATCGAGTCGTAGCTCGGAATGAGGCCGATCGCGAAGGTGCCGACCGCCATCATGATCATCGTCATCGCGAGCACGCGCTGGCGGCCGATGCGGTCGCCGAGCGGCCCGAATACCATCCCGCCGAGCGGGCGCACGAGGAACGCGGCGGCGAACGTGCCGAACGTCGCGAGCAACTGCGCGGACGGGCTGCTCGACGGGAAGAACACCTGGCCGAGCGTGACGGCGATGTAGCTGTAGACGCCGAAATCGAACCATTCCATCGCGTTGCCGAGCGCCATCGCGCCGACGGCGCGCTTCAGGAGGCCCTGGTCGACGACGGTGATTTCGTGCGGAGCGGCGGATGCGCCTTCGGCGGACGCAATGGACGAAGTAGAGGGAGCGGGTGTTGCAGTCAAGGTCGAAAACTCCTGTGACGGCGGCCGAATCGCGCGGCGGGGCGCACGGTTCGCCGGGGAGTGCGGCTCGCGATCGGACAAGGGTCGCGAGCGTGACCGGGCGCATGAAGCGCTTAATCCATAACGGGAGCCGATCGGCGCGGACCCGGTGGTTGTCGCGCACGTGCACTCGTGAGAAAAGACCGCCGCTTGGGGACGGTCGGCGAACCGGCGCATCGCGTGGCGCGCGCGGCCGGTTGAATGCCCTTCAAGGGCGTCGAAACGAAAAAAGCTGCCCGAAGGCGTGCTTTCTTGTGAGCGAAATTCCGGTCAACCCGTTGCGGCGTAAAGCCGGACGGCCTGATGACCGAAATAAATGACAGACGTAGACTGTTGAAAGAAGCGACATGATAGCACGATAGCGGAGGATCGCGCAAATTGCCGATCGGGCGCCGATTTCGCGGGCGCTGCGTGGGGTATGATCGCGCCCGTTGCCGCGGCGTCGCGCGGCGTTTTCGACGCGCGTCTCGCGCGCTCTCCGGTATGCTCTCACTCGCGAAGATCGCCGCGCTGTTCGTCTTGACCGCCGTCGCCGAGATCGTCGGCTGCTATCTGCCGTGGCTCGTGCTGAAGGCCGGCAAGCCGGCGTGGCTGCTCGCGCCCGCGGCGCTGTCGCTCGCGCTCTTCGCGTGGCTCCTGACGGTGCATCCCGCCGCCGCCGCGCGCACCTACGCGGCGTACGGCGGCGTCTACATCGCCGTCGCGCTCGCGTGGCTGAGGATCGTCGACGGCGTGCCGCTGTCGCGCTGGGATGCGGCGGGCGCGGCGCTCGCGCTCGCCGGGATGTCGGTGATCGCGCTCCAGCCGCGCGGGTGAGACCGGTTCGGCGCGGCGGCGCGCCGTGCCGCCCACCGCCCCGTCAGGCCTCGCCGGCCGCTGCTTCCTTGCGCCACACGCACGAGCCCTTGACCGACTTGTCGAGCGCGTCGAGCTGCGCCTCGTGCGCGGCGAGCTCCTCGCCGGTCGCGGCGAGCACCGGCAGGTCGAGCCCGCTGAACGCCATCCGCGGCTCGTTGCTGTTGCGGTGCGCGTCGCCGGCTTCGTCGAGCATGTCGATGACGAGGCTTTCCTGCCCGCGCGTCATCGCGAGATATACCTCGGCGAGCAGTTCCGAGTCGAGCAGCGCGCCGTGCAGCGTCCGGTGCGCGTTGCTGATGCCGAACCGGTCGCACAGCGCGTCGAGCGAATTGCGCTTGCCGGGGAACATCTGCTTGGCCTGCACGAGCGTGTCGATCACGCCCGCGCAGTGGTCGGTGAAGGATGGCAGGCCGAGCAGCGCGAACTCGGCGTCGAGAAAGCCGAGGTCGAACGGCGCGTTGTGGATGATCAGTTCCGCGTCGCGGACGAAGTCGCGCAACTGATCGACGATTTCGGCGAACTTCGGCTTGTCGCTCAGGAATTCGGTCGTGAGGCCGTGCACCGCGAGCGCGCCCGGATCGCTGTCGCGCTCGGGATTCACATAGAAGTGCAGGTTGCTGCCGGTGAGCCGCCGGTTCAGCAGCTCGACGCAGCCGACTTCGATGATGCGGTCGCCCGCGCGGGCGTTCAGGCCGGTGGTTTCGGTATCGAGAATGATCTGGCGCATGTCGGGAATACGGAATTCGAGTCAGTCGTGAAGCGGAAAGAGGGGCGCGAGCGGGCTCATGCCTGCGCGAGCGATTCGACGCCGCGGTTCGCGAGCGCGTCCGCGCGCTCGTTCTCCGGATGGCCGGCGTGCCCCTTTACCCAGCGCCATTCGACGTCATGCTGCGCGACGAGCGCGTCGAGCCGCTGCCAGAGGTCCGCGTTCTTCACGGGCGTCTTCGCGGCCGTCACCCAGCCTTTCTTTTTCCAGCCGTGGATCCATTCGCTGATGCCTTTTTGCACGTACTGCGAATCGGTGTGGACGACCACCTTGCACGGGCGCTTGAGCGCCGCGAGCGCGGCGATCACCGCAGTGAGCTCCATCCGGTTGTTGGTCGTGCCGGCTTCGCCGCCGAAGAGTTCCTTCTCCTGCGTGCCGTAGCGCAGCAGCGCGCCCCAGCCGCCGGGGCCGGGGTTGCCCTTGCAGGCGCCGTCGGTATAGATGTCGATGGTTTGCAACGTCATGAATGTTCTTGGTGGGTGGTCGGGGTGGCGGCGGGCGTGAGGCCCGGCGCGCGCACCGGCTTCTTCATCTTGATCGGGCCGACGAGCCGCATTCCGCGCACGCGCTTGATCGCCGTCACCATGTAGACGGCGCCGAAGATCGGCCACCAGCGGTCGCCCGCGGCCTCCATGAACGCGTAGCGGGACAGCCACTTGTCGGTGGCGAGCGGCGGCCGGTAGCAGCCGAAGCGGCCGCGCTCGAGATCGAAACCGAGCAGCTTGATCCAGTCCTTCAGCCGGATGAAGGTGATCTGGTCGCGCGTCGCGGGGACGAACGGCCGCCTTGCCATCTTGCCGACCGAATGCCGCGCGCCCCAGAGGCTCAGCGAATTGAAGCCCGTGATCACGAGCTGGCCTTCAGGCATCAGCACGCGCTCGGCTTCGCGCAACAGCCGATGCGGATCGGACGTGAACTCGAGCGTGTGCGGCATCACGATCAGATCGACGCTTTGCGACTCGAACGGCAGATCGAGCAGGTCGCACCACACGGTGCTGCGCCCGGCGGGCGCGTGCTCGGCGCTGCGCGCCTCGCGCGCCCACGGATAATGATAGGGCGCGCTCGCGCCGCTCGCCGGATCGAGCACGAGGCCGCGGCACGGCATGCGGTTCTCGCGCAGCGCGTCGAGCTGTGGCAGCCCGAGCTGCAGCGCGTGGAAGCCGAACACGTCGGACACGGTGCGGTCGAGCTGCGCCTGCTCCCAGCCGAGCACGTAGCGCCCGGGCGGGGAGTCGGTCCAGGCGGGCCAGTCTATAATCGAACGGTCAGACATATCTCGGTGATTGCGCGCCCATGAACGAGCTGGAATACGTGCCGGTGCCGGCATTCGACGACAACTACATCTGGCTCGTGTCGGATGGCCGCCAAGCGGTCGCCGTCGATCCGGGCGAAGCCGCGCCGGTGCGCCGCCATCTCGACGCGCGAGGCTGGCGGCTGACCGCTATTTTACTCACGCACCACCATCGCGACCACGTCGGCGGAGTGGCCGAGTTGCTCGCGACCGCGCGCGAAGGCGAGCCGCTCGCGGTGTTCGGCCCCGCGCACGAGGCGATCGAGCACATCACGCGCCGCGTGACGGGCGGCGAGCGCGTGCGCATCGGTTCGCCCGCGCTCGAGTTCGACGTGATCGACGTGCCGGGCCACACGCGCGGCCATATCGCGTACTTCCAGCCGGCCGGGCCGGGCAACGCCGCGCCACACCTCTTTTGCGGCGATACGCTGTTCTCGTGCGGCTGCGGGCGCCTCTTCGAGGGCACGCCTGCGCAGATGCTCGCGTCGCTCGACGCGCTCGCGGCGCTGCCGGGCGACACGCGCGTGCATTGCGCGCACGAGTACACGCTGTCGAACATCCAGTTCGCGCTCGCGTGCGAGCCGGAGAACGCGGCGCTCGCCGCGTGGCGCGACGAAGCGCTCGCGCGCCGCGCGCGCCACGAGCCGACGCTGCCGACGACGATCGCGCACGAGCGCGCGGTGAACCCGTTCCTGCGCGCGGACAGCCCGTCAATCCGCGCGACGCTCGAAACGCAATTGCACGAGGCGGCGCCCGACCGGCTCGCGGCATTCACGCTGATGCGGGAGTGGAAAAACCGTTTTCGTTGAGCTCGCGGACAGTCGGGTCAAGCTCAACCGGAATCTGGAGAATCGGCCCCAAATATCCGATTTAGCGGGTTTTTTCGGCCTTTTTATTGACGCGAAGCACGCACTTTCGTACTATCGCCTGCAATTTCCAGCCGTTGGAAGCCGAGATTTTCATGCGATTCCTCCTCAGTGCGCTATTGGTCCTGACGCTCGCCGCGTGCGCGGGCACCGGGCCGACTGCCCAAAATCCCGCAGCCTCCGACCCGCAAGCCGCTTCGGACTACTTGCGCAAGTCTGCTTCCGCAAAAGAAACCGTCGACGTCGACAAGCAATCGGTCGGCGACCTCACCACCGCCGACAGCGATCTCTGGGCGCGCATCCGCCGCGGCTTCCAGATGCCCGATCTGCAGAGCGACCTCGTCGACATGCAGGCGTCCTGGTACGCGCAGCGTCCCGACTACGTGCAGCGGATGACCGAGCGCTCGCAGAAGTACCTGTATCACATCGTCGAGGAGCTCGAGTCGCGCCACATGCCCACCGAGCTCGCGCTGCTGCCGTTCATCGAATCGGCGTACAACCCGCAGGCGCTGTCCGTCGCGAAGGCGGCGGGGATGTGGCAGTTCATGCCGGCCACGGGGCGCACGTTCAACCTGAAGCGCAACATGTGGCAGGACGAGCGGCGCGACGTGCTCGCGTCGACGAGCGCCGCGCTCGATTACCTGTCGCGCCTGCACGACATGTTCGGCGACTGGTATCTCGCGCTCGCCGCGTACAACTGGGGCGAGGGCAACCTGCAGCGCGCGATCGCGCGCAACCAGGCGGCCGGCCTGCCGACCGATTACCAGAGCCTGCGGATGCCGAACGAGACGCGCAACTACGTGCCGAAGCTGCAGGCGGTCAAGAACATCGTGATGAACCCGCAGCAGTACGGCCTCGCGCTGCCGGAGATTCCGAACCACCCGTATTTCGTGACGGTCACGACGTCGCGCGACATCGACGTGACGGTCGCCGCGAAGCTCGCGAATCTGCCGCTCGACGAATTCAAGTCGCTCAACCCGTCGTTCTCGAAGCCCGTGATCCTCGGCGCGACGCAGCCGCAGATCCTGCTGCCGTTCGACAACGCGTCGGCGTTCGAGAAGAGCCTGAAGTCGTACGACGGCCAACTGTCGTCGTGGACCGCGTACACCGTCACCGAGCGCGCGCGGCCCGCCGCGATCGCGGAGAAGATCGGCGTCGACGCGGACACGCTGATGCAGGTGAACAAGATTCCGGCCGGCATGCGGTTGAAGCCCGGCTCGACGATCGTCGTGCCGCGCACCGATGACGACGACGAGGACATCAGCGCCGACGTCGCCGAGAACGGCGTGCTCGCGATGGAGCCGGACGTGCCGGATACGCGCAAGATGCTGATCCGCGTGCGCCGCAAGCAGTCGATGGAGGCGCTCGCGAGCCGCTACGGCGTGTCGGTCGCGCAGCTTCGCGGATGGAACCGCACGCGCCGCGCGGTCGTGATGCCGGGCCAGACGATGGTGCTGCACGTGCCCGTCGGCCGCGCGGTGCCGGCCGAGCCCGGGCCCGAGCGGATCGCGACGTCGGTCGCGGGCGGCCACATCGAGCGCGCGAGCCTGCATACGGGCGGCAAGGCGTCGAGCCGCGGCCGCAAGGTGGCGCCCGTCGCCGCGAAGCCGTCGGCGAAGGCCGCGGCGAAGAGCGGCGCGAAGGCCGCGCCCGCCAAGACCTCGAGCCGCAAGACGGCGAAGAAGAAGTAAGACGAAAGGGCGCGCGCGCCGCGGGGGCTTTCCGGCCGCCGGCGCGCAATCGACTATCATCGCCGGACGCCGTCACCCAGGTGACGGCGTTTTCGTTTGTGCGCGTCGCCGTCGGTTCGTCGGCCGGCGCTTTACCGGTGACCGTTGATGTCCCTCGTGCAATTTCGCGTGTTCGCGCTGTTCGCGATCGGCTACTTCGTTTCGTATGTCTTTCGTGGCGTGAATCTCGGCTTCGCGCCGCTCATCACGCGCGACCTCGGTCTGTCCGCCGCCGATCTCGGGCTGCTGACGAGTCTCTATTTCCTCGGCTTCGCCTGCGCGCAGATTCCGGCCGGCGTGCTGCTCGACCGCTACGGCCCGCGCCGCGTGAGCGCCGCGTTGCTGCTCGTCGCGGCGGCGGGCGCATGGGTGTTCGGCGCCGCGCACGACATCGGCGCGATGATGGTGGGGCGGCTGTTGATCGGCGTCGGCGTGTCGGTGTGCCTCGGCGGTGCGTTCAAGGCGCTCGCGCAGCATTTCCCGGTCGCCAGGCTGCCGCTTCTGAACGGCTTCGTGATGGCGGTGGGCGGCCTGGGCGGCGTCGCGGTCGGCTCGCCGCTCGAATGGCTGCTCGGCTTCGCCGGCTGGCGCGCGGTGTGCGCGGGGCTCGGCGCGTTCACGGCGGCGGTCGCGGCCGCGTTGTGGGCGTTCGCCCCTGACGCGCAGGCAGGCCGCCACGACGCGAGCGTCGCCGAGCAATTCGCGGGCACCTGGCGGATCGTCACGAACCGGACCTTCTGGAAGATCGCTTCGTTCTCGGTCGCCACGCAGGGCGTGTTCTACGCGATGCAGTCGCTGTGGGTCGGCGCGTACCTGCGCGATGTGAGCGGCTTCGCGCCGCGCGACGCGGCTGCGCTCGTGTCGGTGCTCGGCTTCGCGATGATGGCGGGCTGCGTCGGCTTCGGCGCGGCGGCGCGCGGGCTCGAGCGGCGCGGCGTATCGCTGTACGCGTTCTGCGGGCTCGGGATGGCGCTTTTCGTCGCGACCCAGCTCGCGATCATGCTGCGCGCGCCGCTGCCCGCCACGGTGCTGTGGGCGGCGTACGGCGTATTCGGAGGCGTCGGCATTCTGAGCTACGCCGCGCTGGCCGAATACTTTCCCGTGCACCTGATCGGTCGCGCGAACACGACGCTCACCCTCGTCATCTTCGCGCTGATCTTCGGCTTTCAGGTCGGCGTGGGCGCGGTGCTGTCGCATTGGCCGACGCAGGCCGGGCATTATCCGGCCGCGGCGCACCTGAGCGCCTGGGGCGCGCTCGTCGCGCTGCAGATCGCGAGCGCGGTCTGGTACGTGCTGCCCGATCGCGCGCTCGACAGGCCGGCAGCGCGAATCGGCTGAGGAATGAATATCGGCTTGACGAATCGATCGTCGCCGCATACAACCAAGCGACACTGAAAGAGGGGAGGCGAGCCGCGCCGGCTCGGCGCTTCGCGCAGCCGAGTTCCGCCCGGCTGGCGCGAAGCGCGCGGGAAGTGCGCTGATCGATTGAAGATGAGGCCAATTTCACGCTATAATTTGAAAGTTTGTGCTAATCAACCTCGCACCCTAGCGCCTACCTCCTTCATCCCGTTCGTCCGCCGCACGCCGCTTGACGCAGGCGATGCCGCGAAACCCGCGCCTGCGCGCGCCGTTTCGCGCTCGACCGCAAGCCCGCGCGCGAAAGCGCCCACGCGCGCGTGATGCGTCACGCGGCCCGCGAGCGCGCGGCAGGATAGACAGGTCGGCGGCAAGGGTGTCCCCCAAGGAGCCCCCCGTGTTGCCGTCTTTTTCTCCCGCTTTGCTCGCACTCGCCGACGGCACGGTCTTTCGTGGTTATTCGATCGGCGCGGCCGGCCATACGATCGGCGAAGTCGTGTTCAACACCGCGATCACCGGCTATCAGGAAATCCTCACGGATCCGAGCTATGCGCGCCAGATCGTCACGCTGACCTATCCGCACATCGGCAACGTCGGCGTGAACGCCGAGGACGTCGAAGCGACGAAAGTCCATGCCGCCGGCCTCATCGTGCGCGATCTGCCCGCGCTCGCGTCGAACTTCCGGATGGCGAGCACGCTCGGCGATTATCTGCGCGACGAAGGCGTCGTCGCGATCGCGGGCATCGACACCCGCAAGCTGACCCGCATCCTGCGCGACAAGGGCGCGCAGAACGGCTGCATCCTGACGGGCTCCGACGACGAATCGAAGGCGCTCGCGCTCGCGCGCTCGTTCCCGGGGCTCGCGGGGATGGACCTCGCGAAGGTCGTGTCGACGGCGAAGCCGTTCGAGTGGAAGCAGAGCGAGTGGCGCCTCGGCAGCGGCTACGGGATGCAGGAGACGCCGCGCTACCGTGTCGTCGCGTTCGACTTCGGCGTGAAATACAACATCCTGCGCATGCTCGCCGAGCGCGGCTGCCACGTGACCGTGCTGCCGGCGCAATCGAGCGCGGCCGAAGCGCTCGCGCTCAATCCGGACGGCATCTTCCTGTCGAACGGCCCGGGCGATCCGGAACCGTGCGACTACGCGATCGCCGCGACGAAGGAATTCATCGAGCGCGGCGTGCCGACCTTCGGCATCTGCCTCGGCCACCAGATCATGGGCCTCGCGGTCGGCGCGAAGACGCTCAAGATGAAGACGGGCCACCATGGCGCGAACCATCCGGTGAAGGATCTCGCGAACGGCCGCGTCGTGATCACGTCGCAGAACCACGGCTTCGCGGTCGACGCCGATTCGCTGCCCGCGAACGCGCGCGCGACGCACGTCTCGCTGTTCGACGGCACGCTGCAGGGCTTCGAGCTGACCGACAAGCCCGCGTTCTGCTTCCAGGGCCACCCGGAAGCATCGCCCGGCCCGCACGACATCGGCTATCTGTTCGACCGCTTCACCGCGCTGATGGACGCGGCGAAGACACGCAGCGCCTGAGCCCATCGCATCGGTTACGGAGTCTCGCATCATGTTCGGTCACGCACTCGGCATCACGGATCTCTGGACCTACGTGTTCGGCGTGGTGTTCATCATTCTGCTGCCGGGGCCGAACTCGATGTATGTGCTGTCGCTCGCCGCGCAGCGCGGCGTGAGAGCCGGCTACCGCGCCGCGTGCGGCGTGTTCCTTGGCGACACCGTGCTGATGGTGCTGTCCGCCGCGGGCGTCGCGTCGCTCCTGAAGGCGAACCCGCTGCTGTTCTCGGTCGTCAAGTACGGCGGCGCCGCGTACCTGCTGTACATCGGGCTCGGCATGCTGCGCGGCGCGTGGCGCAAGCTCGCGCGGCCCGCTGACGCGGGCGCCGATGCGCCGCGCGCGGTCGACGGCGAGCGGCCGTTTCGCAAGGCGCTCGTCGTGAGCCTCCTGAATCCGAAGGCGATCCTGTTCTTCATCTCGTTCTTCATCCAGTTCGTCGATCCGGCCTACGCGCATCCGGCGCTGACGTTCGTCGTGCTGGGCGCGATCGCGCAACTCGCGAGCTTCGTGTATCTGAGCACGCTGATCTTCACGGGCGCGCGCCTCGCCGATCACTTCCGCCGCCGCCGCAAGCTCGCGGCGGGCGCGTCGGGCGGCGTGGGCGGCCTGTTCGTCGGCTTTTCCGTGAAGCTCGCGCTCGCGACAATGAGCTGAGCGCCGTTCGCGGATCGCGCATCAACGATTATTTTTTTGAATCCCAAGAGCCATGCCAAAACGCACAGACATCAACAGCATCCTCATCATCGGCGCCGGCCCGATCATCATCGGCCAGGCGTGCGAGTTCGACTACTCGGGCGCGCAGGCATGCAAGGCGTTGCGTGAGGAGGGCTACAAGGTCATCCTCGTCAACAGCAATCCGGCGACGATCATGACCGATCCGAACACGGCGGACGTCACGTATATCGAGCCGATCACGTGGGAAGTCGTCGAGCGCATCATCGCGAAGGAGCGCCCCGACGCGATCCTGCCGACGATGGGCGGCCAGACCGCGCTCAACTGCGCGCTTGACCTGTTCCACCACGGCGTGCTCGACAAGTACGGCGTCGAGCTGATCGGCGCGTCGCCGGAAGCGATCGACAAGGCCGAGGACCGCCAGAAGTTCAAGGACGCGATGACGAAGATCGGCCTCGGTTCCGCGAAGTCCGGCATCGCGCACTCGATGGAAGAGGCGAACAAGGTGCACGGCGAGATCATGGCGGCCACGGGCGGCAGCGGCTACCCGGTCGTGATCCGGCCGTCGTTCACGCTCGGCGGCTCGGGCGGCGGCATCGCGTACAACCGCGAGGAATTCGAGGAGATCTGCAAGCGCGGCCTCGACCTGTCGCCGACGCGCGAACTGCTGATCGAGGAGTCGCTCCTCGGCTGGAAGGAATACGAGATGGAAGTCGTGCGCGACCGCGCCGACAACTGCATCATCATCTGCTCGATCGAGAACCTCGACCCGATGGGCGTGCACACCGGCGACTCGATCACCGTCGCGCCCGCGCAGACGCTCACCGACAAGGAATACCAGATCCTGCGCAACGCATCGCTCGCGGTGCTGCGCGAGATCGGCGTCGACACGGGCGGCTCGAACGTGCAGTTCTCGATCAACCCGAAGGACGGCCGCATGGTCGTCATCGAGATGAATCCGCGCGTGTCGCGTTCGTCGGCGCTCGCGTCGAAGGCGACGGGCTTTCCGATCGCGAAGGTCGCGGCGAAGCTCGCCGTCGGCTACACGCTCGACGAGCTGAAGAACGAGATCACGGGCGGCGCGACGCCGGCGTCGTTCGAGCCGACGATCGACTACGTCGTCACGAAGATTCCGCGCTTCGCGTTCGAGAAGTTCCGCGAGGCCGATTCGCGTCTCACGACGCAGATGAAATCGGTCGGCGAAGTGATGGCGATCGGCCGCACGTTCCAGGAATCGTTCCAGAAGGCGCTGCGCGGCCTCGAAGTCGGCGTCGACGGCCTCGACGAGAAGACGACGAGCCGCGACGAGATCATCCGCGAGATCGGCGAGCCGGGCCCGGACCGGATCTGGTACGTGGGCGACGCGTTCCGCGTCGGCATGTCGCGCGAGCAGATCTTCGAGGAGACCGCGATCGATCCGTGGTTCCTCGCGCAGATCGAGCAGATCGTGCTGAAGGAGAAGGCGCTCGCCGGCCGCACGCTCGCGAGCCTGACGAAGGACGAGCTGCACTATCTGAAGCAAAGCGGCTTTTCCGACCGGCGCCTGGCGAAGCTGCTCGGCGCGACGCCCGCCGACGTGCGCGCGCGCCGCCTCGAGCTGAACGTGCGCCCGGTCTACAAGCGCGTCGACACCTGCGCGGCCGAGTTCGCGACGAAGACCGCCTACATGTACTCGACCTACGAGGAAGAGTGCGAGGCGCAGCCGACCGACAACAAGAAGATCATGGTGCTGGGCGGCGGCCCGAACCGGATCGGCCAGGGCATCGAGTTCGACTACTGCTGCGTGCACGCGGCGCTCGCGATGCGCGAGGACGGCTACGAAACGATCATGGTCAACTGCAACCCGGAAACGGTGTCGACCGACTATGACACGTCCGATCGCCTGTACTTCGAGCCGCTCACGCTCGAGGACGTGCTCGAGATCGTCGACAAGGAAAAGCCGGTTGGCGTGATCGTCCAGTACGGCGGCCAGACGCCGCTGAAGCTCGCGCTCGACCTCGAGGCGCATGGCGTGCCGATCATCGGCACGTCGCCGGACATGATCGACGCGGCCGAAGACCGCGAGCGCTTCCAGAAACTTTTGCAGGACCTCGGCCTGCGCCAGCCGCCGAACCGCACCGCGCGCGCCGAGGACGAAGCGCTCGCGCTCGCCGACGAGATCGGCTACCCGCTCGTCGTGCGTCCGTCATACGTGCTCGGCGGCCGCGCGATGGAGATCGTCCACGAGCCGCGCGACCTCGAGCGCTACATGCGCGAGGCGGTGAAGGTGTCGAACGATTCGCCGGTGCTGCTCGACCGCTTCCTGAACGACGCGATCGAATGCGACGTCGATTGCATCTGCGACGGCGACGCCGTGTTCATCGGCGGCGTGATGGAGCACATCGAGCAGGCGGGCGTCCACTCGGGCGATTCGGCGTGCTCGCTGCCGCCGTACTCGCTGTCGAAGGAAACCGTCGCCGAGCTGAAGCGCCAGACGGCCGCGATGGCGAAGGCGCTGAACGTGGTCGGCCTGATGAACGTGCAGTTCGCGATCCAGCAGGTGCCGCAGTCCGACGGCTCGAAGGAAGACGTCATCTACGTGCTCGAAGTGAACCCGCGCGCGTCGCGCACGGTGCCGTACGTGTCGAAGGCGACGAGCCTGCCGCTCGCGAAGATCGCCGCGCGCGCGATGGTCGGCCAGACGCTCGCGCAGCAGGGCGTGACGAAGGAAGTCGTGCCGCCGTACTTCAGCGTGAAGGAGGCGGTGTTCCCGTTCATCAAGTTCCCGACCGTCGACCCGGTGCTCGGGCCCGAGATGCGCTCGACGGGCGAAGTGATGGGCGTTGGCGCGACGTTCGGCGAAGCGCTCTTCAAGTCGCAGCTCGCGGCGGGCTCGCGTCTGCCGGAGTCGGGCACGGTGCTGCTCACGGTGATGGACGCGGACAAGCCGAAGGCGGTCGAGGTCGCGAAGATGCTGCACGATCTCGGCTATCCGCTCGTCGCGACGCGCGGCACCGCAGCCGCGATCGAGGCGGCGGGCGTGCCGGTGAAGGTCGTCAACAAGGTGAAGGACGGCCGTCCGCACATCGTCGACATGATCAAGAACGGCGAGATCGCGCTCGTGTTCACGACGGTCGATGAAACGCGCGCGGCGATCGCCGATTCGCGTTCGATCCGGATGAGCGCGCAGGCGCACAAGGTCACGTATTACACGACGATGTCGGGCGCGCGCGCGGCGGTGGAGGGGCTTCGGTACCTGAAGGACTTGGAAGTCTATGATTTACAAGGTCTGCATGCTCGCCTAAACTAAGCCTCCAGTTACCTGTCGAAGCAATTCGTGCCGCGATTAAGCGGCGTTTCCGATGTTTCGGAAATGCGCTTAATCGCGGTGATTTTTTATATGGCCGTTTTTAGCTATTGAGTCGTTTATGAGCACCATTCCGTTGACGAAGCGTGGCGCAGATCAACTGCGCGATGAACTGCAGCGCCTGAAGTCTGTCGAGCGGCCGGCCGTCATCAACGCGATCGCCGAGGCGCGCGCGCAGGGTGACTTGTCCGAGAACGCCGAATACGATGCCGCGAAGGAAAAGCAAGGTTTCATCGAGGGTCGCATCGCAGAAATCGAATCGAAGCTGTCGGCTGCGCAGATCATCGATCCGACGGTCGTCGATGCCGACGGCCGTGTGGTGTTCGCCGCGACGGTCGAGCTCGAGGATCTCGAGACGGGCGACACGGTCAAGTATCAGATCGTCGGCGACGACGAAGCCGATCTCGATCACGGCCTGATTTCGGTCAGCTCGCCGATCGCGCGCGCGCTGATCGGCAAGTCCGAAGGCGACGTCGCGGCGGTGCAGGCGCCGAGCGGCGTGCGCGAGTACGAAATCATCTCGGTGCTGTACATCTGATGGCCGGTTCCGCGGCGCCGCATCGCCTCTTTCGCCTGTTGGCGACGGTCTGGGTCGGCAGCCTGCTGACGATCGGCTACGCGGTCGCGCCGGTGCTGTTCGCGACGCTCGACCGGGCGACGGCGGGTTCCGTCGCCGCGCGCCTGTTCAGCATCGAGGCGACGATCGGCGTGGTGTGCGGCGTGTTGCTGATCGGCTTGTCGAATCTGCTCGTGCGGCGCGGCCACGACGCGTACCGGCGGCTGCGCTGGCTGCTCGCGGCGATGCTCGGCTGCGTGCTCGTCGGCTATTTCGCGCTGCAGCCGTTCATGAACGCGCTGCGCGTCGCCGCGCTCGAGGCGGGCACGGATGTCGGCCATACCGCGTATGCAGGGCGCTTCGCGCTGCTGCACGGCATATCGAGCTTCTTCTATCTCGTCGAGAGCCTCGTCGGCGTGTGGCTGATCTGGCGGCTGCCGGGGCAGGGCGGCACGAGCCCGCTCGGCGGCGAGCGGCGCGCCTGAGCCTGCGGAGCGCGGCCTGCGCGCGTCGGTGCGCGGGCCCGCCGACGGGCCGATCCGGCCGCGCGACGCGCCCGGCGGCGATCACTTCTCGTTCTGATGCTGGCGCTTCGCGCTCGACTGGCGCTTTTTCGCGCGCTTCACGTTGCCGCCTGCCGTCACGCGCTCGTTGCCGAGCACGCGAACGGCCTGCGGCTTCGGCCGGCGCACGGCGGGCGCGTTGGGCGATTGCTTGATCACCTTGACGACGCGCGGCGCGCGGCCCTTCGCGGCCTCGGGCTGCGCGGCGCCCGCGCGGGCCGCCTCGCGCGCGCTCGGCATGCCGCGGCGGCCGCGCTGCGGCGCCGCTTCGGCCTGCTCGGGCTTCCAGATCACGAGCAGCTTGCCGATGTGCTGGATCGGCGCGGCGTTCAGGCGATCGCAGATTTCGTCGTAGATCGCGACGCGCTCGTCGCGTTCGTCGCCGAACACGCGGATCTTGATCAACTGGTGCGCGGCGAGGTGGACCTCGATCTCGGCGAGCACGGCGTCGGTCAGCCCTTCGGCGCCGATCAGCACGACGGGCTTGAGCGCATGGGCTTCGGAACGCAGCGCGGAGCGCTCGGCGGGGGAAAGCGAAAGGGCGGGCATCGGAATGAGGAATTCGAATCAAATTGACGGCGGCGGGCCGGGACGAGCGACGAAGCTTTTCCGCGGCGGCGTGCCGAAACCACGTAAAATCGCGGCTTGGGCCCCTCGGGGCCGAAAGCCGCGCCAATAAGACCCGTATTATCCGCCAAAAGCGCGGCTTCACGAAGCAATTGGCAGCAATCTCTCCATCGCATGGCAAAGAACCGCTTTAACCAATCCTGGTTGCACGACCACATCAACGACCCGTACGTCAAAATGGCGCAGCGGGAAGGGTACCGCGCGCGCGCCGCGTACAAGCTGAAGGAGATCGACGAGCAGGACAAGCTGATCCGTCCGGGCCAGGTGATCGTCGATCTGGGCGCGGCGCCGGGGAGCTGGAGCCAGTACGCGCGCAACAAGCTCGCGCAGGGCTCGCGGCGAGACGCGGTGCGCGAAGGCGGCATCGACGGCACGATCGTCGCGCTCGACATGCTGCCGATGGAGCCCATCGCCGACGTCCATTTCATCCAAGGCGACTTCCGCGAGGAGAGCGTGCTGCACCAATTGGAGGAAGTCCTCGCAGGGCGCTCGGTCGACCTTGTAATTTCCGACATGGCCCCCAACCTGTCCGGCGTGGCGGTCGCGGACGCGGCGCGGATCGAGCATGTCTGCGATCTGGCGCTCGAATTCGCGCAAAACCATCTGAAACCGGATGGCGCCCTTTTGGTGAAGTGCTTCCACGGCAGCGGCTACAGCCAGATTGTCGAGAAATTCAAGCACCAATTTAAAACGGTGGCGCCGCGCAAGCCAAAAGCTTCCCGCGACAAATCGTCCGAAACGTTTATTTTGGGTCGGCATCTGAAGCAGCCGCGCTGAACGTGGCATCGCGCGGCAGGATGAGCCGGAGCCCTTGCCAGCCGTGCCGCGCGCCTGTCGGCGCGGTAGCGAATCCTTATGGCGAGGGGCTGCGGACTGGATTAGAATGCCTGATGAGCGCCGCAAGGCAAATGTAGGCGCTCGTCTATGAGTGAAGGAGTGGTGCTTTGAACAACAATATGTTTTCGAAGGCAGCAGTGTGGCTGGTGATCGCACTGGTGCTGTTTACGGTGTTCAAGCAGTTCGACAAGCCCCGCGTCCAGGAAGGCGTCTCCTATTCGCAGTTCATGGATGACGCGAAGAACGGCAAGATCAAGAACGTGGTCGTGCAGGGGCGCAACCTCACCGTCACTCCCGCGGATGGTCAGAAGTACCAGATCGTGTCGCCGGGCGACATCTGGATGGTCGGCGATCTGATGAAGTACGGCGTGCAGGTCAGCGGCAAGGCCGATGACGAACCGAACGCGCTCGTCTCCGCGCTCTACTATCTCGGTCCCACGCTGCTCATCATCGTGTTCTGGTTCTACATGATGAGACAGATGCAGGGAGGCGGCAAAGGCGGTGCGTTCTCGTTCGGCAAATCCCGCGCGCGGTTGATCGACGAGAACAACAACGCGGTCAACTTCTCCGACGTCGCCGGCTGCGACGAAGCGAAGGAGGAAGTGTCCGAGCTCGTCGATTTCCTGCGCGATCCCCAGAAATTCCAGAAGCTCGGCGGCCGCATCCCGCGCGGCGTGCTGCTCGTCGGGCCCCCAGGCACCGGTAAGACGCTCCTCGCGCGCGCGATCGCGGGCGAGGCGAAGGTGCCGTTCTTCAGCATCTCGGGCTCGGACTTCGTCGAAATGTTCGTCGGCGTCGGCGCGGCCCGCGTGCGCGACATGTTCGAGCAGGCGAAGAAGCATGCGCCGTGCATCGTGTTCATCGATGAAATCGACGCGGTCGGCCGTCATCGCGGCGCCGGCATGGGCGGCGGCAACGACGAGCGCGAGCAGACGCTGAACCAGATGCTCGTCGAGATGGACGGCTTCGAGGCGAATTCGGGCGTGATCGTGATCGCCGCGACGAACCGCTCCGACGTGCTCGACAAGGCGCTGCTGCGTCCGGGCCGTTTCGACCGCCAGGTCTACGTCGGCCTGCCGGACATCCGCGGCCGCGAGCAGATCATGCGTGTGCACCTGCGCAAGGTGCCGATCGCGAACGACGTCGATGCGGCGGTCATCGCGCGCGGCACGCCGGGCTTCTCGGGCGCCGATCTCGCGAACCTCGTCAACGAGGCCGCGCTCTTCGCGGCGCGCCGCGGCAAGCGGATCGTCGAGATGCAGGATTTCGAGGACGCGAAGGACAAGATCTTCATGGGGCCGGAGCGCAAGTCGGCCGTGATCCGCGAGGAGGCGAAGCGCGCGACCGCTTACCACGAATCAGGCCATGCGGTGATCGCAAAGCTGCTGCCGAAGGCCGATCCGGTCCACAAGGTCACGATCATCCCGCGCGGGCGCGCGCTCGGCGTCACGTGGCAGTTGCCCGAGCACGACAACGAGACGTATTCGAAGGACTACCTGCTCGACCGCCTTGCGATCCTGTTCGGCGGCCGGGTGGCGGAAGAGCTGTTCCTGAATCTCGTCAGCACCGGCGCGTCGGACGACTTCAACAAGGCGACGCAGACCGCGCGCGCGATGGTGGCCCGCTTCGGGATGACGGACGCGCTCGGGCCGATGGTCTACGTCGACGACGAGAACGACGGCGGTCCGTTCGGGCGCGGCTTCACGCGCACGATCTCGGAGGCGACGCAGCAGAAGGTCGATTCGGAAATCCGCCGCGTGCTCGACGAGCAATACGGCCTTGCTCGCCGTCTGCTCGAAGAGAACCGCGACAAGGTCGAGGCGATGACGGCCGCGCTGATGGAATGGGAAACGATCGACGCCGATCAGATCAACGACATCATGGAAGGGCGTCCGCCGCGCTCGCCGAAGAGCGTGCCGCCGGCCGGCGATCCTTCGTCGGGCGGTTCGTCCGGCGCCGAAGTCAAGCCGGGCAACGCCACCGCGCCGGCATAAACGATCGCGGTTTTCGTTCACGGGCTGGTGTGGCTGTCACACCGGCCCGTTTTGCTTTCTTGTCAGACGCTTTTCGCCGCTTCCCATCGCGTTCGATCCGACGCTTCAGCCCGTGTCCAGTTCCGATCCCGTTTTTCCCGTTCCCGAGCCGCTGCTGTGCGGCCGTTTCACGCTGACCTTCGAGCGGCCCCTCGTGATGGGGATCCTCAACGTCACCCCCGATTCGTTCTCCGACGGCGGCCGTTACGTCGCCCGCGACGCCGCGCTCGCGCAGGCGGAGCGGATGCTGGCCGAAGGCGCCGACATCATCGACATCGGCGGCGAATCGACGCGCCCCGGCGCGCCGCCCGTGCCGCTCGACGAGGAGCTCGAGCGCGTGATTCCGCTCGTCGAAGCGCTGCGCGGCATGAACGTGCCGCTATCGATCGACACGTACAAGCCCGCCGTGATGCGCGCGTCGCTCGCCGCGGGCGCCGATCTGATCAACGACATCTGGGGCATGCGGCAGCCGGGCGCGATTGACGCGGTGCGCGACAGCGCGTGCGGCCTCTGCGTGATGCACATGCTCGGCGAGCCGCAGACGATGCAGGTGCGCGAGCCCGACTATCGCGACGTGGTCGCCGACGTGCGCGCGTTTCTCGCCGATCGCGCCGACGCGCTCGTGCAGGCCGGCATCGATTCGCGGCGTATCAGCGTCGATCCGGGGTTCGGTTTCGGCAAGTCGGTGATAGAACACAACTATGCGCTGCTTGCTCATTTGCCGCGGACGGCGCCCGCGCGGCCCGACGGGCGCGCGTATCCGATTCTCGCCGGCATGTCGCGCAAATCGATGCTGGGCGCGTTGATCGGCAAGCCCGCGCCCGAACGCGTCGCGGCGAGCGTCGCCGCAGCGGTCTGCGCGGCCGAGCGGGGCGCGGCGATCGTGCGCGTGCACGATGTCGCGGCGACCGTCGACGCACTGAAAGTATGGAGCGCCGTGCGCGATGCCGCGCGGCGCGAATAAGTCGAAACAAGGAGGAAGGTTCTACATGGGACGTCGTTATTTCGGCACGGACGGTATTCGCGGCAAGGTCGGCGATGCGCCGATCACGCCCGATTTCGTGTTGCGGCTCGGCTACGCGGCGGGCAAGGTGCTCGCGAGCGCGCCCGGACGCGCGGCGTCGGGCGCTCGCCCGACGGTGCTGATCGGCAAGGACACGCGCGTGTCGGGCTACATGCTCGAAGCCGCGCTCGAGGCAGGCTTTTCCGCAGCGGGCGTCGACGTGATGCTCGCGGGCCCGATGCCGACGCCGGGTGTCGCGTATCTGACGCGCGCGCTGCGGCTGTCGGCGGGCGTCGTGATCAGCGCGTCGCACAATCCGTATCACGACAACGGCATCAAGTTCTTCTCGGCCGACGGCAACAAGCTGCCGGACGAGATCGAGGCCGAGATCGAGGCGCGGCTCGACAAGCCGCTCGAATGCGCGCCGTCGGACGGGCTCGGCAAGGCGCGGCGTCTCGACGACGCGGCCGGCCGCTACATCGAATTCTGCAAGAGCACGTTCCCGGCGGCGTTCGATCTGCGCGGGATGAAGCTCGTTGTCGATTGCGCTCACGGCGCCGCGTATCAGGTCGCGCCGCACGTGTTTCACGAGCTCGGCGCGGACGTGATCCCGATCGGCGTCGCGCCGAACGGCTTCAACATCAACGACGGCGTCGGCGCGACGGCGCCCGACGCGCTGATGCGCGCGGTGCGCGCGAATCACGCCGATCTCGGCATCGCGCTCGACGGCGATGCGGATCGCCTGCTCGTCGTCGACCACACCGGGCGGCTGTATAACGGCGACGAACTGCTGTACGTGCTCGTCAAGGATCGCATTGCAACTAACGGTCAAGTCGAAGGGGCGGTGGGCACACTGATGACGAATTTCGCCGTCGAGGTCGCGCTGAAAGATGCGGGCGTGCAGTTCGTGCGGGCGGCGGTCGGCGATCGCTACGTGCTCGAGCAGTTGCGCGAGCGCGGCTGGCAGCTCGGCGCCGAGGGCTCGGGCCATATTCTGTCGCTCGATCGGCATTCGACGGGCGACGGGATCGTCTCGGCGCTGCTCGTGCTCGCGGCGCTCAAGCGCAGCGGCAAGACGCTCGCTCAGATGCTGGAAGGCGTCACGCTGTTTCCGCAGAAGCTGATCAATGTGCGGATGAAGCCGGGCGCCGACTGGAAGGGCAGCGACACGATCCGCCGCGCGATCGATTCGGCCGAGCAGGCGCTTGCCGGCAGCGGCCGCGTGCTGATCCGCGCGTCGGGGACGGAACCCGTGCTGCGGGTGATGGTCGAGGCGCGGCAGGCGGCGGACGCGAACCATCATGCGGAGGCGATCGCCGACGCGGTCAGGCAGGCGACAGCGTAAGCGCGGCGCGCTCGCGCCGGCGCCGGTGCGGTCGGGCGGGGCCCGACCGGAGTCGAAGCCGAAGCTGGACCTCATATCGCGGGGCCGCCGATCCGGGACGAATCGGCGGCCCCGCGGCGTTACCGCGCATCCCCTCGAAAATTCGTCCGGCTAATAGAAAAACAAAAGGCAGGCGCGCATCGATCGCGGCGATGCGGTCCGCCCGCGATCCTCCGCCAACGTCGACTTTTCCTTTGCGTGAATTTTTTCCTACGCTCTACAGGCGGTCCGCTCGCGCTCGCAGGCGCCCCTGACAGACGGCGCTGCCGCCTTTCAATTAAGTCATGTTACTGTCATACGAGGTTCATCGATTGTCACATTACTGTCATGAGCAGCCCCTAATCTTCGCGGTGCCGTAGTCATCCGCTCACACACTGGAGGTCTCATGAAATTGATGCAAACCGCGTTCGCCGGTCTCGCCAGCGCGCTTTTCGCGGTCGCCGCACATGCCGACATCACGGGCGCAGGCAGCACCTTCGCCATGCCGATTTATACGAAATGGGCAGCCGACTATCAGCAGTCGGGCGGCGTGAAGGTCAACTATCAGGGCATCGGCTCGTCGGGCGGCTTGAAGCAGATCATCGCGAAGACGGTTGATTTCGCCGGCTCGGACGCGCCGCTGAAGGATGACGAACTCGCGAAGGAAGGCCTCTTCCAGTTCCCGACGGTGGTGGGCGGCGTCGTGCCCGTCATCAACGTGCCGGGCGTGAAGGCGGGCGAACTGGCGCTGTCGGGCGAGGTCCTTGGCGAGATCTATCTCGGCAAGATCAAGAAGTGGAACGATCCGGCCATCGCGGCGCTGAACCCGAAGGTCAAGCTGCCGGATACGGACATCGCGGTCGTGCGCCGCGCGGACGGCTCGGGCACGAGCTTCATCTGGACGAACTACCTGTCGAAGGTCAACGACGAGTGGAAGTCGAAGGTCGGCGAGGGCACGACCGTCAACTGGCCGACGGGTACGGGCGGCAAGGGCAACGACGGCGTCGCGGCATTCGTGCAGCGTCTGCCGGGCGCGATCGGCTACGTCGAGTGGGCGTACGCGAAGAAGAACAACATGGTCTACACCGCGCTGAAGAACTCGACGGGCACCGTGGTCGAGCCGAAGACCGAGACGTTCAAGGCCGCTGCCGCCGGCGCGAACTGGTCGAAGTCGTTCTACCAGATCCTGACGAACCAGCCGGGCAAGGAAGCGTGGCCGGTCGTCGGCGCGACGTTCGTGCTGCTGCACGCGAAGCAGGACAAGCCGGCGCAAGGCGCGGCGACGCTGAAGTTCTTCGACTGGGCGTTCAAGAACGGCGCGAAGGCGGCGGACGATCTGGATTACATCTCGCTGCCGGCGTCGGTCGAGACGGAAATCCGCAAGCAGTGGAAGGCGAAGGTGACGGACGCGGCCGGCAAGACGGTCGCCGAGTAAGCTTGACGGCAGCGTCATAGCGGTTCGCCGCCCGGCTGCAGGGCCGGGCGGCGTGTGCGGTACAGGCGGGCGACGCAAGCCGCCCGTCATTGAGAAACAGGCTCCCATGTCTGATATTCCTTTCGCGTCGACACGATCCGGCGACCAGGCGCCCATGCGCGCGCCGAGCCGTTACGGCGACATCGTGTTCGGCGGCCTCACGCGCCTCGCGGCCATCGTGACGCTACTCCTCCTCGGTGGCATCATCGTGTCGCTCATCATCGCGTCGATGCCGACCATCGGAAAATTCGGCCTCCCGTTCCTGTGGCACTCGGAATGGGACCCCAATTCGGATACATACGGCGCGCTCGTGCCGATCTACGGGACCGTCGTCACGTCGATCATCGCGCTCGTCATCGCGGTGCCCGTGAGCTTCGGCATCGCGCTCTTTCTCACCGAGCTCGCGCCCGTCTGGCTGCGCCGGCCGCTCGGCGTCGCGATCGAGCTGCTCGCCGCGATCCCGTCGATCGTCTACGGGATGTGGGGCCTCCTCGTGTTCGCGCCGATCTTCGCGACGTATTTCCAGAAGCCCATCGGCGCGCTGCTGAGCCCGATTCCGGTCATCGGCGCGCTGTTCCAGGGGCCGCCGATCGGCATCGGCATCCTGTCCGCCGGCGTGATTCTCGCGATCATGATCATTCCGTACATCGCATCGGTGATGCGCGACGTGTTCGAGGTGACGCCCGTGCTGCTGAAGGAGTCCGCATACGGCATCGGCTGCACGACCTGGGAAGTGATGTGGAAGATCGTGCTGCCCTACACGAAGACGGGCGTGATCGGCGGCGTGATGCTCGGCCTCGGCCGCGCGCTCGGCGAGACGATGGCCGTCACGTTCGTGATCGGCAATACGAACCTGCTCGACAACGTGTCGCTGTACTCGCCCGGCAACAGCATCACGTCGGCGCTCGCGAACGAATTCGCCGAAGCGGCGCCGGGGCTGCACACGTCCGCGCTGATGGAGCTCGGCCTGATCCTGTTCGTGATCACGTTCATCGTGCTCGCGATCTCGAAGCTGATGCTGCTGCGCCTCGAACGCGGGGAGGGCCGCAAATGAGCGCGCCGATCGTCAACATGCCGGGTCCGGACGGCGCCGTGCTCGACGCGATGCGCGCGCGATTGCAGCGCCGCCGCAAGGCGACCAACGTGATCGCGCTGACCGCGTCGCTCGCCGCGATGGCGTTCGGCCTGCTCTGGCTCGTCTGGATTCTCTACACGACGCTGCATCTGGGGATCGACGGGCTGTCGCTCACGCTCTTCAGCGAATCGACGCCGCCGCCCAACACGGCGGGCGGCGGGCTCGCGAACGCGATCGTCGGCAGCCTGCTGCTCGTCGCGCTTGCGACGTTCGTCGGCACGCCGATCGGCATTCTCGCGGGCGTCTATCTCGCCGAGTACGGCCAGAAGAGCTGGCTCGCGAGCGTGATGCGCTTCATCAACGACATCCTGCTGTCGGCGCCGTCGATCGTCGTCGGTCTGTTCGTGTACGCGCTCGTCGTCGCGAAATCCGGCCACTTCAGCGGCTGGGCGGGCGTGATCGCGCTCGCGCTGCTGCAGATCCCGATCGTGATCCGCACGACCGAGAACATGCTGAAGCTCGTGCCGAATGCGCTGCGCGAGGCTGCCTTCGCGCTTGGCACGCCGAAGTGGCGGATGATCCTGAAGATCACGCTGCGCGCGTCGGTGGGCGGGATCATCACGGGCGTGCTGCTCGCGGTCGCGCGGATTGCCGGCGAAACCGCGCCGCTCCTCTTCACCGCGCTGTCGAACCAGTTCTTCTCGGTCGACATGAACCAGCCGATGGCGAACCTGCCCGTCACGATCTTCAAGTTCGCGATGAGCCCGTTTGCGGAATGGCAGTCGCTCGCATGGGCGGGCGTGTTCCTGATTACGCTCGGGGTGCTGGGACTCAATATCCTCGCGCGCTCGGTCTTCTCGAAAAAGTAACGGCGGAGCAATCCGATGAACATGGCAGAAAGCCACCTCGATCCCTCGAAATTCGCCACGGGGCCGGCCGGCGTCGGCGCGGCGGCGGGGCAGCGTCCGCTCGCGCCGCTCAACGCGAAGATCGAAGTCAAGAACCTGAACTTCTTCTACAACAATTTCCACGCGCTGAAGAACATCAACCTGAGCATTCCCGAGGGGAAGGTGACGGCGTTCATCGGCCCGTCGGGCTGCGGCAAGTCGACGCTCCTGCGCACGTTCAACAAGATGTACGCGCTCTACCCGGAGCAGCGCGCGGAAGGCGAGATCGTGATGGACGGCGAGAACCTGCTGCAGTCGAAGCTCGACATCTCGCTCTTGCGCGCGCGCATCGGCATGGTGTTCCAGAAGCCGACGCCGTTCCCGATGTCGATCTACGACAACATCGCGTTCGGCGTGAAGATGTTCGAGCGGCTTACGCGCTCGGAGATGGACGACCGCGTCGAATGGGCGCTCACGAAGGCGGCGCTCTGGAATGAAGTGAAGGACAAGCTGGGCCAGAGCGGCTACGGCCTGTCGGGAGGCCAGCAGCAGCGTCTTTGCATCGCGCGCGGCATCGCGATCCGGCCCGAGGTGCTGCTCCTCGACGAGCCGTGCTCGGCGCTCGATCCGATCTCGACGGGCCGCATCGAAGAGCTGATCGCGGAGCTCAAGAGCGACTACACGGTCGTCATCGTCACGCACAACATGCAGCAGGCGGCGCGCTGCTCGGACTACACCGCGTACATGTATCTCGGTGAGCTGATCGAGTTCGGCGAAACGGAGAAGATCTTCATCAAGCCGGTGCGCAAGGAAACGGAAGACTACATCACGGGCCGCTTCGGCTGACCGGGTGACGGAGGGCAACAATGTCGGATAAACATCTGTCGAGCCAGTTCGACGCCGATCTCAACGCGGTGTCGTCGAAGGTGCTCGAAATGGGCGGCCTCGTCGAGGCGCAGATCACCGAAGCGATGCATGCGCTGAACGAGTTCGACCGCAACGCGGCCGAGCGCGTGATCGAGACGGAGGAGCGCCTCAATCACATGGAAGTCGAGATCGACGAGGAGTGCGGCAACATCATCGCGCGCCGGCAGCCGGCCGCACGCGACCTGCGTCTCCTGATGTCGATCTCGAAGACGATCACGAACCTCGAGCGCGCGGGCGACGAGGCCGAGAAGATCGCGAAGCGCGTGCGCCGTCTCGTCGACGAGCCCGCCGCGCGCGGCGTGAACATCGCCGAGATCAAGGTATCGGGCGACATGGCGGTCACGATCCTGCGCCGCGCGCTCGATGCGTTCGCGCGCCTCGATACCGTCGCCGCCGCGCAGATCGTCAAGGACGACAAGGAGATCGACCAGGAATTCCGTGCGTTCGTGCGCAAGCTCGTATCGTACATGCAGGAAGATCCGCGGACGATCTCGGTCGGCCTCGATTATCTGTTCATCGCGAAGGCGATCGAGCGGATCGGCGATCACGCGAAGAACATCGCCGAATTCATCATCTACATCGTGAAGGGCACTGACGTGCGGCACCAGCCGCGCGACCTGCTCGATCGCGAAGCCAATAGCTAACTGCCGACAAGGACGGACCGAGGTGCCGATGCCCAGCAACATTCTCGTCATCGAAGATGAGCCCGCGATTTCCGAATTGATTTCGGTGAACCTGCAACACGCGGGACATTGCCCGATTCGCGCTTACAACGCGGAGCAGGCGCAGAGCCTGATCAGCGACGTGCTGCCCGATCTGGTGCTGCTCGACTGGATGCTGCCGGGCAAGTCGGGCATCGCATTCGCGCGCGACCTGCGCAACAACGAGCGCACGAAGCACATCCCGATCATCATGCTGACCGCGCGCGGCGACGAGCAGGACAAGGTGCTCGGCCTCGAGATCGGCGCGGACGACTACGTGACGAAGCCGTTCTCGCCGAAGGAGCTGATGGCGCGGATCAAGGCGGTGCTGCGGCGTCGCGCGCCGCAACTGACCGAGGACGTCGTGTCGATCAACGGGCTGCGGCTCGACCCGGCGACGCATCGCGTCGCCGCGCAGGGGGACGGCAGCGAGATCAAGCTCGATCTCGGCCCGACAGAGTTCCGCCTGCTGCATTTCTTCATGACCCATCCGGAGCGCGTCCACAGCCGCACGCAGTTGCTCGACCAGGTCTGGGGCGACCACGTGTTCGTCGAGGAGCGCACGGTCGACGTGCACATCAAGCGGCTGCGCGCCGCGCTCAAGCCGGCCGGCTGCGATGCTATGATCGAAACCGTGCGCGGCAGTGGCTACCGGCTCGCGAAACACGCGTAACGGGCGCGCGGCGCGAGAGGCTGCGCCGCAGCGTGCCATCGTTTTCCTCTTTCGTCGGGCGCCGTATCATGAACATCATCTGGGCGCGCTTTCTGGTGTCGCTCGTCTTGCTCGCGCTCGTCAGCGCGATCATCGGCGCAATCGCGGGCCCCGTGCCGGGCCTCGTTTTCGCGCTCGCGATGCTCGTCGTGCAGGGCTTCGTCAGCACGTTTCACACGCAGCGCCTCTGGCGCCTGCTCGATGCGCCCGTCTACGGAGAAGTGCCGAGCGCGCCGGGCATCTGGGGCGAGATCTATTACCGGCTGCACAAGCTCGCGAAGCAATGGCACGCGCAGGTGCGCCAGGTCGAGCAGCAGCATTCGCGCTTCATCCAGGCGATCCAGGCGTCGCCGAACGGCGTCGCGATGCTCGACGACCGCGATCAGATCGAGTGGTGCAACGCGATCGCCGAAGTGCACTTCGGACTCGACACGAAGCGCGACCTGCGCCAGCACATCACGCATCTCGTCCGCCATCCGGATTTCGTCCGCTACCTGAACGGCCAGCATTACGACGAGACGCTCGTGATGCGCGGCATGGGCGGCAACCGGCAGAACGTGCTCGCCGTGCAGGTGTTTCCATACGGCGAGAATCGCAAGCTGCTGCTCACGCAGGACATCACCGAGCTCGAGCGCACCGACGCGATGCGGCGCGACTTCGTCGCGAACGTGTCGCACGAGCTGAAGACGCCGCTCACCGTGCTGTCGGGCTTTCTCGAGACGATGCGCGAGCTGCCGCTGTCCGACGACGAGCGCGCGCGCTATCTGGAGCTGATGGAGCAGCAGGCGTCGCGGATGCGGCACATCGTCACCGATCTGCTCGTGCTCGCGAAGCTCGAGGGCGAAGGCAAGCCGCCTGCCGATCGCGCGGTCGACATGCGCACGGTGCTCGATCACCTGAAGGACGATGCGCAGACGCTGTCGAACGGGCATCACGAGATCACGTTCAAGGTCGACGAGACGCTCGCGGTGACGGGCGCGCAGACCGAGATCTTCAGCGCGCTCGGCAATCTCGTGACGAATGCGATCCGCTATACGCCGGAGGGCGGGACGATCCGCGTCGAATGGCGGCGTGACGGCGCGCAGGCGGTGTTCTCGGTCACGGACAGCGGGCTCGGCATCCCGGCCGCCGATCTGCCGCGGCTCACCGAGCGGTTCTACCGCGTCGATCGCAGCCGCTCGCGCGACACGGGCGGCACGGGGCTCGGGCTCGCGATCGTCAAGCACGTGCTGCAACGGCACGATGCGCAACTGGCGATCCAGAGCGAGGAAGGGCGCGGCAGCACGTTTGCCGCGCGCTTTCCCGCGCATCGGACGATCAGCCGGCGGCATGCGGCGT
Source organism: Burkholderia humptydooensis (assembly GCF_001513745.1). Taxonomy (NCBI): domain Bacteria; kingdom Pseudomonadati; phylum Pseudomonadota; class Betaproteobacteria; order Burkholderiales; family Burkholderiaceae; genus Burkholderia; species Burkholderia humptydooensis. The sequence goes on along the minus strand of NZ_CP013380.1, from coordinate 2,621,600 downwards.
GACGTGACGCGCGTGCGGCGCGGTGCGCCCGGCGCCTGCGCCGCGCCGGAGGGTGTCGTGCTTCTCCGTCAACGGTTTTCGACTCGGCGGAAAACGCGCCGCGCCGCCGCCCGTCAGCAGAATTTCGCGAGGAGCCCGAGCTGTGCGTTGCGCGGCGCCTTGCCCGCGCGGCGGCGGCGATAGTGGCCGTCGCTCTGCATGAGCCACGCGGACTGGTTGTCGCCGAGGAACACCGACAGCCCTTCTGCGATCACGCGGCGCTTCAGCTTGCGCTCGCGCACCGGGAACGCGACTTCGACACGACGGAACAGATTCCGATCCATCCAGTCGGCGCTCGACAGATAGACGAGCTCTTCACCGTCCGCGTGGAAGTAATAGATCCGATGGTGCTCGAGAAAGCGCCCGACGATCGAGCGCACCGTGATGTTCTCCGACAGCCCCGGCACGCCGGGCTGCAGCGCGCAGACGCCGCGCACGATCAGGTCGACCTTCACGCCGGCTTGCGACGCCTCGTAGAGCTCGGCGATCACGGTCGGCTCGAGCAGCGCGTTCATCTTCGCCACGATCCGTGCCCGCTTGCCGGCGCGCGCGTTCCCGGCTTCCGCGCGGATGTGCTCGATCAGCCGCGGGTGCAGCGTGAACGGCGATTGCCACATCTCGTGCAGCTTCAGCTCGCCGCCGATGCCCGTCAATTGCTGGAACACGTGATGCACGTCCTCGCAGATCGTGGGCTCCGACGTCATCAATCCGAAGTCGGTGTAGACGCGCGCGGTGCGTGGATGATAGTTGCCGGTGCCGAGGTGCGCGTAGCGGCGCAGCATTGATTTGCCGCCTTGCGTCACGCGGCGCACGATCAGCATCATCTTCGCGTGGCACTTGTGGCCGACGACGCCGTACACGACGTGCGCGCCCACCGATTCGAGCTGCGCGGCCCAGTTGATGTTCGTCTCCTCGTCGAAGCGCGCGAGCAGCTCGACCACGACCGTCACTTCCTTGCCGTTGCGCGCGGCTTCCATCAGCGCGTCCATCAGCGGCGAATCGGTGCCCGTGCGGTAGATCGTCTGCTTGATCGCGACGACGCTCGGGTCCCGCGCCGCCTGCTGCAGCAGTTCGAGCACCGGCTGGAAGCTCTCGTATGGGTGGTGCAGCAGGATGTCGCCGCGATCGATCGCGTCGAACATCGACGGCGCGTTCGCGACCGCGGGCGGGATCGCCGGCAGGAATGGCGTGAACTTGAGCTCGGGCAGGTCGACGAGATCCGGCAACTGCATCAGCCGCACGAGATTGACGGGGCCGTCGACGCGATAGCAATCCTTCTCGGTCAGGCCGCTTTCGTCGAGCAGGCGCCGCACGAGATGCGGTGGCGTGTCGGCCGACACCTCGAGCCGCACCGCATTGCCGAGATGGCGCGCGGGCAGCTCGCCCTGCAGCGCGACGCGCAGGTTCGTGATTTCGTCCTCGTCGACGAAGAGTTCGCTGTTGCGCGTGATCCGAAACTGGTTGCAGCTCTTGACGACGAGCTTCGGAAACAGCTCGCCGACGAAGCGCTGCATCAGCGAGCTCAGCAGCACGAAGCCGTGCTGAAAGCCCGACAGTTCCTGCGGCACGCGCACGAGGCGCGGCAGCGCGCGCGGCGCCTGCACGATGCCCATCACCGCCTGACGGCCGAACGCGTCGCGGCCTTCGAGCTCGATCACGAAGTTCAGGCTCTTGTTCAGCACGCGCGGGAACGGATGCGCGGGATCGAGGCCGATCGGCGTGAGAACGGGCAGCAGCTCGTCGAAGAAATAGCGGCGCGCCCATTCGATCTGCGCGTCGCTCCATGTCTCGGTGCCGTGAAAATAGATGCCTTCCTGTTCGAGCGCGGGCAGGATCGTTTCGTGCAGCATCGTGTACTGCCGGTGCACGAGCCGCTGCGCGCGCTCGACGACGAGGTCGTACACATGCTGCAGCGACATGCCGTCCGGCGCGAGCGCGCCCGGATTGTCGCGCATCTGCTCCTGAAGGCCGGCCATCCGGACTTCGAAGAATTCGTCGAGGTTGCTGCTCGTGATGCAGATGAAGCGCAGGCGTTCGAGGAGCGGGACGTGCGGATCGGCGGCTTGGGCGAGCACGCGCTCGTTGAAGCCGAGGATGCCGAGCTCGCGATTCAGAAGCGGATAACGAAGGGACATCGGCAGAGAATACGGAAGGTCAGGCGCAGACTCGAAAGGTCGCTCGGAAATTCTCACGGTGCGATGACGTGCTGATGACAGTTTGATGTTTATCGGCAAATCATACGCTCGAAAACCTGGGATTTCATAAAAGCGTCCTCTGGATACAATGAAAGCATGTGTCGGCCGGCTCGCGGCCGACACCGGAAGGCGCGCAGCGCTTAAAATGGCGCCTTTGATCTTTTCGGTACGCACAGCATCGCCTGCGCGCACCAGGCGAGAACGGAGCCCCCTCGATGGTTACATCCCCGCATCTACTGGCTGCCGTCGATCTCGGCTCGAACAGCTTCCGGCTCATTGTCGGGCGCGTCGAGGAGACGCCCGCCGGCAGCCAGATCTATCCCGTCGACGCGCTGCGCGAGCCCGTGCGGCTCGCGGCGGGCCTGTCCCGCGACAAGATGCTCGATCGCGCGTCGCAGGAGCGCGGGTGGGAGGCGCTCAAGCGCTTCGGCGAGCGGCTGCGCGATTTTCATCCCGATCACGTGCGCGCGGTCGCGACCAATACGCTGCGGGTCGCGAAGAACGCCGGCGAGTTTCTCGCCGAGGCGGAGGCGGCGCTCGGCTTTCCGATCGAGGTGATCGCGGGCCGCGAGGAAGCGCGCCTCATCTATGCGGGCGCCGCGCACTCGGTGCCGGCGAACACCGGCAAGCGGCTCGTCGTCGACATCGGCGGCGGCTCGACCGAGTTCATCATCGGCCAGCACTACATGCCGCTCGTGATGGAGAGCCTCTACATTGGCTGCGTGAGTCACAGCCGCGCGTTCTTTCCGGCCGGCAACGTGGACGAATACACGATGCGCCAGGCCGAGCTCGCCGCGAAGCGCGAAATCCAGATCATTTCCGGCGAATACAAGAAGGCGGGGTGGGATCAGGCGATCGGCTCGTCCGGCACCGCGCGCGCGCTCGCGGAGCTCGTCGAGGCGAACGGCTTCAACGACGCGGGCGTGTCGCACGGCATCTCGCGCGGCGGGCTCGAGCGCCTGAAGCGCGCGCTCATCAAGGCCGAGAACGTGAACCGGCTGAAGCTCGTCGCGCTGAAGCCCGATCGCGTGCCGGTGCTCGCGGGCGGCCTGTCGATCATGCTCGCGGTGTTCGAGGAGCTCGGCATCGACTACGTCGACACGACGGACGGCGCGCTGCGCCTGGGCGTGCTGTACGACCTGCTCGGCCGCACGCAGCACGAGGACATGCGCGCGGTGACGGTCGACGGCTTCACGCGCCGCTACGGCGTCGATCGCGCGCAGGCGGCGCGCATCGGCGCGCTCGCCGCGCGTTTCTACGACCAGCTCGACGAGCCCGAAGGCGAGGCTCGCGACGAAAGCCGCACGTTCCTCGGCTGGGCGGCCGCGTTGCACGAGATCGGGCTGTCGATTTCGCACAGCGCGTACCACAAGCATTCGGCGTACATCGCGAGCAACGCCGACATGCCGGGTTTCTCGCGCACCGACCAGGCGCGGCTCGCCGCGCTCGTGCTCGGGCACGCGGGCAAGCTCGGCAAGCTGTCGCAGTCGCGCGAAGTCGAATGGCCGCTGCTGTTCTGCCTGCGCCTCGCGTCGCTGCTGTGCCGGCGCCGGAACGACGCCGGCCTGCCCGACATCAGCGTCGCGCAGATGAAAAAGGGCGGCTACGAGGTGCACCTGCCGAGCGCGTGGGTCCAGCAGAATCCGCTCACCGACTACAGCCTCAGTCAGGAGGCTGCCGAGTGGGAGAAGGTCGGCATTCCGTATCGCGTCGTCTATACGGGCGCGTGATCCGGTTGTGCCGCCCGCGCATTGGGCTGTCGGCCGTCGTATGCCGGCGCGCTCACGGCGACGTGCAGACGATCGCCGTCAGAAACGGAAACGCATCCTTGACGACCGCCCGGCTGCCCGCCTCGCGCACCTTCGCCTCCACCGCTTGCATCGAGCCCCGGACGACGACGCCATATGCCCAGTCGCCGATCGGCTCGCCGTCGCCATGCGTGAAGAGCGGGTCGTTCTCCTGATAGCCGAGCACGACGTAGATCGGGAAACCGTAGGCGGTCAGCGAACGGTTCGTGCGGAACGCATTCATCGAGTTCGCTTCGACGTGCATCGGCTGCGAGCGGATCGCGCCGCTGGCGACGAGCGGCGCGACGAACGCGTGGCCTGTCGATGAGCAGTCGAGTGCGGCGTCGAGCGCTTGTGAATCGGCGTACGCGGACGACGCGGTCGCAAGCGTCGCGATCGGGATCAGCAATCGAACAATCGGGCGGAGTGAGTGGTTCATGCGATGGCGCTCGCCGGGCAGGCGGCGGGTTGTCGACGGCCCGAGGCGGGCCGTTCGGTCGGAGTCGGGCGGGAAAGGCGCGGCATTGCAGGCGCGGTCCTTTCGAACGGCTTTTCTTTCGAACCTTGCGGTTCGGGCGCGGCTTGCCGGCGCCGTTTGCCCGATGATAGCGAAAACGCCCGGCATGCGCAGGCGGCGTGGCGCGGACGCGTCCGATGCACGTGCGCTGGGCGGGCGCACCATTATGCGGGCGCGGCGGCTCGCGACGAGGCGGGGGCTGCGCTTGGGTGACGTGTGCGCGTAGGCGACATGCGCGTAGGCGATGATCGACCCACGCGCGACCGACGATCTATGATGGGCGACGCGCCCGCCCGAGCGGCCGTTTTTCGCCGGCATCGGACCCGCTTCGGGCACGCCGTGCGCGGCGAACCGCCGGAGCCATGCCGGGAGCCGCCGGGCGCGGCCAGCCGCCCGACGAGAGTGAATTCATGACGCATCGCGCAGACACCGCCCCCGTCGACAACTCGCGCCACCGCACGCTCGCGATGGGCCGCTATGGCGTCGGCGCAGCGTTGTGCGCGGCGGTGGGGCTCGTCGACGCTGTGTGGCTGCGCGCGGGCGGCTACGCGTTGCAAGGGGCCGGCGCCGCCGTGGCCGCACGGGCGATTGCCGTCTGCGCGGCGTTCTCGCTCGTATTGGGCGGCGTCGCACGCGTGCCGCGCTACGCGGACGTCGCAGCGCGTTTTCGCTATCGCGAGGCCGCCCGAACGTTCGCGTGGCTCGCACTCCTTGCCGCGTTCGTCGCGGCGGCGGGCATCCTGTCCTACCTGTGCGTGACCTTGCGGCCACCGCTGATCGACGGCACGCTGATCCGCCTCGACGCCCGTCTCGGCTTCGACTGGCCCGCCGTCTATGAGCGGATTCGCGCGCATCCGGCGCTGCGGCGCGCGCTCGCGTTCGCATACGACAGCGCGCAGTGGCAATTGATCGGGATACCGATCTGGCTGGGCTTGACGAGACGCGACGCCGAGCTGTCGGAGTTCGTCACGCTCTTCATGCTGACGAGCATGGTGGTGCTGCTGATTTCGATGCCGTTTCCGGCGGCGAGCGCGTTCCTGCATTTCCGGGTGACCGATCCGGTCGCGCTGTCGGGCGTGAGCGATTTCGGGCGATTGCGCGACGGAACGCTGCGCGTCATCGATCTGGCCGCACTGCAGGGCATGGTGTCGCTGCCGTCGTTTCACACGGTGCTCGGCGTGCTGTTCGCATATGCGCTGCGGCGCGTGCGCGTGGTCGCGCCGTTCGCGCTGCTTTTCAACGGCGGGATGATCGCGTCGACGCCGACGCAAGGAGGTCATTATCTCGTCGACGTGCTGGCCGGATTGCTCGTTGCGCTCGCGGCGATCGCCGCGCTCCGCTACGCGGCCGACGCACGCGCGAGCGCCGCTGCCGCTGCCATGTTCCGCGGCTTGCGGCGGCGGCCGATGGCCGGACTGGCGGCGGATGGCGATCCGGCGCTCGCACGACGCGCCGCGCGCGCCTCCCGGTCGCGCGGCGACGCGTGAGCCGTGAGCAGCCCGCGAGCGGCGGGATTCCATTGCGTTTGCCGGATTCGCTTGCTATCACAGATGACGGCGGACGTTCTCATCGCGCGACGTTCGCCCGCCGTCCACGAACAACGACCAGGAGGACACGCAATGGCCAGCCCGATTGCCCACAAGATCATGATCATCCGGCATGCGGAGAAACCGACCGGCGACGGCGCGCCATACGGCGTGAACGCAAAGGGCGAGCAGGACGTCGAGGCGCTCACCGTGCCCGGTTGGCAACGCGCGGGCGCGCTCGCGGTGTTGTTTGCGCCGAGCCGCGGCCCGCTGCAGCACGCCGATCTCGCGACGCCCGACTGGCTGTTCGCGGCGGCGGTCGCGAAGCATGCGAAGAGCAAGCGTCCGATCGACACGATCACGCCGCTCGCGCACAAGCTCGGGCTCGCGATCAGCGATGCCTATACGAAAGGTCAGGAAAAGGACTTGGCGCAGGCGGCCGTCGCGAGCAGCGGATGCGTGCTGATCGCGTGGCAGCACGAGGACATTCCGGCGATCGCTGACGCGCTTCCACTCGGCAAGCAGACGGTGCCGCAGACATGGCCCGACGATCGCTTCGATCTCGTCTGGGTGTTCGATCTCGACGCCGCGAGCGGCACGTATCGGTTCGGCCAGGTGCCGCAGATGCTGTTGAAGGGGGATCGCAACAGCGTGATCGAGTGACCGACGAGGACATTCGATGTGCCGTTTCATGTCTGATAAGCTGCACGAGACGCTTTCGCTATTCGCCCGCGAGCCGCATCCGGCGTTTCATGCCAGCGCGTCGTCGCTTTCTCGATGCGGGTTCCTCGCTTCGAGTCGATCGACGCGAGCCAGGAGCTCGCTCATCCGGCGTTCTAGCGTGCGGTCTTCGTCAAGGCGTCCCCGGATCGTATTGAGCCTGAGCCGCCAGTATGCGGGATCGCACACCACCGTGTTGTTGGCGAATTCCTTTCTCGTTTTCTCGAGGAGCCCGATCGCTGCCTCGATATGCGCCAATTCACGCGCTACATGGCAATGCCAGCTCATTCCTGTGTTCTCCCTTCGTGCTCGCCTTAATGTTGGCGTATTGCATTGCGGGGGAAATTGACTTGACTCAGAAACTGGCGATGGAGGCGTCGCGCCGGGCCGAGGCGCGACAAAGCCCGCAGGGCGCGGGCTTTGTCGTGGCCGACGAGGCGTCTTGATTGGACGCTGGCCGGGCTTTTTTCGTGAAGAAGCTCCGCAGCGGAACCCCGCAGTGGAACCCTTTTCGTATAGTGGTCGGAGCGATAGGATTCGAACCTACGACCCTCTGATCCCAAATCAGATGCGCTACCAGGCTGCGCTACGCTCCGAGGAATCGGCGATTGTATCGCTCTTGCCTAAATCGGGTCAATCTCCGCGTGCAATCGTTCGCGCATGCGTGCAGATTGCGCAACAATGGCGAATGTCGCGGCATCTCGACCGCCGTGTCGCGAAGCCGCAGCGTGCGGCTCCGCTCATTCTGGAGGCGTCTCGTGATGAACCTGATTCTCTGGCGACATGCCGAAGCCGAAGACTACGCAAGCACCGACCTCGCGCGCCAATTGACCGCGCGCGGCCGCAAGGACGCGCAGGCCGTCGCGAAGTGGCTGCGCGCGCGCATCGAGCGCCATGCGACGGTGCTCGCGAGCCCCGCCGCGCGCACCGTGCAGACGGCCGAGGCGCTGACCGACCACTATCGGACCGCGAACGAGCTCGCGCCCGGCTGCGATGCCGACGACGTGCTCGCTGCGGCCGGCTGGCCGGACGGGATCGCATCGACGGTCGTCGTCGTCGGGCATCAGCCGACGCTCGGCAGCGTGGCCGCGCACCTGCTCGCCGGCTCGGACGAGAGCTGGAGCGTCAAGAAGGGCGGGCTGCTGTGGCTTTCGAGCCGCGCGCGGGAAGGCAATGGGCAGACCGTGCTGCGCGCGGCCATTTCGCCCGATCTAGTCTGATTGGGTCGCAATCAAACGCCGTTTCCTGCTTTCTGCTAAAGTCAAATCGGCGACACGTCACCGAATGGACACCGTTTTGCCACGTAAGCGTCACGGCCGGTTACTACATTGGCGGGCATGTCGTCTTCTTCCTTACGACCAGGAAAGCCTAATGCGAGAACTGCCGACGCCTACGCTCCCATTTGCCTCGCTACCCCTTGACTTGCCGCGCCGCCGGTTGCCGCGCGCGGCCGAGACGGTCACCGCCGAGTTCCGCTTGCGCGCCGCGTGGGCGCGCACCGAAGACGAGCTGCGCGAAGCGCAGCGGCTGCGCCACAGCGTGTTCGCCGAGGAAATGGGCGCGCACGTGAGCGGCCCGGCGGGCCTCGACGTCGATCCGTTCGACCCGTACTGCGATCACCTGCTCGTGCGCGATCTCGACACGCTGAAGGTCGTCGGCACCTACCGCGTGCTGCCGCCGCATCAGGCGGCGCGTGTCGGCCGCCTGTACGCGGAGGGCGAGTTCGACCTATCGCGTCTCACGCATCTGCGCTCGAAGATGGTCGAGGTCGGCCGCTCGTGCGTGCATCGCGACTATCGCAGCGGCGCCGTGATCATGGCGCTCTGGGGGGGCTCGGCACCTACATGCTGCAAAACGGCTACGAGACGATGCTCGGTTGCGCGAGCGTGTCGATGGCCGACGGCGGCCACTATGCGGCGAATCTCTATCAATCGCTTGGCGATGCGCTGACGGCGCCCGAGTATCGCGCGTTTCCGCACACGCCGCTGCCCGTCGACGAGTTGCAGACCGGTGTGAGGGTCGCGCCGCCGCCGCTCATCAAGGGCTACCTGCGGCTCGGCGCGAAGATCTGCGGCGCGCCCGCGTGGGATCCCGACTTCAATTGCGCGGACTTCCTCACGCTGTTCCGCCTGTCGGACATCAACGCCCGTTACGCGCGCCACTTCCTGAACGATCCGCTGCCGCGCTGACGCTGCCCGGCGCGAGCGGAAATCGGTCCGCACGTCAGACGGCACGGCGATTGTATCGCCGTGCCGTTTTTTATCGGCAACCGTTCATCGAATCGAAACGGCAGCGCGCGCTGCGGTTGCGCGCATTCCGGTGCGCAAACAGCATCTTTCCCGCCGGTTGCGGGTGAGGATCGGCGGCGATTTCGAACGGGCGCATCCGCACCCAACGCAAGCGGACCGCGCGTTCTCACGCGCGGCGTCGCGTTTGCGTTCGTCTTCCGTGAGACGGCGGAAGTGAGGCGGTCGGTCAGTGCTTGCGCCGCCAGTCGAGCAGGTGATGTTCGGCCATCCAGTGATGGATCATGCCTTCGCCGTTGTGCGCGCGCTTGTATTCGCGCGATTCGTACACCGACAAGCTGACGAGCACCAGCAGCCCGATACCCAGGCCGATCAGGCCCGCAATCGATTCGGCATCCATGGCAGCCCTCCTTTCAAACGGACATAGCGCCACGTCTACATAGTAGGACATGCCGACGCGGACACGAAGGCGCGCGTCGGCATCATCGCGCGCCGATTTCCGGTAGACTCGCCGGGCGCTATCCGGTGAGAACCGGGGCGCGATCGACCGATCATTCCGAGGAAATCCATGACTCGCATTGTCATCGCCGCGCTCGTGGCGGCCGTGCTTGCCGGTTGCGCGAGCGATCCCAGACAGGGCCGCCGCGGCACGCCGCCGCAAGATCCGCCCGACTATCAGGGCGTGCCGACCGACATGACGCCGCCGCCGATGCTCGGCGAGCCCGGCGTGGGCGGAGCCGCTGCGACGCCAGCGAAATAACCGCGATCGCGGCGGCGTACGTGGAGGCAAGCGGAAGGCGCATTGTGAGCGCGTTTGCCTTCAGCCGGACGGATGGCATGTGTCCGCCCTTGGCCGTATTCGAGCGTGCCGCGGTGGCGGCGCGATTCGGCTAATGGCGCGTGCCCGCCGCGCGGACCGTCGTCGTCGGCCGATGCGTGACGCGGATTGGCGCCTTTGGGCCGGGCGGGAGCGAGATGCGCGTCAGCCGGCGGTGCGCGCTGCCGGCGTCGCGTCTTGCGCGATGGCTCGCTCGAGCCCCGGCAGATGGCGCGCAAGGGTCGCGCCGCGCGCGGCCATGAACACGAGCAATGCGATCCAGAGCCCGTGATTGCCGAACGGGCCGACCAGCGCGAGCGTTGCAGCGACGAACAGCGCGAACGATGTCGCCATCGCCCGCATCAGCGCGCGCGTGTGCGTCGCGCCGATGAACACGCCGTCCAGCATGAAGCCCCAGACGGAAATCACCGGAGAGAGCGCGGCCCACGGGAGATAGCGCTCGGCGACGCTGCGGACGGATGGTTGATCGGTGAGCTGCGCGACGATCCAGTTGCCTGCGCCCCAATAGGCGAGCGCGAACGCGAGCGCGCCGATTCCCGCCCAGAAGAACGTCGTGCGCAGCGCTTGCCGGAAGGCATCGCGATTGCGCGCGCCGGCCGCTGCGCCGACGAGTGCCTCCGCCGCGTGCGCAAAGCCGTCGAGCGCATACGCCATGAAGGTCTGGAAATTGAGGAGCAGCGCGTTGGCCGCGAGCGTTGCGTCGCCTTGCCGCGCGCCGAGATGCGCGAACCAGCCGAACGCCGACAGCAGGCACAGCGTGCGGATGAAAATGTCGCGATTGAGGGCGACGAGACGCGCGAGCGCCGCGCGATCGAGGAGCTCGGCGCGACCGACCTTCGCGAGGCCGCGCGGGCTCAGCCAGCGCAGCAGCAGCGCGCTCGCCGCGAAGCCCGCGATGTCGGCCGTCGCGGTCGCGGCGCCGATGCCCGCGACACCCCAATTGAAGCGGTACACATAGAGCAGCACGGCGCCGATGTTGACGACGTTGACGAATATCTGGATCACGAGCGCGAGCCGCACGCGCTGCACGCCGAGCAGATAGCCGAGCACGACGTAGTTCGCGAGCGCGAACGGTGCAGCCCAGATCCGCGCGTGCGCGTATTCGAGCGCGGTCGCGCGCACCGCATCGCTGCCGCCGAGCGCGGCGAATGCGATGCCGAGAAGCGGGGCTTGCAGCGCGAGCGCCGCCGCGCCGAGCGCGAACGCAAGCAGAAGCGCGCGCAGCACGTTGATGCGGATTCCGGCGAGGTCGTTCGCGCCGAACGCCTGCGCGACGAGCCCGGTCGTCCCCATTCGCAGGAAGCCGAAGCCCCAGTACACGAAGTTGAAGAAGAGGCCGCCGAGCGCGACGCCGCCGAGATATTGCGGGCCGTTCAGGTGACCGGCGACGGCGGTGTCGACCGCGCCGAGAATCGGCTGCGTGAGGTTCGCGGCGATGATCGGCAACGCGAGGCCGAGAACGCGCCGATGCCGGTTCGCGGCTGGGCGCGGCTCGGGGTCTTCGCCCGCTTGCGCGGAAGTGGAGGAGGCGTGCATCGCTGCGTTACGCGCGTTCCTGCACGCACACCCACGGCGATACGACGACCGCCCACAGCTCGGGATTGCGCGTCGAGTAATCCTGCGCGGTGCCGGCCTGCATCCGCTCGACATGCCCCGCGGACAGCCAGCGCGTGACCTGCTCCTTGTCGTCACTTGCGATCGCTTCGGCGACGCTCACGAGATCGAGATCGCGCGCGACCGACAGCAGCTTGCCTTGCGCAAAAAAACGCTCGAGATCGCACCAGTCGATCTTCGCGGTTTCGCCGAGCAGGTTCAGATAGAGCGGGCTGGGCGAGTCGGGGGATGGGGTGTTCGAAGACATGGTGTGATGTGACGGAACCGGCAGTGAGCGCCACTATAAACCATTCGAACGGCCGGCGAGACTCGGCCGTTCGGACGAGTTTCGCGGCGGGCGGCGGCGTGCGACGATCAGGGCGTGCGTGTGCCGATGGGGCGTTCGAGCGGCATGCGCGGAGCGCGGCCCGGCCGCTCCGCGCATGTCACGTATCGCACGCGTCACGCGTCGCGCAGTGCGCGGCGGATGATCTTGCCCGTCGCGGTCATCGGCAGGCTGTCGACGAATGCGACCGCGCGCGGATATTCATGCGCGGCGAGCCGTGTCTTCACGTGCGCCTGCAGCTCGCGTGCGAGTGCGTCGTTCGCTTCGTAGCCGGCGTTCAGCACGACGAACGCCTTGACGATTTCGGTGCGGGTCGGGTCCGGCACGCCGACAACGGCCGCCATCCGCACGGCCGGGTGCTTGAGCAGGCAGTCTTCGATCGGCCCCGGGCCGATCCGGTAACCGGCGCTCGTGATCACGTCGTCGTTGCGGCCGACGAAGCGGAAAAAGCCGTCGGCATCGGCAACGCCGACGTCGCCCGTCAGCAGGAAGTCGCCGGCGAATTTCTCGCGCGTCGCATCGGGCTTGTGCCAGTAGCCGATGAACATCACGGGGTCAGGCGCGCGCACGCCGATGTTGCCCGCGACGCCGGGCGGCAGCACGTTGCCGGCATCGTCGACGATCGCGACGCGATGCCCGGGCGCCGCCTTGCCGATCGTGCCCGCGCGCGGCTCGAACAGCGCGCCGCACGACGACAGCACGACGTTGCATTCGGTCTGACCGTAGAACTCGTTGATCGTCACGCCGAACGCGTCGCGGCCCCATGCGACGAGCTCGGCGCCGAGCGACTCGCCGCCGCTCGCCACCGATTCGAGCGCGAGCGCATAGCGCTCGCGAGGCTGCGCGACGGCCGCACGCATCAGCTTCAGCGCGGTCGGCGGCAGGAACGCGTGCGTGACGCCGTGCCGCGCGAGCAGCTCGAACGCGGCCGCGCCATCGAATTTCTCGAAGCGTCGCGCGAGTACCGGCACGCCGTGATGCAGCGAGGGCAGCAGTACGTCGAGGAGCCCGCCGATCCACGCCCAGTCGGCGGGCGTCCAGAACAGGCGCGCACGCGCCGGAAACAGGTTCTGCGACATCTCGACGCCCGGCAGATGGCCGAGCAGCACCCGGTGCGCGTGCAGCGCGCCCTTCGGCTTGCCCGTCGTGCCGGACGTATAGATGATGAGCGCCGGGTCGTCGGCCGACGTGTCCGCTGGCTGGAACTTGTCCGATTCGGCCGCGAGCGCCGCTTCGAATGCGAGCACGCCGGGCTCGGCGAGATCGGGCGCGCCGCCGGTGCAGTAGACCGTCGCGAGCGACGGCAGCGACGCGATCTTTTCGTAGCCGGCGCGATCGGTGACGACCGCGACGGCGCCGCTGTCGCCGAGGCGGAATTCGAGCGCGTCCGCGCCGAACAGCGTGAAGAGCGGCACCGCGACCGCGCCGAGCTTGTAGGCGGCCAGATGGGCGATCGCCGTTTCCGGGCCTTGCGCGAGCAGGATGCCGATCCGGTCGCCGCGTTTCACGCCTGCGCGCGCGAAGCTGTTCGCGAGCCGATTAGAGCTGCTCCTCAGCTCGTCGAACGTGTAGCGCGCAATGACGCCGTCCGCATGTTCGTGAATCAGCGCGACGCGGCCGCTGCCGTCCGCCCATTTGTCGCATGCGTCGGCGCCGATGTTGTAGCGCGCGGGAATGCGCCATGCGAAGCGGTCGACGAGCTCGGCGTAATGGGCGGCATGGGGCAGCATCGTGCGTCTCCGATCGTTTTTTCGTGCGCCGTTTCGATGCACAGTACACCGAATCGCCGGGCGCACGCTTGCCCGTTAGGGTCGATCCTAGAAGGCACGTTCATGCGTAAACCACAAATGCTGCGTATGATCGTTTCACCGACGATAGATACGACCATGGACCTGCTTCTGATAGCTACGGGGCTCAGCGTGATAGGGATCGGCGCGCTGGTGGCGTTCGCGCGCCACGTCGATCCGCTGTCCGGCCGTTTGCACGGCCGGCTGCGCAAACGCTGATCGTTCTCTTGATCCGATTGCCCGGCTCGCGCCGGAACGCGCACGTCGCGTCGTGCGCGGCGCGTCGCGCTGCGTCAGCGCGACGGCAGGTAGCGCGCGGGGTCGATCGAGCGGCCGCCGTAGCGCAGCTCGAAGTGCAGCGCGACGCGATCGTTGTCGGTATCGCCCATCTCCGCGATTTTCTGTCCCTGCGCGACCGTCTGGCCTTCCTTCACGAGCAGCGTGCGGTTGTGCGCGTACGTCGTCAGGAAGTCGGCGTTGTGCTTGACGATCAGCAGGTTGCCGTAGCCGCGCAGGCCGTTGCCCGCGTAGACGACCGTGCCGGCCGCCGCCGCGATGACGGGCGTGCCGGCGGTGTTCGCGATGTCGATGCCCTTCGATTTCGCCCCGTCGAACGAGCGGATCACGTTGCCGGCGGCGGGCCAGACGAGCGAGATGCTCGACGCGGGTTTCACGGAAGGCGCGGGCGACGAGGGCGATGAGGGCGCCGGGCGGCTCGGGCTGCGCGACGCGCCCGTCGTGCCCGACGTCGACGCGGAGCCGGCCGGCGGCGCGACACGCAGCACCTGACCGACTTCGATCGCGTCGGGATTCGTGATCTGGTTCCAGCGGACGATGTTCGTGACCGACTGGCGGTTCGATCGCGCGATCTGGGAGAGCGTGTCGCCGCGCTCGACCCGGTAGAAGCCGGGGCCGACGGGCGCCGAGCCGCACGCGGCGAGCAGCGCGGCTAGCGATGCGACGACGAGCCGTCTCGTTGTTTTCAGCAACATTGAACCTCGCAAGGCGCCGCCGCGGCAGTGCGCGGCGGCGGGTACAAAAACGTCTGATTTTAACGGGTTCGGCGGCGGGCTCGCCGTTTCGGGGCGGCAAGGGCGCCGAACGCGCTTGCCCGGAAGGATGCGTGCGGGTGGAGCGGGGCGGCGCGGCAGCCGCTCGCGCGGGCCGCTGCGCCGCGTCTTGCGGGCAAGCCGACGTCGGGGGCGCGTCAGGCGAGCGGCGTCACGCGGATACGCAGCGCAGCGGTTTCCGTCGCGCCCGGCGCGACGCGCCGCAAGCCGAGGCCGTTGTGAATCGCGTCGGGCAGGCCGAGCCATGGCTCCACGCAATAGAAGTCCGACCCGGGCGCCTCCGTCCAGGTCGTCACCGCGTACCACGGCGCCGAGCCAGGGCGGTTCAGGTCGATGTCGATCGCGTGCCGGCGGCCGGGCATCAGTACGCGCACCGGCTCGGCGGGGATGCCGTCGAGGCAGTGGAAGCGGTCGAGGATGGCCGGATCGTCTAGCGTGTAGCGCGACGAGCCGGGCTCGGGCGCGCTGATCGAGCCGTCGTCGAGTTGGCGGCGCCGCTGCGTCGGCGGCAGCTCGAGCACGGTCGACGCACGCTCGGCGTGCGGCAGCGCGAAATAGAAATGGTGTCCCGCGTAGTGCGGCAGTGGCGTGTCGCCGAGATTGGTCGTGGTCAGCGCGACGTCGAGCGTGCGCTCGTCGACGAGCCGGTAGCGCGCGGCGAAGCGGAAATCGAACGGGTAGCCGGCGCGCGTGCGATCGCTGCTGCCGAGCGTCAGCGTGACGCCGCGACCGTCGGCATCCGCTTGCGCATCGAACGGCAGATCGCGCGCGAAGCCGTGCATCGGCAGCTCGCGGACGATGCCCGCGCCGTCGCGCCAGAAGCCGATTCGCCCGTCGGCCCGATGCCGGCCGAGAAACGGGAACAGCAGCGGATTGCCGCCGCGGATCTTCGCGGGATTGGACCAGTCTGCGGCATCGGGCCAGAAGACGATGCTCGCGTCGCCGATACTCCACGACAGCAGCCGGCCGCCCGCTTCGGGTGCGATGCGCGCGAGTGACGCGCCGTCGATGAGCTCGAGGATGTCCTGATTCTGGAAAGAGGGCATGGTGGCAGGCGTCGATGTTCTCCAAGATAGGTCGTCAAGGATAGCGGAATCGCCGTGGCGCGGGGCGTGCGCATCGGTGCGGCAGAGGTGACCCGCGCGCGGCGAATGGAAAGTGCGCATGCGGGAAATCGAGAATGTCAAAAATGGCAAACCGTAAGGACAATGACGCGAACCGGTCATGTTGATAGCGCCGGATCTGTCCCAACAAGGAGCGAACATGGATCTGGCAACTGCGATGGCCCTTACGCTGTTCGGCATGTTTACGGGCAGCACCGTGTTGTTCTTTTACAAAGTCGGCCGCTGATTCGCCGCCTTTCGTCCTGAAAGCACTGTCGCGATGCGCAGCAGTTTGCTTTCGTTTTTCTTTCATTTACATTAAAAGTGTATCTGGCTGTTAGCCAGGTGCCCGATTCGCGCCAAACGCCTTGGCGCGGTCATTCTCGCTCGGCATAATCGGGGCGCGGTTTTTTCGGGCGGCGCGGCCATCTGCGCGACGCCGTTTCCGTCGATTCTCCTCGCTTAACCCTCTCCGATAAAAGGACCGACGCGTGAGCCTCTGGTTTCTGGTATTTCTGAGCGTCCTGCAGGGCGTCACCGAACTCTTTCCCGTCAGCAGCCTGGGGCATACGCTCCTCGTGCCCGCGCTGTTCGGCATGCACATCGACAAGCACGCGCCGCAACTGCTGCCGTTCCTCGTCGCGCTGCACCTCGGCACCGCGTTCGCGCTGCTATGGTACTTCCGCGAGCGCTGGATCGCGTTGATCGCCGGTTTCTTCGCATCGCTGAACGGGCGCAAGAACGACGAGGGCCATCTGATGTGGGCGCTCATCATCGGCACGATTCCGGCGGGGCTCGTCGGGCTGCTGCTCGAAAAGCGCATCGAGCGCGTGTTTCACGATTTGCGGATCGTCGCGTTCGCGTTGATCGTCAACGGTATCCTGCTGTGGCTCGGCGACCGCATCCAGCGCGCACGCGCGCACCAGCCGCCCGAAAAGCTGACGTTCAAGCAGGCGTTTTTCGTCGGCCTCGCGCAGGTGGGTGCGCTGATTCCGGGGTTTTCGCGCAGCGGCCTGACGATGATCGCCGGCAACGCGGCCGGACTCACTGCGGAAAAGGCGGCGGAATTCTCGTTCCTGCTCGGCACGCCGATCATCTTCGCGGCGGGGCTGCTTGAATTGCCGAAGCTTTTCCATGCGCCCGACCAGCTCGCCGACGCGTTGCTGGGCGGCGTGCTGACGGCGATTGCCGCATATCTGAGCGTGCGTTTCCTGATGCGTTATTTCGAAGGGCGCGGGCGGCTTGCGTCGTTCGGCCTGTACTGCGTGCTCGCGGGGCTGTTCTGTCTCGGCTGGTTCATGTTCCACGCGCAGCCGGTTTGATCTGCAATTAGCGTTTCCGATCGCTTCCGCGAAGCGATCGGGTATAATTACTGGCTTGGTTTTTTGCCGAGTTCGTGGCGGGACGTTTTTCATGGCTGTCTGCGGTCTCCGGCAGCCTCCCGCAGTGTAAAGCGCGGCGCTTGCCGTAATTTTCATCCTTGGCGACCGCCCTTAGCTCAGTCGGATAGAGCAACGGCCTTCTAAGCCGTAGGTCACACGTTCGAATCGTGTAGGGCGGGCCAGAATCTTCGCTTATTCAAGCACTTACGCTCTGCACACGTTCGCCCACATCCGACGGGTTGCAGGGGCCAATCACAATTCACTGTGACTGGAGTGTGACCGGATTCTAGCTCCGACTGCTCGCCATCTGCCACCTCCCGACCCAAATTTGCTTTGCTTATCTGCGGGCAGTCACGCCGCCCGCTCGCGCCTGCGCTCCCCCGTGCGGGCCTGCGCGTGTGCGCGTTCAGAAGGACGCGTGCGCGGGCGAGCGATAGCTCCATTGCAGCGCTGCGGACTGCCTCGCTGGGGCAGTTGACAAAGCACATGCTGAAAGGATAACGACAGCCCTTGAGACAGTTTGGAGACGGTCATGCATTCCACGGTTAGCCGGAAGGGCCGGGAAGGGCGCAGCGGGGGGGCTGTGATCGCGTCCTGAGCGTATCAGGTGCGGATAGTTCAGCACAAGCTGGACGCTGGCGCTTAGGCTCGCGGCGCTGCGCGTGTGGGCGAGCATCTGTCCTTCTTTGATTTCATGTCCCTCTGACAGACAAGGCCGCGCATCTATTGCCAGCAGCCCAGCAGCAGCCCGCTGAGCGAGCAGCAGCCGGACTCTGCCCAGCCTGCCGAGCAGCCCGGACAGAAAGCTGTCTGCCCTGAGCCTAGGAATAGGCACGGGAAAGCCTTGTGAAGCGAGCGCATGACAAATGCCGAACAAACAGCCTGACAGAGCTTACAGGTAGGCGACGGATACCATGCAAAATACTGTACATCCATACAGTGCCCGCCATAGAATAGCCTTCCAGCGCACGCTACAGGCTGAGACACTCGGGCAGTGACCTAGAGAACCCGCCCAGCGCTGATATGCGACGGAGACAGCAAAGAGCAGTTGACATATGGCTGAATGATAGGTAAAGTTCGATCCATGCTGAACGCAGCGCTGAACAGACGAACGCCTAGCCCTACCGGCAGCAAGTAGACAATGAGGCGATGCAGGCAGCAGCCGGAGAAATTCGGAGACAGTAAAAGGCGGTTGACAAACGGTGATGCAGTCTGTAAGATGCGAACCATGCTGAAACGAAGCGAAAGCAACGAATCAGCGAGCAGTAAGGTAGGACGAGTGGGCTACGTAGCGTAGCTGGCTCGGTGGATGGCTGGTTGCAGGTTCCGGATGCGAGTGTGTGCGTCATAGCACTACGAGCGGATGGTTCTGAATGCCTTCCTGATGCGAAGCGCTCATTAACAATGTGCTTGATGGCCCGCGTCCAGCTACGGCTGACTTAACTGTCGGCAGAGAAGCGGCGGCGAACCATCAGATTCCTAGAGAATGACCTAGACACCGGCCTAGTTGTATTTGGCTGCTGATTCTAGGCTTTGACAGGGATTCATTAAGCGGCCTAGCGGCAGTCTAGCTAGGGACTACAGGCTCCTGATTGCACCTCGTAGCGTGGCGAACCGACTCTCTAGCTCGGGTAGCGCATGTGAAGGGCACTCACGGCGTGCGGTACGTGACGTGATGACGGCTCGGCCGCTTAATGAATCTTTGTCTGACATTGCCTGAGCGTCGGCCACTGAGCGGGCGCTGAGGCAATTTTTGACGCCTGCGTACCGTAGAATGCAGGTATTGACCACTGAGGCCACCATGAAACTACGGAAGATCACCAACAACGCTCGCGAGCTTTTGCTTCCGGGTGGCGTTCGTGTCCTGTTCAGCTACGAAGACGCCGTTGCGGCTTACCATCCCGACATGGGCTGGATCAAGTCTTCGTCCGAAATGACGAAGGCGACCGCATTCGTCGTCAAGGAGTGGCTGTACGAGCAAGATGCCGAGAACGTGCGCCCTGTCGATCAGGCCGTTCTCGATACCTTACTCGTGAAGTGAGGTACAGGCGACTCCGGAAGGATCGCTAGGACCGCCGAGAGGCGGGTGAACAGTTGAGTGACTAGTCCGACGAGCGGCCACCTATCGAGGTGGCTTTTCTTTGGGTGCGCCCGGCAGGGCGCACTCACTGGGAGGTGAAAGTCCTCTACTCGCCCGGCAAGGGGAAGAGTTAGCCGAAGGCAAGGGTTTCCCGGGTGACTGGGAGTCTGAAGGAAGCTGGGAGGCAAAGCGCTGGCCTGACGAACAGGAAGCGGATATGAGGCGTAGCGACTGGGTAAGGTGTCCCAATTCACCGAAGCCCGAAACTTGCACCGACGTTGTTACGTAGATCCGACAGGCATAAGCGTGAAGGTGAGTGCGCAATACCCGGGGAGATCTGTTTCTGTGCTGGCGCGGTAAGGCCAGCTACCGAGGTCGAGAGGCGGCGGGACGCGGAAGCAGAAGTCAGCAGAAGGCATAGTAGGTCAAGGCGAAGGCGGAGAGCCGAAGAGGACCGGGACCGAAGGCCGGAACAGTGAATGCCGAGAGTAGGACGGATGATCTCGAAGCCTGTTATGGATGCAGAAGCGCTGGAGACAGTGGCCGAGCACGCGAGGGGTGGCCGGAAGCCACCGGGCTGCGTGCGGGGTGCGGAGACGGGCACGGCGACATCTGGGCAAACGAAATCGGAGGGCGACGCGCTGATGGAGCGCGTCGTGGAACGCGGCAACATGAGGCGAGCATACCGCCGGGTGCTGAGGAACCAGGGTTCAGCCGGGGTAGATGGGCTGAGCGTGGAAGGCCTTGGTGACTGGCTCAAGATGCACTGGCCGAGTGTGAAGCAGGCGCTGCTGGAAGGGCGGTACGTACCGCAGGCGGTACGCCGGGCGGACATACCGAAGCCGCAAGGCGGGGTGAGGACGCTGGGCGTGCCAAGCGTGGTGGACCGACTGATCCAGCAAGCGCTGCACCAAGTATTGCAACCGATCTTGGAGCCGACGTTCTCGGCGAGTAGTTACGGATTCCGACCGGGCAAGAGTGCGTTGGACGCGGTGCGTCAGGCGCAAGCCTATGTTCAGGGTGGTCGGCATTGGGTGGTCGATATCGATTTGGAGAAGTTCTTCGATCGAGTCAACCATGATGTGCTGATGGGCCGGGTTGCGAGGCATGTAAAAGACAAAGTGACGCTGAAGCTGATTCGCCGCTTCCTCGAAGCGGGGATGATGGCGCACGGCGTGACGCGTGCGAGGACGGAGGGCACGCCGCAAGGCGGCCCGCTGTCCCCGCTACTGTCGAATATATTGCTGAGTGATCTGGATCGGAGGCTGGAGAGCCGAGGGCTGGCGTTCTGCCGGTACGCTGACGACTGCAACATTTACGTTGGCAGCCAACAAGCAGGACAGCGCGTCATGGCGAGAATCAGGGCCTATCTCGAGAAGGTCTTGAAGCTGCGCGTGAACGAGGCCAAGAGTGCGGTGGCGCGGCCGAGCACGCGGAAGTTCCTGGGATACCGGGTGGCGGTGAGGTTGGGTCAAGCACAGATCCGGATTGCACCGGAAAGCATCAAGCGATTGATGACGCGGGTGCGGGATCTGACGTTGAAGGGAAGAAGCGGGTCCCTTGAGCAGACGATCCGGAAGCTCAACCCGGTCCTACGGGGGTGGGCAAATTACTTCCGGCTCAGCCAGCAGCACAAGCGGCTGGAGGGGCTGGACGGATGGTTGCGAAGGCGTTTGCGCTGCCTGATCTGGCGGCAGTGGAAGCGCCCCCGAACCCGAGAGCGCAACATGATCGCACTGGGCCTACGCCCGGAGCGGGCATGGAAATCGAGCGTGAACGGGCGAGGACCTTGGTGGAACGCCGGTTCTCACCATTTGAAGCAGGCGTTACCCAATGCCTACTTCGATGCACGGGGACTGGTCTCGATCCGTCGGACGGTGGATCGCCTCCAGAGCATTAACTGAACCGCCGTATGCGGAACCGCACGTACGGTGGTGTGAGAGGGCTGAGGGGGTAACCCCTCACCCTACTCGATCCTCTTATGCTCAGTAGTCCTTATCTGGAGTCGCCATGACTATCAGCAACCAAGAGGATGTCCTTGACATCCGTGACGTGATCGCTCGCGTTGAAGAACTGCGCGAATCGCGGGATGAGTACGACGAGCAGCACGGCGCTGGCTCGTGGGCCAAGATCGATGACGGCGAGCCCGATGAACTGGCTACCCTTGAAGTATTGCTTGACGACCTCGCCGGTTACGGCGGTGACGAGCAATGGGAAGGGCGGTGGTATCCAGTCACGCTCGTCCGCGACAGCTACTTCGAGGACTACGCTCGTGAGCTGGTCGAAGACATCGGCGACCTCCCGAAAGGGCTCCCGGCCTACATCGAAGTCGATTGGGCAGCGACAGCCCGGAATATCCGTGCGGACTACAGCTCCGTCGAGTTCGATGACGTGACGTTCTGGTATCGATGAGGCGCGGCCATGATTACGATCAAGGTTCTGCCTGACCGAGAAAGCGACCGTCGGACGTGCTGGTACTACGGCCCGGAGTTCATGAAGCGCATCTCTCGTGCCACGGCCCGCAAGCTCTGCGGCATGTATCCGCTTCCGGACATGGGGAGTGAGATGTGCGTAGCTCGGAGCCTCGGCCAAGCACGCCTGTTCGTTCAGAACGTGAGCGGCGATTTCTACTTGGCATCGCCGAGTGACCGCTCGGAGCGCTGGCCGGAAATCTTCGGCGTGGAGGTGCGCTATGCGTGATCCTCAACGCTGGTTCACCTCATCATCTGGCCGCGTCGAATTCTGGTTGTACGAAGCCGATGCTCGCTTCGGCTACCATCCCGGCCGGTGCGATGCGTCCATCGCGGGGCTGCGTCAGCAGCCGTACATAGTTAAGCAACTCGACAAGGTCGATCCGGCCGCGCTGCGCGACGAACTGCGCAGGTACTGCGCATGGGACGAGCCGGAACTCGCCAATCACGACGAGAACCTGTCACGGATCCTTTGGCTGGCGTGCGCCGACATCGTGGACAACCCACAGGCGGATTGAGCTTTCTGGCTGTAAGGTAGAATCGCGGGCTCCTTCTCACGGGAGCCTGTATGAAACAGCTCATCTGTTGGGTCGTCCTCCTCGGATGGCTCTACTTCTGGATCGTCGGCCTTCCCACTTTCGGGAACTGGCTGACGAAATGAAATACCTCTGCATTCTCTCTATGGTGGCCCTGCTATCGGCCTGCTCGCATACTCCCGTGTGCGGCTCGGTGGGCGCGGCCATGCTTACCGGTGGCGCATCGTGCCTGTTCCATCACGGGCAGGACGAAGCCAAGGCGGATAAGCAACCTAATCGCGACGAAAGCGCGAACTGAATCATCCAGCTACAGGCTCGCTCAGCGGGCTTGTGTCGGGCTGATTCGCCCGGTTGTATCTTCGACCCTTCAATTCACTGGACGGCGCATGACGCCCGATAGGAGCCAATATGACGTACCTCTCGAATGCCGCAATGGACAAGGCAATCAAGTCCATCACCGCTCGCGGCGTGAAACTCCAGAATGACATCCAGCAAGTCGGCCTGTCGGCCATCAACGCGGTTGCTGAACATGGCAACACGTTCTATGTGAACAAGCTGTTTATCGCCGTCCGTGAATTGAAGGGTTCTCGCTCAGCCGCGCTGGCCGAGTGGTTTCTGCTGTACGGCAAGGTCAAGGCGAACACTGACCCGAAGACCAAGCAAGACGCACCGTTCCTGTTCGACCGTGAAGGCGTGGCCGATCTCGAAGGCGCAGCACTCGAACCGTGGTTCGCGCTCGGCAAGAAAGAGCCCGATCCGGACGCGCTGTTCGACGTGAACGGTGCGGTATCTGCCCTGCTCAAGAAGATCAAGAAGGCAGGCGCGAAGACAAACAACCCGGAATTGACCACGGCGCTGCTCGCTGTCGGCGATCTCGTCAAGTCCGAAGACGCAAAGGCAGTTCAGTCGTAACCTCCGGCCACTCGGCCATCCACGTAACCATCTCTGAGGCAATCGAGCATGACTCAAAAGCCCCGCCACGTACAACCGTACACCCCAACTCCCCCGAAGAACCTTCGAAAGTTCGTCCACGGCAAGCTTCATCGCGTTATCGATGCCGAAGGCAAGCCGCTTGACTATCCGGGCCAGAAACGCATCGTGCTTAATTCGGCCATGACCCTCGCCTTCGCTCAGGCACTCGTCGGGAGGATCGCATGAGCCGCATCCGCACACCTGAAGCGCTGCCGTACGCCGACCTGCGACTTAATCACTGGGACGCTGAGGAACTCCTGAAAGCGATTGACGGGTTCATGGCGGCTCAGAGCATTCGCGAGTACAGCCACAGCCTTTGCCTCATTCGTGCGGAAGTGGCTTTGATAGCCCAATTCACGGACGGTGGCGGACACGGTAATGCGATTCAGCTCATGTTCGAGCAGCGCAAGAACATCCTCCCGGAGCCAGCTCCGGCGTCGTCCGCCCCATCCGTGAAACGGGCACCTGTCCGCAGGAAGCTCACGAACGAGCAGCGCGTCGCTGTCATTGCCCGCCTCGCAGCAGGAGAAGGTCCGACCGCCATCGCCAAGAGCTACGGCGTCACTGTTGGGTCGATCCGCGAATACCGTCACAAGGACATCACGAAGTTCCAAGCGCGCACGGGAGTCGGGGCATGAAGCGCTTCTACGACGTTGGCCTCAATGGCGCTCTCGTGCCGATGAACAAGCGCGCCGCTCGTGTCACTGCTGAGGGAGCGCGGGGCGCTGCTCGCCATTCCGCCGACCTCATGCCGCAGCGTGATCGCTCGCGCTCCAAGGATCACGTCACGAACGTGCGGCGTCAGCAGCGCGAAGCCAAGCGCGGCCTCGAAGCGCTGTTCGCATGATCGCCGAGTACATCGCGACGCTCGGCGGCCTCGCTGCCGGACTGCTGTTCGGCTACGTGTGGGGCCACGACACCGGCTATCACGACCGCATCCATGACGAGAACTCGGCCATCCTCCGCGACCGCATCGACCGTGCGGAAGCAGAAGCCCGTTCCTAAGCCTCGCGACCCTCGCGAAGTGCTTGACGCAATCCGCTACTTCTTTCTGACAAGGAGCCTCAGCAAATGATCGTAGTCCGTACCTTTTCGACTGTCGGCGGCGGCCGACCGACCCGCCGATATGTCCGCCGTCTCGACCGCGAAGCGCGTGCTCGCGGCTACCGTAACGCTAGGGCGTGGTCGCTGGCGGTTATCGAGCGGCAGCTCAGGCTCCAGAGCGAGGCAGCGCAGCGCGGTCGTGACGTGGACTATGGCGACGCTGAGCTGCGCGTCGCAGCACTGGAGGCCGCGTGAAGGATTTCCTCGGTCGCGAGGTGAAGGTGGGCGACACTGTAGCCTTCGCACAGACGGGATACAGGAACCTCCTCACGGGCAACGTCACCAAGCTGTCGCCGAAGACCGCGCTCATCAACGTCACGGGCCGCAAGGATTGGGCCGGACGCCCGGAGCAGACTCGTCGCGAGTCGTCCCACATGGTGCTCATCGAGAGCAAGGCGTAAGCATCAAACTGCCTGACCGCCGCGTGCTTATGTCAGGTGCGCGGCCATCCAATATTCCATCAATCCGATTTCAAGGAGCATGACTCTTATGAAGCTGTCCGCAATCATTACCGCAACCACCCGCAAGCTGCACGGCCTTGCTGTTCGTGCTCACGTCGCATCGCTGCGCCTGACGGTCGCTACTGCCGACGCCGAGAAGCGCATCGCACTCAAGGTCGAGGAGACGACCCGCGACTACGTGAAGAAGGCCGAGGCCGTCGCCCGCGAAGCCGAGGGGGCCGCTGATCGTGCCATTCTCCACGCCCAGAACGTTCGCGCCGCTGCGGCTCAGGAAGCGACGAACCTCGGAGGCGTACTGTAATGACGGCCAAGGTATCGGTCGAGTCGTACATGCGTGCTCACTTCCCGGCGTCGGCGATGAAGCTCACCGGCTTCGAGCTGGGCCGTGCGGCAGCGGCGCGATGGCGCGAGCAGCACGGCGGCGAGCAGCCCGAGCGTAAGCAGTCCGGCAAGAACTTCCGGGCGCAGTACGACGATACGTGGCTGCGCATGAACGCTCAGCAGATCATCCAGCTCGCGAGGGAGCGGCGCAAGCCGAAGCACTGATGGCGGAAGCGTGGCTGCGTGCCGCGCAACGCCTCAAGCTCGGGCATAAAGGCCGAGCATTCCACGGCTGTTCCGGGTCCAGCTCCGGACCCACGCTGCTTATCAGCAACGACCGCGAGAAGTGGTCAGGCTGGTGCTTCCGCTGTCGCGAGACAGTGATCGAGTGGAAGCCGATGGAGAGTTTCGCTGAGCGGGTCAAGCGTATGCGAGAGGAGCAGGCGGCTGATGAGGAAGCGGCAACGACCGCATCCCCGCCTCAGCCTGCGAACTTCGACATTGAGACTTGGCCTATTGAGGCTCGCCTCTGGCTGCTCAAAGCGTCCATAGGGCGCTCGGAAGTCGGCAAGCTAGGTGCGTACCACCATGCCCGTACGAACCGCGTGGTGCTGCCTGTAGTTGACGCTGGGCGCATCGTGTACTGGCAGGCTCGCTCGGTTGACGGGCGGGAGCCGAAGTACATCGGCGCAGCCATCGACAAGCGGCACATCGTTGCGGCGTTCGGGCAGGGCGACCCCGTGCTCGTTGAGGACATCCTCTCTGCGTTTCGTGTCGGCGAATCCGGCGAAGCGCAGGGCATGGCGATCCTCGGCACGGCGTTGAACGACAAGGTACTCGCTCGGCTCATCCAACAGCAGCGTCCGGTCACGGTATGGCTGGACCCGGATAGCGCGGGCCGCGAGGCAGCGCGCGGCATCGTAAAGAAATTGTCCCTCGTCGGACTTCAACATCGACAGATCACGACCCATCGTGATCCGAAGCTACTCAGCAAAGGAGAGATTCAATCGCTATTGACAGCAGCCTTTTGAGGCTACTGCGAACGCGGGAACAGTACGAACGCTTGATTAACTTCGTGCCGCTGGACTCTCTGGAGCTGGCGACACGAACGATTCTCAAAGATTACGGGAAGTTCTTCCGTGTCAATCCTGAGACGCAGGGCATTGACCCGTCAGCGTTCCTGTCCTACTTCGCATTACTCCATCCGAAACTCCAACCCGAGAACATGACGGTCTTCCGTGCCGCCATTCTCGATTCAGTGAACCCGCCGCCGCCCGGAACTGAGGACGGTATCCGCGAGCGCTTGGTATCGCTCGCCACGGCAACGAAGCTACAGACCGCGCTCGAAGGATTCAACGACGGCGAGGTGGACCTTACCGCCGCGCTGCGGTCCCTCGCTGAGCAGCATGAGACGTGGATCGCAAGGGAGAAAAAGTTCCCGAAGGTTAAGGCCCGCATCGAGGACATGCTTGAGGAGACGGCGAACGATACCGGCCTTCACTGGCGGTTGAACTGTTTGAACGAAAGCATGACGCCCGCGCAAGCTGGCGACTTCATCGTCGTTGCGGCCCGCGTGGACAGCGGCAAGTCCACGTTCTTTGCGAGCGAGCTTACGTACATGGCCCCGCAGGTTGACGTGGTGTGGCCCGGACGTGACCGCCCGATCATCGTGTTGAACAACGAGGGGCCGGGCAAGAGGCTGCGTCATCGCCTGTTCAACGCAGCGCTGGGCGTAGACAACGCGGAACTTGTGGAGAAGTCCCGCGCGGGAACCGTCTATCAGGAATACCTGAAGGCCATTGGCGGCACCGACCGCATCATCGTGTTCGACGTACACGACTACACCATGTCGCGCCTTGAGGAAATCATCAAGGAGCTTGATCCGGCAGTAGTCGTGTACGACATGTTGGACAACGTGCAGGCGGACATCGGCACGGCGACAAACGGCGGGACGCGTACCGACCAGCTTCTCGAATGGCTGTATCAGCGGGCGCGTGTGCTCGCCGTGAAGTACGAACACGTAGCTATCGCAACGTCGCAGCTCAACGGCGAGGCGGACGGCGAGGTGTTCCCGAAGCTCTCCATGCTGGCGAACAGCAAGACAGGTAAGGCGGGTGCGGCGGATGCCGTCATCATGCTCGGCCGCAGCAACAACGTGGACTTGCAGAACACCCGATTCATAAGTACACCAAAGAACAAGAAGCGCCGCGATGGGGCACCTCAAGACCCGCGCCGCGAAGTCTCGTTCAAGGGATCGATAGGGAGGTTCGAGGATTGAATCTGGTCAAGGTATGGGACTTGGAAACCTCCACGAAGGAGGAGTACAAGCGAGTCGCTAACGCTTTCAGCCCCGACAACTACATCGTGGCGAACGCGCATCGAGCGTTCAAACTGGTCGGCTCGAAAATGGAGAAGCGAGACGCGGGCGTATTCGCGGCTTACTACCCTGACGCGGCCGGTGTGGACGCGAGCCGAGAGGACCGCATCGCAGCGAGCAAGAAGGCGCAGGGCACGGGCTGGTTCGTCGACCTGCTGGAAGGCACGAAGATTCTCGCCGGGCACAACATCAAGTTCGACGTGCTGTACGCGCTCGGCAATCCGAACAGCAACCGGGAGGCGAACCGCAAGGCGTGGATGAAGTGGGTCGCCGAAGGTGGCCTCGTATGGGACACACAGCTCGCCGAGTATCTGCTGAAGGGGCAGGCGCAGGAAGCGCACATGCTCGACCTCGGCACAACGGCAATCGAGCACGGTGGTAACGCCAAGCTGGACGAGGTGAAACTGATGTGGGCGCAGGGCGTCGATACTATCGACATCCCGCGCGACAAGCTGATGGACTACCTCGTGGGCTTTGAGGTGAACGGCGAGTGGGAGCACGGTGACATCGGCAACACCGAGCTGATCTTCCGCAGCCAGTACCTCATCGCGAACAAACGAGGCCAGCTCCGCTCGATCTTCATGAACATGGGCGCGCTCATTTACACCATCGAGTGTGAGCTGAACGGCATGTTCGTGAACCAGACGCTTGCGAAGGAGCTGGCGAAGGAGGTCGAGGAGGAGCTGGCTGCGAAGCTGGTTGAGGTGAACAGCTACATCCCGGCGGACTTGCCGTTCGAGTTCAACTGGAACAGTCGCTTCCACAAGTCGGCGCTCATCTTCGGCGGCAACGTCAAGTACAAGGCACCGGCCCCGGTGCTCGATGCCGAGGGGAACCTCCAGTATTACGCTAAGAAGGAGACGCATTACCTGCTTGCTGACGGCAGCACGATGGAGTGTGCCGAGTACGAGAAGCGCACCGATGATGGTATGCCCGTCGAGCCACTGGTGAAGTTCGCAGGCGGCAAGAACAAGGGCGAGCCGAAGACCAAGCAAGTGACCGTGCCCGACAAGGAGCGCGGCCCGAAGACTCGCATCGAAGACCACTTCTACACGTTCGAGGGATACACCACGGGCGACAAGAAGTGGGAGAGCAGCGAGCCGGGCGTGTACAGCACCGCAGGCGACGTGATCGAGGCGCTCGGCAATCGCGGCATCCCGTTCCTCGACGCGATGGCCCGTGTGCAGGCACTGACGAAAGACCTCGGCACGTACTTTATCCGCTACGACGAGAAGAAGAAGGCGCACGTCGGGATGCTGACGCTTGTGCAGCTCGACAGCATCGTGCATCACATGCTGAACCACACGAACACGGTGACGGGGCGGCTGTCGTCGAGCAATCCGAACTTGCAGAACTTGAGCAAGGGGCAGAAGTCCCGTGTGAAGGAGGTGTTCGAGTCGCGGTGGGGCGAGGATGGCGTCATCATCCAGTCCGACTTCAGCTCGCTGGAGGTGTACGTCCAAGCGATTCTGACGAAGGCCGAGAAGCTGATCGAGGACTTGAAGTCCGGCAAGGACATGCACTGCGTCCGACTCGCCGCGAAAGAAGGCAAGACGTACGAGGAAGTCTTCGAGCTGTGCAAGATCATCGCCGACCCTGAGTGGGACTACAAGCGGACTGGTGCGAAGGTGTTCTCGTTCCAGCGTGCGTATGGTGCAGGGAACAAGACCATCGCGGAGTCCACGGGTATGCCGCTGGAGGAAGTCGAGGCGTTGGCGCAGGCCGAGGACGAGCGCTATCACGAAGTCCCCGCGTACTTCGAAAAGAAGACCGAAGAGATCAAGGCGAGCCGCGAGCCCGCTGGTATCTGGCTGATCCATCCGGCGAACGGTGCGGACGTGCAGCTCGGCGTCGGGCATAGCCGGACACCGGGCGGCAAGCTCTACACGTACAAGGAGACGCTGGCACCGGACTTCCTCGTGAAGCGCGGTATCCTCCGCAACTTCATGCCGACCGAGATCAAGAACTACGAGGTGCAGGGCGAGGGCGGGGAGATCGCCAAGGCTGGCATGTGGCTCACGGTGCGTGCGTTCTACACGTACGAGAACTTCAAGATGCTGGCGCTGCTGGTCAATCAGGTGCATGACGCCGAGTATGCCGACGCCCACAAGAAGGTAGCGACGAAGGCCGCAGCGCTGCTCCACGCCTGCATGTCCGAAGCGAGCAACTTCTTCTCGTGGTTCCTGCAATGGCCGATCCCGCTGCATGTCCCGACCGACACGGTATGGGGGCCAAACATGGGGACCGAGAACAAGATCGACGATCCCGAGTTCGAGGCGATAGTTGCCAAGGCGCGACCGTGGCTTCGCAAGCAATTCATGAACGGCTACGAGCCGACCTTTACTCACTGATAGGAGAACGCATGACGTTTGATTACCAAGCAGCAATCGCAGCAGCAGCGGCAACCTCGAAGGACATGAACGTCGCATCGAGCGGTGGCGACTACACCCCGCCCGCCGAAGGGGCGTGCCTGCTGCGCCTCGTGGGCTACCTCGAACTCGGTAAGCGAGAAGTCACGTTCCAGAACCAGCCGAAGATCGAAGATTGGGTTCGCCTCGTGTTCGAACTGCACGGCAAGAACTACCCGCTGAACGAACATGGCGACGCTCAGCGCATCAGCATCGATCTGTCGAAGTCGTTGAACGAGAAGGCGCGGTTCTTCAAACTGTTCCGCACGATGAACTACGAGGGCAAGGCGAAGATTTTCGCGGAGCTGCTCGGCGGTGCGTACCGTGGCCGTGTTGTCCACCGTACATACAAGGATCGGCAGGGCAAGGAGCGCGTTGCTGTCGATCTGTACGACCGCACGGCAGGCGCGTTCACCATCGCCCCGCCGATTGTTGAAGACGCTGAGACAGGCGAGCGCCGCCGCGTGAATGTCCCGCCCGCCGTTACCCCGGTGAAACTGTTCTTGTGGGACAGCCCGAGCAAGGGTATGTGGGACAGCATCTACATCGACGGCGAGTACCCGGAGCGCAAGAACGACAAGGGCGAGGTCACGGCACCGGCCCGTTCGAAGAATGTGTTCCAGCTCGCCATCAAGGCCGCGAAGAACTTTAAGGGCTCGCCCATCGAAGCCATCCTCGACGGCATCGACGACGAGGCGCTGAACAGCGTGGGGAAGTCGCCGGAGCAGGCGATTGCGGAGAAGAAGGAAGCTGCGAAGACGAAGGACGCACCGAAGACCGATGACGCTAAACTGCCCGATCCGAAAACGGACTCGGCATCCACGCTCGAATCCGAGCTGGAGGAGGACGGGCTGGACGACGAGCTGCCGTTCTGATGTCCTTCGCGGCTGAGATCGAAGCAGCCGCAGCCAAGGTCGAAGTGGAGGCGATGTCTGACTCGGCGCAAGAGGTTGTGCCGGGCCGGACGCTTCACCTCGATGGCGACTACGCCGCGTACTTCTGCGCTGGTGGCAGCGAGACGCAGGCGGCGACGGCACGCTTCATCACCGATCAGCGCATCGAGACAGCGACCCGCATGGCGGGAGCTACCCGGTGCGTTATCCACCTGACGCATGCAGCGTCGAACAAGGGCAAGCGGTTCCACGCGGCAACCGTGAAACCGTACCAAGGGCAACGCCAAGGGCACAAGCCCGTGAACTGGCGCTTCGTCCGCGAATATCTGGAGCTTGCCCCGTACAAGCCGTGGGACAGGCGGCTATGGCGCGACCGCGAAGCGGACGACGGCATGGGCCTAGCCTCGAACTGCATGAATCCGGTGCGCGACGTGGTGATCCACACCCGCGACAAGGACATGCGGATGCTTCCCGGCACACATCTGACGTGGACTGACTACCTGCTCGTGCATGTGCCGCTCGGCGCTTACGAGGTGATCGGCGCGGATGGTTTGGTGTACGGGACGAAGTGGTTCTGGCTCCAGATGCTCCAAGGCGACTCGGCTGACCATATCCCCGGACTGGAGAAGCATGAAGGCAAGAACTGCGGCGAAGCGACAGCAGCGGAGCTGCTGTCTGGCACGCGCTCGAACCAAGACGCGTATGGCGTCGTATCTGAAGCGTATCGCGGCCATTACGGCAGCGAGTGGGACGAACGCTTTGTTGAGCAAGCTGCCCTTCTCTGGATCAGAAGGACGGCGCTTGCGCCAGTTCATGAGTTCCTCTGCTGCGTACCGCAAGGCCATGATCTACGCGGTGCTGTACGGCGGCTACATGATCGAATTCAAGTGAAGGAGGAAATCGCCCATGAGGCGACTCAGCAAGACTGAGCTGACTGGCTACCGTAAGCGGTGGCAAAGAGAGAAACCGCATTGCCCGCTGTGTGAGCGTCTGATGGACGACGATACCGTGGTTGACCATGATCACCGCACCGGTGAGTGCCGAGCCGTGGTGTGTCGCTGGTGCAACGCGGTGCTGGGCAAGATCGAGAACTGGGCGTTCCGCATCGGACAAGGCGTTGACCCTCTGATGTTCCTCCGCAACGTGTCGGTGTACCTCGGCCCGGACGCTGAGACTGGCTCTGTGCTGCACGGAGTCGGCAAGGGCGTCATCTATCCATCCCACAAGTCCGAGGATGAAAAGCGCCTCATCAAGAACAAGCGGGCGCGCATCGCCCGTGCCAAAGCCAAGCTCGCCAAGGAGGATTAATGCAGGTTTCCCGCAAGGACTTCAGTGACAAAGAAATTCAGGATGCCTATGCAGATGCCGAAGGACGCATGGCGAAGGCCGCATCACTTCTCACCGAGCTGGGACGGGGCGCAGTCAGCCCTCAGCTCGCACGGTATTGGGTCAGCAAGCTGGACTCGACGGAACTCCCGCAGGAACAGGATCGGGTCAAGGAACTGGCTGCGCTCCGCAACACCCGCACGGAGAACAATCGGCTGCGTCGTGCATTGGATGAGGCGCTGGGCCGCGTCGGGACTCGCGAGGCTCTCCTCGACGGTATCGCGGATGCAGTCCGCACGCTGAGTACGAAGCGGGTTGCGCTATTGCGGCAGCGTATGCCGGTCAGCCTGAAGGGTACGCCGCTCACGGTGGAGGTGCTGCTCAGTGACTTGCAGATCGGCAAGCTCAGCGGCACGTACAACACGGACATCGCTTTCAACCGGCTGCGTGAGTTGGGCAGCGCTCTGGTGTTTCAGATCAAGCAGAAGATCGATGCTGGCTACAACGTCGAGCGCGTCATCCTCGCCATCATTGGCGACATCATCGAGTCGGACAAGAAGCACGACAACAGCGCGCGGGCTACCGACACCGGAACGGCGCAACAGATTCACGATGCGACAGTCGGTATTTTCGAGTTCATCCTCAAGCCGCTCGCGCAGCTCGGCATTCAGCTTGACGTTCCGTGCGTTACGGGAAACCACGATTGGGACGGACACGGCATCACGCAGTTCCGCCCCGGCCGCGAGCAGCTCAGCTATCCGCTGTACAAGGCGCTGGAGATGCTGTGCCGGACGGCACGCATGGACCACGTTACGTTCGACATCCCGGACGGCGTGTTCACCACAGCGCACATCTACGGTCAGACGGTGCTGTACGAGCACGGTGTTGGTGTGGCAGTGACCGAGGCAGCGATGAAGGCGCACAAGATCAAGCGCAGCGAGCAGCTCGGCAAGTACATCACCTTCTTCCGCATGGGCGACAAGCACAACGTCTGCTCGTTCAACTCCGGGCAGTACGTCGTGAACGGTGCGTTCTTCGGCAGCGACAACGAAGGAGTCGAGTACAGCTCCATCGCCGGGTTCTCGTCCGTGCCCGCGCAGTGGATGGGCTTCCATACGCCGCGCGACGACTCGCGCTTCACGCTGTACGACAGCTTCGTCATTCAACTGGCCCACGTCAACTGATGAATACGGTCGGGGCGCTGCAACACCTATCGAGCGAAGGCGGCGAGTTGGCGCAGGCCGCGATCAAGCTCATTCAAGGGAAGGGCAGCAGGAAGCTGCTCGAACAAGAACTCGGCGACGTATTCGCGCTGGCCGAGCTGCTCATGGAGCACAACGTCATTCGCAGCGAGAAGGTCCACGACCGAAAGCTCGCCAAGCTCAAAAGTTACGGGAGGATGTATGGCTAAGGTAATCGGCATCATGGGGCTGGCTGGCGCTGGCAAGGACACGGTTGCGCAGATGATCCAGCGCGGCATGGTCAGCGTCGGACTCCAACATGTCGCAATCGGCGGCTTCGCGGACTACCTGCGCGATATCGCGGACCACATCGGGTTGAACCCGTTCCGCCGAGAGACGAAGGAAACGCCGCACGTTATCGGACGCGATGACTTCGAGAACCGACTGTTCGACGCAATCGAGCACAAGTTCTGCCGACTGCTTCCGATGAACACACGAGCCGAGCTGTTTGCCTACACCTACGACGACTGCGAGAAGTTCCTTGCGGACAAGTCGTCCACGTTCCCGTACTACTCGATCAGCCCGCGCCAGTTCATGCAGACCATCGGCAACGCAGGCCGCAAGGTCAACGAGGACTTCTGGATCAAACTGGCTCGCGCGAAGTGGGACGCGCTGCCCGGCATCGTGCTAGTCACGGATTGCCGCTTCGAGAACGAGGCTGCGGTCGCCGACAAGATCATTCTCGTCCGCCGCCCGGACGTATCGCCTGTTGCTGAGCATGTTAGCGAACAGCTCGCTGCTGCGCTCACGGAAGGCGCGGTGACGATCCCCGGCATGGAGATCATCGACAACGACGGCTCGCTAGATGACCTCGGGGCTGAGGTGTCGATCATGGCCGCGTCGTACGCCGACTTCTTTGCAACCGCTTATTAAGGAATCCTATTAGATGGCGCGCTACCTCGTTCACAAGGCAGTCGAGTTCAGCTCCCTCTCCGCAGCACGCAAGAAGGCCATCGGCGCGGCCGCGATCAGCGATCTCGCCGACAAGTACGACCTCCAGTACAAGTACGACGGCTGCAACGTCATCGTGAAGCTGCTGAACATGCAGCACTTCGAGATCATCAGCCGCACGGGTGAGAAGGTCCGCAGCATGGATCACGTCGGGCGTCGGCTGTTGAACCTGTTCCGTGACCTCCTCCAGCGCGGGCAGCAGTTCGCGGTGCTTGGTGAGGCATGGGCGAGAGGCTATCCGCAGAAGCGCATCTCGGGATGGTTCCGCCGACACGAGAATGCGCCGCATCTTCAGATGGCCGCGTTCGACGTGATGCCGCTGGAGGACTTCGAAGCAGGACACTGCCCGCATCCGTTCTCGCGCCGCTACGAGACGCTGACCGTGTGGACGCGGGGCTTCACGGAGAGCGACACGGTGTTCCTCTGTCCACTGCTCCTCGCCGGTTCGTACGGCGATCCGATGGGGAACGCGGACGCGCTTTGCGCACACGGCGACAAGCGTGCATTCGACGGCGCGGTGCTGCGTGACCCGAATGCGGGCTGGAAGGCTGGCTCCGGCAGTGACGGCGCGATCATCAAGGTCAAGCCGCGAGTTACGTTCGACCTGCGCATCGTCGGCGTGGAAGAAGGCGAGGGCAAGTATGAAGGCACGGCCGGGAAGATTGTCCTCCAGTTCGCTGACGGCACGCCGGTGAAGGCGGCGGGCGGGACGAACGCCGAGCGCGAGCAATGGTTCTTTAACCCGACAGCAATTATCGGCAAGATCGGCGAGGTTGCTTGCCTCGAACGTCTGCCGAGCGGCGAGCTGCGCGAACCTGTGTTCAAGGGCGTCCGCTTCGACAAGGTGGACATCGACTGATGACCCTGCCGCGTACGCAGGTTGAACTGGAGCGCGAGACTCGGGAAGCCGGAAGGGCTCGCGCCGTGGACATGATGGACAGGCGGGAGCGGGAAGGCCACGCAGATACCAACCCGTACGCGGCAGCCGTGTACCGGCGTTGGCTTCTCCCGCTGGCAGATGTAATCGAGGCTGAGGTGCAGAGCACCGGAAAGGCAGGACGCCGTGCGGCGCACGTCGCGCTGCTGAAGCCGCTGGACCCGCGCGCTGTGGCGCACATTGCAGTGCGCTCGGTGCTGGTATCCGTGATGCAGGCTGACAACGACGTTCGTACGACCGCGCGCCTGCTTGGTCGGCACGTCTACGGGGAACTGGTGCTCTCCACGTTCGCGCACGGTAAGCCGGAAATCTATTGGGCGCTGATGCGGAACCTCTTGGAGAACCGCTCAACGGCAGCAGCCCATCGAGTTAACGTGATCCGCAACGCAGCGAACAGCCATGAGGTCGAGTTGCCGCAGTGGCTTCCGAGTGACCGCGAGCAGGTAGCCCTTTGGCTTATCGAGCAGCTTCGCCTACTTGGCATGGTGGACGTAACGAAGACTCTTAGGAAGGGGCTGGGGCAGAGGCTCAGCACCGAGATGGACATCATGCTCACCGCGCAGGCGCAGGATGTCGTGTCGTCTATCCGAGGCACGGTGGAGCATACGATGCCGTACAGTCTCCCGTTCATCGAGCAGCCGAAGGATTGGATATCCATGTTCGATGGGGGCTACCACACCGGAATGATGCGACGGCAGACTCCGAGCTACGTGAACTTGACGAAGAATCGCAGGACGCTGGACGCCATGCGCGATCTGGATATGCCGGATGTGCGCTCAGCTATCAACCATCTCCAAGCTGTGAAGTGGCGTGTGAACCAGCGGGTGCTGGATGCAGTGAAGGACTGCGCACGACATGGTATCGATATGGACGAGATCATCTCGCAAGCCGAGCAGCCGAAGCCGCCACGCCCGGAGTGGCTCACGGACGACATGAGGAAGGAGGACATGACCGGGGATGAACTGGTCGAGTTCTCCGGGTGGAAGCGCCGCATGGCCGAGTGGCACACCGATCGCAAGCTACGCGGGACTAGGTGGGGCCGCTTCTACATGGCGACCCGCATGGCTGATAAGTTCAAGGAATATCCGGCTATCTACTTCCTGTATCAAGCAGATTTCCGGGGGCGCTTGTACGCACAAACAACCGGCATCTCGCCGCAAGGCAGTGACCTACAGAAGTCGCTGCTGCAATTCGCAGAGGGCAAGCGGCTCGATACTCCTGAAGCCGTGCGCTGGTTCAAGATCGCAGGAGCAAACCGTTTCGGAGTGGACAAGGTTCCATTCGAAGATCGCATCGCATGGGTCAATCAACGTGAGCAATTCATCCTACAATTCGCAGCCGATCCAGTCAGCCACCGAGAGTGGCAAGACGCAGATTCGCCCCTTCAATTTCTTGCGTGGTGTTTCGAGTACGCCGACTGGCGACAAAGCCCGGATACTTTCGAATCTCGAATCGCGGTGGGGCTCGACGGTTCATGCAATGGCCTTCAGCACTTCTCGGCAATGCTGCGAGATTCTGTTGGAGGACGGGCGGTTAATCTCGTACCGGGCGACCGGCCAAACGACATCTACCAGCAAGTAGCCGATGTTGTAGCGCTCAAACTGGCCGACCCGAATCTGCCATTGCGACACGAGCGCGATTCTGTTTTCAAGGGGAAGTGGAAGGCGCATGGCATGAACCGCTCTATTGTAAAGCGGTCTGTCATGACGCTGCCGTACGGCTCTACTCGGTTCTCTTGCGCCGAGTTCATCGTTGAGGACTATCTCAAGAAGGGCGCGGCCACTGAGTTCGAGACTACGGAGTACCGCTTCGCCGCCGAGTTCCTGTCACATCTCGTATGGGATGCTATTGGCGAGGTAGTTATTGCGGCTTCTGCTGCGATGGCTTGGCTACAGCGCGCTGCTGGGCTGATCCTCAAGCGAGGCGGGCAACAGATCGGCTGGACAACCCCATCCGGCTTCTTGGTCGAGCAAGCGTACAACGAGATCGACATCGTACGGGTGAACACGAAGCTCCTCGGACACACGGTAATCAAAGTGTTCGGATCGATGGCGGATACACCTAGCATCAGCAAGCACAAGAACGGGATCGCGCCGAATTTCGTGCATAGCATGGATGCCGCTCACTTGGCTCTGACCGTTAAGGAATGCAAACGGTTAGGTATCGATTCGCTTGCGATGATTCACGACGATTACGGGACACACGCGGCGGACACGGAGAAGCTCTACCGAGCGATCCGAAAGACCTTTGTGGAGATGTATGAAACGAATGATCCGCTCGCTCATTTCCGCGATCAATTTGAAGACCTCCCGGCTTTGCCGAGCCGGGGTGATCTCGATCTGTCTCAGGTTGAGCAGAGCCAATTCTTCTTCGCATGAATCTTATCTGTCAGAGGGACACGAATTGGATCAGCAATTTCATGATCCTCTGACAGACGCACTACAGGAGCCTGCATTGAATCAAGTGGTAGTCCGCCTCGACGCGGAGATGTTACGGCGGCTGGAGGAGCAGCTCCCGAAGCCGCTGGTGAACTCGACGACGACGGATCTGATGGCCGGGTATGCGCTCGGCGTGCAGGCCGTGCTCCAGAAATTGAGGGAGGGCTATGCCATTAGCCGGGGCTAAGTGGAATGTGCAATTTCTCGACGACGACCGCGCTGCGATCAAAGCCGCGCTGTACCGGCAGTACGGCATCATGCACGCACCGGGTGCGAAGAAGTGGTTCGGCACAGTTGAGCCAGATCACGTCTATCAGGTTGTCTGCGGGGAGAACAGCCCGTTCGAATCGATCCTCCTGAATGGATACCTGCTCTGCATGGTGTTGGATACACCGTGGTGGTCGTCGGGCAAGAAGCTCCTCCACGAACAGATGATTCTCAAGATCGACCCGAACGCGTGGAACTTTCGGTCCGTGCTTCGAGCCCTCGTTCATCTCGGCAAGGCAACGGGCGCAGCGGGCATCACGAGCGGGACATCGCTCAGTGCGAACGACCGCAAGCTGGCTCGCGTCTACGAGCGGTTCGGATTCGGGACCGCAGCACACTCACTCTATCTGGAGCTTTGAATGGGGAACCTATTCAGCAAGACCTTTGCGTCGCAGGACGGTGGGAGCACGGTGAAATCGTCCGCAGGCGCGTTCGACATGATGTTCTCGAAGATTAATGGCGAGAAAGCCCAGCGTTATGCGAGCTACCTCGGAGAGTCAGCTCCGACCGGGGAGGGGCCGAACGGAGTAATTACCTTCGGTCAGCTCGCCCCGCTGCAACAACGCTACGAGGCTAAGTACGCAGCCGATCAAGAGGCCGCAGCCGCGAAGGCACGGCAGGACGCGCTCGACAACGATCCCGCAGTGAAGTCAGCGCGGGAGGCGGCGGGCCAAGCGCAGGCGAACGCAGAGGCGCAGGCCGCAGCCGCCAAGCAGGCGGGCATCGACGCTGCCGACGCATCGGTGAACGCCGCGAACATGGCTGCAAACGGCGTCGCGCAGCGAGCCGCTGTAGCGGAGCAGACCTCTGCGCAGGCAACGGATGCGGCGGCATCCGTGGACACGAACGCGAACTCGCAGGGCGAGGGCTCGAACGATCCTCGTCGCCGTTACATCGGCGCCGCGATGTCCTCCTCGAACGCAGCCGTGTCTCGCGGTGGCGCTGGAATCTCAATCTCGTAAGGAGGAATCATGGGTGGAATTGTTAAGAGCGTCGTAGGCGCGATCTTCGGTGGGGCATCGAACGCCACAGCCGACATGAGTGGTGTCGAAGCGCAGTCGCGGGCGATCAAGGAAGCGTCGGAGCGGCAAGCGCAGGCGACTCTCGCAGCGGCGCAGTCGCAGAAGCAGGCCGCAGATGCAGCAGCTCAGGCACAGGCCCAGCAGGCGCAACAGTCGGCACAGGCGGCAGCGCAGT
This sequence comes from Burkholderia humptydooensis, assembly GCF_001513745.1. Classification (NCBI taxonomy): domain Bacteria; kingdom Pseudomonadati; phylum Pseudomonadota; class Betaproteobacteria; order Burkholderiales; family Burkholderiaceae; genus Burkholderia; species Burkholderia humptydooensis. Next base: position 2,582,471 of record NZ_CP013380.1, on the reverse strand, counting down.
CGCAGATGCAGTCGATTAACCAGCAGCAGCTCAACGCCAAGGCAGCAGCCGATGCGCAGGACGCGGCCGCGAAGACAGCCGCCGAGAACACGGTGAAGGTGGATACGACGGTGAACTCCGAGGACGAGCCCGACAACGCCTCGCTACGACGCCGGTACTTCCAGCAAGCTCAGGCATCGCAGGCCACGAAGGGCGGCTCGGGGATCACGCTTAGCTGATGCAGTTCACGGCTGAGCAGGCGTGGGAGTCCCTCGCGGGGCTCCGACGCCCACTCTTGACGCGGTGTGAGAAATACAGCGCGTTCACCCTGCCGACGATCATCACGCCGCAGGGCTACAACGAGGAGCTTGAGGAGCTTCAGACCGACTTCCAATCAGTTGGTGCGCAGGGCGTGAACAACCTCGCGAACAAGCTGATGCTAGCGCTGTTTGCGCCGAGTCGTCCGTTCTTCCGGTATCAGGTTGCGGCGGCGCTGATGAATCAGCTCAAGCAGACGCTCGACGTGCAGGAGCAGGACTTACAGGAGATGCTGGCCGAGGGCGAGCGGAACTGCATCCGTACGCTCGACGCGATGGGCGTACGGCCGAAACTGTACGAGGCCATGAAGCACCTCATCATCACGGGGAACTGTCTGCTCATCCTCGGCGATGATCCCAAGGACACACCGATGCGCGTGTTGTCGCTGAAGCGGTACGCCGTGAAGCGCAGCATGAGCGGCAAGCTCCTACAGCTTATTATCCACGAGACGGTGCGATTCGACGAACTGGACGACGAGGTGCAGAAGATCGCGGTGGAGTCGAGCAGCAGGTACGCAAACGTGGACCCGAACGATCCGAATTCGTGCCCTGAGGTGAAGTATTTCACATGGGTACGGTGGGACGGTACGGCGAACTACATCGTCACGCATCACGTAGATAACGTGGAATTGCCCGCAAAGTTCAGCGGCAAGTACACGGACCAAGACCTACCGTACATCCCGCTGACGTGGGAACTGCACGACGACAACGACTACGGCACCGGGCTCGTGGAGCAGATGGCAGGCGACCTCGCCGCGCTGTCGGCGCTCTCGGAGGCCGAAGTGAAGGGCGCGATCCTTGCTTCGGAGTTCCGCTGGCTGGTGAACCCGGCAGGGCAGACCCGCCCCGCGGACATCGCAGACAGCGACAACGGCGCGGCGCTGCCCGGCACGAAGGACGATGTGGTCCCGCTGAACAGCGGCACGGGGCAGGCGATGCAGTACATCGACACGGTTGCCACGAAGTATGTGAACCGCATCGGGCGGAACTTCCTACTCAGCTCCTCCATTGTCCGCGACGCAGAGCGCGTAACGGCCGAGGAGATTCGAATGCAGGCTAACGAGCTGGAGACGAGCCTCGGCGGTGTCTACTCGCGCCTCGCCGTGGACTTCCAGAAGCCGATGGCGTACTGGCTCACGAAGCGCGCGGGTGTTCAGCTTGCGGGCAAGGACATCGAGCCAATGGTCATCACGGGGCTGGACGCCCTGAGCCGCAACGGCGACCTCGACAACCTCAAGCTCGCGCTGCAAGACCTCGCAGCCGTATCCGGCATGCCTCCGCAGGCACTCGCCGTGCTGAACCTGACAGCCATCGCCAAGGCTATCTTCATGGGCCGAGGCGTGACGATGGCCGACTACGTGAAGTCGCAGGAGCAGCAAGCAGCAGACCTCCAGAACGCGAACGCAGCGGCGCTGGCGCAGCAAGTCGCGCGCCCCGTCGCGCAAGCCGTCATGAGCGGCCAACCCAACCAACAAGGATAAGGACAGATGATTCGATTCGGTAAGCGAATGGTTCTCATGGATGAGGCAGTCGGCGACGGCACGGCGGTATCGGCGGGCGGTGCGGGCGGCTTCGACATGAACGCCGACCAAGGCCCGGCAGCAGGTCAGCCGGTACAGATCAGCCTCGGTGCCACCTCGACACAACACTCGCACGACGAGCAAAAGTCGCTCGAACTCGGCACGCAGCTCGTGAACGAGGGCAATGGCTGGGTGGACCCGAGCAAGGGTGTCGTCTCGTATGAGAAGACCGGCGACGCGGCACTCGACATGGCCCTCGACTTCATCGGCAAGGCGGGCTACAGCCACTCGCATCCGGCCGTGCAGGCGGCGCTCTCGGGCAACTTCGACCTGCTCAGCGCGGAACTGGCGGCGAAGGGAGTCACTGGCTGGGAGCAACACCTGGCCCTCGGTAAGAGCGCCTACGAGAAGCACTCTCAGGCGGAGGCGGCGAAGACGGAGGAGATCAAGAAGCTCTGCATCGGCGCTGCGGGTGACGAGAAGACGTGGGCCGACACGCTCGCGTGGGCCTCGGAGAACGCGGATGCACACGAGAAGGAGCCCATCAACGCGGCGCTGGCTCAGGGCGGCATCGTTGCGGAGGCAGTCGCGCAGTTCCTCGTGGGTGCGTACCGCAACGCCAGCGGCGTGACTATTGCCCCGCAGAAGTCCGCAGTGAATCCGAACGCAGCTTCGGCCCGCGCTGGTGGTCAGGGCGCAGGCCCACTGTCTCCGACGCAGTACGCAGCAGAGGTTGCGAAGCTCCGCGCCTCCGGCCGACAGATCGAAGGCACCCGTGAGTACGCAGCGCTCCAGCAGCGTCGCTCGATGTATCGCGGCTAACCACTAGCAGCATTCCCTGAGAGGCCCGTCCAGCAAGCGCTGGACGGGCCTTTGCCATTGTGCGCCCATGCTGGGCGTACTCCTGCGGGTCGATTTCATGTCCCTCTGACAGACACACAACTCTACAACTTAGGAGAACTATGGGTCTTTCCATCGTCAACGTCTCGCGCCCGATGGCGCAGCTCCAGACCGGCAACAACAACCAAGTCGGTCAGGCACCCGCAGCAACCAATCCGCTCGCAATGGTCATCGAGGAGTACGGCGGCGTCGTCGAGCACACCATCGCCCGTCGCTCCATCGTTCGCAACTTCGTCCCGATCCGCAACGTGAAGGGCACATCGACGGTTTCGAACTACCAAGTCGGCAAGTCCACGCTGGCGAAGGTCACGCCGGGTACGGAACCGGACGCAACCGTGAACGGTACGCAGAAGGTCAAGCTGACCATCGACACGCTGGTGAACGCCCGTGCCGTCGTGCCGCTGCTGGACGACTTCCAGTCGAGCTACGACGCTCGGGCCGCAATCGGCATGGAACACGGTATCGAGATCGCGAAGTTCTTCGACCAGTCGTTCTTCATCCAAGCCGTCAAGGCCGCTGGCATCACCGACATGAGCCAGTACCCGGCAGGCTGGCAACCGGGTTCGTCGCAGACCTTTACGGCTGCTGGCGATGAGTTGGACCCGGTGAAGCTGGAGAGCAAGTTCCTCGACCTGTTCGCGCAGATGGCGGACAAGGACGTAGACCCGCACGACGACGGCCTCGTCATCGTGACACGCCCGAAGTTCTTCTACACGCTGCTGAAGAACGACCGCCTCGTGGACCGCGAAATGATTACGTCGGATGGCACGACGATCAAGACGAAGGCGCTCTCGGTCGCTGGCGTGCCGATCTACTTCTCGAACAATCTGCCGAACACGAACGTTACCGGGCACTTCCTCTCGAATGCCGGTAACGGCAACGCGTACGACGGTGACTTCTCGAAGACGGTCGCCGCAGTGTTCAGCCCGCGCGCGCTGCTCGCAGGCGAGACGATCCCGCTGACGCCGGATGTCTTCTACGATCCGCGCACGAAGATGTGGTTCATCGACGCGCACCTCTCGTTCGGCGTGACCCCGAACAACCCGGCCTTCGCTGGCCTTCTCAAGTCGGCATAACCGACACCTCAGCCCCGGCTCTCACAAGGAGTCGGGGCTTTTTTCGTTAGGAGCTACGATGCGACTTTCTCAACTTGATGTCGTCAACGCATGTCTCGCAACGATGGGCGAGAGTCCCCTCGTAGCCATTGACGACGATCATCCGTACGTGCAGGCTGCTCTAACGGCGCTGCGTAATTCCTCTGCCGTCGTGCAGAGCGAAGGATGGTGGTTCAACACGGACTACCAGAACATCACCATCGATCCGGGCACGGGCTTCGCGTACTCGCCCGCCGACGCCCTCTCCGTTGAAACTGCACGGGCGGCTGTCATCGCACGGGGCACGCGGCTGTACGACCAGATGCACTCCTCGTATGACATGCGCCCTGTGTTCGGCGCAGGCCCGATTCAGGCGGCGGTCATCCGCGAGGTTCCCTTCGAGGACATTCCAACTATGGCCCAGCACGCCATCTCGGCGCGTGCCCGGCTGGACTTCCAAGCGTCGTTCGATGGCGACGATAACAAGTACAGCAAGATCGGTGGCGAATACACGTTGGCCCATCGGCTGCTCAAGGCCGAGCACACGCGGCAGTCGCGGGTGAACTTCTTCGACTCGGTGTCGATGCAGGAGAAGCTCCGGCTCATGCGCCCGATGTCTCGCGGCATGCGGATCGGACGGAGGGGCTGGTAATGGCTAAGGTTGTCGGCTCATACGCGAGCGTCACGCGAGGCGTCAGCGAGCAGGTTCCGCAGGATCGACATCCGGGCCAGATGTGGGAGCAGGTGAACATGATTTCGGACCCGGTGGTGGGCTGCGCCCGCCGTCCCGGTTCGCTCCTAACGGACTACAAGGTGCTCACGGCGGCTTCGTCGCTGGATAGCCTCAAGGCCGACATCAGGATGTACCGCACATTCACGTTCTTCCACAACAGCAAGGAGTATGCGCTGCTGTACCGGAGCGACGTTGCGGCGTGCCCTGCTGCGCTCCCGGCGTTCCTCTGCTACTGCAAGACAGACTCGCGCTTCCTGAGCGTGGTACTAGCGGACCCCGACGGCATGGCCCCGTGGGTGACGGGCGGCGTTTCAGCGCTTTGTACTGTGGGCGACTACATCGCCATCGCGGCGAACAAGCTCGGCCCCGGCTACAGCCTCGACGACCGCTTTGCAGGTCATAACATGCGCGGCGTCGCTTGGGTGCGCGGTGGCGCGTACAGCCGAACGTACACGCTGAAGATCACGCGCCGGTCGGACGGCGTGCAGTTCACGGCTGCATACACGACGATGGCATCAAGCTATCCGTACTTGCTGAACACGTCGGACATTCCGTCGTCCGCCCCGGACTACCAGAAGCAGATCAATGACCGCGTGAACGACTACAACTCGAAGGTGAACCAGTGGATCGGCGACGCGCAAGCCAGCATCCAACCGCAGAACATCGCGGAGAAACTCCGCGCGGCGCTGCAATCGCAAGGCTTCACGAACTGCGACCGACGCGGTGGCACCGTCATCCTCGACAACATCAGCTTCATGTCGTGCGACGACGGGGGTGATGGAACTACGTTCCGCGCAGTGTTCAACACGCTCGATGACGTTGGCAAGCTGAGCAGCATCCACTGGAACGACAAGCCTATCCAGATCAAGTCGAACACGCAGGTCGATCCATATTACATGGTGTTCAAGACGGACACCGGCGAGGGGTATGGCACTGGCAAGTGGGTCGAAGGTCCGGCGCAGGTAGTACAGCCGGGGCAGGTGTTCGCTGTCGGGGGCATCACGAAGGACGGCGATACGTTCGCCATCGGTTCTGGACCGGCGCAACTCAACGCGTATTCGACGGACTTCCAAGTGCCGAAGTTCGCGGGCTCAGTGTGCGGGGACAAGGACCAGACGGGTGCGATCCCGTACTTCTTCGGCAAGCGCATTAGTCTGCTGGCGATGTTTCAGGACCGGCTCGTGATCGTCTCGGACGGTACGGTGTTCATGTCGCGTACGGGCGACTACTTCAACTTCTTCCGTAAGACGATGCTGTCTGTGCATGACGACGACCCGATCCAAGCATACGCGCTCGGCGCGGCGGACGACGTGATTACGCGATGCGTGACGTACAACAAGAACCTGTTTCTGTTCGGCCTGCGCAACCAGTACACGATCCCCGGCAACGTAGCGGCGTCGCCTGCGAACATTACCATCTCGCCGGTAGCGGCCGAGCGAGACGCGATCCTCTGTCAGCCAGTGGTGCATGGGAACATTGTCTTCTACGGCTCACAGGTTGCGTCGAACGGGGATGTGCCGTACAGCGGCATCATCAACCAGTTCCAGCTCGGGCTGTTTCAGGATATCCCGGAGACATTCCAGATCAGCAAGCAGCTCTCGCGTTACATCAAGGGCCGTCCGACTGAGATGGCTACGGTGAGCGCACCGCCTGCGCTACTGGTGCGGGCGGACGGCTATGACAACGGGTTCTACGTGTACACGTACCTCGATGCTCCGGGTACGCAGCAGCGCGAGTTCGACTCGTGGAGCCGCTGGGAGTTCAGCGATGCGCTCGGCATAGTGGCGGGCGTCAGCTCGTACCAGCAGAAGCTCCTGTCGTTTACCATTGCGCTCGACGCGAGGGCCGGGCAGGCATCGAATGCCATCGTCATGTGCAACGAGTTCAGTCTTGACACAGCGGATCGAACGCGCCCGTATCTCGACAGCATGCGCCCGATGAATCAGGGCGGGCCGATCCTCTCTAAGCTGAACACGCCGGGTATGTGGAACGACGCGTACGCCGCCATCGGAGCGACCCATGATGAGTTCCTGCTGAACGGAAAGCTGACGAGCTGGACGAGCTTTACGTCGCAGTATCCGGCGATTCCGGCTGCGGACTATTGGGGAGGCTTCGACTACCCGAGCTACGTTGTACCGACTCCGCCGTACGTGCGTGACTCAAACGACAAGGCAATCGTGAACGGGCGGCTCGTCATCAATAAGTACACGGCCAGCTTCACGAACAGCTCTGGTTGCATCGTGAACATGATCGACAAGACCGGGGCCGAGCGGCACCTCGTCAGCTACGCGGGGCGTCAGGTTGGTCATTCGAATAACCTCGTCGGGCGCGTGCCAATCAGCACTACGAACTTCCCGGTTCCGGTGGGGCGATCGAACATCGAGCACAAGATCAAGTTTATCGCAAAGGTGGGCCTACCCATGACTATCTCCGCGATTGAATGGGTGGGTCAATTCTTCACTTCAGGTAGGAGAGTCTAATGTGTTCCTTCCTTAACATGATCGTGGGCGCAGGTGTCGGCATGATGCAGGCCCGCCTTCAGAACGCACAAAACGACGCGCAGTACAGGTTGGACTCCGCGAAGACTGAGGCAGCGAATATGCTGTCGAAGGACTCAGCGGACAACAACAACATGATCCGCGACGCGGGGAACGCATTTCTCGCGGCGCAAGCGGCGCTGTCGAACACCCAGCGCTCGATTGGCAACCAGAACCGTGCCATCGCCATAGGCTCGCAGACGAACGCGCAGGCCGTGAACATGGCACGGGCTCAGGAGGCGATGACACGCGGCAGCGTGGAGCAGCAGATCGCGGCCGCTGGGGCGCTCGGCGCAATGCGCGTCGAGGCTGCATCGCGGGGTACGGGTGGCACGTCCGCAGACATCATGCGCGCGACTATGCAGACCACAACCTCACGTCTCACGACGATGCAAGCCACGAAGGGCGCGCAGATGTCCTTCGATCAGGTGATGGTGGCGGCGGGGCTGCGCTCGAACCTCATCACCTCGCAGGACTACGGGCAGACCGTCGCGGGCATGAATTACCAGAAGGACATTCCGCAAACATTCATCGCGCCCGAGAAGATGCCCGACATCACGGCAGGGATGGGTGCAGCGATGGGGGCAGTCGGTGGTGGCGCTTTCTCGATGTTCCGCAACATGGGCGGTGGCTCTGTCGGCGGCAACGGTGGGGTGGGGCAGACTCCGGGTTTCTCGTCGCAGTCGATCCTACAAGGCGTGAGCAGCTTCGCTGACTCGTGGGGCGTGGGGAATGGCGGGTCGGCATTCGGCAGCAGCAGCTCGTACAGCGGCCGGAACGACTTCGGCTTCACGCTCGGCGGCGGCGGATCAAGCAGCAACAATTCCTTCAACTTCGCACTCGACTAAGGAGAGCAGATGGCTAATGTGAACTTCGGCCTGTCCGGCGACGGCGGCGTAGTCACGCAACAGAACACGTTCGGCGGTGGAGGTTCCACTAGCTTCTCTGGTGGCCCGTCCGGCGCGGGACAATCCAGCGGTAGCGTTGTATCTGGCGGTAACGCGATTCAGTTCGCCGACACTGTCGCGCGGCGCGGCATGCAGAACATCGACACTCTGAACAAGCTGGCGGGAGGGATGCTCCAGCCATACATCGAAAGGCAGAAGAAGCTCCAATACGCGGAGGGCATGGCCCAAGCAGCTCAGGGCAAGAGCCTCATCGAGATCGAGAACGATCAGCCGTGGTACACGAAGCTGTTCGGCCCGGACGCCACGACTCAGGGTGCGCAGGCGTTCAACATGGCAGCGGCCATGCAGGACGCGCAGTCGCAGTTCATGCAGGCGATGCCCCAGCTCCGTGAGAAATCGCCGGATCAGGTGCGGCAGTACATCGTCAGCAAGATGGGCGAGGTGCAGCCCTCGGGCGATCCGTACTTCGATGCGATGGTGCAGCAGGGGCTGGCCGAGCAGCTCCCGAAGATGCTCAGCGTGCACATGGGCCAGTACATGCAATTCACGCAAGAGCAAGCGTACAACGGCTTCACGAACCTCGGCGCATCGGGCGGGCAGGCGCTTCAGGAAACCCTGAAGGCGAACAACAACCTGACGCCGGATGCAGTGGCTCAGGCACACGCGGACTACACGAACCTGCTCGCGAAGCCTGACAACATGACGACCGAGGCATATCAGCGCGGTCTGCGGGACACCGTGTTGAGCAATGCGCAGAACGGGAATTGGCAGGCGGTGCGGGCCATCAAGGACATGCCTGCATGGCAGGAGATGCCGACGCAGATGAAGGACAACCTCGAAGTACAGATTCCGCGACTGGAGCAGGAGTGGGCCCTGAAAAACCCGGCAGCACGAAACCTGTTCACCTCACGGGCCGACCTCCAGTGGAGCCTGATGTCGGGCGCGACGGGTTTCGATTCCTCGCCGGAAGGGCACGCCAAGCTCGACGCGGTGATGGACACGATGGAGGACTCGAACCGCCAGCTCAATGGCGACGCCACGGCGGTGTACAACAACGCGCAGCGGGCGCAGATGCACAAGCTACTCGATCAGGGCAATGCGAAGAAGCTCGCACAGGTGCAGAAGCTCCAGCTTCAACAGCTCAACTACGATCAGGCAGTGGGGCTTGCAGCGGACGCGATGAACAATAACTCGTTCGCCAAATACGAGAATCTTCCGTTCCCATCCGGCTCGCGCGAGCAGGCAGCGGACACGCTGTTTTCGAAGGCGACTAGTCCGCAGTACGCGCAGCAGGCGGACGCTCAGAAGAATATGTGGGACAAGCTGAGCGCGGCGGCGCACTACTCCAGCTACCAGTCCCCGGCACTGAAGCAGGCGATGGCCCAGCAACTTCCGGCGCTCGTGTCGGGCAACGGTCCTGCAACCGGAGACATGCAGACGGCGCTCCTGTACGCGTCGAATCTCCTGCAAGGTCCGGGCGGCGCTGAGGCTGTCCACTCGTACGTCGGATCGGATGCCCCCAAGGTGATCCAGCTCCTCAACAGCGGGGCGAACATCATGGACCCGGAACAGCTCAAGCAGCAGCGCGAACTGATTGCGCGGGCGCAGGGTGTGACGGCCTCCCCACAGGACGTGAAGCTGGCACAGGACACGGTGAGCAAGGCCGATCCCGGCTGGTTCAAGAAGCTCATGCCGTGGGGCGGCAACGAGGCGCTGACACCGTACAACCTGACGGACGGCAACAAGCAGCAGCTCGCCGTTCATGTTGCGCCGATCATCGCGCAATACAAGGCCGCGTACCACATGACGGACGACCAAGCCTCGCAGATGGCGCTCGGGCAGGTGATGAAGAATTCGGACTTCGTGCCGGGTGCATTCATCCTGCACAACGCCGCGCTCGGGCAGACATCGTTCGCGGGCTCGGTGAACGCGAAGTATCCGGGCATGGGCGAACAGACGACCGCGGTGTACCAGAACGCCGTCCAGTACGCCATCGATCAGGAGATCGAGAAGGCAGGCGGTGTGGCGAAGGACTGGAAGGTCACATCAGGCGAGAACCTCGGCAACGGCTACATGACTCTGTTCATGACCGGTCTGAACGGCGCACTCAAGCACATCAACATCACGGCGGACACCGTGGGTCGCCGCATCCTCGACACCTACGGGAACAAGCCGGAACACCACGACCCCGACCTCGGGCTCTCAAGCAAAAACGCTTGGGGCTGGGGCTACTAAGCGCGTAGCGGCAGCGGCTTCCAACGAGGCTGCTGCCTCATACGCGTTCCACCTTTTAGGAGAACATATGAACTTCACGCAGGACCAGTTGGATAAACTCGCAGCGAACGACCGCGCAATCGGAGCACCGCAAGGCGCGAGTGCAGCGCAGATTTGGCAGGAATCGCGCAACGATCCGAACGCCGTGTCTCCGAAGGGGGCGCTCGGCTACGCACAGGTCATGCCGAAGACGCTGACGAAGGTTGAGGAAGCGCTGGGTCGTCGTCTGGACCCGTCGAACTTCGATGACTCGCTGCAAATCCAGCGCTTTGTTATGACGCAGAACATGCAGCGCTTCGGCAACTACGGCGACGCGCTGCGGGCGTACAACTCGGGTTGGAACCCGGCGAAGTGGAACAACGACGAGACGAACGCGTACGTGTCGGCGATCACCGGCGAGGACGGTGTTGCGACCTCGGGCGTTCCATTCGTTGCTCCGGGCATGGGTAAGGGGCAGGGCATCGACCCTACGCAGACGCCGATGATGAAGGCGCTGGCGGTGCGCCAGAATGCGCAGCCGGTGGCAGACGCACTCATTGACGACGCCGCGTTCGATAGCACACCGCTGCGCAGCTCGTTAGACAGCATGGGCCTCGAAGACGCAGCGTATGCGGAGTCGGCGGCGGGTATCCGGGCGTTGAGCGAGAAGACGGACTTCGCGGAGTCGTTCGTCCGGGCGGCGCATTGGGATACACTTGCGGGCCGTCTGCAAGATGCTTTTCAAGCAGGCGCGCCCGATCCGAACTGGAGAATGAGCGATGCTCAGAAACACTACGTGGCGACGGAAGCGCCCGAAATTTGGGCTGACAACCACCTCCGCGATTACGTGGGCGGTGCGTTCTCGCAGGCCGACTACGAGCGCCGTCTCGGCATGGCGCAGCAACAGGCAGACTTCCAGCGCCGAGCCGCGCAGAGCGGCTGGACTTCCACGGCCGGTCAGCTTCTCGCAGGTGCAGGCGATCCGGTCATGCTGGTCGCTACGCTTGGCGCAGGATCAATTGCGAACGCGGCGCGTGCGGCATTCGCGGTTCGCGCGGCAGAGGGCGTAACCGGCGTCGTTAGTTCGATGGCAGAGGGCGCGGCGGGCAACATGCTCGCTGCGCACGCCATCACGCGGATGGACAACGGCAGTGATAACTGGCCCGAGCTGTTCAGGCAGGGCGCGCTGGGTGCAATGCTCGGCGGGGTCGGGCATGCTGCTGGGCTCATGGGCGAGGTCCGAGCGAAGGTCGAGCCGGAGGTCGGGGCAAAGCTGGATGGTCACGCACTCGACGCCCACATCGCAGGTCAGAACGAGCGCATCGACGACATCATAGGCCGGGCGGCTGGTGAGACTCGCTCAGAAGACTCGAACGCAGGCATTCATGCTAGCGATCCACTGGCAGGCAACAAGATCGTAACCGAGACGGAGACTCGCGCAGGCGATCACGGGTCAGGCGATTCGAAGATCGCAGACGCGGTGGAGGAGTTCAAGGCTGAGCAGGCTGAAAAGGCAGAGGCGGAAGCCCGCGCCAAGGATGCTGAAAAGCTGGAGCCGGAGGAGCGCCAGTCGCGTGAAGACGCAGCCACCAACGACGCTACGGAGCGCGATGTGGTGAGTGGTGCCGAAGACCGGATCAATGACGAATGGGCGAACGCCGAAGCCGTCCGAATGGGTAATGTGAGGGACGAGATGCTCAGCAATTCCGAGCGGGCTCGCGGCGCAAGCACAGACTCTCACACCGAACTGATGCGACTGGCGACGGACGCACAAGACCCGATGGTTCGGGCGCTGGCCCGTCGCCTCATGGAGACGCAGGAAGGCCGCAGCGCGGCAGCGATCTTTGAGCATCCCGGTAGCGCACAGAAGGGCGGCAATGCCCGGAGCCATTACAACCCGGCGACCCACGAGATTCATACGTGGGCGCACGACGCGATCGATCATCCGGTACACGCTGCGAAGCGTGCTGTAGGCCAGTCGCCGCGAGGCGGGTTGAACCGTGACGAGATGATGCTGCATGAGATCGCCCATAGCGTCACGGCGCAGAAGGTCGCATACGGCAAGCGCATGCCGCAGTCCGCACACGGCCAGCTCGTAAGCCAGCTCGACAAGCTGCGCCAGCGCGCTCTGCGCGAGTACAAGGGCACGGACGCCAACACGCGCTACTACCTGAAGAACGTGGACGAGTTCGTTGCCGGTCTGTACAGCGGCCAGTCCGCATTCATCGACCACCTGAAGTCGCTAAAGGTCAAGAACGGGAACATCCTGTCGAAGACCGTAGACGCAGTGCGCGCGCTGCTGGGCCTGAAGCCGGGTGAGGTGAACATGCTGACGAAAGCGCTCGGCTTGTCCGATCACCTCGTGAGCACGCCGCTCCGCGCGGACCTTCCATACGCCCGCCCCACCGGTCGCTCGGTTCTCACGGCTCCGGGCGTTGCCCGCGAAGATGTTCCGCTCGGCGTGCTCGCGCAGAAGATGGCAGACCAACTGGAGAACTGGAAGGAGGTGCTGCCGAAGGAGACGGAGAAGCTCCGCCGTAATGCCTCGACGTGGTACGACTCGATCCGGGGCAAGAAGATGGGCGCGGTCGGCAAGGCCGTCGCCATGCTGGACTCGGTTGGCATGACGCTGGGCCGCTCGGCGAACAAAGACGTACGCCACATCGCGTCCATGCTGGCCGAAGACCCGACCGGTGTGAACCGCCAGCACTCCACGTCCGCAGCCATTGACAAGGTGATCCTCGCGTCGAACTGGCGCAAGCCGGTTGCCGAGGTATGGCACCGAATCTTGCCCGAGCTGATGACGAACGAGGAGCGTGTGCGGTGGTCGCAGGGCATCTTCGCGGGCGACGCCGAGAAGCGCATCTCGCGACTGGTGCAGGAGGAGCGACTGGCAAACCGCAACGCGCGCCTGTCCGGCGAGGAGTACGTCTCGCAGGCTCATCCGCTCGTGAAGCAGATGGCGGCTGTCGTCGATGGCATGTGGAAGGACATGACGGAGATGGGGGCGAAGTACGGTGAGGCGAAGTCCACGGCTATCGGCAAGCGAGGCTGGCAGGGCTATTTGCCGTACGCGTGGGACTGGCGTGAGCTTCAGTCGATGTACAACGACCCGGCGCGCGCGGGCGAGTGGAACTCGTTCAAGGGCATGCTGCGGCAGCAGTACATGGCGAAGGTGATCGAACCTGCGCTCGACAAGTTGAACAAGGCAGGCCCGGCTACGCAGGACGCCACGATGGAACTGCACCGGAAGGTCAGCGAGCAGGCCGCGAATCTCACGGATCGTTACCTGACGCAGATCATCCGCGACCCGGAGGCTCGGATTGCGGGCTCGGACGACCACTTCGGAGCGGTTGCAGCGGACATGCTCAAGGCGGACTACACGGGCAAGAAGGTCACGGGTGTGATGGCGGATGACTTCAAGAAAGCACTTGTCGATGTCATCTCGGATCGTACCCGTACAGAGTTCGACCTGCTGGCCCGCCAGCCGGACGGCACGCGTCTGCTGGACTACATCGACACGGACATCGGCCGCATGGTGGAGGGGCAGTCCAGTGAGTTCGCTGGGCGCATCGCACTGGCTAAGCGTGGCCTGAAAGACGACGCGCACTGGACTGCGATGAAGGACGCGCTCGTATCCCGTGGCGCAAACCATGAGGAGATGAACGCGCTGGACTTCCTGCATAAGAGCCTCACGGATCGCCTTGGTAACAAGGACAACGTGGTGGCGCAGTTCCTCGCGCAGACGGCCCACATGAGCATGATGGGTAAGCTGGGCTTCAACGCTCTGGCGGACGCTGCATCGATCATCGCGTCGTCGGGCGTGAACGGCATGTTCAAATCCATCTTCAACGGGATGGGTAAGGACACCGCGCTGATGAAGCAACTGAACCGCATGGCGTCGTCAGCGATGGGGCTGGATCACCGTCTGCACTTCGGGGAGACGCGCGCGGGCGCTACGCTCAACCACACGGGCTCGGCACTTCAGGACTCGGCGATGTGGCGACGGATCGGGTATCAGGGTATGGATATCGTAGGCAAGCTCTCGGGTGCGCACTACGTTGCCAAGGTGCTGCATCGCGGCTTCGTTCCGCTGCTGGCCGAAGACCTCGCGAAAGCGATCAGCGGCTCAACTATCGAGAACGGTGTCATCACGGGTACGGGGCATTCGCACCTGAACCCGGCCCGTCTCGTGGACTCGGGCCTGACGGCTGACCGTGTGGCCCGGATCAAGGAAGCTATCGCGACTCACGATTCCAACCGCAAGGACGGCGAGCTGTTCTCGTGGGATGCATGGGATCGTACGCATCCGGGTGCAGCCGAGGACATGATCGGGGCTATCCACCGCGTTACCGGGCAGGCGCTTCAGCGTGCCTACATCGGCGAGACGCCACGCTGGCTCAGCGAGGGCATCGTCGGGAAGTACGCGGGCCAGTTCAAGAAGTACGGCATCACGGCGCAGGAGAAGCAGCTCATGCGGAACGCGTTCATCGCCGACCGCAACTCCGCGACGGGCTTCGTCATGGGTACGGCATGGGGCGCTGCCCTGTACTACGCTAAGACGATGGCCTCGACGGCAGGCATGACGGACGCCCAGCGGGAGAAGTACGTGCGGGAGCATATGCACGGTATCCATCTCGCGAGCGGTATCGCAGTCATGACGAACGTGTCCGGGATGTTGGGAGACGGCCTCGATGCGGCGAACGTCCTCATGGGCGGACAGACGAACGCGGGGGGTGGGTCGCCCATCGTGGCGCTCGGGCAGCTTCAGGCCATGTCCAAGGCGGTAGGTGCAGTCGGCGGCGCTGCCCTCGGCGCGCTGAACGGCGGCACGAATCCGCTGACGGATAAACCCGTCAACTACGTCAAGAATGCTCGCACGGCAATGCGCGTCCTTCCGGGCGCGAACACCCTCATCGGCTCCGCGCTTGCGAACGAGCTGAATCAGTAAGTCGGAACCCGCCCAGCGCCGCTGGGCGGGCCTCCGCAATTTCATGTCCCTCTGACAGACACTAACAACAGGAGGCCAACATGGCAGCGGACTATCTCGTCCCGTGGCTGGACGCGTCGGGTCAGGGTGGCCTGCGCAACTCGATGCTTGTCGCTCCGGGCGACGGCTCGACCAAAACATTCAGCTTCAACTTCGCTGGTGGGTACATCAGCAAGGATCACGTGAAGGCGTACACGTTCGACCCGATCACGGGCCGGACTACGCCGCTCGTCATCACGTCGGGCATGTGGACCGGCCCTAGCCAGATCACGCTGGGAGCGCCCGTAGCATTGGGCCAGTACATCGTCATCTACCGGGACACGCCACGCGGCACGCCGCTGGTGAGCTTCAAGAACGGCTCCGTCCTGAACGAGCCGAACCTCGACGAAATGGCCGAGCAGGGTGTGTTCGTCGCGGCGGAAATGGCCGACCGATTCGACTTGCTGAATGATGGCTCGTCCAAGGCGATCATCGATTCGGCAACTGCACTCAACACGGCAAACGCAGCGACCGCTACCGCAAAGCATGCAGATGGAAACGCGGCATTCGCAGTCGATCAATCGAATGCCGCCCGAGGAGATGCCACGTTCGCTGTCAATACTGCGGGTGCGGCGAAAGCAGTCGCAGACGGCATCGACGGGAAGGCTCAGCAGGCGCTTGATAATTCCAAGTCGGCCGTGAATACGGCCAACATCGCGCAGTCAGTTGCAAACGGCATCGACGCCAAGGCGCAAAGTGCTCTCGACAACTCCAAGTCGGCCGTGAACAGCGCGAGCAGCGCTGATACGGCTGCGGCAAATGCAGTTAGCACGGCGAACGGCATCGACGCGAAGGCTACGCAGGCTCAGTCTGATGCTGCGGCGGCTGTCGCCACGGCGAATGCTGCGGTACAGAAGTCCGGCGACAAGATGAGCGGGGCGCTTTATGTGCCGCAAGTTATTCTGAATTTCGGGCTGGAGGGAGACGGCTCTGCGCCGGGCATCTACAACGATCCCCGTAAGAGAAACATCGTGTTCCGCTCTGGACCGCCCGGCGCATACAAATACTCGTATTTCGGCGAAGACGGCGCGCTGGTTTTGAGCGCGCGGCCTGGCTGGGGCGCAACGCCTTGGGATACCGGTAACTTCGATCCAAATGGAAAGCTGACGAAGGGTGAGGATGTTGGTTGGAGGCTTCGCCTCACTGCCTCGAACTGGCAGGCAGACTTGGGGCTGCGATCCGGGTACAACGACAACACATGGGCGTACATCCGAGCACGTCAAGGCGGTGGCGTCGAGATCATCAACAACGCCTACAGCGGAGTAACGTGGGCCGTTGATGATTGGGGCAACATGTTCTCGCGAGGCTCGCATCGCATGACGCCGGACGGAAACTGGTGGTTCGAAAACCGAGGCTGGTCGAACGATGTGCTGAATGATCTCTACAACCGATCAGCTCCGCGTGAATGTCAGTTCAACTCTGGAGCGGTTGAATTCGGACCGCTCACGGCAGGTGCAACCCTTCAGGCACCTAATCCGTACGTGATGATTGGCTTGCGGACAGCAAGTTCCGATTACATGCGGATGGGCGAGCAGTTTATTCGATGCGTCACTATCAGGACGTACTGATGATTACCAACGAACAACTCACATTCTGCGTGCAGCAGCTCTATCCGGGCACGGCGAACGGCCAAGATTACTGGATCGGTCATGCAGTCGATGCAAATGGGAATCAGCGTGCTCCCGCAGCGATCTTCAGATGGGGACGAACTGACCTGCGTCCCCCGGCCCCCTCTGAAATTGGACCGCTGTGGGCTCAGTACGAACGAGCTTTCAATTCTATGAAGGCCGATCGAGCAGCGCGCAATAGACGCGAGGCTTTGCTCAAAGCAGCGGACGCCGCCGTGGGGCGGGCAGCGGATGCCGGAATGGACCCAACACCATTCCGGAAGTACCGCCAAGCATTGCGAGATATCACCGCGCAGTCTGGCTATCCGATGAGCATCGACTGGCCGGAGGAACCAACTATCTAAGGAGAACAAATGAACAGCCGCGAAGTAGCATCGGCAGTAGTTCAGGCTGCACCTCCGGTCTACACGAGCGGCTCCCTTATCCTAGGGCACCCGCTCTCGGACTGGATCATGTACGGCACGGGCGTCTACCTCGTGCTGCAATTCATCGTAATCGCACCGAAGGTGTACCGAACCCTGACCGGGAAGGAGAAGAAGTGAGCAAGACCGCCAGCAGCGAATCGCTGGCGGAACTGCATGCGCTCGTAGCCGAGACGTTCAAGACGCTCGTTCAAGACGCCGACCTCTGCAACGCCGCCATCCTCGGCGCGGCAACGAAGTTCCTGAAGGACAACAACATCACGGCAGTTGTGGAAGACAACACGGCCCTGTCCGAGATGCAGAAGAAGATTCAGGAGATGCAGGCGCGGCGAAAGCAGCGCAATGTGGTTCCGCTGGTTCCGCAGACCGAAGTAACCGACGACGAGGCAGCCGCCGCCGTCGAGCAAGCCATCGCGATGAATGGCTCGTGAGTCAGTAGAACTCGCGATCCAGCGCATCGAGCAGCTCACCCTCCTACAAGAAGCCTACCCTCACTTCGTCCCGTTCTGTGAAGACGGGATGATTGAACTCGGCTTCTCGCTCTCGGAGGTGCAGGCTGACATCGCTGAGTTCCTTGAGTACGGCCCGCACTACCTCATGGTGCAGGCTCAACGCGGTCAAGCGAAGACCACCATCTGCGCACTGTTCGCAGTCTGGTGCCTCATCCACGACCCGAAGTTCCGCGTGCTGATTATCTCGGCTGGCGGCACTCAGGCGAACGAAATCTCAACCCTCATCGTCCGCGTCATCATGACGATGGACATCCTTGGATGTCTCCGCCCCGACCGCAACGCGGGCGACCGAACCTCGGTCGAGGCATTCGACGTGCATCACACCCTCAAGGGTCTGGACAAGTCGCCATCGGTGGCGTGCGTCGGCGTCACCGGCAACCTGCAAGGTAAGCGTGCCGACCTGCTTATCGCGGACGACATTGAGAGTGCGAAGAACTCCCTGACGGAGCACCAACGTCAGGCGTTGCTTCAACTGACACGGGACTTCCCATCCATCTGCTCGACGGGGCGAATCGTCTACCTCGGTACACCGCAGTCGATCAACTCCATCTACAACACGCTGCCGGGCCGGGGCTACACCGTCCGCATCTGGCCGGGGCGTTACCCGACTGCGACTCAGATGGAGCACTACGGCGACATGCTCGCGCCGTTCATCATGCGCCGCATCCTTGCGGACCCGTCACTCCAGACCGGAGGCGGGATGCTCGGCGACCAAGGCCAGCCCGTAGACCCGGAGCTGCCAGCAGGCGTCGAGAGCTTCCTCGCGAAGAAGGAGCATGACCAAGGCCCGGCGTACTTCCAGCTCCAGCACATGCTGAACACGAAGCTGGCGGACTCGGAGCGCTTCCCGCTGCGCCTCGCCAAGATCATGACGATGCGCTTCGCGGAGCTGTTTCCTCTCGGCATCACGCCGGGACTGCTTGCGCACGAGACGATCAAGTACCAAGTCAACGGCACGACGTACACGATGGGTATCCCGTCCAGCGTCGAGCGCGACCGTGCGCCACTGCAAGGCATCGTCATGTACGTGGACCCGGCAGGCGGTGGCAAGAACGGCGACGAGACGGGCTACGCCGTCGTCGGCTTCCTGAACGGCACGTTGTTCGTGGCGGAAGTCGGCGGCATCAAGGGCGGCTTCGACCCGGAGGGCTTCAAGTTCCTCGCGGGCATTGCCCGGAAGTGGAAGGTGAACCGAATCCTCGTCGAGAAGAACTTCGGCAACGGTGCGTACTTGCACTCATGGCTCCCGATCCTCCGCGCCGAATACCCGCAGACGGTGGGCGACGGCTGCGCCATTGAGGAGACGTGGGAATCCGGGCAGAAGGAGCTGCGGATCATCGACGTGCTCGAACCGATCATCGCGCGCGGCTCGCTCGTTTTCAACGATGACATCCCGCGTGACGAGGAGAAGTCCCTCCAGCGCTACCCGGTGGAGAAGCGTCCGAGCTACTCCCTGCTTCACCAGATCGCGCACATCACGCGCGACAAGAACGCTCTCCAGCACGACGACCGACTGGACGCCCTCGCGGGCGCTTGCCGGTATTGGGTCGAGCAGATGGGCGTCAATCAGGAACGCGCAATCGAGCGCCTGCGTGAGCAGGAGTTCAACGACTGGATCAAGAACCCACTGTCGCGCGTGGACTACCGAACCAATCCCACTGGACGCCGAAGCGGCGGCTCAGCTTTCAACAAATACCGGAGGTAACTCATGCTTGTAACCGATCTGCCGAACATCCGCGAGGCGTACGCCCAAGGCGACGACTTGCGCTGGGACACGTCGCAGGCTGTCACCCGCATCGAAGAAGCTGCTGCGCGCGGCGCGGGGGGCGTGGCATCCGCAGCGACGCTGCGCGACTTCTTCATCGTTGCTGCGAACGCCGCACATGCTGCTACCGGCGACAAGCTCAAGACGGTGAAGCTCGCCTAATGGCACGCGTTAGCGCTGCCGTGATCGCGGCAGCGCTTGCAATTAGCGTCCCGCTCACACTCACCTACGAGGGCACTCGCACCACCGTCTACCTCGACCCGGTTGGCATCCCCACGGCGTGTACCGGTCACACCGGAGCTGACGTGCGGGTAGGGCGGGTGTACTCGCCAGCCCAATGCACCCAACTCCTGAACGCGGATTCCGCCGAGGCGATGGGTGCTGTGCTGGACCTGACCACAGGCCCGATCAACGCGAACGAGCTGGCCGCGTACACCGACTTCGTGTTCAACGTCGGGCGCGGCAATTTCGCCAGATCGACCCTCCGCAAGAAGTTCAACGCGGGCGACCATCGCGGTGCCTGCGAGGAGCTGAAGAAGTGGGTCTACGCCAAAGGCGTGAAGCTGCGCGGACTGGTGCTGCGCCGTCAGGCCGAATACGAGGTGTGCACTCAATGACCGACCGAATCATCGCCGTACTGCTGGGCCTGCTCCTCGTGGGCGGGCTCGGCGTCACGGCCTACACCGAACACCAGCGGGCGAACGCTGCCCAGCAGCAGGTTGCCTCACTGACGGCCAGCCTCGCGGCGAACAAGGCTGCCATAGACGCGTACACACACGCCGCTCAACAGACTGTCGCGAGAGCTTCCACCAACCAGACGAAGGTATCCAATGCACTCCAAGCGAACCCTGACTGGAGCAGCACTGCTGTTCCTGACGCTGTGTGGGACAGCCTGTACGGCAACCGTCCCGCTGCGTCCACCGGCGACACTGCTTCAGCCGTGCGCTGAGCCTACGCCGCCGACCGACCATACCCTCGGTGGGCTCGTCCAGTCCGTCCATGACTACCAGACGGCGCTGGACTTCTGCAACGCGCAGCTCGATGCGCTGCGCGCCTTCTTCAAGTAGTCATCCCAGCTTCTTCGCCAAGTCCTTTGCACGCAGGTGCGTGTACTTGCGCATCATGGATTGAGTCTTGTGGCCCGTGATCGACATCACCTCGGTGTCGGTCAGACCCAGCTCCACAAAACGGGTAGTAGCGTCGTGCCGCGAGTCATGGAACGTCAAGTCTTTGATTCCAGCCCGGTCGCGAGCACGGATGAACGCACGCTTCACGGCATCACTCGTCAGGCCAACCCATACGCGGCCCGTTGTGCGGTCGCCTATCACGGACTTCAATATCTCCGCAGCGCGAGTGCTTAGCGGGACGGTGCGGGCCTCCTCGGTCTTTGTGCCGCCAGCGCGCAGGCCGACGAATCGATCATCTAGACGTACTTGTTCGATCTCCAGCTTGATGATTTCGCCCTGTCTCATACCTGTCTCCAGAGCCAGCTCAACAACATCGGCGAGGTAGCTCTGCCGACCAGAACGCGAGTGCGTCTGCCGACAGGCAGCGAGCAAGGCGACTTTCTCGTCGCTGGTGAGGCGGCGCTCCCGCGCTGGGCTGTTCTTGGGACGGCGGACTTCAGATACGGGATTGACCGGAGCGCCAAGTCCCCACTCTTTACGGGCTGTCTCCAGTACGTGATGCAGAAGGTTCATCTCCCGGTTGACCGTAGACCCCGACACGGGCCTGCCGTCAGTACCGGCCAGCCTGCGGTCGCGCCAGTTCGCCACGACGGCGGGTGTGAGCTTGCCGACCGAGTACGAGCCGATCTCGTCCCGCTGGATGGCCTTGAGCCGCCACGTCTCTGAGGATTCCCCCTTCTTGCTTGGCGTAACGTCCCGAAGGTAGCGATCAATAACATCGCGGAGGAGGGCTGAGCCGTCTAGATTTTGGAAGCGTCCAGCGTTGATTGCTGCCTCAGTATCGATGATCCACTTCTCGGCCTCTTTGCGAGTCGGGAATGTGGCGGACTGTGCGGGGTATCCGGCTTTGCGAACCTTGCCCGTCCAATGCCCGTTCGGGCGTTCCTGTAGCGTACCCATGTTACTCTCGTTGATTGTCGTGCTGCCTTTTAGTGTCTCCGAAGTGGTGTCGGCTGTCAACCTAGTTTCTTCGCGAGGTCTTCTGCTTTCAGGTGCGTGTACCGTTTCAGCATTGCGAGCGTCTTGTGCCCGGTGATGCTGGCGACCTCGACCGTCTGCAATCCCAGCTCGAAGAAGCGGCTCGTCGCTTCGTGGCGCAGGTCGTGCAGTCGGATGCCGACGAGCCATTGAGGATCGACGGGGCGCTCCAGCACGCGGCATGTGGACTCGTACAGACCCCGCGCTCGCTGCACGGCACGGCAGAAAGCCCGCGTGAGGGCGTTCGCAGTGAGGGCGAAGGGGACGGTGTATCTGGCGTCCTTGCGAGCCTGTAGAACGGCTGTGGCGACGCTGGACAGCGGCACGGTACGAGGCGTGTCAGTCTTCGTCAGCGGCAGGTGCGCGGTGCGGCGGTCCAGATCGATGTTCTCCCAGCGGAGGGACGCAAGTTCGCCGCGACGCATGCCGGTTGCTACGGCGAGCCTGATGAAGTCCCGCAGGTCAGGCGATTCCGTCGCGTCAATGATCGCCTGAATCTCGTCCGGGTGAAGCCGCCGATCTCGACCTTGCGGTTTCCTTGGCTTGATGACCTTCGGGATTCCGGAAGGCAGGACGATGCCCCATTCGCGGGTCGCCAACGTGAGCGCCCGGTTCAGTAGGTTCAGTTCGTGGATGACTGTCTGTGGCGACACCTCCTTGAGCCGGGCGTCCCGGTAGCCGACGAGATGGGATGAGGTAAGGGCAGTCAACTTGTACGCGCCGAGTTGCTTCTTGAGCTTCTCCGCACGCCCCTTGTCGCTGCCGCCGCTGCGCTTGGTCGGAGACACGTCTCGGGTGTAGCGGTCGAGCAGGTCGGCGACGGTGGTGCGGTCGGCTTCGTCCGTGCTGACGAACAGCCCGCGGTCCATTTCGGCTTCGACAATGCGGCCCCATTCGAGGGCTTCTGTTTTCGTGTCGAACTTCTTTGAGCGTGCGGGGAAGCCCTTCTTTCGGACTTGGCACATCCATCCATTGTCGCGCTTGCTTACGGTCGCCATACGGCCTCGGGAGAGGTCGTCGGTGTGACTGGAGTGTGACTGAAAGCTGCTCAGTTGGATACAAGCCGCGCCCAGCAAGGCGCGGCGACCCAAGAGCAACGGCCTTCTAAGCCGTAGGTCACACGTTCGAATCGTGTAGGGCGGGCCAGTCAAATCAGGCATTTGCGAGAACGCTCCTCGCGCTCCGATTCTCTCCTCGTTGGCTCATGTTAGCCAAGATGTAACCAAATCGGTCAACGTGCTGTCATTTTCCCGGTGTCGCTAGTTGTGATCGAGCACGGCGCAATCTGGACTTGTCGAGCGTAGTAGCCAGAGCAATCAGTTCTTTCTCCGAAAGCGTATCCGCTACGCCGCACCTTGCCGAACATTTTCGCGTCACCCAACGTTTCGAACCAATATAGGCAATATAGGTTCAAGCGCTCGTTGCGGAATGATTCGTTAAACGATCTCAATGTGGCAAGTGTTTGTCGGCTGTCCCGGTCGGCTGAAGTCCATTTTTTCCTGATCGCGATGCATCTGCATGTTTCTTGGTTTCTCGGTAAGTCCGGTGTTCATTCCGCGAAGCAGAGCCTGGATTTTCTAGAGAGCAGTTTTCAGGATGCATTCGGAGAATTTTCCAGTGTGGGAAATGGCGCCACAGCAGGCGCCACAGCACCATTCTTTATGGCATCACGATAATTCAACATTATGGAACTATGGAGATAAATATTCAGCCTTCTTGGCGTTCTTCCGTATCTCTAGCCCATTGACTGCGGTCGTCAATGCACTGCGTCAGTACTTTGAGATCCCGGCGTAGAGTGCTCCTTCGGAAGATTCGCACCGGGATGCACGAATGGCTCTTGATTTTTCGGGCCTGTGTCGATAGCGTGCCGTGCATCGTCCGGGAACGCATAATTCGGCTGTTTCGTTCGCCGCGACATACCAAGTTCGAAGGATGGCATGTCATCCGTTGACGGTGGCAGGAAGCTCTTTCAAGGGAAGTTTCGTTTGGATCATCTCTTCGATCACCGAAAGATGTGTCATCAAGTGTTTGTATGCGTTCGTGATCCCGCGCCGGTGGGTCAGAGCCATATGGAGCGAGCATGAAAATTCACCCGATTCCGCCCCTGCAATGCCTTGTTTTCTTTGATGCTGCTGCTCGGCACGGCAACTTCACGCGTGCAGCCGAGGAACTGAACGTTACGCAAGGTGCGGTCAGCAAGCAGGTTGTAAAGTTGGAGAGTTTTCTTGGCATGCAGTTGTTTGTGCGAGACGCAAAAGCACTTCATTTGACGCGCGCCGGACAGGCCTATGCCGACCGGATTCACGACATGCTCACAAGCTGCGCTGAAGCCACCGCGTTTGTCATGAAGGAGCCCTCGCCACATAGCATTACGATCGCGTGTGCGTCTGGCACGGCCGGCATGTTTTTGACACCCATCATCGCCGATTTCAGCCGAGAGTATCCCAATGTGGCAATTCGAATCTTGGTTCGAGAGGGTGTTTTCAATCTGAACACCGCGGAATTCGACATCGGCGTTTATTACATTCGCGATGTCCCGCCTCCCGGCATGAGCGGGGTCCGTATTATCGAAGAAGAGGTACACGCTTATTGTGCGCCCGGCTACCTGGGGCGCCGGCGCGTATCGCCGCAAGAATTGACGAGTGCGACGTTGCTCGTCGCAGAGGAGCAGCAGCGTCAATGGATGAGCTGGCGCGACTGGTTCCATCTATGCGATAGCGAGATCGCGTACAAGCCATCGCGCACAATAACGGCCAATAGCTATCCCGTATTGCTACAGCTTGCGCTGCGAGGTCATGGTGTCCTCCTCGGATGGAACCAAATGATCACGCCCTTGGTTGAAAGCTCCGATTTGGTGCTTGCATCGGACGCAAGCGCGAGCTTCGGCGGAGCGTACCAGTTGGTGTGGCCCGACGACCGCCGCGATACGGCGGCCGTGGCGCATTTCCGGGAGTGGTTGCTGAAGCGGGTGCCATTGAAGAGATGACCGGGCATTCCAGAAACTCAGCCTCGCCAGAAAAAAATTCAGAGTAAGGAGGCGAGAAAAACTCGTACCATTGGCTGCGCCGTTGATCGTTGCCAAAGGCGCCAGAACATCAAAATCCGAGGGCACAAGAATATGGAAACCGTTGTTGGCTTGCGCGGGGGAAAGCGAGACATCGCCGTACAGGAGAGGACCAAGGCAGTCGTCGCCGTGATCATAGGAAATGGGTTCGAGTGGTTCGATTTTATTTCCTATGGTTTCTTTTCTGTCATCATTGCAAAAATATTCTTTCCGACATCGGACGACAATCTGTCCCTGTTGCTGTCTGTTTCCACGATTGGCGTCGGATTTTTTATGCGGCCAGTGGGCGGTATTGTCTTGGGGGGGATGGCGGATAAAATCGGGCGCCGCGCAACCCTGGTTATGACGATAACGTTGATGACCATCGGTACGGCCTTGATTGCTTTTGCGCCAACTTACAAGGATGCCGGTATTTTGGCGCCATTGATGATCGTATGCGCACGCCTATTGCAAGGGTTTTCCGCTGGAGGGGAAATGGGCGGTGCTACCGGATTTCTAAGAGATCATGTGCCCGTCGAACGGCTGGGCTATTACACCAGTTGGATTCAGGCGAGCATCGGATTTGCGATTATCCTTGCATCGGTTCTTGCGGTTGTGCTTGTCAAGTATCTGAGCGCTGAGCAAGTCGAGTCATGGGGGTGGCGCATACCATTCTTGATTGGCTTGTGTCTTGGTCCGCTCGGGATCTATATTCGCAACCAGGTGCATGAATCTACGGAGGAGGCTTCTCGTATCCGAGAGCGCACGCCGGTGTTCGAGATCGTGCGTCGGTGGAAGAGTGAAACCTTGATAGGATTTGGTCTTGTGATATTTTGGACCGTTTGCTCATATGTACTGCTCTTCTATATCCCCACGTATGCGACAAAGGTTTTGCATTTGCCGGCATCGACAGGGTTTATCGCCGTTCTCGTCGGGGCGTCGATTGTTCTCTTTGTAACGCCCATTTTTGGTCATCTGTCTGATCGATACGGACGGCGCCGATTTCTCATGGGGGCGCTCGTCATTGCCGTCGTGGCTGCGTACCCCATGTTCAGACTCCTGAATGTGAGCCCCGGTTTGCATTCGCTGCTGCTATTCCAGATCATCTTCGGGCTCGTCATTGCGAGCTATGAAGGGCCAATCCTGGCGGCATTGAGCGATACGTTTCCACGTCAAATTGTTTCCACGGGAATTTCAATTTCGTACAATCTCGCTGTCATTACGTTTGGTGGATTTTCGGCGGCGATTCTTACCTGGGCAATTGCGGCGACACAGAACAACCTTGCTCCTGCATTTTACGTGATGGGAACCGCGGCCCTCAGCTTTATCGCGGCGGCCTGTTGGTCTCCGCAAAAAACGTAAGTCGTGCCGGTGTAGTTATTGTCTTGGCGAATCGATTTGATTGCAATTAATTGAAAGCTGATGTGAGCTCCATTTTTAGGGAGCTCACATTTTTCCTTGTTTTCCATCTGCGAAAAGTTGAGTTGGCCCTCGGTGCAGATGGCTTTGCTGTGTGCTGCCTTGTTAAGCTGAAATGCGGTGCCCAGCCTTTTTATTCTGCGTAAGTAAATGTGAAGGTCGATTGTGTTCGAGGACATGGTGTCTTGTTTGAATCTGATGATTTGAGGTGTAAATCTATATAGATGGTATAAAAATGAGCGAACTGAATTCTGAATCCTTTCAAGAGCTCCGGGCCAGATTGAAGTCGATTGCGGAGGAGGCCGAGATTGCGCGAAAAAGGGAAGCAGCGGACGCGATCAAGGCGATACGACAAACCATCCTTCAGTATGGAATTTCCGCAGAGGACATCTTCGGTCGAGCAAAGCCGAATCGAGGACGCGGGAAACTCCTTCGTGGTCCGATCGCCCCAAAGTACCGCGACCCGGAAACGGGCGCGACGTGGAGCGGTCGAGGGAGGCCGCCTCAGTGGATCGCGGGCAGGAATCGAGATTCGTTTCAGATCATCGGACAGCGTGAAAGCGGCACGAGATAACCGGGTGCTCGCAAAGGTTCCGACCGGATTCATCCGGATGGCTAGCTGTAACGACTTGCATTTGAAAACGACCATGCTTGAAATCAGCGGCGTTTTCTGCTCGAAATGGCTGCAACTGACGAATCACGCGTGCTTGGATTAACTGCAACTGTGCTTGCATTCCATTTCCGCCTGCTCACATTATCTGCCACTGATGCTTGTCGAGGAGACGGCACTGACTACTTGGATATCCCCTCGAATGCCAGGTCAAACTGGCGGGCCCGTTTGACCTCGTCACCATGCAGATACGTCGATGTCGTCGAGATCGACGCGTGCCGCAGGTTGTCGCGCACCATGATCAGCTCAGCCCCGCGCGCGAGCGCGTGCGCGGCGTGCGCGTATGCCGCATCCAGTGTGGGCTTGTGCGACGTAGCTTGTTCGCCATTGCGAGGATGATTGCCTTGCCGCTGTCGTTCTCCGCGATGATCTCCTTGACCCCATTAGCCGCATCGACTTGCCGGACTTCTTGTCCTTGAAATCCATGCCCTCGATCACGTCCTGAGCCGACTTCTCATTCGATTGCAGCCAGTTGTAACCGATCGCATACACCCGGTATCGGTATTTCAGGAAGTGTTTGAAAGCCTCTGAATCTTTCGTGATCTTCTGCCCCGGCCTTGCGCACCGGCATCGGTCGCCCCATAGTCGGCCGGCTCGGTGCCGAGCACGGGCTTGAGCGTCCACTTCTTGCCGTCGGGGTCGGTGTCGATCCATTGCCCCTGCATCTCGTTCAGGTGCATCGCTTCGTTCAACTGCTCCTCCAGCCATGCCAGCACCGGTTGATAGCTTGAGCGGTACACCGAGCCCCAGCCACGTCGACGCGCCTCTGCCTCATCGACATACTGGTCTTCCTTGTCACCCTTTTGGAGCTTGCCGGCACGGATCGGGCCGAACGGGGTCACCGCGGCTACGGTCGATCAGGCGGCCGGGTTGCCGATCTGAGTTCCGTCAGTTGCAGCTATTTCGAGCAGAAAACGCCGCTGATTTCAAGCATGGTCGTTTTCGAATGCAAGTCGTTACTCGTACGATGCGCCGGCCGCCTGATCGACCGAAGTACGCGGGCAGCCAGGCATCGTCGCATCACCGCGACTTTCGTTTGACCGTCAGCGTTTTCCAGCTCTCGTCATCGAGCAGGCGAGTGAACAGCCGATTCCGCATGGCGCCCGTCAGCGGCGTCAAGCCGAGCAATACGCTGAACGCAATGCCGCTCGCCGCGAAGTAACGCAGCAACGTGAGTTCGAAATCGGTGGATTCTTTATCCAGTGCCTTCAGCCTGGCGGCATCGGTTCCCTTTCGGTCTTCCAGCAGTTCCGGACTTTCAATGATCGCCGCCAGCACTGCACGCGCGACCGAGTTCGGTTGATTGATGGCCTCACGGAAGATGGCAATCTGCGCAGAAAGGTTCGGTTCAGCCTTCGACGCCCCCTCGTTCACGAGGTAATCGTGTGCAAACTGTTCGAATTGCTGCTGCTGGAATTCCAGCAACGCTTTGAGCACGCCTTGCTTGGTACGAAACTGATGCAGCAAGCCGCCCTTACTGATGCCGCTTTCGCGCGACAGCGAGTCAAACGTCAATCCACCAACGCCGTCGCGCGTCAGGATGCTGAGTGCGGCGTCGATGGCCTTCTTGCGGGAAATTTCCGAGCGGGTCTGGTTGTCCATTTACGGGGCGTGATGGCGTCGCGCGCTCGCGCGCGGTGACGGGGCAGTAGGGCGGAGCGAGCCCGCAGGCAACGCCCCGGACCGCAAACGACTTATTGTACCTTGTCGATCATTCGTCAAAAAACAAACCGGGTAGACGGTTTACATCTGAGCGAGGCGATGTTACGCTTCGGCCACGTCAAGCCTTTCGACATTTCATCGCTGGCGGCGCCAAGCGTCTTCTCAAGGAATCCGATATGAACAGGACCCGATTCATTTCTTTTCTCGTCTCGAGCGCCGCGGCGCTCACGCTGACGGCGTGCGCCGGCGTGCAGCCCGTTGCGTATTCCGGTCTGTCATCCTCGTCGCAACTGACGCAGAACCGGACCGGCGACGCCGCAAAGGTGCCGTATCGGTACGCAGCACAGGTGGACTGGTCGAAATATCGGCAGGTCATTGTCGACCCGGTCGTTATCTACGCTGGCCAGGACAATCAGTTCGGCGACTTGAATGCCCAGGACAGGGCGACGCTCGCGGACTACATGGGCAAGACGTTCACCGAAAAACTCGCGAAACGCTTCCAGATTGCACCACAGCCGTCGCCTGCGGCGCTGCGCGTCCGGCTCACGCTCACGGGTGCAGAAAAGACGACGGCGGTGGTCGGGCAAGCCATGCATTTCGACATCGCCGGCAACCTTTATAACGGCGTGCAGGCAATCCGGGGTGGCAAGGGGGCGTTCAGCGGCTCGGTCTCCTATGCGGTCGAGGTCTACGACAGCACGAGCGGTCGGCTGCTGATCGCCTATGTGACGAAGCAATATCCAAACGCGATGAATCTGCCCGCTGCATTCGGCTCGCTCAGCGCGGCCCGGACCGGAATCGACAAGGGCGCGGACGCGCTCGTCAGTCAATTGCAATAGGGATGCGCCGCACGCCACGAGGCGACGAGCCGGCGCTCACGCGCCTCGCTGAGCCGACCACTACTGATGTGGAGTATGAACATGCGCGCAATCGCCCATCTCGTTCTTGTCACGCCACCTCCGCTCATGGTTTCAATCGTGTTCCTGGCGGCCTATCTGATCATCGGGATTCCTGCTCATCTGATGCGCGGTGCGATTGCGCGGGACATATTCGGCACGATGGCCGGCGTGTTTGCCGCGCTCTTTTATCTGACGCTGGTGTTGGGCTTTCCGGCGGACATCCAGGACCTGTCCCGATGATCGCGCGCGGCGCTTCGACAGCGGCGTGCGAGCGATGGAAACGGCTCATTCAGAACCGCGACGACAACGTCGTTGCCGCCTTGCAACGAGCGGTTGTGGGGCCACGCATCGCCAGCGGGGCAGCATGACGAATGGCATCCTGCGGTGTCTGAGGCCGTACCTGATTCGTGTTCGTCGGATTGCCAAGAGCGTACGCAACGTCGTCACCGGGACGCTATAGCGGTGGGCGCGCGCTGGCTTCTGGTTGCGTGTTGTGTTCCGCTCGCAGCGCTGCTCGTCGTCCTGCTGACCGAAATGTGGCCCCAGTCGGAGGCTGCGGTCACGGTCCGCTTCGTCAATGCGGAAGGTTTCGAGCCGGGCAAGACAATTGTGCGCTACCGCGGCGTCGAAATTGGCCGACTGACCGCGCTGAACATATCCGCGGACCGGACGAGGGTGCTTGCCGTGCTCCGTCTCGACGGCAACGCAACTCGCTTTACCACGTGTGACGCGAGGTTCTGGATCGTTCGCCCGAGCGTCGACCTGACGGGCGTATCTCGTCTCGATACGGCATTCTCGGGTCCGTACATTGGAGTCGACATAGGGAGCGCGCCCCGGCAATGTCGCGACTTCGACGGACGCGAGGCTCCACCTCCCGCCCTGCATGACTCCAACGGTACGCGATTCGCTCTTCATGCCGCGTCAATGGGCTCGTTGAGGGTTGGGTCGCCTGTTTATTTCAAGCAGATGCGAGCTGGGAGCGTGCTCGCCACGTCACTGCCCGCGCAGGGTGACGGTGTCGACATCAGCGCTTGGATTGCCGAGCCGTTCGACCGCTACGTCACGGCGAACACACGTTGGTGGCATGCGAGCGGCATTGATGCACGGCTCGGTTCCGAAGGCTTCAAGCTGGACGTGTCGTCGCTGCAGGCGCTTTGGTCGGGCGGGATCGGATTCGATAACCCGGACTCATCGGATGAGGGCGGCCGTCGCGTGTCGGATGGCGAGCCGTTCACTTTGTTTGCCAGCCGAGCCGACGCGCTCCGCCGAGCGGGTGACGGACCTGCCGCATCTGTTCTAATGCGGTTCGCAGCGTCATCTCGAGGATTGTTCGTGGGCGCTCCAGTCGACTTCCACGGTGTCGAAATTGGCGAGATCACGGGGATTGCGGTTGCTTTCGATATCGCTCGTCAGCGCTCGGAGACAGTCGTCACGACGAACATATATCCGGCGCGACTCGGCAAAGGCTACAGGCGTGCGTTGGGTAACGGCGATAACGCAGCCGGCAGGGGGCTGCTGCGCGACCTGGTCGAGCAGGGGCTGCGCGGTCAGTTGCGTGTCGGAAATCAGTTGACCGAAAAGCGCTACATCGCGCTCGACTTTTTTCCGCACGCCACACCGGTCAATATCGACACCCATCATGCGATGGTCGAGCTGCCGACCGTACCGAACATGTTCGATTCATTGCGCAATCAACTCGCTGGTATCGGCGATCGGCTAGGCCATTTTCCGGTTGACGAGGTCGGACATCATTTCGACGCGGCGACGAAATCCGCCGGTTCACTGGGCCGGACGTTCGATACCGAGTTGGCGCCGAGCGCACGCTCAGCTCGGATCGCTGCAGAGCGATTGTTTGATGCCGCGGCGGCGGTGCGTTGGACCGGCAAGCAGGAACATGCATCAAGTCTCGACACTGATGCCGCTCAACGCGAACGGGACGAAGGAGCGAGCATGTCCGGTGACCGGGGATTCCGGAAGACGCCGCCACCGTTGAAGCCGGGAGGCGGTGGACTGGACTAAATCCGGCCGTGGCGGGTTTCTCATGCCGGCACGCATTGGCGCTGAGGGCGTGGCCCGTAGGGGCAATGCGTGCCGAGCTCGCATGAACGCCAGACTCACGGACAATCTCCGATGATGTAATAGCCGGCCTTCGTCTCCGCCAGCGTATTCGTATAAAACACGTTGTCGAGCCCCATGTTCTGGTTCGATCCGGCCGCATAGGCGATGCCAAACGAATCGTACGCGCGGCCGGCCTGCACGTGCGCATAATTCGTGGCCGTCGTCTCGGTGCAGGCGAAGCTCGATTGCGTCGTCGCCGACACCGGGGACGATTGCGCGCTCTCGCCCGCGCTCGGATCGACCTCGGTGACCGTATAGGAGTAGGTCGTGCCGGCGATCAGGCCGGAATCGGTGTAGGCCGTCGACGTCGACGAGCCCACCTTGTTGCCGTTGCGATAGACGTTGTAGCTGCTCGCGTTGGCGACCGGGTTCCAGGACAGCGACACGCTCGTCTGCGTCGCGCCCGTGACGGTCAGCCCCGCCGGCGGCGTGCCGGGCTGCGCCGATCCGGTGCTCGCGCGCAGGTTGTATCTGACCCAGTAGTCCATCACGAAGGCCGGATAGTTGATGTGCGTCGCGTCCACGTAATTGGTGTTGTCGCCGCCCGCGCCGGCGGGCCACGCGTGGGCCATGCCGGAGACCACGATCTCGTGCGTGCGCACTTTGCCGTTGCTGTCCGTGTAGGGCGTGTTCGTGCCTCCGCCGGAAATGGATACTTTGGACTCCTGTGTAAACGCGCCGCCGTAGACGAGCCGGAAGGCGGCGGTGTCGAGCGGGCCATACGCCTGGGCCACGGTGTAATCCGACGTGCCCCATACGGCGCCTGCGATCTGGGTGGAGAACTTGCCCGCGTTCGAGCCTGCCCACGCCTTGCACTGATTGGCCGCCGTTTGCGCCGTGTAGCCGGCCGGAACGTAGCCGATTTGCAGCGTGGTCGTGCCGGGCGGCGGACCGGCGTTGATGCCGATGCCGGCGAAGACGTCCGGCGCGATGCAGCCGAGCACCATCGTCATGCCGCCGCCGGAAGACAGGCCCGCCACGTACACCTGGTTCGGATCGATCGCATATTGCGCGTCGCCGACGAAGCGGCTGACGAGATCGAGCAGTACGCCGACGTGGCCGCTCGTGCGATTCGGCGACGTGTTCGCATAGTCCCAGCAATGGTTGCTGTAGACGTTTCCGGTTGCGTTGGGCGCCAGGATGATCGCGCCGTATCGATCGGCGATGCTTTTCCAGTTGAAGCCCGCGCCTTGCGAATTGTCGATGACGTCGCCCGATGCGCTCTGTAGGCAACCGTGCAGAACGAGCACGAGCGCGCGCTCACCGTTGGGCGTCGTCGGCTGGGTCGCGGGCCAATAGAAGTAGCCGGTCAGATTGCCGCCATTGACCGTATCCGCGCCCCACGTTTGCTGGCTGCTCCATGCGCCCGGTCCCGCGGTAACGTCGGCGCGCGCGGGATGAGCCGCGAGCGCGGCCGCGCATAGTGCGATCAGAGCGGTGATTCGTTGCCATGTGCGTCTTGCGTTCCTGGTCATGCTGGCTCTCCTTGAATGGGGAATGTTGTCGATACCCACGGCCGTTTTGCTTCCCAGTCCTGCCTTTTTATGCGGCGGCGTCGTTCATCCGCCGCGTTTCGATTTTTGTCGATGAGGGCAATTGCGCGTTGAGAAATACAGCATGTCGCGCGGTGTCGGTCAATTTAAGGTTTACCTTAGAGACCTATTAAAAAGTCCTGGCGCGTTTGACGCCATTGAGCCGGATGCGCGGCGGCCCCGATCGGAAAATGCGTGACGGATGTCGACGCATCGGACTGCATCAATATTTTCGCCGGTCTTTTGCCGCGCACGAGAGGCCCGATGTCAGGGCGCGCTCCACCGGAGCCGCCTGTCGCTCCGTTCCTCGCCGATCTCCTTGGCCACCGGATAGATTCGCCGCCGAGTTCATTTTGAGAAATGAATTCGCCAATCATTCAATTCAATCGAATCTTTTGGAATTCGATTGGTTCTAGAGATTGTCAAATGAATTGATCTCGTGAAAATGGCGATGAATGAAACGCTGTGGGTCGACCATGTGGCGCTTTTCGTTTCGGATGCCTGGAAGTGCGCGTCTGAATGGATCGTGCGTTACGGATTGGCTGCGGCGGGCGAAGAGGGCGCGGGGCGCTTGATTCGGATCGCACGCGACGAGAGTCCGACAGTAAGGGCTGAGGGTTTACGATAGATTCGAAAACGAAACGAGCGAACAACAATTAATATCATATCGAATATTCGTGTTCGAATGCGAACGTATCCCGCCAAAGCCCCATCGAAGCGGATTCCCCGAAATTCGATCCGAGCCACTTCACCCGCACGAGAATACTCATGGATTCCTCTCCCGTCCTCGAGGGCGCCGAGCCGTTCCTGTTCGACGGCAACGCCACCGGCATCCTGATTTCCCACGGCTATACCGGCTCGACGCAGAGCGTCCGGTACGTCGGCGAGCAGCTTCATCGCCGCGCCGGCTACACGGTGCTCGGCCCGCGGCTCGCGGGGCACGGAATCAGCCCGGAAGCGATGGACCGGACGTCGGCGATAGACTGGGTGGAAAGCACCGACCAGGCGCTCGACGCGTTGCGACAGAAATGCGAGCGCATCGTGATGATGGGCTTGTCGATGAGTGCAACGTACGATTCGGGCAGCCGCGCATCGGGCTCGCGAGTCGCGAGATCGACGGCGACGAGTATCGCGGTGCTCGACGCGGCGGCCTGCGCGAGCGTCCCGCAATCGGCGCGCGACGACGAGCCTTCGGGCTTCGACCGCTTGAGCCACGTATCGATCGGGTGATTGCCTTCGCGCAGCGCGGCGTCGAGCGCGGCGCGATCCGCGCCCGCGGCCGCGGCCGATAACTGCCGCGCGGCGAGCCGCTTGCACGCGAGCGTGCGCGGCGACGGCGCGATCAGCAGGTGAACGACCACCGCGATGCCGATCGGAATCGCGACCATCAGCCACGCGTAGAGCAGCCCGCGCGTCCCCGCTTCGCCGAGCGGAATCAGGCCAAGCTGGTCGAGCATCGATTCGTCCTCCATTCGCGCAGTGGGATCGGGTCAAAACCGGGACCCAATCCCAACGACCGGGCACGACCCGGTTCCAAGAGGCATCCGAGAAACTGAAGAAGTTGGCCGAGTTTTACACGCAGATGGACGAAATGAGCAAGCAGGCCAAGCCTTGCGGACGCCGCACCGTGCATGAACTCATTCGAGCGCGCGCGTTCAACGGGCATTTGCGCCAGCCGATAAACGACTAGCTTCGAATTCCACTCGCGCAACACCGAAGCCAACCCCGTTCGCCGCGCCTCAAACGGCCCGGAAGCGCCGCCGCCGTGAATGCGTAAAATGACCGCCACGCACACAGGCCCCCAAGCATCTCCCATGCCGCTTCCCACCGTCCCCACAGCGCCGTTTTGCCCGGCAGAAGTCAAAGGCAGCATCACGATCGACGCCAACGTCTCCCGTTTCACCAGACTGCGCCGCTTCGCCGGCCCGGGCCTGCTCGTCGCGATCGGTTACATGGACCCCGGCAACTGGGCGACCGACATTCAGGCCGGCTCGCAGTTCGGCTACGCGCTGCTGTGGGTCGTCGCGTTCTCGAGCCTCGCGGCGATCTTCCTGCAGATGCTCGCCGCGCGGCTCGGGCTCGCCGCCGGCCGCGATCTCGCGCAGGCGAGCTACGAGCGCTACGGGCCATTCGGCCGGGTCGTTCAGTGGATCACGGCCGAAGTGTCGATCATTGCGTGCGACATCGCCGAGGTGCTCGGCTGCGCGCTCGCGTTCAAGCTGCTGCTCGGCGTGCCGCTCGCGTGGGGCATCGTTTTCACCGCGCTCGACACGATGATCGTCCTCGGCCTGCAAGGCAAGGGATTCCGGCAGGTCGAGGCGATCGTGCTCGGGCTGATCGGCACGATCGTGTTCTGCTTCGTCGCGCAGGTCGCGATGGCGCCGCCCGATTGGCGCGCCGTGCTGCATGGCCTCGCGCCCGGCGTGCCGGGTCACGATCGCAAGGATGCGATCGTGCTCGCGCTCGGCATCGTCGGCGCGACCATCATGCCGCACAACCTGTATCTGCACTCGTCGGTCGTGCAGACGCGGCGCGTCGTCGGCGGCACGAAAGACGCAATCGAGGAAACGCTCGCGATGGTTCGCATCGACACGTGGATCTCGCTCGTCGTTGCGATGCTCGTCAACGCGGCGATCCTCGTGCTCGCCGGCGCGGCATTCCATGCGACCGGCCGGACGGGCGTCGTCGACATCGAGCAGGCCTACACGCTGATCACGCCGGTCGTCGGCGGCGCGGCCGCGTGGCTGTTCGGCATCGCGCTGCTCGCGTCGGGCCAGAGCTCGACGCTGACGGGCACGATCGCCGGCCAGGTCATCATGGACGGCTTCCTGCACATGAAGATCCCGTGTTATCAGCGTCGGCTGATCACGCGCGGGCTCGCGCTCGTGCCCGCGCTCGTCGGCGTGTTGTGGCTCGGCGA
Source organism: Burkholderia humptydooensis (assembly GCF_001513745.1). Classification (NCBI taxonomy): domain Bacteria; kingdom Pseudomonadati; phylum Pseudomonadota; class Betaproteobacteria; order Burkholderiales; family Burkholderiaceae; genus Burkholderia; species Burkholderia humptydooensis. The sequence continues at coordinate 2,546,446 of NZ_CP013380.1, read as the reverse complement.
CGGCGCAGTCGGGCAGTTGCTCGTCTGGAGCCAGGTGCTGTTGAGCCTGCAATTGCCGTTCGCGATGTGGCCGCTGATCCGTTCGGTCGGCGACCGATCGGTCATGCGCGATTACGCGATCGGGCGCGGCGCGAAAATCATCGCATGGACGCTCTTCGTCCTGATCGGCGGAACGAATCTGTTGCTCGTGACGGGTTTCGTCGGTTGACGCGAATCGCATTGTCGTGAGCCGATGAGCCTCGGTGTTTTGAACGAACGAGCGCGGACGTTTCGCAGGCCCGCCATCCATTGAGCGTGTCGCATCGAGCCGGTCTTCCGGCCGCGGGCTGAATTCTTGCGCGTCCGGCGCATGCCGTGAGGTGATAGGCGTGGGCTATGACAGGCAGAGTCAATCGATAGTTGCCGTGCGCGCCGTATCCGCGTGTAATGAGCGACGTGATTGTGCGACGCGCATTCCGATGAAGTCGCCGTTGAAGAAGCGGTGCGCCCGCAGGAAGCGGGCGCGGCGACTGAGGTGATCGCGGTGTCGATGGGCGTCGTGCAGGCTCGGGAAACGCTTCGCACGGCGCTCGCGATCCAGCATCTGACGGGGATGAAGAACTCGAAGGCGATTGTCGCGATCAAAAGAATCCGGACGCGCCGATCTTCGGCGTGGCCGATTCCGGCCTCGTCGGCGATCGGTTCACGCTCGCGCCGGAACTCGTGAACGAACTCGGCTGACTCATTGCATGAGCCGGCCGGATTTCGCCGATATTGTCGACACCCCAAGCAGGAGACCCACATGCCGATCGACACCGCGATTTCCCCGCAGTCCTATCTGTTCGTTCCGGGCAGCCGGCCCGAGCGGTTCGAGCGCGCGCTGTCGAGCGGCGCCGACGCGGTGATCGTCGATCTCGAGGACGCGGTCGAGCCGGCGGCGAAGGACGCCGCGCGCGAAACCGTCGCCGCATGGGTGTCCCGCAGCCGGCCGGTGCTCGTGCGGATCAACGGCCGCGATACACCGTGGTTCGAGCGCGATGCGAAGCTCGCCGCGCTCGACGGCGTCGCGGGCATCGTGATCCCCAAAGCCGAAGGCCCGGACGATGTCGCGGCCGTGGTCGCGCACGCGCGGCGCGAACTGCCGGTCTATCCGCTCGTCGAGACCGCGCGCGGCATGTGGGCGGCGCTGGATATCGCGAAAGCGCCGTGCGTGCAGCGGTTGATGTTCGGCACGCTCGATTTCATCGCCGAAATGGGGATGGACGACGATCGCGATCCGCTGAATCCGCATCGCGCGCAACTGGCGCTCGTTTCGCGCGTTGCCGGGCTCGATGCGCCCGTCGACGGCGTGACGCCCGATGTTCACGACGCCGATCGGTTGACGGCCGATGCGCTGAACGGCAAGCGGCACGGCTTCGGCGCGAAGCTTTGCATTCATCCGGCGCAGGTCGGAATCGTGCATGCGTGCTACGGTCCAAGCGAGCGCGAACTCGATTGGGCGGCGCGCGTCGTCGACGCGGCGTCGCGTGCCGAAGCGGGGGCGATCGCGGTCGACGGGAAGATGGTCGATCGCCCGGTCGTGCTGCGTGCGCAGCGGCTGCTCGCGCGGGCCGCGCGCCGCCGCGGCGGGGCGCAGGCGTGACGGCGGGCACGCTGCGCGGATGCGGCGCAACGAACACAACCATCGCGCGGTTCGGGGCGGGTGTCGTTCGCGTTCCCGCAAGATTCGAACACGCCGATAATCGACGCGAACAAGACAGATCAACGAAGGCGATGCCAGAGAATATCGTCGCCCGCGTTATCGCGTTGGCCTGACGACGATCATCGCGTCGAGAAAACGAATCGCTTGCGCCGGGGTATCGTCCGTGCGCCTTGCCGGCGCGGACAGCTTCGGCGCGCAGATGCCCGACAAGCTGCCGCGCATATGAAATGCCGCCACGTGTCTTGCGCTCACGACCGCGCCGCGCGTCAAGGCGCGGCCGTTCGCACGGCATCCCGATCGCCGTCCCCGGCCGTCGGCGAGATGTCCTCGAGCGCATGCCGGCTCGTCTCGATTCGCAGTATCCCGATGCCGATGCACAGCGCGGCGAAGACCGCGCTGACCATCGCGATCACGCCGCCCACGCCGACATGCCGATAGAGCGCGAGCGCGAGATACGGCGTCGCGATCGACGCCGCGCGTCCCGTCATGCCCGCGAAGCCCGTGCCGCGCAACCGCACTTCGGTCGGAAACAGCTCGGGAATGAAGCCGAACAGGCCGAGTGTCGTGATCGTATAGATGCTCGTCACGAGGCAGAAGCCGACGACGATGATCGCCGCGGCGTCGCGCAGCGAAACATAGATCCAGCCGAGCACGATGCTGACGACGGCCGCGTATGCGATGCCCTTCGCGCGGCCGATCCTGTCGGCGATCAGATAGCCGCACGCGCCGCCGACGGGCGAGCCGATCGACATCAGCAGCACGAAGCCGAGCGATTTCACGACCGACAGCCCCTCCGACACGAAGAACGTCGGCAGCCACGCGATGAACCCGTACAGGCCGATGTTGACGGCGATCGCGGTCATCGCGGCGACGATCGTGCGGCCGCGCATGTCGGCCTTGAAGAGCGCGCCGAGCCCCGCGAGTCGGGCGCGAAGCACGCGGCGAGCGACGCGAGTCCGAACACCGCGAGATTGAGCTGATACGAATAGCGACGGCCGAGCCTGTCGCCGACGTAGCCCGCGAGCGCCGCGCCGATCATCATGCCGACGAAGGTCGCCGACACGAACGTCGCGCCGCTGCGCAGATCGGCGAAGCCCGTCTTCACCATCGCGGCGACGGCGCCGTTCGCGAGATAGAGGTCGAATGCATCGAGGAACGCGCCGGCCGCAATGAGTCCGAGGATCTTCCAGTGGAAACGTGAAACGGGCAGGCGGTCGAGTCGACCGGCCGCGTTGACGATCGGGGTCATGCGTGTCTCCTGATATGAACGATGCGTGCCGGCCTTGCTTCGAGGGGAAGGTCCGGTCATGTCTCGCGCCGCTAGACGGCGCCTTCGTCGCGCAAGCGTGCGATGCGGGCATCGTCGTAGCCGAGCTCGCGCAGGATCGCGTCCGTGTGCTGGCCGAGCGCCGGCACGGGCGCCATCGCGGGTTCGTCCCGCGCGGCGACGCCGGGCGGGTAGAGCGCGGGCACGGGGCCCGCCGGCGTATCGACGTGCGTCCAGCGATGCCGGGCCTTCAACTGGCCGTGTTGCCACACGTGATGCATGTCGTTGACCCGCGCATTCGCGATGCCGGCTTCGTCGAGGCGCGCGATCACTTCGTCGGCGCTCAGCGTCGAAAACGCCGTGCGGATGATGTGCGCGAGCGCATCGCGATGGCTCGAGCGCAGGCTGTTCGTGCGGAAGCGATCGTCGGCGGCGAGCTCGGGCAGCCGCACGACGGTGTCGCAAAAGCGCTGCCACTCGCGTTCGTTCTGCAGGCCGAGCATCACAGTCTTGCCGTCGCCCGCCGGAAACGGGCCGTACGGATAGATCGTCGCGTGCGACGCGCCGGTGCGCGGCGGCGGCGTCTGGCCGTCGATCGCGTAGTAGAGCGGATAGCCCATCCATTCGATCATGCTCTCGAGCATCGACAGATCGATGTGTCGTCCGCGTCCCGTGCGTTCACGCTCGAACAGCGCGGCGAGGATGTTCGAGTACGCATACATGCCGGCCGCGATGTCCGCGATCGAGCAGCCGGCTTTCGCGGGCGCGTCGTTCGAGCCGGTGATGCTCAGGAAGCCCGATTCGCTCTGGATCAAGAGGTCGTATGCCTTCTTGTCGCGATACGGGCCGTCGAGTCCGTATCCGGAGATGTCACAAACGATCAGCGCGGGATAGCGTTCGCGCAGCGCGTCGTAGCCAAAGCCCAGTCGCTGCATCGCGCCCGGCGCGAGGTTCTGCACGAGCACGTCCGCGTTCGCGAGCAAGCCGTGGACGATGCCGACCGCCTCCGGCCGCTTGACGTCGAGCGTCATGCTTTCCTTCGAGCGGTTCGCCCACACGAAATGCGACGCGAGGCCGCAGACGCGTTCGTCATACTGCCGCGCGAAATCGCCCACGCCGGGGCGTTCGATCTTGATCACGCGCGCGCCGAGATCGGCGAGCTGGCGCGTGCAGAAAGGCGCGGCGATCGCGTGCTCGAACGCGACGACAGTGATGCCGGTGAGCGGGCGCATGGCGGTCCTTCGTCAGAACGAGCGCGGCAGGCCGAGGATGTGCTCGGCCACGTACGACAGGATCAGGTTCGTCGAGATCGGCGCGACCTGGTACAGGCGCGTCTCGCGGAACTTGCGCTCGACGTCGTATTCGCACGCGAAGCCGAAGCCGCCGTGAAATTGCAGGCACGCGTTCGCCGCTTCCCACGATGCGTCCGCGGCGAGCAGCTTCGCCATGTTCGCCTGCGCGCCGCACGGCTCTTGCGCATCGAAGAGCGCGCACGCCCGGTAGCGCATCAGGCTCGCTGCCTCGACGTTCACGTAGGCGCGTGCGATCGGGAACTGCACGCCCTGGTTCTGGCCGATCGGGCGGCCGAACACGACGCGCTCCTGCACGTACCGCGACACCTTGTCGATGAACCAGTAGCCGTCGCCGATGCACTCGGCGGCGATCAGCGCGCGCTCGGCGTTCAGCCCGTCGAGGATGTACTTGAAACCCTGGCCTTCTTCGCCGATCAGATTCTCGGCGGGGATCTCGAGATTGTCGAAGAACAGCTCGTTCGTTTCGTGGTTCACCATGTTCGGAATCGGGCGCACCGTCATCCCGTGGCCGATCGCGTCGTGCAGATCGACGAGGAAGATCGACATGCCCTCGCTTTTCTTCGTCACGTCCGACAGCGGTGTCGTGCGCGCGAGCAGAATCATCAGATCGGAGTGCTGAACGCGCGAGATCCAGACCTTCTGGCCGTTCACGACATAGCGGTCGCCGCGCCGCACGGCCGTCGTCTTGATCTTCGTCGTGTCGGTGCCCGCCGTCGGCTCGGTGACGCCCATCGACTGCAGGCGCAGCGCGCCGGACGCAATGCGCGGCAGGTAGCGCGCTTTCTGCTCGTCCGAGCCGTGGCGCAGCAGCGTGCCCATGTTGTACATCTGGCCGTGACACGCGCCGGAATTGCCGCCGGCACGGTTGATCTCCTCCATGATGATCGACGCTTCGGTGAGGCCGAGGCCCGAGCCGCCGTATTCGTGCGGAATCAATGCGGCGAGCCAGCCGGCTTTCGTCAGCGCGTCGACGAACGCTTCCGGATAGCCGCGTTCCTCGTCGATCTTGCGGAAATAGTCGGCGGAAAACTGGCTGCAAAGATCGCGGACCGCTTCGCGGATGTCCTGATGGGGATCGATGGCTGGGTTCATGAGTGGTTCGTTCGATCTTCGAAATGCGTTATCGCACGAGGGACGCGCGCGCGGACATCGTCAGCGATCCTTCGTGATCCTTCGCCCACAGCTCGGCCGACCGGCCGTCGGGCGCAAGCCGGCCGCACAGCGTGAGCGCGCGGCCGACGAAGGCGGGGCGCACGGCCTTGTACGCGTAGTCCGTGACGACCGCATCCGGCATCGATCGCGACACGAGATCGAGCAGCAGCGTCGCGATCAGCGGGCCGTGAACGACGAGGTCCGGATAGCCTTCCGCATGCTGCGCGTATGCGCGGTCGTAGTGGATGCGGTGGCCGTTGAAGGTCAGCGCCGAATAGCGGAAGAGAAGCGTTTCGGCGGGCGCGATCTCGCGTTGCCAGTGCGCGCCGTCGGGCGCGGCCTGACGCGGCGGCGACGGTGCGCCCGGCTCGGCGGGCTCGCGATAGACGATGTCCTGCTCCTCGTGAATCGCAAGCGCGCCGCTCGACTCGATCCGGTGCTCGACCGTGACGAACGCGAGCCGGCCGCTGCGGCCGGCCTTGCGCTCGAGTGATGCGACGCGCGACGTGCGCGTTGCGCTCGAGCCGATCGCGAGCGGCGCGATAAAGCGCACGCGTCCGCCCGCCGCCATCCGGCGCGGCAAGCCTGGATCCGGCAGGAAGCCTCCCGTGCGCGGATGGCCGTCGCCGCCGAGCGACGATTGCCGCGCGGCCGTCCAGAAGTACAGCCAGTGCCATAGCGGCGGCAGCGGGTCGCCGGCGCGCGGATGCGCGTCGCGATCGAGCGTGGCGGCGAGCGCGGCGGCGGGAGCGGGGGAAACGAGGTCGGTGACGATCCGGAGCGCGTCGTCGCGGCGCTCGGCTGGGGTGGCGCGCATGGCCGTCTCCGTCGCCCGGCGGGCCGGGCGGATTGGCTTGGAATGGAGACGACTTTAGGTGAACCGGCGGCGCACGGGAAATACCGATTGAATGTGCCGGACATAGGCGTATCCTATGCCTTTTCGACCGACAGGCAGCGCGATGGACGTCCGTCAGCTTCGTTATTTCGTCAGTATCGTCGAGTACGGCAGCCTCGGCAAAGCGGCGGAGAAGCTGTACGTCGCGCAGCCTTCGCTGAGCCAGCAGGTCGCGAAGCTCGAGGACGATCTCGGCGTCGCGCTGCTCGTGCGCAGCCCGCAGGGCGTGAAGCCGACGGCGGCGGGGCAGGCGCTCTATCGTCACGCGCGGCTCGTGCTGCGGCAGATGGATCAATTGCGGCAGGAAGTGCGCGAAGGCGCGGGCGCGGAATCGGGGACCGTCGCCGTGGGCTTTCCGACGACGATGGCGTCCGTGCTCGCGATGCCGGTGTTCGAACGGGTGCGCGTGCGCTATCCGGGCATTCGCCTGCAACTCTTCGAAAGCATGAGCGGCTACATCAACGAACTGCTCGCGAACGGCCGGCTCGATCTGGCGATCCTGTTTCGCGAATCGAACACGACGGGCATCACCGCGATGCCCGTGCTCGACGAGGCGCTGTATCTGCTCGGCGAGCCGGGCGGCGCCGTGGCGCCGCGCGCCCGCACGTGCGCACTCGCTGCGCTCGCGGGCGTGCCGCTCGTCGCACCGAGCGTGTCGAACGGGCTGCGCCTGCTGCTCGAGCGGATCTTCGCGCGCGAGGAGGTGCCGCTCAACATCGTCGCCGACATCGATTCGCTGCCGACGCTGCTGTCGATCGCGCAATCGGGCGCCGCGTGCACGATCCTGCCCGCATCGGCGCTGGCGCTGCGCGACGCGGCGAACCGGCCGAAGATGCGCCGCCTGGTCGATCCCGAGGTCCGGCGTCCGGCGAGCCTGTGCTGGTCGAACACGTCGCCCGTGAGCTCGGCCGCGCTCGCGGTGCGCGAGACGATCGTCGAACTGATCGCGGAACTCGCGGACAGCGGCGTGTGGGCCGGCATCGCGTTGCGTGCGCGCACCGATTCGGCCGCGTGACGGCCGGCCGCGGGCCGCGAATCGCTATCGCAACGACGCGACGTGCCGCTCGACGACCGACACGAACATGCCGAGGCAGCCGGTGAAGAAATGGTTCGCGCCCGGCACGACGACGACCGGCAGCCGCTGCGGACGCGCCCACGCCATCACGCTCGCAAGCGGGACGACCGCGTCCGATTCGCCGTGAACGACGAGCGTGCCGTCCGGCGCAGCGGGCGTGTCGTATTGGCGCTCGCCCTGCACGGTGCCGAACGGAACGCCCGCGAGCACCGTGCACGCGGGCGGTGCGCCGGCGTCGATCAGCGCCCGCGCGACCCGCGCCTGCACGAACGCGCCGAACGAGAAGCCCGCGAGCGCGACGGGCTTGCCGGGATGCGCGCGGCGCACGGCCTCGACGATCGCGAGCGTATCGCCGGTTTCGCCGTTGCCGGCGTCGTGCGTGCCTTCGCTGCCGCCGACGCCGCGGAAATTCGGCCGGATCGAGAGCCAGCCATATAGCTGAAAGACGCGGGCGAGCGCGCGAGGAATCTTGTGTCCGGCATCGCCGCCCTGTAGCGGGTGAGGATGCGTGACGACGGCGATGCCGCGCACGTCGCCGGGCGGCGCGTCGACGAATGCGTCGATGCGGCCGGCATCGCCATGAAGCATCGTGCCAGTCGTATTCGGACTGAAGAAGTCCATCGTGTGCGATAAAAGTGGGTTGAGTGCGTTTGGCGTTCGGGCGAGCGGAATCCGAAGCGCGAGCGTCGGGTGCGCTCGAGGCGTGGAGCATGGCCGATGTCGCTATTTTCGCTGTCCTGCGAACGAAGCGATAGAACGGGCTTCCTCTGCCCGGCATAGGCCATGCCTATGGAGTGCCGCGCATGTATTGCGTCGCGAGGCGGGCGATTCGTCCCACATCGTGAGCAGCCCGGCCGCTGCGCTCCGTTGCGTGGTCAATGTCCGGCGCGCACGCAAGCAGGAAAAAAACCGGCGAGGCTGACGAAGCGCCACGCAGGCGCCGCGCATTGTTTGCATCAGCGAAACGGACTGTTAAGCGTAACGGGAATGATCTATCGGGCGGAGCGCGGCATACTTTCACGTGTCTCATTGTTCCCGGTCTGCTCGAAGAGCACGCTTGCAAAATTGAAACCACGCGTTCTCAAATCGTCGTCCTTATCAATCGCGCTCTGCGCGCTGCTGCTTGCCGCATGCTCGAGCGCATCCGACATCAGCGCGACTGAAACCCCGAACGTCTACACCGTCGATTCGAACTCGCGCGGCATTCTACTGTCGTGGGCGGGCGCGCACGAGCGAGCCGTCAACGAAGCGACGAACTACTGCGCGCAGCGCGGCATGCAGGCGAGCGTGAAGCGGGAATCCGTCGATCGCGGCAGCGGCTCGCAGGGGCGCGCGCAACTCGCGTTCGAGTGCCATCCGGCGTTCTGACGGCCGGACGCCGTTGCGGCTGCGCGTCGCACGCGGCGGGATCGTCGATTGTGCGTCTGTCTGTCGGGCCGCGCCGAATGCAACGAAAAAGCCCACACGGTTCGGGCGAGCGGTGTGGGCTTTCTTGCTGCGGCCTGCGCAGCGCACGCGGTGCGAGCAAACGTTGCCGCTTGACGTCGCGCCCCGTTGCGCCACGCCTCGCCGGCGTCACGCGACGAACGCGGCGCGATCCTTCCCGGCGATCCATGAGGGCGGGCGGCCGCGGCCGTTCCATGTCGCGCCGGTCTTCGGATCGCGGTACTTCGGCTTGAGCTTGCCGCGGCGGCGCAACACGCCCGCACGGCCGAACACTTCCTGCGTCGTGAGTTCGAATTCCTCGACGATCCGCTTCACTTCGGATAGCGCGGCGCTGCGCGCCTGCGTGCGCGCCGCATCCAGCTTGATCATCAGGGCTTCTCGTTCCACCAGAAGGTCGAGGTAGGTTTCCATCGAAAAAAAGCTCCCTTGCCTGTCGGGATTCGATCGCGTCCCGTATCGGCCGGCAAATGTAGAGTTGTGTGTTGGACGAATGACGGCAAGTCGACCGCCGATCGAAAGAAGCGAAGCCCGATGCGGCGGCCGGCGGGTGAAGCGAACAATCACGATCCCGTTTCGGCGTCGATCGCGATGCCATCCGCCGTCAAGCGATGGCGTTGCGCAAACGGGCGCAGCGCGAGCGAGGCCTGCGTGCGGGGATGAAAAATCGAAATCCGCGGTGACGTCCGGTGTCCGCGCGATCGCGCGATCGCGCGCCGGTTCGGCACGCATTCGAGCACAGAGCCCGTCGAACAAGGGCCCGGGTCATCGTCATCGAGATGAAAATTCTAGCGGCCGGCGTCGACGCGAACCAGCGGATCGGACCGAGTTATTCATAAATTTTTGGCATACATCGGGGGGCGGGCGGCGTACGAGACGGCGCGTCGGCACATCGCGCGCGGTCGTTTAGCGATCGAAGCGAAACAGCGCGCGCGCCGAATCGCAGAGGATGATGCGCCGCAGAAGCGGATCGGGCACCCAGTCGTCGAGCGCCGAGCGCGTTGTCCGGTAGTCGGTCCGGTCGCGGTGCTGCGTATGCGGCCAGTCGCTGCCCCAGACGAGCCGGTTCGGCGCAAACGCGCCGAGCAGCGCGCGCGCCGCGTGCGTGCCGAACGCAGTGCCGTCGCCCGAAACGATGTTGCGATACGCGGCGGAGAGCTTGACCCAGACCTGCCCGGTGCCGGCGATCGACAGCAAAAACCGGAAGCCGGGATCGCGCGTGCCGAGATGCGGCGCCGGCCGCCCGAAATGATCGACCACGACGCAGCACGATTGATCGAGCAGCGCGGGAATGATCGCAGGCAGATCGGCTGCGCGCCGGTGCACCTCGACATGCCAGCCGAGCGCGTTCGCGCGCGCGAGCAGCGCGCGCCAGCGCGGCGCGGCGAAATCCGGAATCGGCAGGCCGACGAGATTCAGGCGGATGCCGACCACGTCCGTCGCTTCGAGCCGAGCGAATTCGTCCTCGGCCGTGCACGGATTCACGCTCGCGACGCCGCGAAAGCGCTGCGGATAGCGCGCGAGCACGTCGACGAAGAAGTGATTGTCGGTGCCGAGAAAGCTCGGCTGAACGAGCACGGCGTGCGTGACGCCGCACGCGCTCAGATGCGCGATGTAAGATTCGAGCGTCGCGTCGTATTCCGGCGAATGCCGCGCGGTCGGGATGCGCGGCAGGCTGCGCAGAAACACGTGCGCGTGCGAATCGACGGCCTCGATCGGCGCAAGCCCGTTCCCGTACCAGGCGTCGACGAGCGGATCGCGTGCGTCGCGCGCGCACGTTGCGAAGGGGCGGCCCATCGTTTCGACTGCCGGATCGTTCGATGCCTGATCCATGAAAATCCACGAAATGACGGGCGCCCGATAGGCCGCTTCGCGCCGCCTCGCGTCTACAGTGCCGCTTCGCGGCCCCGGACGTCGGGTTGCGCCGTCTGGAAATCGCGCGCGCGCGTTTCGGGCAGGAACCACACGGCGATGAACACGAGCCCGTACGCGATGCCCGCGTCGATGCCGAGCGCGACGCCGAGCGGCATCGATGTGCCCATGTGTCCGACGAGCACCGGGAAGATCGCCGACGCGACGCGGCCGAAGTTGTAGCAGAAACCGACGCCGCGGCCGCGCACGTTTCTCGGATAGAGCTCGTTGAAGAGCGCGCCTAGCGTGGCCGGGATGCCGGCCGCGAAGAAGCCGAGCGGGAAGCCGAGCAGCAGCATCGCGACGTTGTCGAGCGGCAGCAGCACGTACAGGTTGACCGTCACGACGCAGCACGCGGCGAACAGCATCAGGTTCCTGCGGCGGCCGATGCGGTCCTGCAGGTACGCGCTCGTCATGCATCCGACGATGAACGCGACGATGATCACGGCGAGATATGCACCCGTGCCGAGCACCGACAGATGGCGCTCGATCTTCAGGTAGGTCGGCAGCCAGGTCGTGATCGCGTGGTAGCCGCCGTGCGCGCCGACGCCGATCAAGCCGCCGACGATCGTCATCCGGAGCACCGCCGGATCGAAGATGCTCTTCGCCGACGAGCGCGCCGACGCGGCCGCGGCCGCCGCCGCCGCGCGCGCGTCGTCGCGCGGCGGCTCGGGGATGGCGCGCCGGATGTACAGCACGAGCAGCGCGGGCAGCACGCCGATCGCGAACAGCACGCGCCACGCCCATTCGGGCGGCAGCCACGAGAAGACCAGCGTGTAGAGCAGCACCGCGCCGCCCCAGCCGAAGCCCCACGCGCTTTGCACGATGCCCATCGCCTTGCCGCGATGCTGCGCGCGAACCGTTTCGCTCAGGAGCACGGCGCCCGCCGTCCATTCGCCGCCGAAGCCGAGCCCTTGCAGCGTCTTCAGCGCGAGCAACTGCTCGAAGTTCTGCGCGAATGCGCTGAGGAACGTGAACAGCGAGAACCAGCACACGGTGATCTGCAGCGCGCGCACGCGGCCGAAGCGATCGGCGATCATGCCGGCGAGCAGGCCGCCGATCGCACCCGCGGCGAGCGTCGCGCCGCCGATCAGGCCCGCCTGTCCCTTGCCGATGCTCCACGACGCGAGCAGCGCGGGAATCACGAGGCTGAACATCTGCGTATCGACGCCGTCGAGCGCCCAGCCGGAAAAGCATCCCTTGAACGTGCGTCTTTCCACGGGCGATATTTCTTTGTACCAGCTCACTCGCACTCTCCAGAATGATTTCGCAATAAGCGATTGAGAAAAATTCCGCATCATATCGCCATATTTTATCGAGCGGCAAACGACAAATGCATCACGAAACCGGGCATTATCGATAAAAGAAAATTATGATGACGGGCTTCGTGTCGAACCCGCTTGTGCAGGGCGGAAAGACTCGGCAACGTTTGCGTTGCGCGGGGTGCGGCAATTTTCGTTCGACGCGATGCGTGGCGGCGAATATTCGAAATGATTGATCGGATAATTCTATTTGATTGAATGGTCGATAAATTGAAAATTCACGAGTCAAATTCGTCTATCCGGAGCGAGTGCGGAATGAAAGCGTGGATTCGCGAATCAGCCCGTCTATTCGGTGGCGAAGCGGCTAGCCGACGATCGTCGAAAAAGCAGTCTCATTGCGCAGAGTGAAGATGGAATCCAAGCATCTACGTTATTTCCTGGCCATCGCCGATACCGGCAGCCTCACGCATGCGGCGATTCGCCTCGGCGTCGCGCAGCCCGCGCTCAGTCATGCGCTGACGAAAATGGAGCGGGAACTCGGCGTGAAGCTGTTCGACCGTTCGAGGCGCGGCGCAACGCTGACGACGGCGGGCGAAGCGATCGTCGACGACATTCGCCTGAGCCTCGCGCGGATGGACGCCGCCGCGCGGCGCGCGAGCGAGATCGGCGCGCAGCGGGCAGGGCGGCTCAGCATCGGCTTCGTGTCGGCCGCGCTGTTCGATACGTTGCCTGCCGCGGTGTGCGCGTTGCGCGCGGCGACGCCGCGCGTCGATCTCGTGATGCGGGAGATGAGCAATGCGGAGCAGGTCGTCGCGCTCGAGCGAGGCGAGATCGACATCGGCATTCTGCATACGCCCGTCGCGATCGGCGGCCCCGTCCACGAGAAGCTGATCCGGCGCGATCCGCTGATCGCCGTGACTCCGAAGTCGTTTCCGCGGCAGCCGGACGGCTCGATCACGCTGCGGGAACTGTCGCGCGCGGGGCTCATCTGGTTTCCGCACGAGCAGTTGCCGTCGATTCGCGCGGCGATCCTCAGCGCGTTCCGGCTCGCGGGCCATCCGATCGAGGTCGTTCAGGACGCGAATCGCACGCTGACCGTGATCGCCTGTGTCGCGGCGGGCTGCGGCGTGTCGCTGCTGCCGTCGTCGATCCGGACGCTGACGTTCGAAGGCGTCGATTTCAGCCCGGTGGCCGACGGGCAAGCGCTGCCGGAATTTCCGTTGACGGCGATCTGGCCGAAGCGGTCGCGCCGGACGCTCGCCGATCGGTTCGCGGAGCTATTGCCCCGGTTTCAGCCGAACTGAGCGGGCAAGGGCGGGCGACGGGCGGCACGCACGCGCGTCTTCGCTTGGTCCGCATGCGCCGGATGCCGCACCGTCGATCGTCCGGATGCCGAATGATTGGAATCGCACAGCCAAGCGCCGCGAGATAATTCGTCATTCGCACAATGCGTGCAGGAGAGTAAGTGACGATAAATGGAATATCGCTCTCGCAATGAGAGTCGAGCGAGCGGCCGCGCGAATCGCATCGAAATTGAGCCGCTTCGCCCGGCCGCCATTCCCGGGCGATGTGCGGTCAGAATGGCGGGATTCCGCTATTCCTGTCGATAATTTCCGCTTTTGATTTGCCTGGCCGAATCCCTGCGACGATGCACGGATGACGATCATATGACGGATTTTGCCATGTCGATCATGTTCGAATGGCTGTGCTCGAGCGTTCGAAAGAATCTTTAAACATTGTCAAATTTTTCAAAACTCGGATTATTCTGATAGTAACAATTACGTCGGGCATTCATCATCTATTCAATTATATTTTCGATGAAACCGGGGCGTGATTCAGAAATAACCGCAATCGAGTAGACCAATCGGGTCGACCCCAACCAATTAAAAACCGGGTCGACCGAATTCGAATTCCGACTTTGCCTGCCGCGACGGCGGCGCGCGACGCGCTGCCGTTCGTCCGCGCTCGTCCGCTGCAATCACGGCGCGGATTGGCGAGTGTCGGTGCATGCATGGTGCGCGCGAAGCGACGGGGCCGCCGTGCGCGGCGATTGGGCCATCGAAAAACAACAACGAGATCAACGGGCGATCGTGTGGAGAGCGAAATGCGCAAGCGTGTGGTGCGGATGATGAGCGGGGCGGCATTCATGCTGTTTTTCGCGACTGTCTCGGCCGGGCAGTTGACCGGCACGATGCAGGTGAATTTGCAGGTCAGCCGCGGATGCGAGGTCGCGGGCGTCGCCGGAAGCGTGGATCTGGGCCGGCTGGATTTCGGCGCGCAAGGACCGCTCTGGTCCGACTACCTGATGGCCGACGGCCGCGCGACGTCGAACGGTGCGATGCGCGTCGTTTGCAGTCCGGACGTCAACGGCTTTCTGGTCTCGATCGACAGCGGTCGCAACGGGGACCAGTCGACCCGCTATTTGGTCAAGCGTGGCGCGGACGGGCGCGTCGTCGGCCGGATTCCGTACAACGTGTACCGCGACGCGGCGCGCAGCGTGCCGTACGTGCCGCTCATGCCGCAATCGTTTCTCGTCGACGGGCGACAGAACGACGTGACGCTGCCGCTCTACGGCATCGTCAACGGCATGACGCGCGCGGTGCCGTCCGGGACCTACGAGGATTTGCTCGGGATCACGCTCGACTGGTGATCCGGGCAGGTAAGCAGCAACAGTTCTTTTTCACCACACAGAAGGAAACAAAATGAAGGCTCACTGGAAAGTCTGGGCGGCTCTCGCCTGCGTATCCGCCTGCGCGGGCGTGCAGGCGCAAACCAGCCCGCTCACGGGGACGGTCAACTCGCAGCTCGTGCTGACGACGGGTTGCGCGGTCGATACGGGCGGCGGCTCGGTCGGCTCGGCGAACTTCGGCACGCTCGACTTCGGCACGCAGCCGAGCGGCTTCACGGGCCAGCTCACGAGCGCGGCGAAGGGCGGCGGCTCGACGTCGACGCAAGTGACGTGCTCGCCGGATGTCACGTCGATCCAGGTGACGATCGACGGCGGCCAGAACGTATCGAAGGGCTCGGCCGTCGGCACGGGCACGCGCGCGCTCGCGAACGGCAGCAGCTTCGTACCATACGAGGTTTACTCGGATGCGGGGCATTCGCAGCAATATGTGTCGGGCACGCCGCAATCGGTCGCGGTGCCGACGCCGGGCGCCGCATTCGCGTTGCCGCTGTACGGCGTCATCAACAAGACGAGTTCGTCGGCGCTCGCCGCCGGCACGTATACCGACGTGCTGAACGTCACGCTCGGCTGGTAAGCGCACGCGTCGGTTCCGTTCAGTCCGGCCTCGCGGCTCGCGCGCAAGCGGGCCGCGAGGCGATCCCAGATTTCCGATCGTCATGTCGACCTTACATCGAGTGGTTTTTCTGCTGGGCGTCGCGGCGTTTCCGGCTGCCGGCCGGGCCGACACGCTGTTGCCCAGAACCCAGGCCTTCACGGTCAGCGCGCAGATCGTCGCGGGTTGCGGTGTCGCGGGCGGCGGGCCGACGAGCGGCCTGAACTTCGGCACGCTCGACTTCGGCGCGCATCCGGCCGTCGCGACCGGGCAGGCGACGGCGGCGGTCGGCGGCGGCGCGTTGCAGATCGAATGCTCGCCGGGCTCGACGCTGAAGATGACGATCGACGGCGGCGCGAACGCGAGCGCGGGCAACACGCAGCGCAATCTGGCGAGCGGCGGCGCGCGCGTGGCGTACCAACTGTATTCGGACCCCGGGCGCACGCAGGCGATCGCGATCGGGCAGGCGGTGTCGCTGCCCGTGTCCGGGACGATCACGCTGCCGGTCTACGGCGCGTTGACGCTGCCGGGCGGCGGCGTGCCCGCGGGCACGTACACCGACACCGCGCAGGTCACGCTCAGTTATTAATCAATCAGGAATCCGTGATGAAAGTTTCGAGATCGCCTGGCGCGCCGGCGCGCGCGGCGCGGATGCGTCGCGCGTTGCTCGGCGCGGCGGCCGCGGCGTCGTTCGCGGCGCAGCATGCGCATGCGGCGGCGTCCGTGATGATCTGGCCGATCGATCCCGTGATCGAGAGCGACCAGCGGGCAGCGGCGCTTTGGCTCGAGAACCGCGATCGCCGGCCGGTGACGTTGCAGGTGCGCGTGCTCGGCTGGCGCGAGGCGAACGGCGAGGACCTCTACGACGAGAACCAGCAGCGCATCGCGGGCAGCCCGCCGATGGCGACGGTGCCGCCCGGCAAGCGCCAGTTGATCCGGCTCACGCGGCTCGCGGAGGCGGCGCCAGGCGCCGAGCAGGCGTATCGCGTGCTGATCGACGAGATCCCGCAGCCGGACGACGGCGCGCAGCAATCCGCGAGCGAGGCGTCGCTCGGCGTGAAGTTTCAGATGCACTACTCGGTGCCGCTTTTCGTCTACGGCGACGGCCTGTGGACGAAAGAGAACCCGGACAAGCGCCGCGACCCGGCGACGGCGGGGCGGCCCGTGCTTCACTGGCACGTCGCGCACGACGGCGGCACGCGCTGGCTCGTCGTGTCGAACCGCGGCCCCGTGCATGCGCGAATCACGCATGCGGGGTTCGAAGCGAACGGCGCGCGCGCCGATTTCGCGCGGGGCCTGCTCGGCTACGTGCTGCCCGGCGCGCAGATGCGCTGGGCGCTGCCCGAGACCATCAAGCTCAATTCCAATTCCAAGCTGATCGCCACCGTCAACGGCGTGGCCGATCTCGCAATCGACGTGGACGGCGCCGCTTCGAACCGGTAATCCGCATCACGACACAAGCGACGATGTCGCGACGGGGAAATGCCTTGAAGCGGTACAACGAATACAGAACGAGAGGGCTGCCGCGACGGCGCGCGGCGGCGTGGGCGGTGGGCATCGCATTCGCGGCGGCGGGGGGCGCGCGCGCGAACGAGCCGATGACGCTCGCGGACAGCTTTGGCCGCGCGCTGCCGCCCGCGGGAGGCGCGGCGGCGCAGGGTACGCTGTATCTCGAGCTCGTCGTCAATGAGCTGTCGACGGGGCGCATCGTGCCGATCCGCTATCGGGACGGCGTCTACTACGCGCGGGCGAGCGACCTCGCGCAGGCGTCGGTGCGCACCGGCGCGGAGTCCGACGCGCTCGTCGATCTGTCGAAGCTCGACGGCGTGCAGGTCGAATACGAGAGCACCGAGCAGCGCCTGAAGCTGACCGTGCCGCCCGACTGGCTGCCGCAGCAGACGGTCGGCTCGCGGCGGCTGTACGATCGCACGCCCGCGGCCGTCAGCTTCGGGCTCCTGTTCAATTACGACGTGTACACGAACTCGCCGACGCTCGGCACGAGCTACACGTCCGCGTGGACCGAACAGCGTCTGTTCGACAAGTGGGGCACCGTGACGAACACGGGCGTCTATCGGCGCGATTACGGCGGCAGCATCGGCGGCGCCGGGAGCAACCGCTACCTGCGCTACGACACGTTCTGGCGCTACTCGGACCAGGACCGGATGCTCACGTACACCGCAGGCGACGTGATCACGGGCGCGCTGTCGTGGTCGAGCGCCGTGCGCCTGGGGGGCGTGTCGTTCGAGCGCGACTTCAAGGTGCGGCCGGACATCGTCACGTATCCGCTGCCGCAGTTTTCGGGTCAGGCCGCGGTGCCGACCGCCGTCGATCTGTTCATCAACGGCAGCAAGACGACGACGGGGCAGGTGAATCCCGGCCCGTTCACGATGAACAACGTGCCGTTCATCAACGGCGCGGGCGAGGCGACCGTCGTCACGACCGACGCGCTCGGCCGCCAGGTCGCGACGACGATTCCGTTCTACGTCGCGAACACGCTGCTGCAAAAGGGGCTCTCCGACTATTCGCTGTCGGCGGGCGCGATGCGGCGCGACTACGGAATCCGCTCGTTCTCGTACGGCAAGTTCGCGGCGTCGGGCACCGCGCGCTACGGCCTTGCCGATTACCTGACGATCGAGGGGCACGCGGAGGGCGGCGAGCGCTTCGCGCTCGGCGGACTCGGGTTCGACCTGGGTGTCGGCATGTTCGGCGTGCTCAACGTCGCGGCGACGCAGAGCAGTCTCGCCGGCACGTCGGGCCGGCAATACGCGTTCGGCTACAGCTATTCGTCGCAGCGGTTCAGCGTGTCGCTGCAGCGAATCCAGCGCACGGACGGGTTTCGCGATCTGTCGGTCTATGATCTGCCCGCGGACGTCACGTACCGGCTCGTGCGCAGCAGCACGCAGGCGACAGGCGCGCTCAATCTCGGCGCGATCGGCGGCACGCTCGGCGCCGGCTACTTCGACGTGCGCGGCGCAGACGGCACGCGCACGCGGATCGCGAACCTGTCGTATACGCGGCCATTGTTCCGGCGCGCGACGCTTTACGCGTCGGTCAACAAGACGATCGGCGACCACGGTGTCGCCGCGCAACTGCAACTGATCGTGCCGCTCGGCGACAAGGGCGTCGTGACGGGCTCGGTCGCGCGCGACGAGCGCAACAGTTTCAGCGAGCGCGTGCAGTACAGCCGCAGCGTGCCGAGCGACGGCGGCTTCGGCTGGAATCTCGCGTATGCGGGCGGCGGCTCGCACTACCAGCAGGCGGATGCGACGTGGCGCAACCGCTACGTCCAGGTGCAGGGCGGCGCCTACGGCTACGGCGCGGGGCGCGGCTACGCACGCTGGGGCGAGGCGCAGGGCTCGGTCGTCGTGATGGACGGCGCGGTGCTGCCTGCGAATCGCGTCGACGATGCGTTCGCGCTGATCGACACGCAAGGCCACAAGGGCGTGCCGGTGCGCTACGAGAACCAGCTCGTCGGCAGGACCGACGGCGGCGGCCATCTGCTCGTGCCGTGGGCGCCGTCCTACTACGCGGGCAAGTACGAGATCGATCCGCTCGATTTGCCGAGCAACGTGCGCGTGCCGATCGTCGAGCGTCGCGTCGCGGTGCGCGACCACGGCGGCGCGCTCGTCACGTTCCCGATCCAGAAGATCGTCTCCGCGCAGATCGCGCTAGTCGACGCGGCGGGTCGGCCGATCGGCGTCGGCTCGCGCGTGCTGCACGAGGAGAGCGGCCAGACCGCGCTCGTCGGCTGGCAGGGCGAGACGTATCTCGAAGGCTTGTCCGCGGTCAATCACCTGCGCGTCAGGACGCCCGATGGCCGAACCTGCCGCGCGACGTTCGCAGCCGACGTCGACGCGGCGCAGATGAGCCGCATCGGTCCGCTCGCGTGCGGCGAATAACGACAGGATTCCTCGATGAAGCCATTCCGACAATTCCTCGTGCGCGTCGCGGCGACGCTCGCGCTCGGTTTCTTTCCGGCGCTGCACGCGCATGCGACGTGTTCGGTCGTGAGCGCCGCTCCCGCGTCGTTCGGCACGGTCACGTCGTTCGTCGTCGCGAGCCAGCCGCAATCGACGTCGACGACGAGCAGCGGCCTGTCATGCTCGGGCGCGCTGCTCGGCCTCTTCGTGATCGGCGACCAGATCAACGCGACGATCACGTCGGCGAACGGCGGCAAGCTCGTCGGCCCGACGGGCGACGCGGTGCCGTATTCGGTGTTCGCCGACCAGAACTACTCGATCAAGCTCAACCTCGGCATGACCTACAACTGGGCGAGCGGCCAACTGCTGAACCTGCTCGGGATCTTCGGCGGCCCCGCGCAGACGCTGCCGATGTATTTCCGCACGATCCAGGGCAGCAACGTCGCGGCGGGCACGTACACGGACACGCTGACGATCGCCTGGAACTGGGACTACTGCAGCGGGATCGGCGTGCTCGGCATCTGCCTCGGCCGCGACCGGGGCTCGGGCACGGCGGTCGTGCCGGTGACGATCACCGTGACGAACGACTGCGTGATCGCCGCGCCCGACGTGAACTTCGGCGCGGCGCCGACGGTTGCGAGCTTCGCGCCGGTGACGGGCAGCGTGTCGCTCACCTGCACGAAGGGGATGGTCTACACGGTGGGCCTCTCCAGCGGCGCGAATCCGCACGCGAGCGGGCGCCGGCAGATGGCGAACGGCGCGAGCCGGCTGCAGTACGACATCTTCGGCCCGGGCGGCGGCGCGGTGTGGGGGCAGTCGGCGAACCGCGCGGGCAGCGGCGCGGCGGCCGACGGCCAGTCGGCGCAGCAGTTTCCGTATACCGCGCGGCTCTATCCGGATCAGCAGACGCCCGCCGTCGGAACGTACACGGACAGCGTGGTCGTGGACGTGCGCTATTAGCCGAAAATCGGCGCTTTTCTGAAATCGTATCGGGCGTGCGAATCGAATCGGATGGGAGAGAGGGAGGTGAACGAGAAAGCCGGATCAGTTTTTTCATTTTCGAACGAAGCGTGGATTTGACGAGGTGCGAAGCCCGACATGGCCAAATCGGGCGCGAGAATATCGCGATGCGCATGCGTTGATCGTCGACTTTCGCTTGCCGGCCGTCCCGCACCCGTGCGGGACGGCCGAAGCGCGGACGCCGCCGTTCGCGACTGCGCGCCATCGAATCGAAGAATCGGAGAAAGCGCACGTGCGATGGGATAAACGACCGTACCCATAAATGGAACGTCGCGAGAAAAGGAGGTGCGAGTTTTTTCCGGCAACGGAAGAGATGCGTATTCTGGCGAGGTTCCATATGGGATGAAGGTATGAAAAGCGACGGCTTTTGCGGAGGCAAATTCTGTCGACGCATACTGGTGTGCATCTCCGCTGCGGCGCTCGCGTTCCTGACGCTGCCGCAGGTCGCCAATCGAATGCAGGAGAGCATGCTGATCGCGACCGAGCCCTGCAAGTGGACGCATGTGTACCCGTTGCTGTGGGGCAGCCACGTGCTCGTCGCGCTGTTGAGCTACGGATGGGCGCATCGCGATCTGAAGCGGCTGCAGGCGGCGCTCAGAGCGAGCCGGGGCTCGCTCGCGACCGCGAGCCATGAGTTGCGCGCGCCCGTGAACGGCATGCTCGCGCTCGTCGAGCTGGTGAAAGAGGGGCTGCTCGCGCCGGAGCAGCAGCGGCTGCTGAGTCTCGTGCAGGACTCGGGGCAGTCGCTCGCGCGCGTGCTGAACGACATTCTCGATCACGCGAGCATCGAGGCGGGGCAATTCGCGATCGAGAAGACGCGCGTCGACGTGCGCGAGCTCGTCGACAGCGTGAGCGCGATGCTCGCGGTGCACGCGCATCGCAAGGGTTTGCGGATCCGGCTGCACGTCGATGCCAACGTGCCGGCCGCGGTGCTGACGGACGGCAATCGGCTGCGGCAGATTCTCGTCAACCTGATCGGCAACGGCATCAAGTACACGGAGCACGGCAGCGTGTCGGTGCGCGTGCGCGCGGCGGACGACGTCGACGGTTCGGTCGAGATCGTCGCGACGGTCGTCGACACGGGGATCGGCATTGCCGCCGACGAGTTGACGCGACTCTTCACGCCGTTCGTGCGCGCGGCGCGCGGCGCGCGGCGCACGGAATCGGGAACGGGGCTCGGGCTTGCGATCGCGCGCAAGCTCGCGCGATTGCTGGGAGGGGACGTGACGTTGACGAGTGACGAAGGCAGGGGAACGACGGCGACCGCGCGCATCCGCTGCGCGGTCGCGGCGCGCGGCTACGCGCCCGATGCGCTTGCGGGGCGGGTCGTGTCGATCGACGTCGGCGACGCCGCGCTCGCGGCGACGCTTGCCGCCTACGCGCGCACGGCGGGCGTGCGGGTGGCCGCGCGCGGCGCGGCCCACGTCGATGCGGTGCTGTGCGACGACGCGCGCGTCGATGCGTCGCGGCCGCAGGTCGGCTGGGTCGGCGTGACCGATGTGCCGGAGCCCGCCGGCTGGACCGACGACGGCTCGCACGTGCGCCTGAGCGGCAATCCGCTCGGCTGGCGCGCGTTCGTCGACAGCCTGCGCGCCGCGCTCGATGCGCGCGACGCGACGTGCGCGCGCGCGGCGGCGGAGGGCGAGTCGCGCGCGTATCGCGTGCTCGTCGTCGACGATCAGGAGATGAACCGCATCGTGCTGCGCTATCAGCTCGATGCGCTCGGCCACCGCGCGCGCTTCAGCGCGAGCGGCGACGAAGCGTTGCGCGCGCTCGAGACGGGCGCGTTCGACGTCGTGCTCACCGACTGTCGGATGCCGGGCATGGACGGCGTCGCGCTGACGGCGGCGATCCGCGCGCATCCGGATGCGCGCGTGCGCGCGACGCCCGTCGTCGGCGTGACGGCGCTCGTGTCGGATGCCGAATACGCGCGCTGCGTCGCGGCCGGCATGACGTTCTGCATCGGCAAGCCGACGACGCTCGATGCGCTCGAGCGCGTGCTTGTCGATGCGATCGAGCCCGCGCCCGCGCTACGCTTCGATCCGTCGCGCGTCGACGCGGCGCGCCTGCTCGCGGGCTTCGGCGGGTCGTCCGAGCACGGCGGGGCGCGCGACGCGATCCTGGGCGCGTGCCGCCGCGCGCTCGAGCGCGACCGGGACACGCTGATGCGCGATCTGCGCGACGGCCTCTCCGCTCGCGAGCTGCGCACGTGGTGCCACACGGCGCGCGGCACGTACAGCCTGTTCGGGCAGGCGCACGTCGATGCGTTGCTCGACGAATTCCACCATCTGCTGACGGCGGGCGACGCGCGCGCGATTCGCGGCGCAGTCCGGGAAGTCCTCGCGATGGTGAATCATTTGCTGCGTTGCGTTGCGCATCCGGCGCAATCGCGCGATCGCGGCGATCCAAAAGGAGGAAGGTAAATGAGCGTTCAAGTGTTGATCGCGGACGACCATCCGCTCGTGCTGTTGGGCGTGCGTCACATGCTGGCTGGCATGGGCGACGTGTCGATCGTCGGCGAGGCGCATGATCCGGCGGGGCTGCTCGCGTTGCTCGCGACCACGCCGTGCGACATCGTCATCACCGATTTCGCGATGCCCGACCAGCGGGCCGCCGACGGCCTCGCGATGCTGACTGCGATCCGCGACGGCCATCCTTCGGTGCGCGTGATCGTGCTGACGATGCTCGACAATCCGGTGTTGATGCACACGATGCGCCAGGCGGGCGCGCTCGCAGTGCTGAGCAAGCGCGGCGACCTCGACGAACTGCCGCGCGCGGTCGGCGCGGTGTGCCAGGGCCGGCCGTTCGTCGGCACGCACGCGGGCGCGGCGAGCGGGCTTGCGATGCGCGCGACGGATGCGCCGCCGCAACTGAGCCCGCGCGAGATCGAGGTCGTGCGGCTGTGCGCGACCGGGATGACGATGACCGACATCGCGAACCGCTATGGCCGCAGCATCAAGACGGTCAGCACGCACAAGCACAACGCGATGGGCAAGCTCGGGCTGAAATCCGACGTCGATCTGTTCATGTACGCGACGGAGAACGGGCTCGTGTGACGCGCATCGGCGGGGCGCGTGCGGCGGCCGCACGATTCGCGAATCAGTCGATCAGATTCGGAATCCGTACGTTCGGATCGACGTGCTCATCGTAATCGACGCCGTCGATCTCGAAGCCGAACAGGCGCAGGAATTCGGTCTTGTAGCCCGCGAAATCGGTCAGCGCATACAAGTTGTCGTCCGTCACCTGGTCCCACAGCTCGAGCACGCGCGCCTGCACGGCCGGATCGAGCTCGAACCGGTCCGCGCGCAGCCGGCCTTGGGCGTCGACGTGCGGCCGCGCGCCGTACAGGCTGTCGCGCAACAGGCCGTCGACCTGCTCGATGCAGCCTTCGTGCGTGCCGCGCGCCTTCATCACCTTGAAGAGCAGCGACAGATAGAGCGGCATCATCGGAATCGCGGAGCTCGCCTGCGTGACGACCGCCTTCAGCACCGATACGCGCGCGTCGCCGCCGCGCGCGGCGAGCTTCTCGCGCAGCGCGAGCACGGTGCGGTCGAGGTCCTTCTTCGCTTCGCCGATCGAGCCGTTCCAGTAGATGTCGTGCGTGACCTTCTCGCCGAGGTACGTGAACGCGGTCGTCTTCGCGCCGTCGGCGAGCACGCCCGCCGCGTCGAGCGCGTCGATCCACATTTGCCAGTCCTCGCCGCCCATCACGGCGACCGTGCCCGCGATCTCGTCGGGCGTCGCCGGCTGCAGCAGCGTTTCCTTGATCGCCTCGTTGTCCGTGTCGACGCCGCGCAGCCGCACTGCGTGGCCGATCGGCTTCAACGTGGACTGAAACGTGACGCCTGTCTTCGGATGCGTTCTGCGCGGCGCGGCGACGCTGTAGACGACGAGATCGACCTGCCCGAGATCGCGCTTGATCGCGTCGATCGTCTTCTGCTTGATCGCGTCGGAGAACGCGTCGCCGTTGATGCTCGCCGCGTAGAGGCCGCGCGCGGCGGCTTCGTCGTGGAATGCCGCGCTGTTGTACCAGCCCGCCGTGCCGGGCTTCGCGTCAAGCGGCGCGCGCTCGAAGAACACGCCGAGCGTCGCCGCGCCTGCGCCGAACGCGGCCGCGATGCGCGCGGCGAGCCCATAGCCCGTCGACGCGCCGATCACGAGCACCTTCCTCGGGCCGTGCTCGAGCGGCCCGCGGCGGGCGACGTACGCGATCTGCTCGCGGACGCTCGCCGCGCAGCCGGCGGGGTGGGTGGTCACGCAGATGAAGCCGCGTACGCGCGGTTTGATGATCATGGCGGTCTCGCTCTGAGTGCGGGGCGGTCAAAAAAGGCAGCGTGCATTCTAAACGAGGCGCGCGCGGGCCGTCCGTTCGCAGGGGCGGCCGGCCGGATGCTCGCGATCGATAAAAAAAGGGCGGCCGAAGCCGCCCGAAGAAGCGATGTTGCGTTCGTGAATCGGCCCGGCGCTCAGTTGCCCGTCGACAGCGTGAGCGCGTTCGTCAGGTCGCCCATCGGCTTGAAGCCGTTCGCGACGAGCGCGTCGTCGCGCTGCTTGAGGCCCGCGAGCTTCGGCAGCGAGAAGCGGCGCGTGATGAAGCGCAGGATCGACGCGGTGTCGTACTGCGTGTGATCGACGAAGCCCTGCTTCGCGAACGGCGAGATGACGAACGCCGGAATGCGCGTGCCCGGGCCCCAGCGGTCGCCCTTCGGCGGCGCGACGTGATCCCAGAAGCCGCCGTTCTCGTCATACGTGACGATCACGACCATGTTGTTCCACTGCGGGCTCTTCTGCAGGTGCGCGATCACGTCGGCGATGTGCTGGTCGCCCGAGGCGACGTCCGTGTAGCCGGGGTGCTCGTTCAGGTTGCCCTGCGGCTTGTAGAACGTGACCTGCGGCAGCTTGCCCGCGTCGATCGCCTGGATGAGGGCGGCGCCGTTCGTGCCGGCGTCGAGCAGGTGCTGCGCGCGGTTTGCGCTGCCGGGCGCCTGGTTCGCGTAGTAGTTGAACGGCTGGTGGTGCGGCTGGAAGTTCGGCGATGTCATGTTCGGGCCGTAGATCACGCCCGACGTGCCGCTTTGCGCGGCCTGCAGCGCCGCGCCCCACGCGCCGCCGTACCATGCCCACGTGACGCCCGCGCTCGTCAGCAGATCGCCGACGTTCTGCTGCGTCTGCGGCGGCAGCGTCGACGGGTTCGACGGATCGGCGAGGTTCGGATCGCCACCCGCCGCCGCCGCGTTGCCGCTCGGCTGGTACGGCGGCTGCATCGTGTTGACCGCGTAGAAATCCGGCGTGAGGCCGCCCGACTTCACGAACTTCGGCGGGCCCGACAGCGCGGATGCAGGCGAGTTCGACGCGGTCGTGAGCGTCACGCCGTCCGGATTGACGACCGAGATCTGGCTCGCCGCCGGGCTCTTGTCGGCGTTCGGATAGATCGGCGCGCACGCGCAGATCAGGTACTGGTGGTTCAGGAACGAGCCGCCGAACGCGCCCATGAAGAAGTTGTCGGCGAGCGTGTATTGCTGTGCGAGCTTCCAGAGCGGCAGCTTCGACGGATCGGCGGTGTAGTGGCCCATCACGAGGCCGCCCGCATCCGACCAGGCGGCGTACCGGTCGTTCTTGCCGCCGTCGATCTGCATCTGGTTTTCGTAGAAACGGTGAACGAGGTCGCGCGTCGTCACGCTCATCGGCGTGTTGAAGCCGTTCGGATCGTCGATCGCGAAGGGCGCGTTCGGCAGGTTCGCCGTCATCGCCTCTGTCACCGCGGGCGTCACGCCAGCCGCGGTCAGGCCGGACCAGATCTTCGGCAGCGTCGCGAGCGGCGTGCCGTCGCGGTCGACCTGCTTCGCGCTCGCGGCCGTCACGTTCTGCAGGCCGTTCGCGCCCGGGAAGTTGCCATACAGGTTGTCGAAGCTGCGGTTTTCCGCGTAGATCACGACGACGTTCTTGATTGCCGACAGGCCGGGCGACGTGACGTCGTCCCCGCCGCACGCGGTGAGGCCGATCGCGGCCGCGAGCGCGATCGGCGTCACGCGAATCCAATGCTTGTTCATCCGTTATCTCTCTTGTCGCACGAGGTATGTGGGTATCGAGGGGGCCGGCCGATTGCGTCGCGCGAAGTGACGCGTCGTGTGAATGTCCATTGACAGCCGGTTGCGCGGATTGTGTAAGGAACGTTTGACAGCAACATGTTGTAACGCTTTCGTTAAGCTGTCGGTCATCCGTCATCGAACTGTCATGCGTGTGACATACGCTCGCGCCTTTCTCACTCGACACCGCCGGATTGATGATGCGCCGCCCGCTGCGACACGCTTTCCCGAATCGTTCGACTTTCTTCATGCCGCGCGCGTTTGGCGCAACTGCTGCCGCGATCGCGCTCGCGGCGGGCGTCGCCGCCTGCGACGCGAACGGGCCGGCTGTGACGTCCGCGCCCGCCGCCGCGCCTGCCGCCGCGCCTGCCGCGCAGTCGAGCGCGCCCGCCGTCGTCGACAATCAGCCGCAGACGCGCGCGCAGGTATACGAGGCGGTGAAGCAGATGACGGCGCTCGGCCGGCAACTGTTCTTCGATCCGTCGCTGTCGGGCAGCGGCAAGCTCGCGTGCGCGTCGTGCCACAGTCCGCAGCACGCGTTCGGGCCGCCGAACGCGCTGCCCGCGCAATTCGGCGGCGACGATCTGCGCCAGCAGGGCTTTCGCGCGGTGCCGACGCTCAAGTACCTGCAGAAGGTGCCTGCGTTCAGCGAGCACTATCACGAATCGGACGACGAGGGCGACGAGAGCGTCGACGCCGGCCCGACGGGCGGCCTCACGTGGGACGGCCGCGTCGACGGCGGCGCGGAGCAGGCGCGCACGCCGCTCACGTCGCCGTTCGAGATGAACGGCACGCCCGCGAAGGTTGCGCGCGCGGTGCGGGCCGCGCCATACGCCGGCGCGTTTCGCGCGGCGTTCGGCGCGCGCGTGCTCGACGACGATCGCGCGACGTTCGAGGCGGTGTTGCAGGCGCTCGGCACGTTCGAGCAGACGCCCGACGTGTTCTATCCGTACACGAGCAAGTACGACGCGTATCTGGCGGGCCGCGCGCAACTGACGAGCGCCGAGCTGCACGGGCTGCAGGTCTTCAACGACGAGAGGAAGGGCAACTGCGCGAGCTGTCACGTGAGCCGGCGCGGGCTCGACGGCACGCCGCCGCAGTTCAGCGATTTCGGCCTCATCGCGATCGGCGTGCCGCGCAACCGCGAGCTCGCGGTGAACCGGAATCCGAATTTCCACGACCTCGGCGCATGCGGGCCCGAGCGTCAGGACCTGAAGGGGCGCGACGAGTTCTGCGGGCTGTTCCGCACGCCGACGCTGCGCAACGTCACGCTGAAGAAGACGTTCTTCCACAACGGCATCTATCACTCGCTCGACGACGTGCTGCGCTTCTACGCCGAGCGCGATACGCATCCGGAGAAGTTCTATCCGGTGACGCACGGCGTCGTCCAGAAGTTCGACGACTTGCCGAAGCGCTACTGGAAGAACCTGAACGACGAGCCGCCGTTCGACCGCAAGCGCGGCGATCCGCCCGCGATGACCGATGCGGAGATCAAGGACGTGATCGCGTTCCTCGGCACGCTCACCGACGGCTACGATCCGCGCGCGAAACCGGCGAGCGGCAATCGCTGAAGACGCCCGCGCGCACGGACGGCCCGGCGCGGCCGCCGCGCGTCATTCGCGCAGCGCGTCGGCAACGCACGCGGCGCGCGCCGCCGTGTGGCTCGCACGCCGCGTGCGCGCGACGCAGTCCGCATACGACGCGACATATCGCTCGAACATCCGGCGCGCATCGTCGGGCGACGCGTCGACCATTCGCGCGACGAGCGCGCGCGAGCCCACTTCGAAGTGCTGATAGTCGATCGGATCGTCCCAATAGCCGCCCCAGCGCAGGAAGCCGTTGTCCGCGAACACGTCGACGACGCGCTCCGCCATGCCTGGGCGCGCCGGCTTGTCCGGCCGCTCGTCGAGCCGGTTCATCGACGCCTTCGCGGCCGTCGCGGGCAGCACGCGCGCGGTGCCGTCGCTGTCGAACGATACGTACGGGTTCTGCACGGGATTGATGTCGATCGCGACGCCGTACGCATGCATCGACCATTCGCCGCGACCCGTCTTGCGCCGCGAATTGAACGCCGACGTGTTGTCGTCGCGCATCGACGCATCGTCGTCGCCGCGATAGCGCTCGATCGGCACCGCCTTGCTCAACGGAAAACGCATTCGGCATAGCGTGCCGAAAATCGTCTGCACGCGCTCGGCGAGCGCATCGAGCACGACGATTTCACCTTTTTGAATCCGGCCGTCGAAATTCACGTAATCGAACGACACGTTTCTCAATCGCTCGCATTGAACCGGCGAATCGTCGCGGATGACGGATTCGGCATGCATATTCGCGCATTGCCCGGCCGTGATTCGATTGATTTCCGCCTGCGCATTCGATGCGCCGAAAATCGAGAGCAGCATGAAAAGCCCCGTGCTATGCTGCGCGCACTGCCGAATCGGCGCGAGTGTTCGCGGCAGAAGTCGCATATCGGTCACTCGTTTGGCGAATTCGATGAATTGGCATTCTGAGTGAATGAATGCGCATGAAGTTCCGGAGTGCCGATGAACCGAAAGCCGATCGGGACGCCGGATGACGAATGAAACGACGTGAATGCCGCGGGAATGCGCGCGGCAAGGATTCGGTGAAGATGCGCAAGAGAAGCTTGGTTCATTTCCCCGTCGCGCTGGCGGTGACGGCGGTGCTCGGCGCGTGCTCGGGCGACGACGACGCGACGATCGAGTCACGCGCGGACGCGATCGTCGAGCGGATGACGACCCGGCAGAAGGTCGGCCAGAAGCTGATGATGGCGTTCCGCTACTGGTGCCCGGACGGACAGCCGGCCTGCACGTCCGGCATGACCGAATTCCCTGACGCCGCGCGCGACGCGCTGCGCGAGAACGGCATCGGCGGCGTGATCCTGTTCTCGAACAACCTGACGGGCATCGAGCAGACGCGCCGGCTGATCGACGGCATCCGGGCCGCGCCCGCGGCCGATAGTCCGCTCGGCCTCCTGATCGGCATCGATGAGGAGGGCGGCAACGTGTTCCGCCTGCCGCGCGCCGAGGCGACCGCGTTCGCCGGCAACATGGCGCTCGGCGCGGCGTACGAGGCGACGAAGGACGACCGGCTCGCATACGACATGGGCCGCGTGCTCGCGGCGGAGATCGCGGCGGTCGGCTTCAACGTGAATTTCGCGCCGGACGTCGACGTCAACAGCAATCCGCTCAATCCGGTCATCAACGTGCGCGCGTTCGGCGACGACCCGGCGACGATCGGCCTGCTCGGCCGGCGCATGGCGCAGGGGATGAAGAGCGAGCGCGTGATCGGCACGTTCAAGCATTTTCCGGGGCACGGCGATACGGACACCGATTCGCACTACGGATTGCCCGTCGTGATCAAGTCGCGCGCCGACGCCTACGCGATCGATCTCGCGCCGTACCGGCAGGCGATCGAATCGGGCGAGGCGCCGGACATGATCATGACCGCGCACATCCAGTATCCGTCGCTCGACGACACGCGCGTCGCGACGCGCACGGGCGAGCAGATGATCGCGCCCGCGACGATGTCGCGGCGCATCCAGCACGACATCCTGCGCGGCGAGTTCGGCTACCGGGGCGTGACGATCACCGACGCGCTAGACATGAAGGGCATCGCCGATTTCTTCGACGAGGACGACGCGGTCGTCAAGGTGTTCCAGGCGGACGTGGACATCGCGCTGATGCCCGTCGAATTCCGCACGGCGGCCGACGCCGGCCGGCTGACGGCGCTCGTCGATCGCGTCGCGGCGGCCGTCGATTCGGGCCGCATCGACCGCGCCGAATTCGACCGCTCGGTGCGCCGGATCGTGCTGACGAAGCTGCGCCACGGCATCGTTGCGGCCGACCACGGCCGGCCGGCCGACGAACTGGCGTCGATCGGCGGGCCCGCGCACCGCGCGGTCGAGCGCGACATCGCGCGCAAGTCGATCACGGTGCTGCGCAACGAGCGCGGCACGCTGCCGCTCAAGGCGGCCGGCCGGCGGATCTTCATCCTGACGCCGTGGGGCGAGCAGGCGGAGGCGATGCGGCGGCGCTTCGTCGAGCTCGGCCATTCGCTCGTCACGGGCGCGAAGCTGGGCGAGATCGCATGGCCCGAGCAGCAGCAGGCGATCGATGCGGCCGACATCGTGATCGTCGGCACGCTGTCGACGGGCGTCACGCCCGTCGAGCACAACGGAGACCCGAACGCGCGCGTGAGCCCGCCCGCGCCGTCGGCCGCGCTGATGCGGCAGGCCGCGCCCGCGAACGGCGAGGAGGAAGGCTCGGTGATCTTCGACCACGTCGAGCGTGCGGACGCGGCGATGGACGTCCGCGCGCGCCGAAGCGCGCTCGCCGCGGCTGCGGCGCCGAGCGAGGCGCAGCAGATGCGCGACGCGATGGACTACGCGAAGGCGCGGCGCAAGACCGTGATCCACGTGACGATGCGCGCGCCGTATGATGCGATCAGCTACGACGACGTGGCGGACGCGACGCTCGCGACGTATGCGTACTACGGCTACGAAGGCGGATGGCGGGGCCCGTCGCTGCCCGCGGCCGTCGACGCGATGCTGGGCGTCGAGCGGCCGGTCGGCAGGCTGCCGGTCGCGATCCATGCGCTGAACGCGGACGGATCGACGGGGCCGCTGCGCTATCCGCGCGGCTTCGGGCTGCCATACTGACGCCGAGCGCCGCCGGCGCGACCGATCGCCGCGCCTCGTCTGCCGGCGCGTCGCGATTTCGTCGCCGAAGTCCGCGAGACACGTCGTACCGTTGCACGATCGGTTTCAAATACCGTTCGTTGCAGTTATCCTTGAGCGCTCTCCCGGCGCGTGATCGAAGCCGTGCGCCGGGACATTCGATCGCTTCCAAAGGAGGACAACATGACGATGCGAGCTCGTGTCTCGATCCTGTCGCGCGCGCTGGCGGGCGCCGCATGTGCGGCCGCGGCGCTTGCCGCGCATGCGCAGAACAACCTGAACTTCCTGAACGACACGCCGATCAGCTATTTCAGCAAGGCGGACACCGCGTCGCTCGCGAAGGCCGTGCAGAAGGTTCGCGACGAGGGCAAGGATGGCGAGACCGTCGACTGGGTCAACAACGGCCGCGGCACGAAGCTCGCGGCGAAGCTCACGCCGACCACGACCGAGCAGGAAGGCCGCACGTGCCGCGAGGTCAGGACCGAGGTCGAGGCGAAGGGGCAGTCGATGACGCTGCGGCCGCTCTATTGCAAGACCGCGGCCGGCAAATGGCAACTGCAGAAGCGCTGACGCGGGCGTGACGCGCGGATGAGCGCGATGAAGCCGCACGGCCGCACTCGCGCGCGCACGGTGTCGTGCGGCGTCGTGCTGCTCGATTCCGCTGGCCGCGTGCTGCTCGCGCACGCGACCGACACGACGCACTGGGACATCCCGAAAGGGCAGGGCGAGCCGGGCGAGACCGCGCGGCAGGCGGCGCTGCGCGAACTCGTCGAGGAGACGGGCATCGTGCTCGATCCCGGCCGGCTCGTCGATCTGGGCCTCTTCGCCTATCGGCACGACAAGGACCTGCACCTGTTCGCCGCGCGCGCCGCCGTCGGCGAGACAGATCTGTCGCGCTGCACGTGCACGTCGATGTTCCCGAGCCGGCGGGACGGCACGATGATTCCCGAAATGGACGCGTTCCGCTGGACGGAGCCCGCCGACGTCGACGCGTATGCGAGCCGCAGCCTCGCGCGGCTCTTCGGCACGACGCTGTCGCTCGCGGAACTGCATCGGACGCTGCCGGGCTGAATGCGGCGATGCGCGATGGCGCGCCCGCGGCGGTCAGGCCGGCTTGCCCCAGCTATCGCGCAGGCCGACGATCCGGTTGAACACCGGCTGGCCGGGCTTCGAGTCGACGCGATCGGCGACGAAGTAGCCGTGCCGCTCGAACTGATAGCGCGCTTCCGGCAGCGCGTCGCGCGCGCCCGGCTCGAGATAGGCGTGGACGATCTTCTTCGAATCCGGATTCAGCGCGTCGAGGAAGTCGCGGCCGCCCGCGTCCGGATGCGGCTCCTTGAACAGGCGATCGTAGATCCGCACTTCGGCCGGGCACGCGTGGGCCGCGCTCACCCAGTGGATGTTGCCCTTCACCTTGTAGTTGTTCGCGCCGTCGGTGCCCGACTTGCTGTCCGGGTAGTAGTTGCAGTGGACGGCGATCACGTTGCCGTGCTCGTCCTTGTCGGCGCCCGTGCATTCGATCACGTAGCCGTAGCGCAGCCGCACCTTGTTGCCCGGGAACAGCCGGAAATAGCCCTTCGGCGGGTTCTCGTTGAAATCCTCGCGCTCGATCCACAGCTCGCGCGAGATCGGGAACGTGCGCTGGCCGCGCTCCGGATGGTGCGGGTGCACGGGCGCCGTGCATTCCTCGGTCTGGCCTTCCGGATAGTTGTCGATGACGAGCTTGAGCGGATCGAGCACGGCGACCGTGCGCGGCGCCTTGTCGTCGAGGTCGTCGCGCAGCGCGCCTTCGAACACGCTCATGTCGATCCACGAATCGACCTTCGTCACGCCGATCCGCTCGCAGAAGAGCTGGATGCTCTCCGGCGTGAAGCCGCGGCGGCGCACGCCGACGATCGTCGGCATCCGCGGATCGTCCCAGCCGTCGACGTGGCCTTCCGACACGAGCTGCAGCAATTTGCGCTTGCTCGTGATCGCATAGGTGAGGTTCAGGCGCGAGAATTCGATTTGCTGCGGCAGCGGCCGCGCGAACACGCCGGCGTCGGCGAGCTCGTTGAGCACCCAGTCGTAGAGCGGGCGGTGATCCTCGAATTCGAGCGTGCACAGCGAATGCGTGATGCCCTCGAGCGCGTCCGAGATGCAGTGCGTGTAGTCGTACATCGGGTACACGCACCACTTGTCGCCCGTCCGGTAGTGATGCGCGTAGCGGATCCGGTAGATCACCGGGTCGCGCATGTTCATGTTCGGCGAGCTCATGTCGATCTTCGCGCGCAGCACGTGCTCGCCTTCGCCGAACTCGCCCGCCTTCATCCGGCGGAACAGGTCGAGGCTTTCGTCGGGCGAGCGGTCGCGGAACGGCGACGGCGTGCCCGGCTCGGTCAGCGAGCCGCGGTTCGTGCGCATTTCGTCGGCGCTCTGGCTGTCGACGTATGCGTTGCCGCGCTCGATCAGCAGCTCGGCGAATTCATAGAGCTTGTCGTAGTAGTCGCTCGCGAAATACTGATGGGCGACGCCGTCCTTCTGCCAGTCGAAGCCGAGCCAGCGCACCGCGTCGACGATCGAGTCCGCGTACTCGATGCTTTCCTTTTCCGGGTTCGTGTCGTCGAAGCGCAGGTGGCACACGCCGCCGTAGGCGCGCGCGACGCCGAAGTTCAGGCAGATGCTCTTCGCATGGCCGATGTGCAGATAGCCGTTCGGCTCGGGCGGAAAACGCGTTTCGACACGGCCGCTCCATTTGCCCGTGCGGTTGTCGTCGTCGATGATGTTGCGGATGAAATTGGATGGCGCGGTGGCGTCGTTGCGATCGGTGCTCATGCGGAACAGGAAAGAAAAGGGGAGGGGGCGCGTGCCGCGCCGCCCGAATTCGTCAATTCTACCTGACGGACGACCGTCCTGAGGAGCGCCGCCCCTTGCGGCGGGCGGTGCGGCGCGTTTTTCCGGCATTTGTGCGGCATGTGTTGCCGCTGTAACGGGAGGTAAATCGCCTTGCCGGCCCGATTGCGCTTTTTTAAGATGCGCTCACCCGGATTCTTGCCCGGATTTCATGCCGCCGCGCCGTGCCATGCGCGGCAACGCTCTCGAAGACTGCATCATGATGATGAAGAAGACCCGCTTTCTCGTTCGCACCACCGTCATCGCCGTCGCGCTCGCCAGCCTCAGCGCGTGCGCGATGACCCATACGCAGCGCAACGCCGGCATCGGCGCGGCGGCGGGCGGCGCGCTCGGCTACCTGATCACGGGCGGGCCGATCGGCACGGTCGCGGGTGCGGCGGCAGGCGGCCTCGTCGGCGCCGGCGTGCGCTGAAGCGGCGCGTCGGTTGCGTTTTCGCCGCTCCGCCGCTTCACTGCTTCGCCGTTCGCTGCGTCCTTTGCGAACCTGACTCGTCATTCCGTCCGCTACGGTCGGGCAGCGGGGCGCGCCACAGGCGCGCCCCGTTTCGTTTTACGGCAGGGCGTGTTCGTCCGGCCGCCTGGCTTCACGGCGGGGCGCTCGCCGTCGCGTCGGCGTCCTCGTGAGCCGGGTTTCAGGACGTTGCGTTTTGGGCGCATGACGGTCCTGAGTGCGTTCGAGCGTCTTGATGCCTTGACTCCCTTGGTGCCCCCCGCGCGTTCGGGCGAGCGCTGAAGAATCAGCCGTTCGGGTAGGCCGCCGCGATCAGGTTCGCGCGCAGCGTCGCGAGCTGCGCATACATGTCGTGGACGAGGTAGAGGTCGCGGCGGCGCGTCCAGGCCTGGCCGGACTGCGGATCGTACAGCGTCGGCAGCGGGACTTCCGCGGCCGCAGCCGCCTTCATGCCGCGCGCCCGCGAGGTCTGGATGCAGCGCTTCGCATGATCGCGGTGGCCGACGACCGCGACGTTGCCCATCGCCGCGCCGCTTCCTTCCAGCGCGACGATCGCGGCGGCGACGCCGTCGGTGCTCAGGTACGTGATCGAGCCGTTCGCGGCGACGACGGGCTCGATCGAGCGGACGTCGGCCATCTGATACTTCGACGCGAGAAAGCGCGCGATTTCCCACTGCGCGTAGACCTTGACGGGCTTCAACTGGCGAATCCGGTAGACCGCATCCGCGAGCGCCTCGTTGACGGGGC
Organism: Burkholderia humptydooensis; assembly: GCF_001513745.1. Classification (NCBI taxonomy): domain Bacteria; kingdom Pseudomonadati; phylum Pseudomonadota; class Betaproteobacteria; order Burkholderiales; family Burkholderiaceae; genus Burkholderia; species Burkholderia humptydooensis. Next base: position 2,511,357 of record NZ_CP013380.1, on the reverse strand, counting down.
CGGGGTCGGGCAGCGCGGTCTGGTTCGTGCCGTTCGTCGGCGTGTTGCCGCTCGCCGCGTTCGCGCGGTTGCCGAAGCTGTATGCGACGATGCGGTCGATCTGCGCGGCGGCGATCGTCGGCAGATCCCACGTGAAGCCGACGTCCATCAGGTACGGCTCGACGGCGGCGGCGGTCGACGCGTCGTTCAGCTCGGCCGTCAGCTTGCCGACCATCTGGCGCGCGAGTTCGGCATCGCCGATCGCGGGCTCGGCGATGCTGTCGTTGCAAGCGGTGAGGACTGCGCTGACGAGCGGCAGCGTCGCGGCGGCGGATGTGGACAGCAGGAACTTGCGACGTGACGGCATGCGCAACCTCGGCGGAAAAAAGCGGGAAAGCCCACTTTGTACCGTTTGGTGATGACAGCGCGATGTCGTCGCGCGTTCGCGCGACAGGCCGCGGATCGCCGGATCGGCGAAGAGGGCGCCGCGGGGCGCCGCGACAACCTCGGCACGGCAAGCGGACGTGCGGCCGAACGCAGCCGCGCGCCCGCTTGTCGCGTTCAGACGATGCGCTTGTCCCTGAGCGCCGCGATCGCCGCGTCGCCGTAGCCGAGCATGTCGCGCAGCACCGCTTCCGTATGCTCGCCGAGCAGCGGCGGCGCGCTGCGCGCATCGGGCGGCGTCTCGCTCATCCGGATCGGGTTGCGCACGAGCTTCACGGTCGCCCCGCTCGGATGCGGCAGCTCGACCTGCATGCCGCGCGCGCGCACCTGCTCGTCGTCGAACACTTCGGCGAGATCGTTGATCGGCCCGCACGGCACGCCGAGCGCCTCGAGCGCGTCGAGCCACTCGCGCTTCGTGCGCGTCTTCGTCATCTCGGCGATGATCGGCACGAGCGTGTCGCGGTGGCGCACGCGCGCCGGATTCGTCGCGAAGCGCGCATCGTCGGCGAGCGCCGCCCGCCCGCCCGCCTCGACGAACTTGCGGAACTGGCCGTCGTTGCCGACCGCGACGATGATCCAGCCGTCGCTCGTCTCGAACGTCTGGTACGGCACGATGTTCGGATGCGCGTTGCCCCAGCGCACGGGCGGCTTGCCGCTCGCGAGGAAGTTCGTGTTCATGTTCGCGAGGAGCGCGACCTGCACGTCGAGGAGCGCCATGTCGATGTGCTGGCCTTCGCCCGTGCGGTCGCGGTGCGCGAGCGCGGCGAGGATCGCGATCGTCGAGTAGAGGCCCGTCGCGAGATCAGCGATCGCGACGCCCGCCTTCTGCGGGCCGCCGCCCGGCAGGCCGTAGCGCTCGCCCGTGATGCTCATGAAGCCGCCCATCCCCTGGATGATGAAGTCGTAGCCGGCGCGGTGCGCATACGGGCCCGTCTGGCCGAAGCCCGTCACCGAGCAGTAGACGAGGCCGGGCTTCACGGCCGCGAGCGACGCATAGTCGAGCCCGTATTTCGCGAGCTGGCCGACCTTGTAGTTCTCGAGCACGACGTCGCATTGCGCGGCGAGCTCGCGAACGATCCGCTGGCCCTCGGGCGTCGCGATGTCGACCGTCACCGAGCGCTTGTTGCGGTTCGCGGCGAGGTAGTACGCGGCCTCGCGGGTGTCGGCGCCGTCCGGCGTCTTCAGGTAGGGCGGGCCCCAGTGCCGGGTGTCGTCGCCGAGCTCCGGGCGCTCGACCTTGATCACGTCGGCGCCGAGATCGGCAAGCGTCTGCGCGCACCACGGGCCCGCGAGCACGCGGCTCAGGTCCAGGACGCGGATATGGCTGAGGGCTCCCATCTTCGATCAGTCTCCTCTGTTGGCTGCGCTGTCGGCCGGCCTGCGCCCGCGGGCGTCGCGCCGGGCATGGCGCGATCGCGCGGGGCGAGGCCCGGTTGTGTCTCCCGCCGCATCTTAAAGCGATTCGTGCGCGGCTGTCGCGCGAGCGGGGCGGCGCAGGCGCGGCGGCGGTTCGACACAGGCGCGCGGATCGCGGCGCGATCCGCGCGAATTGATCGGATCGGGCGGAACCTGCGCGGCGCGACGACGTGAGCGCGACGTGCTCCGACGAAATGCCGGCGAGACGTTTCTCAGAAGTCTCGCTGAACCGCCGCCCGGCCCGTCGCCCCGGGCGGGCCGCCGTCCGCCCGGGACCAGGGCTTCCGCATGAAGAGGCATGTCAGGCAAGGCCGAGGATGGAGTCACGCATAGCGGTATCCCATGCGGCGAGGTTACGGATGTTCTTCAGGCTCACCTTCTTGGGCTGCCGACTCTGAGCCAGCCGGGCGAGATTGAGTGTGATCTTGCGCAGACTGGCCATGTTGCGGGCGGCCAGGGTGTCGCGGATCAGGCTGGCATCCTCGCCCCACGAGACATCGAGGACCCAGTGCAGTTGGTTTTCGATGCCCCAATGAGCACGGATGATCGGAGCCATCTCAGTTGCTTTCACCGCTTTCGAGCTGATGTAGTAACAGCGCTCGGTCGTCACTTTCTCGCCAATCTGGCGTGTGCGCTCAAGCATCACCAGCCGCTGGAGACCCGCCCAGTGCTGTCCTGTCCCGCTCAGCCACGCCACATCATCGCTGACCCGGCAAACCCGGGTCTCCAGCCGCCCGTGGCCTTTGTCATGTTCGGTGTGCTCCCAGTACGAGCTTTCGAGCTTGCCGTCCTGGGCAGCCGCAAACCACTGGCGCACGCCTTCGGCCAGTCGCGGCTGATTGTCCTTGACCGCCAGAACGTAGTCGGCCCCGGCCTCCACGATCGTGCGTGCGATCTCGTGCTGCGTGCCGATCGCGTCGATCGTTATCGTCGCGCCCTGCAAATCGAGCGCGGCCAGCAATTCCGGGATCGCCGTGATCTCATTGCTCTTATCGGCCGTGCTCACTTGCCCGAGGCTCAAGCCGTTGTTCGAGCACCATGCCGACACCAAATGCAGCGCCGCATGCGTGCCGCTACGGTTGCCGCGCACCGCCTTGCCGTCAATCGCCACATGCTGGCCAGCCAGCGCCGGACACAGTTGCCCGACCCAGTCGATGAAGCAGCGCTCAAACGCTTTCGCACTGAGCGCGCCGAATACCCGCCGGAACGTATCGGGCGACGGCACGCCGTTCTCATACGCCAGATGGCTACGCAGCCAAGCAAGCTGCGTGCGGCCCCACAGTGTCATCGTTTCCCAGTCCTCGACGCCGCATAAAACCGCGCACAGGGCGGCAAACAGGATTTCCTGCAACGGATAACGGCAGGCGCGGCAGCGCGGGTCTCGCAGTTCGGCAAACGCGTCCATGATCGTTGGCATCTCTCGTCCGGCAAAAATCGAGAGTAAACCTGAGACGCCAAATGTTTACAACAACCTTTTCCGCTCTCAGCCTTGATTCATGGGGGCCTTCATGCGGAAGCCCTGCGCCCGGGACGCCCGCCGGCCGCGACGGCGGATCTATCCCGTATAATCGATCGTTTCAGAAACCCGCCGCCGCCCGCTTGAGCCGGAGCGGCCGGCGCTCAACCCAGTTTTGGCCCGACCGTCCCCGCACGCTATGAAAGCCGCCGAAATCCGCGAGAAATTCCTCAAGTTCTTCGAATCGAAGGGCCACACGATCGTCCGCTCGTCGAGCCTCGTGCCCGGCAACGACCCCACGCTGCTCTTCACCAATTCGGGGATGGTGCAGTTCAAGGACGTGTTCCTCGGCGCGGAGACGCGCCCGTACTCCCGCGCCACCACCGCGCAGCGCAGCGTGCGCGCGGGCGGCAAGCACAACGATCTCGAGAACGTGGGCTACACCGCGCGCCACCACACGTTCTTCGAGATGCTCGGCAACTTCTCGTTCGGCGATTACTTCAAGCGCGACGCGATCCACTACGCCTGGGAGCTGCTGACGGCCGTCTACAAGCTGCCCGCCGACAAGCTCTGGGTCACCGTCTACCACGACGACGACGAGGCCTACGACATCTGGGCGAAGGAAGTCGGCGTGCCCGCCGAGCGGATCATCCGGATCGGCGACAACAAGGGCGCGCGCTACGCGTCGGACAACTTCTGGCAGATGGGCGACACGGGCCCCTGCGGCCCGTGCTCGGAAATCTTCTACGATCACGGCCCGGACGTGTGGGGCGGCCCGCCGGGGTCGCCGCAGGAAGACGGCGACCGCTACATCGAGATCTGGAACCTCGTGTTCATGCAGTTCAACCGCGACGCGCAGGGCAACATGACGCGCCTGCCGAAGCCGTGCGTCGACACCGGCATGGGCCTCGAGCGGATCGCGGCCGTGCTGCAGCACGTGCACAGCAACTACGAGATCGACCTGTTCCAGAACCTGATCAAGGCGTCGGCGCGCGAAACGGGCGTCGCCGACCTCGCGAACAACTCGCTGAAGGTGATCGCCGATCACATCCGCGCGTGCTCGTTCCTGATCGTCGACGGCGTGATTCCCGGCAACGAGGGCCGCGGCTACGTGCTGCGCCGGATCGTGCGCCGCGCGATCCGCCACGGCTACAAGCTCGGCCGCAAGGGGCCGTTCTTCCACCGGCTCGTGGCGGACCTCGTCGCCGAGATGGGCGCCGCCTATCCGGAGCTGAAGGAAGCCGAGCCGCGCGTGACCGACGTGCTGCGCCAGGAGGAAGAGCGCTTCTTCGAGACGATCGAGCACGGGATGTCGATCCTCGAGGCGGCGCTGGCCGATCTCGAGGCCGCGGGCGGCAAGACGCTCGACGGCGAACTCGCGTTCAAGCTGCACGACACGTACGGCTTCCCGCTCGATCTGACGGCTGACGTGTGCCGCGAGCGCGGCGTGACGGTCGACGAGCCCGCGTTCGACGACGCGATGGCGCGCCAGCGCGAGCAGGCGCGCGCGGCGGGCAAGTTCAGGGCGACGCAGGGCCTCGAATACACGGGCGCGAAGACGACGTTCCACGGCTACGAGGAAATCGCGTTCGACGACGCGAAGGTCGTCGCGCTGTATGTCGAAGGCGCGTCGGTCGGCGAGGTGAAGGCGGGCGAGAGCGCGGTCGTCGTGCTCGACCACACGCCGTTCTACGCGGAATCGGGCGGCCAGGTCGGCGATCAGGGCGTGCTCGCGAACGCGGCCACGCGTTTCGCGGTCGCCGATACGCTGAAGGTCCAGGCCGACGTGATCGGCCACCACGGCGAGCTCGAGCAGGGCGTGCTGAAGGTCGGCGACGTGGTTCGCGGGGAGATCGACGCCGGGCGCCGCGCGCGCACCGCGCGCAACCATTCGGCGACGCACCTGATGCACAAGGCGCTGCGCGACGTGCTCGGCTCGCACGTGCAGCAGAAGGGCTCGCTCGTCGACGCGGACAAGACCCGCTTCGACTTCGCGCACAACGCGCCGTTGACCGACGATGAAATCCGCCGCGTCGAGGACATCGTCAACGAGCAGGTGCTCGCGAACGCGCCGGGCATCGTGCGCGTGATGCCGTACGACGACGCGGTGAAGGGCGGCGCGATGGCGCTCTTCGGCGAGAAGTACGGCGACGAGGTGCGCGTGCTCGATCTCGGCTTCTCGCGCGAGCTGTGCGGCGGCACGCACGTGCACCGCACGGGCGATATCGGCCTCTTCAAGATCGTCGCCGAAGGCGGCGTGGCGGCGGGCATTCGCCGCGTCGAGGCGATCACGGGCGACAACGCGGTGCGCTACGTGCAGGCGCTCGACGCGCGCGTGAACGCGGCGGCGGCCGCGCTGAAGGCGCAGCCGTCCGAGCTGCTGCAGCGGATCGGCCAGGTGCAGGATCAGGTCAAGTCGCTAGAGAAGGAGCTTGCCGCGCTGAAATCGAAGCTCGCGTCGAGCCAGGGCGACGAGCTCGCGCAGCAGGCGGTCGAGGTGGGCGGCGTGCATGTGCTCGCCGCGACGCTCGACGGCGCCGATGCGAAGACGCTGCGCGAAACCGTCGACAAGCTGAAGGACAAGCTCAAGAGCGCGGCGATCGTGCTCGCGGCGGTCGACGGCGGCAAGGTGAGCCTGATCGCCGGCGTCACCGCGGACGCAAGCAAGAAGGTGAAGGCGGGCGAACTCGTCAACTTCGTCGCGCAGCAGGTGGGCGGCAAGGGCGGCGGCCGGCCGGACATGGCGCAGGCGGGCGGCACGGAGCCGGCGAACCTGCCGGCGGCGCTCGCGGGCGTCAAGGGCTGGGTCGAGGCGCGGCTGTAACGCGGCCGGGCGGCGCGCCGGGAATCGGCGTGCCGTTTTCGTGCCGTTCGCGGCGGGGGCACGGCATCGCGTGGCCCGCGGCGCGCTTCGCAGGCCGCGCGTTTGCGCCACAGGAGGGCCGAATCGATCGGCGCGGCGGTGACAGGCCGACCGCACGCAGTGGTCTCGGCGATTTTTGCTTCGACGAGGTTTGCGGCGATTCGCGACGCGAACGATGCATCCGCGCATGCCGCGCGTCAGGCGGGCAGCGCCTCGTGCGCCGTGCCGCGCCGCGCGCGCCGGCGCGCGACCTTCGCCGCTTCGTTCGCCGTGACGTCGGTCGCGTTCGCCGCCGCGGCGGCGTCGCGCAGTGCGTCGCGCAGCGCGGCGAGCGCCGCCGAGAAATGCCCTTGACGCCAGACGAGCATCGTATCGATCGGCGGCATGCCGACGATCGGATGCACGCCGAGGCTGGCCGGCTCGCGCTGGACGGCGAGCACCGAGCGCGGCGCGACCGCGACGCCCGCGCCCGCCGCGACGCACGCGACGATCGCGTGGTACGAGCCGAGTTCGAGCACGCGCTCGGGCTTCAAGCCGTATGCCGCGTACCAGCGCTCGACGCAGCCGCGGTACGCGCAGCCGCGCTCGAACGCGACGAGCGTCGGCAGCAGCACGTCGCGCGGCGTGCGCACGCGCGGGTGGCCGCGCGGCGTCAGCAGCACGAGTTCCTCGGTGAACGCGGCAGCGGTCTCGAACGGCTCGCCGAACGCTTCGGAGCCGGCCGGCGTCGCGACGAGCGCGGCATCGAGCTCGAAATCGCGCACGAGACTGATCAGCTTGCCGGTCGTGCCGGTGACGAGCTCGAGCGTGACGTCGGGCCATGCCTGGTGGTAGCGGGCGAGAAAAGCGGGCAGGCGGCTTGCCGCGGTGCTTTCCATCGCGCCGAGCCGCAGCCGGCCGCGCGGCCTGTTTTCGGTGACCGCATGGCGCGCCTCGTCGGCGAGCGCGAGCAGGCGCTCCGCGTACGGCAGCAGCGTCTCGCCGGCGGGCGTGAGCACGAGCCGGCGGCCGTCGCGCACGAAAAGCGGCGCGCCGAGCTGTTCCTCCAGTTGCTTGATGCGGGTCGTGACGTTCGATTGCACGCGATTGAGCTTCGCCGCCGCGCGCGTCACGCCGTTCTCGCGCACGACCGCGCGAAAGATCGCCAGGGCCGCCAGATCCATGATTCTCTCCGTGGGATGAATCGAATCTGAATTATTCATTTTTCGAGAACGGTTGGTCAAGTTAGCATCGAGTCGACTTTGGCCATGACCTTGACCTTGCCGCGACGCTTCCGGCCCGATGGGGGGCGGCCGCATCGCCCTCGAAACGATGAGCTCCCTTCCTTCTTCCCGCGGCGAGGCCGGTGCGCCGAACCATCCGTTGTCCGGCGAACGCGCGGCGCGCGACGCGGCGCTTGCGGGCGCGGCGGCGCTCGCGGTCGCGCTCGGCGTCGGGCGTTTTGCATTCACGCCGCTGCTGCCGCTGATGCTCGCGGGCGGCGAGCTCGACATCCGGCACGGCGGCTGGCTCGCGTCTGCGAATTACGCCGGCTATTTCGTCGGCGCGATGGCATGCGCGCGCATCGCCGTCGATCCGGCGCGGATGGTGCGCATCGGGCTCGCGGCGACGGTCGCGCTGACGCTCGCGATGGGAATCGCAAGCCCGTTCTGGCTGTGGGCGCTCGTGCGCTTCGTCGGCGGCGCGGTCAGCGCGTGCACGTTCGTATTCGCGTCGCAGTGGGGGTTGCGGCGCGTCGTCGAGCACGGCGCGCCCGCGTGGGGCGGCGTGATCTATACCGGGCCGGGGATCGGGATCGTCGCGACCGGGCTGATCGGCTTCGCATTGGCGGGGCGGCATGCGGCGCTCGGGTGGATCGGGTTCGCGGCGGCGTCGGCGGTGCTGTCGGTGCTCGTGTGGCGCGCATTCGCGCCGGCGGCGCGCGAGTGGAGGCGAGATGCGGGCGGCCCGCATGCCGGCGGCGATGCGGGTGCCGCAGCCGGTGGGCGCGGCGCGGCAAATGCGGGGCGTGCGGCGGACTCGGCCAACGCAGTCGACGAAGCGACAGCGGCAACCCCAAGAAATTCCACGCCGGCGGGCATCGGCGGCCAGCGCGGAGCGGTCGCCGCGCCGGACGCATCGCCGGCCGCCAGCCGTCGCGATGCGTTCTGGCTCGTGCTCCTCTACGGCCTGCCGGGCTTCGGCTACATCATCACCGCGACTTTCCTGCCGGTGATCGCCCGCGCGGCGCTGCCCGCGCATTCGCCTTGGCCCGATCTGTTCTGGCCGATGTTCGGCGCGGCGCTGATCGTCGGCGCGCTGGCCGGCGCGCGGCTGCCGAGCCGCTGGGACAACCGTCTGCTGCTCGCCGCATGTTGCGTCGTGCAGGCGGTTGGCGTCGCGCTCGGCATCGTCTGGCCGACGGCGCCCGGATTCGCGCTCGGCAGCGCGCTCGTCGGCTTGCCGTTCAACGCGATCACGCTGTTCGCGATGCGCGAAGCGCGCCGCCTGCGCGGCGAGCGCGCAGCGGGCCTGATGGGCTATGCGACGGCGTCATACGGCGTCGGACAGATCGTCGGGCCGCTCGCGGCCGTACCGCTCGCCGCGCACGCGGGATCGTTCACGCCGGCGCTCTGGCTTGCATCGGCGGTGCTGGCGGCGGGGGCGGCGGGGTTCGCAGCCGTTGCGTCGAGCGCCTCGCGTACGGCGACGCGCGACCGCGGGATCGGATGAGCGCTCGACGGACGGCCGGATCGCGAAGCGGCCGCGGGCTGTGAGCGTGCCGGCCGAGTCGATGCCGACTGCACGTCGACGTGTCGAACTTTGCGTCGGGCGAGCCGACACGCCGCACGCGCCGCCGCGCTTTCGTTTCGAATGCGCGGATCGCCGACACGGCACGGCGGCGTTTCGCGATCCTCCACGATGACGATGCCGGCCGACCTCCGGCGCGGACCGCCAGGTCGTCGCCGGGCGCGCGCCGTGTCGGTCGACGCGCGCCGCGCGCACCGAAGCGATGCGGCGTATTTCGTGAAAGCACGGACTTCCGGTCGTCGGCCGCTATGCAATAATTGATTCATCAGTGCGTGCTAGTCCTTCGCGCGTCGCGCGACGAGCCCCTGGCATAACGACTGCCTTGGAGGTGCACTGTGTTTCGTCAAACGCTTGGCCGCGCCCTGATTCACGCTGCAGCGCTCGGGGCAGTGCTTGCCGGCTTCGCCTGCCTGCAGCCGACGCAGATCGCAGCGGGCACGCTGTCGCCGTCCGCGAAGGCGAAGCGAATCGCGCAGACCGGTCCCGCGGGGCCGATCGATTTTCCCACGCTCGTCGAACGATACGGACCCGCGGTCGTCAGCGTGAGCGTGCCTGCGCAGGAGCCGCAGATGTCGGCGTCCGGTCTCGAGGCGCTCGATCCCGACGATCCGTTCTTCGCGTACTTCAAGTTCGCCGCGCAGCCGCCCGTGTCGCTGGACAACGGGCCGCGCGCGATGGCGGGCGCCGGGTCCGGTTTCATCGTCAGCGCCGACGGGATCATCCTGACGACCGCCTACGTGGTCGGCCAGGCGAGCGAAGCGACGGTCCGGCTGATCGACCGGCGCGAATTCAAGGCGCGGGTGCTCGCAGTTGACGACCAGAGCGACGTGGCCGTCCTGCAGATCGACGCGACGAGGCTGCCGACCGTGCGGCTCGGCAATTCGTCCCGGGTGCGCGCGGGCGAGCCGGTGCTGACGATCGGCACGCCAGCCGGCTCGGCGAACACGGTGACGACGGGCATCGTCAGCGCGACGTCGCGCACGCTGCCCGACGGCGGCAGCTTCCCGTTCTTCCAGACCGACGTGACCGGCAACCTCGATAACTCGGGGGGGCCGGTGTTCAACCGCGCGGGCGAGGTGGTCGGCATCGACGTGCAAATCTACGGAAGCGGCGATCGCAATCCGGCCGTGACGTTCGCGATTCCGATCGACATGGCGGCCAAGGTGCGCGCGCAGGTGCTGCAAGCACAGCAACAAGCGCAGCAACAAGCGCGGCAGCAGGCGCAGCCGCCGGTTCCGCCGGCGCCGCGGACGCAGCCGGCGCAGCGCGCGGCGGCGCAGAACGGGCTCGGCGTCGACGTGCAGGACGTCGGCCCCGGGCTCGCGGCGGCGTTCGGCTTGCCGCGGCCGGCGGGCGCGCTCGTCAACGCGGTCGAGCCGGGGTCGCCCGCGGCCGTGGCCGGCCTGAAGCCGGGCGACGTGATCGTGCAGATCGGCGACAGGCCCGTCGGCGGCTCGTCCGAGCTCACCGGCGACGTGGCGGCGCTGCCGCCCGCGGCGAGCACGCCGATCACGCTGATCCGCAACCGGATGCCGATGACGGTGATGCTCGGTGCGAGTGCGGCGGCGGGCGTGTCGTCGGCGGCGGGGAACGCGCGCGCGGGCCGCAGCGAGGCGGGTGGCGCGGACCGCCTCGGCCTGACGATGCATCCGCTGACGGACGACGAGCGCCGCTCGACGGGATTGCCTGTCGGCATGGTGGTCGACGCGGTGCGCGGGCCGGCGGCGAGCGCGGGCATTCGGCCGGGCGACGTCGTGCTGGAATTCGACGATACGCTGATCGAGACGCCGGACATGGTGCCGGCGTTGGAGGCGAAGGCGGGGAAAACAGTCGCGGTGTTGATTCAGCGGGGGAGCGAGCGGAAGTTCGTATCGGTGAAGGCGCGCTGAAGAGGGGGCGCGAGTGGGCGCCGGCGGGGAGCGATCGCGCGATGGTCGGCGCCGGGTTGCCGGGTTGCCGGGCTGTGGCCGGGGGCGCCGTCAAGGCCGGAACGCGGTTCGCCGCCCGCGTCCGTGCCGTTCGAACTCGCTAGAATGAGGTCTTCACGACCCGAACAGCCGGCCGGATTCGCCCGACGCGTTCGGAAGAACGAATCGACTCGTCCCCGACAATGACCACCGCAGACTACCGTTTCTGTCCTCGCTGCGCGCGAGCGCTCGCCGAGCGCGCCGATCCCGTCGAGGAGGGCGGCCGCGTGCGCCGCGCGTGTCCCGACGCAACCTGCGGCTACGTCCACTGGAACAACCCGGTGCCCGTCGTCGCGGCGATCGTCGAGTACGAAGGCAGGATTCTGCTCGCGCGCAACGCCGCATGGCCCGAGGGAATGTTCGCGCTCATCACCGGCTTCCTCGAGCACAGCGAGACGCCCGAGGCGGGCATCGCGCGCGAAGTGCGCGAGGAGACGTCGCTCGAGGCCGAATCGGTGACGCTCGTCGGCGTCTACGAATTCATCCGCAAGAACGAACTGATCATCGCGTATCACGTGCGTGCGAACGGGACGATTCGCCTGTCGCCCGAGTTGCTCGAGTATCGGCTCATCGACCCGCCGAAGCTGCGCCCGTGGCGCGCGGGCACCGGCCAGGCGGTCGCCGACTGGATGCGCGCGCGCGGCCTCGAGTTCGAATTCGTCGATTTCCCTGGGGCCGCCGCGAACAACGGATAACGAACGATAACGGATGACGGCGGGAACCCGCCATGACGACGTAGCAACGCGTCGCGCCGCCCGCTGCCCGCGATGCCCGCGTCAGCCGGCGCGCGCCGCCTGCACTGCGGTGCCGTAGCACAGCACCTCGGTCACGCCTGACGCGATCTCGGTCGCGTCGTAGCGCATCCCGACGATCGCGTTGCCGCCCAGCCGCCGCGCCTCGTCGACCATCCGCTCGTAAGCGTCCTGCCGCGCGCGCTCGCACAGCGACGTGTAGAGCGAGATGTTGCCGCCGAACAGCGTTTGAATCGATGCGCCGAACGTGCCGACGATCGAGCGCGAACGCACGACGATGCCGCGCGCGACGCCGAGCGAGCGTTCGATCCGGTAGCCCGGGAGGTCGAAAGCGGTCGTGATGAGCTGCGGATCTGCCATGATGTGTCCTCGTCGATGTGAAAATGTCCTTGCGCCGCGCCTCTTGGAATTTGCCGCAATCTATGCTTTTCTGTGCGGCACGCCCCGCGTGCGCCGCGCCCGGCGTCGCATGTTCGCCCGGACGGCGGCCGCTTGTCCAGCGCCGGGCCGCGCGCCGGCCGCGCTTGCGCGGCGGCGGGGCGATTCGAACGAGCGCGATCGAAGGAGACTTCCCGTGGCCTACATCCATTACCTGACGCACATCCATCTCGGCGACGACGCGCTCGCGATGCTCGGCGCCGAGTGCGCGCGCAGCGGCATCGCGCGGCCGCTCGTCGTGACGGACAAGGGCGTCGCGGCGGCGGGGCTCGTCGATCGCGCGCTCGAGGCGCTCGGGGCGGGCGCGCTGCCGGTGTTCGACGACACGCCGTCGAACCCGACGGAGGCGGCCGTGCTCGCCGCCGCGGCGCGCTATCGCGACGAAGGCTGCGACGGGCTCGTCGCGGTCGGCGGCGGCTCGGCGATCGATCTTGCGAAGGGCGTCGCGATCGCGGCGACGCATCCGGCGCCGCTCACGCAATACGCGACGATCGAGGGCGGCAGCGACCGGATCGGCGCGGGCGTCGCGCCGCTCATCGCGGTGCCGACGACATCGGGCACGGGCAGCGAGGTCGCGCGCGGCGCGATCCTGATCCTTACCGACGGCCGCAAGCTCGGCTTCCATTCGTGGCATCTGCTGCCGAAGGCGGCGATCTGCGATCCGTCGCTCACGCTCGGCCTGCCGCCGGGGCTCACGGCCGCGACCGGCATGGACGCGATTGCGCACTGCATCGAGACCTTCCTCGCGCCGGCGTTCAATCCGCCCGCCGACGGCATCGCGCTCGACGGTCTCGAGCGCGCGTGGGCGCACATCGAGCGCGCGACGCGCGACGGGGGCGACCGCGCCGCGCGCCTCGCGATGATGAGCGCATCGATGCAGGGCGCGATGGCGTTCCAGAAAGGGCTCGGCTGCGTGCATTCGCTGTCGCATCCGCTGGGCGGCGTGAAGGTGAACGGCAGGACGTCGCTGCATCACGGCACGCTGAACGCGGTCGTGCTGCCCGCGGTGCTGCGCTTCAACGAAAGCGCGCCGACCGTCGTCGCCGAGCGCCGCTATGCGCGGATGCGCCGCGTGATGAACCTGCCGGAGAATGCGGACCTGCCGCAGGCGCTGCACGACATGACCGCGCGCCTCGGCCTGCCGACGGGCCTCGCGCAAATGGGCGTCGACGCGCGCGTGTTCGACCACGTGATCGAAGGCGCGCTCGCCGATCATTGCCACAAGACGAATCCGCGCATCGCGTCGGCCGACGATTATCGGCGCATGCTCGTCGAATCGCTGTGACGGCGGCGGGCGCGCCGCCGCCATCGCCGCTATCATCGTCGCCATCGCCGCGCGACCGGCCGGCCATTCTCAACCCATCGTCAAGCAACCGTTTCTTCGCATCGCGCCGACATGTCCTCGACCAAACCCGTTCCGCTGCCGCGCAGCGCCTATCGCCACTTCCTGCCGATCACGACGCGCTGGATGGACAACGATGTCTACGGGCACGTGAACAACGTCGTCTACTACAGCTACTTCGATACGGTCGTCAACGAATACCTGATCCGCCGCGGCGTGCTCGACGTCGAGCGCGGCGAGACGATCGGCCTCGTCGTCGAGACGCAGTGCAGCTACTTCGCGCCGCTCGTGTTCCCGCAGCGCGTCGAGGCGGGGCTGCGGGTCGCGCGGCTCGGCTCGTCGAGCGTGCGCTACGAGGTCGGCCTCTTTGCCCACGGCGAAGCGTCGGCCGCCGCGCAAGGGCACTTCGTGCACGTATACGTCGATCGCGCGACGCGCCGTCCGGTGCCGCTGCCCGAGCCGTTGCGGGCCGCGCTCGCGCCGCTCGCCGGGCAGGCGGCCTGACGCGGTGCAGTCGATCGTTCTCGATTTGCTGAACGGCCTGAGCTACGGGCTGTTGCTGTTCATGCTCTGCGCGGGGCTCACGCTCATCTTCAGCATGCTCGGCGTGCTCAATTTCGCGCATGCGAGCTTCTACATGCTCGGCGCATACGCAGGCTACGCGATCGCCGCGCGCACGAGCTTCTGGGTCGCGCTCGTCGCCGCGCCGCTCGTCGTCGGCGCGTTCGGCGCGCTGTGCGAGCGCACGCTGCTCAGGCGGGTGAGGGCGAGCGGCCATCTCGACGAATTGCTGCTCACGTTCGGGCTCGCGTATCTGATCGCCGAAGGCGTGAAGCTCGTCTGGGGGCTCGCGCCGCTCGCCGCGCCCGTGCCCGCCGTGCTCGACGGCGCGGCGTTCACCGTCTACGGCGCCGTTTTCCCGCGTTATCGCGCGTTCATGATGATCGTGTCGATCGCGATGCTCGGCGCGCTGTGGGCGGTGCTGCGCGTGTCGCAGACGGGGCTCGTCGTGCGCGCGGCGCTCACGCATCGCGCGGCCGTCGAGGCGCTCGGCCATGACGTGCCGCGCGTGATGACGCTCGTGTTCGCCGCGGGCACCGCGCTCGCCGCGCTCGCCGGCGTGATCGGCGCGCCGCTCGCGGTGATCGAGCCCGCGATGGCGCAGACGCTCGGCTCGGTCGTGTTCGCGGTGGTCGTGATCGGCGGGCTCGGCTCGCTCGCGGGCGCGCTCGTCGCGTCGCTCGCGGTCGGCTGCGCGCAGACGTTCGCGACGGCGAGCCGCGCATCGCTCGGCGACGCGGCGCAGTGGGCGGGCATCGCGCTGCCCGGCGCGTGGCGCGCGCTGACGCTCGCACAGCTCGCGCCGCTGATTCCGTATCTGCTGCTCGTCGCGGTGCTCGCGTGCCGCGCGCGCGGCCTGCTCGGCGAGCGCGCCGATGTCTAGCGGCGCGCTCGCCGTGAGAAGCCGCTTGCCGGAAGCGCTGTCGTGGCTCGCGCTCGTCGCGCTGCTCGTCGTGCCCGCGCTCGCGTGGCCGCACGGCTGGATGCTCGGCTATCTCGCGCAGACGGCCGCGATGATCGTGCTCGCGCTGTCGTACAACCTGCTGCTCGGCACGACGGGGCTGCTGTCGTTCGGGCACGCGGCGTTTGCGGGGCTCGGCGCGTTCGCCGCCGCGCACGGCTTCAATCGCTACGGCCTGCCGCTGCCGTTCGTGCCGCTCGCGGGCGGCGTCGCGGGCGCGGCGTTCGGCGCGCTGCTCGGCTTCGTCGCGACGCGCCGCGCGGGCACCGCGTTCGCGATGATCACGCTCGGGCTCGGCGAGCTCGTCGCGGCCGCCGCGTGGAGCATGCCCGACTGGTTCGGCGGCGCGGGCGGCGTGTCGATCGACCGCGCGGCCGGCCCCGCGCTTGCCGCGTGGGATTTCGGCAAGCCGATGCATGCGTATGCGTTGATCGCCGCCTGGTGCGTCGCGGCGGCGGTCGCGATGCGCATGCTCGTGCGCACGCCATTCGCGCGGCTCGCGAACGCGGTGCGCGACAATCCGGCGCGCGTCGCCGCGCTCGGCACCGATCCGCGCCGCGTGCGCTACGCGATGGCGATCGCGGCCGCGTTCTTCGCCGGCGTGTCGGGCGCGCTGACGCTGATCGACGTCGAGGTCGCGACGTCGGAGAGCGTCGGGATGCTGCGCTCGGGCGCGGTGCTGTTCGCAACGGTGATCGGCGGCGCGACGGCGTTCTTCGGGCCCGTCGTCGGCGCGGTGCTGCTGACCTTCTTCAGCGTGTTCGTCGCGAGCGTGTCGCGCGCGTGGCTGCTGTATCTCGGGCTGCTGTTCGTCGCCGTCGTGCTCGCCGCGCCGGGCGGCGCGAGCGGCTGGTGGCGCGCGCGACGGCGGCGCGCGGCGCGCCTCGGCGGGCGATGCGAGCCTGTCGGCGCGCTCTTCGGCGCGGGCGCGGCGCTCGCCGGCGGCGTCGCGATCGTGTTCGTCGTCGAGCTCGCGTATGCGTTGCAGTTCGCGCAGGACGACGGGCGGCGCGCCGTGATCGGACCTTGGCGATTCGATGCGCTCGCGCCGCTCGGCTGGGGGATCGCGGCGGTCGCGGCGGCGCTCGCCGCAGGCCTCGCTTATGCGGCGCGGCGGCGCGGCGCGCATCGCGCGAATCCGTCGGCCGCCGATGGGACGGACACGAGCGGCGTGTCAGGCGGATCGGTTGCGCCGGGCGCATGCAACAGGGCCGATGCGGCAAGTGCGGCCGACGTGACGAGCGCGCGTCGTGCGGCGGGCGTGCGCGACGACGCGTCATCGCCATCGTTCGCGACGATCGCCGCCGCGGGAGCCGCCGCAGCCGTTCCCGGCCGCGACGGCGTGCACGCGGCGAGCGCGCCGCCCGCGTTGCGCGTGACGAACGTCGGCAAGTCGTTCGGCGCGACGCGGGTGCTCGCCGGCATCGATCTGACGATCCGCTGCGGCGAGCGCCATGCGCTGATCGGCCCGAACGGCGCCGGCAAGTCGACGCTCTTCAATCTGATCGCGGGCGCGCTTGCGCCGACGCGCGGCCGCATCGCGCTGAACGGCGTCGAGCTCGGGCGGCGGCCGCCGCACGCGGTCGCGCGCCTCGGGCTTGCGCGCAGCTTCCAGCAGACGAGCGTGTTCGCGCGGATGACCGTGCTCGACAACCTGCGATGCGCGGCGCTGCACGCGCCGCGCGAGCGCCGCCGCTGGCGCAGCCGGCTTGCCGGCGCCGCCGCGCTCGATTGCGCGGCCGACGCGGCGCTTGCGTCGATCGGCCTCGCCGCGCGCCGCGACGCGCTCGCGGGCAGTCTGAGCTACGCGGAGCAGCGCGCGCTCGACGTCGGGCTCGCGCTCGCGAGCGGCGCGTCGGTGTTCCTGTTCGACGAGCCGACGGCGGGAATGAGCCGCGAGCAGGCGCGCGAGACGATCGAGCTGATCCGCCGCGCGACGGCGGGCAAGACGGTGCTGATGATCGAGCACGACATGGACGCGGTGTTCGGCTTCGCCGATCGCGTATCGGTGCTCGTGCGCGGCGAGCTGGTCGCGACCGGCTCGCCCGCGGCGATCCGCGCGAACGCGGCCGTGCGCGCCGCGTATCTCGGCGAGGCGTTCGAGCGATGAGCGCGCTCCTCGAATTGCGCGGCGTGCGCGCCGGATACGGCGCGCTGCCGGTGCTCGACGGCGTGGACTTGCGGATCGCGGCGGGCGAGGCCGTCGCGCTCGTCGGCCGCAACGGCTCGGGCCGCTCGACGCTCGCGAAGGCGATCATGGGAATGGTGCCGGTGGCGGGGACGGTGCGCATCGACGGCATCGACGTCGCGGGCGCGCCGACGTTCGCGATCGCGCGGCGTCGCGTCGGCTATGTGGCCGAGAGCCGCGACGTGTTCGCGCTCCTGAGCGTCGAGGACAATCTGCGGCTCGGCCTGCGCGGCGTGTCGGGCGCGGCCGCGCGCGCGGCGCTCGCCGCCGCGCGCGAGCGCCATCCGATGCTCGCCGAGCGCTGGCGCACGAAGGCGGGCGTGCTGTCGGGCGGCGAGCAGCAGATGCTCGCGCTCGCGCGCGCGTTGATCGGCGCGCCGCGCGTGCTGATCGTCGACGAGCCGGCCGAAGGGCTCGCGCCGCTCGCCGTCGAGCAGATCCGCGCGTGTCTCGCCGGCGCGAAGGCGCAAGGCGTCGCGCTGCTGCTGATCGAGCAGCGGATGCGGCTCGCGCCGGCGCTGGCGTCGCGGGTCGCGGTAATGGGGCGGGGGAGGATCGTCTACGACGGCGCGGCGAACGCGCTCGATGCGGGCGTCGTCGAGCGTTGGCTCAGCGTCGGCTGACGGGCGAGCCGGCCTCCGCCGTCGCCGCCATGACTGCCATTACCGCCCGCCGCTCAGCATCCACTCGTGCGCCGGATCGTTCTTGAAGTGCCACACGCGGGTCGGCCCGGCCATCACGTTCAGATAGTACGACTCATACCCGTAAGGCACGACGACCGGGTGATAGCCGCGCGGCACGAGCACGACGTCGTGGTCGCAGGCGGCCATCGATTCGTCGAGGTCGCGCGAATCGGTGTACACGCGCTGGAACACGAAGCCCTGCGGCGGATGCACGCGATGGTAGTACGTCTCCTCGAGCGAGCTTTCGGCGGGCACGTTGTCGGTGTCGTGCTTGTGCGGCGGATAGCTCGACGAGTGTCCGGACGGCGTGCGCACCTCGACGACGAGCAGCGACTCCGCGGGCTCGGTCTGCGGCAGGATATCGCAGACGTAGCGCGTGTTCGCGCCGCTGCCGCGCACCGAGCGCTGCATCTGCGACGGCTTGATGAGCCGCGCCGGGTAGCGGCCGGTCGCGGGCGCGCTCGCGACGCCGAGCTCCGCGTCGCGCGACGCGCGCACGGTAACGGCGAGCTTCGGCGGCAGGTACAGCGCATACGGCGCGACGCCGTCGAACACGCTGTCGCGCGAGCCGAGCCCGGTCCAGCGCGTGCCGTCGCCCGCTTCGATATCGACGGTGCCCGTCAGCACGACGATGCACATTTCGCGCGCGGCCTCGGCGAGCTCGAGCGCCTCGCCTGCCTTCAGCCGATACGCGGCGAAGCCGACGTGTTTCCAGTGCGCCGATTCCGGCGTGACGCGCGCGATCGACGTGCCGTCGCCCGCGCCCTTGACGAGCAGACTCATTTAAGCCGCCTCCTGATGACCGACGGGCGAAAGCGGCGCGTCGACGAGCGCGCGCAGCGTCCGGTAGCCCTTTTGCGCATACGCGTAGCTCGGCGCGACGGCCGGGTCCTGCTCGGCCTCGACGACGAGCCAGCCGCGATAGCCGTGGCGCTTGAGCATGTCGACGATCGTCGGGAAATCGATCGAGCCGTCGCCCGGCACCGTGAACGCACCCGCGATCACCGCGTCGAGAAAGCTCCAGTTGCGGTTGCGCGCGAGCCGGATCACGGCCGGGCGCACGTCCTTGCAGTGGACGTGGCACACGCGGCCGATGTGCTTCGCGAGCTCGGCCGCCGGATCGCCGCCGCCGAACGTCATGTGGCCGGCGTCGAACAGCAGGCCCACCGCATCGCTCGTGCTCGCCATCAGGCGGTCGACGTCGGCGGGGGATTCGACGTACGCGCCCATGTGATGGTGATAGGCGAGCCGCACGCCCCGCGCGAGCGTATGGCGCGCGAACGCATCGACGCGCTCGGCGTATGCGTCCCATTGCGCGCCGTCGACGAAGCGCGGGCGCTGGTAGAGCGGCGCGGGCGAGCCCTGGATCGATCCGGCCACTTCGCCGTAGACCATCACCGTCGCGCCGTTCTTCGCGAGCAGCTCGAGATGCGGGCCGACCGCGTCGATCTCTTCCTGTACGCCGCGCTCGGCGAGCCGGCCCGAGTACCAGCCGGACACGAGCGACAGATCGTATTGCGCGAGGAGCGCCTTCAGCGCCTGAGGCTCGCGCGGGAATTTGTTGCCGAGCTCGAAGCCTTCGTAGCCGATCTCGCGGCCCTCGGTCAGCGCGACGGCGAGCGGCGTCTCGCCGCCGAGCGACGGCAGGTCGTCGTTCATCCACGACAGCGGATTGATGCCGATACGGATCTCGGGTGCGCTCATGTCGATGATTCCGGGGTAGAGGTTGAAGACGAAGCGGAAGCGGCGCCCGCGCGCGCGGCGACGTGCCGCTCGTAGTCCGCGCGCGCGCCGCGCACCGCGTCGCGCGGCGAGACTTCGGGCACCGCGACTTCCCACCACCAGCCGCCGTCGGGCGTCGTGCGGGCGGGATCGGTGTCGATGCAGATCACGTACGTGCGATCGGACGCGCGGGCGCGCGCCATCGCCGCTTCGAGCGCGGCGACGTCGGCGACGTGCTCCGCGTGCGCGCCGAGCGCGCGCGCGTGCGCGGCGAAATCGATGCGCGGCGCGCCGAGCGGGCCTTGCGCGCAATCGTCGAACAGGTTGTTGAACGGCGCGCCGCCGCACGCCTGCTGCAGCCGGTTGATGCAGCCGTAGCCGCGGTTGTCGAGCACGACGACGATCAGCTTCGCGCCGAGCATCACCGACGTCGCGATCTCGCTGTTCATCATCAGATAGCTGCCGTCGCCGACCATCACGATCACGTCGCGTTCGGGCTTCGCGAGCTTCGCGCCGAGCCCGCCCGCGATCTCGTAGCCCATGCACGAATAGCCGTATTCGACGTGGTAGCCGCCCGGCACCGCCGCGCGCCAGAGCTTGTGCAACTCGGCGGGCAGTGTGCCCGCCGCGCACACGGCGATGTCGCGCGCGGCCGAATCGGGCGCCGAGCGCTGGACGGCGCCGATCACGTCGGCGTCGTACGGCAGCGCGCCCGCGCGCGGCGGCGCGTGCGTGACGGCCGTCACGGCGTCGCGCCAGTTGCCGGCGAGCGCCTGCGCACGCGCGGTCCACGCGGCGTCGGCGCGCCAGCCTTCGAGGCGTGCGCCCAGCGCGTCGAGCGCGAGCCGCGCGTCGGCCTGCACGACCGACGCGCGGTGTTTCAGCGCGTCGAACGCATTCGCATTGATGCCGACGACGCGCGCGTGCGCGAACAGCGTGTTCGAGCCCGTCGTGAAATCCTGCAACCGCGTGCCGACCGCGATCACGCAGTCGGCGTCGTGCGCGAGCGCGTTCGCGGCGGGCGAGCCCGTCACGCCGATCGCGCCCGCGTTCAGCGGATGATCCCACGGCAGCGCGCTCTTGCCGGCCTGCGTCTCGCCGACCGGAATGCCGTGGCGCGCGGCGAACGCGGCGAGCGCGGCCGCGCCGCCTTCGCTGTACAGCGCGCCGCCGCCCGCGACGATGAACGGCCGCCTGGCCGCGCGCAACCGCGCGAGCGCCGCGTCGAGCTCCGCCTCGACGGGCGCGGGCGCATGAAACGTGACGACGCGCGGCGCGAAGAACTCGGCCGGGTAGTCGTGCGCCATCGCCTGCACGTCCTGCGGCAGCGCGAGCGTGACGGGGCCGCAGAGCGCCGCGTCGGTGAGCACGCGCAGCGCGCGCGGCAGCGCGGTGAGCAACTGCGCCGGATGCACGATCCGGTCGAAGTAGCGCGATACGGCCTTGAACGCGTCGTTCGCCGAGATCCCGCCGTCGTGGAAATCCTCGATCTGCTGCAGCACCGGGTCCGGCGCGCGCGACACGAACACGTCGCCCGGCAGCAGCAGCACCGGCAGCCGGTTCACGTGCGCGAGCGCGGCCGCGGTGACGAGGTTCGTCGCGCCGGGGCCGATCGACGTCGTCACGGCCATCATCCGGCGGCGCATGTGCGCCTTCGCGTACGCGATCGCGCTGTGCGCCATCGCCTGCTCGTTGTGCGCGCGGTAGGTCGGCAGCGCGTCGCGGTATTGATGCAGCGCTTCGCCCAGGCCCGCGACATTGCCGTGCCCGAAGATCGCGAACACGCCGCCGAACAGGGGCGCGCTGCTGTCGGCTGTGTCGCTGCCGCCGCCGCCCGCCGCGACGCGCTGCGCGGCCAGATAGCGCACGAGCGCCTGCGCGGCGGTCAGGCGGACGGTGCCGCGGATGTTCGCGGCCGGATCGTCGATGAGGTCGTTCACGCTCGGGTTCCGTAGGATTTCGTCATCCATTGCTCTGCGGTTCATGCGCGCGCTCCTAGGCGGCCACGCGCGGCGCGGCCGCGTGCCGGCCGTGCGCGCGGGCGTCCGCGCGGGCCGCGCGCCACGCGCCGATCAGCGTCTCGAACGTCTGCCGCACGCGCGCGATCAGCCCGGCGTCGTCGATCTCGCCCGCGAGCCACGCGCGGCTCGGCTCGTGAAAGATCGTGCGGCCGACCGTGAAGCCGCGGCACGTCGCGGACGCGGCCGCCGCCCTGAAGCCGTCGGCGAGCTCGCCGACGGGCGCCGACAGCCCGAGCAGCACGACGCCGCGGCAGTACGGATCGCGCTCGGCGATCAGCGCGTCGATCGCCTGCCATTGGGCCGCGTCGAGCGGCGCGAGCTTCCACCATTCCGGATGGATGCCGAGGTTGTACAGGCGCTTGAGCGCGCGGTACACGGTGTCGGCCGCCTGCGGCAGATCCGCGCGGTGCGGCGGAATCACTTCGAGCAGCAGCTCGTGACCGCTCGCCTGCACCGCGTCATACAGCGCGCGCAACTGCGTTTCCTGCTCGATCCGCGGCTCGGCGGCCTCGTCCGGATGGTATTGGACGAGGCACTTCGCGACGTGCTCCTGCGGCCACGACACGAGCGTCGTGCCGATCGAGCGGCCGTGATCGAATTCGAGCGGGAGCGACCCCGGCAGTTCGACCGGTCGGCCGATCCACCAGCCGCGGCCCGTCGCGTCGTTGAGCGCGTCCTGGCCGTAGCGGTCGTCGATCAGCACGCCGATCCGGCCGGCGAGTCCGAGCTGCGCCTCCGTCTGCGCGACCGCCTCGACGAACAGGCGCTTGAGCGCATCGATGCGCGCGACGCTCGCGCCCGTTTGCCGCGCGAGCTCGAAGAACTGGTTGCGGTGATCGAACGCGAAGCCGAGCACCTCGTCGCGCGGCGTGCGCGCGGGCGTCACCCGATGCAGCCGCGCGAGCGTCGGGTCGAGATCGGGGCGGCGCATCCGCGCGGGATCGCGCCTCGCCTCGGCGAGGAAATACGCGAGCTCGGCGGGCGTCGGCATCGCGGGCGAGCAGCCGTGCCGCGACACGACGAGCGCGCCGCACGCGTTCGCCGCGCGCGCGGCGTCGGCGAACGGCCGGCCGCGCAGCCATTGCGACAGGAATCCCGACGCGAACGCATCGCCCGCGCCGAGCACGTTCATCACGTCGACCTCGACGCCGCCGATGATCGGCAGCGCGCCGAGCGCCGCGGGCGCGTCGCCGTCGACGATCGAGCAGCCGAGCGGCCCGCGCTTGACGATGAGCGTCGCGCTCGTCGCCGCGCGCACCATCGCGAGCGCATCGGGGAGCGCGTCCTTGCCGCCTGCGATGCGGAATTCCTCCTCGGTGCCGATCACCAGGTCGAAGAGCGGCAGGATCCGCTGCAGGTGCGCGGTCACGCCTTCGTTCGCGATGAAGCGCGTCTCGCCGTCGGCCTTGCCGGTCAGGCCCCACAGCACGGGGCGATAGTCGATGTCGAGCACCGTGCGCACCTGGTTGCGGCGCGCGTAGTCGAGCGCTCGGCGGCTCGCCCGCATCACCTGCTCGGTCGAGAAGTGCGTGCCGGTGATGAGGAGCGCCTTCGACGACGCGATGAACGCCTCGTCGAAATCGTCTTCGTCGAGCGCCATGTCCGCGCAGTTCTCGCGATGGAAGACGAGCGGGAACGTGTCGCGGTCCTTCAGGCCGAGCAGCACGAGCGCGGTCAGGCGCTCGGGATCGGTGCGCAGGCGGCTCGTGTCGCAGCCTTCGCGCGCGAGCGTCTCGCGCACGAAGCGGCCCATGTGGTCGTGGCCGACGCGCGAGAGCATCGCCGATTTCAGGCCGAGCCGCGCGCAGCCGAACGCGATGTTGCCCGAGGAGCCGCCGAGATATTTCGCGAAGCTCGACGCATCCTCGAGCCGCGCGCCGATCTGCTGCGCGTAGAGATCGACGGCGACGCGGCCGATGCAGATCACGTCGAGCGGGCGGTTCTGCGCAAAGGGGAGAGTAGGGAAAGTCATCGCGAGTCCTGGATCAAATGGTCGCGCCGTCGAGTTCGGCGATCATCTTCTGCATCTCGGCGCCGCCCGCCATCATGTCGAGCACCTCGTTCTTGCTGATCGTGTCCTTCGTGAACGTGCCGAGCGAGCGGCCGCGGTTGAGCAGCGTGAACGAATCGCCGATCGGGTACGCGTGATGCACGTTGTGCGTGATGAAGATCACCGAGATTCCCTTCGCGCGCGCGGTGTGGATCAGCTTCAGCACGTTGAAGCTCTGCTTGACGCCGAGCGCGGCGGTCGGCTCGTCGAGGATCAGCACGCGCGCGCCGAAGTGGATCGCGCGCGCGATCGCGAGGCACTGGCGCTCGCCGCCCGACATCGTGCCGATCGGCTGGTGCGCGTCGCGCACATTGATGCCCATCTCGGCGAGCTTCGTGCGGGCGATCTGCGCGCTCGAATCGAGATCCATCACGTTCACGAGGCCGAACAGCTTCTTCTGCGGCTCGCGGCCCATGAAGAAGTTGCGCGCGACGGACAAAAGCGGCACGAGCGCGAGGTCCTGGTAGACGGTCGCGATGCCGAGGTCGAGCGCGTCCTTCGGCGAATCGAACAGCACCGGCTTGCCGTCGACGAGATACTGCCCGTCGGACGGCTGGTGCACGCCCGCGAGCGTCTTGATGAGCGTCGACTTGCCGGCGCCGTTGTCGCCGAGCAGGCAATGCACCTCGCCGCGCTTGACGCGCAGCGTGACGCCCGACAGCGCGATCACCTTGCCGAAATACTTGCTGACGTTCTCGAGCGAGAGAATCGTATCGTTGGATGCTGGCGTGGACATGCTTGAACTCCGTTACGACTGCGACACGCGGCGGCGCACGTAGTGGTTGAACAGCACGGCGACGAGCAGCATCACGCCGAGGAACACGCGGAACCAGTCCGAGCTGATGTTCGTGTAGGTGATGCCGATCTGCACGACGCCGAAGATCAGCGCGCCGAACGCGGCGCCGATCACCGAGCCGTAGCCGCCCGTGAGCAGCGTGCCGCCGATCACCGCGGCGATGATCGCCTCGAATTCCTTCTGCAGCCCGCGGTCGGCCGCGGCCGAGCCGATGTCGGCCACCTGCAGCACGGCGAACAGGCACGCGCAGAACGCGGTCAGCACGAACAGCGAGATCTTCACGCGGCGCACCGGCACGCCGACGTTCTTCGCCGCGTGCGCGTCGCCGCCCGCCGCGAGGATCCAGTTGCCGTAGCGCGTCTTCGCGAGCACGAACGCGCCGATCGCGGTGACGGCGAACCACCACAGGATCACCTTCGGCACGCCGGGCACGAGCGGCTCGCCGTTGTCGAGCAACTGGCCGACGCCTGCGTGCGCGAGCCAGCGGAACAGCTCGTGGAACGCGACGCCCTGAAACAGGAAGTGCACGACGGCGTCGGCGTGCGCGTAGTCGCCGAGGCCCGAGACGATCGTGCGGTCGGCGAACATGATGGACAGCGCGAGCGTCAGGCCGCGCAGGATGAACAGGAACGCGAGCGTGACGATGAACGACGGCAGCTTCGTGCGCATCACGAGATAGCCGTTCAGCGCGCCGAGCGCCATCGAGCCCGCGAACGCGAACAGCACCGCGAGCCAGATCGGCCAGTGGAAGTAGACGGTCGGGATCGCGACCATCATCCCGGCGAAGCCGATCATCGAGCCGATCGACAGGTCGAACTCGCCCGCGACCATCAGCAGGCACGCGCCGACGGCGAGAATGCCGAGGTAGGCCGCGACCTGCGACCAGTTCATGATCCCGTCGAGGTTGAACATCCCGGAGCCGCCCGCGCCGAACGCGAACACCGCGAACACGAGCACGGCGCCGGAAATCGCGGCGAACTCGGGACGGTTGAGAAAGCGCTGGAACCACGCTTCGCCGCGCAGCCGCTCGTCGGACGCCGCGCCCGGCTGCGGTTTTTCGTGTGCGTGCGCTGACATGTGCTTGCCGACTACACCCATGATGTCTCCTTGATGCCCGGCGCGCGGCGCGTTCGGCTCCGCTTCGCCGGTAAAGCGCGCGGGCGTGCGCCCGCGCGTCGTGCGAATCGATGCGATGGACGTTAGCGGTACTGGCCCGCGTACTTGATCACCTTGTCGAGGTTCTCCTTCGTGATGAAGCCCGGGCCCGAGCGGATGTTCTTCGGCCCGTACGACGGCTGCAGCCCGTAGGTCGAGAGCCGCGCCTGGAATTTCGGGTTCGCCTCGAGGATCTGGCGGATCTTCGCGGGATCGGTGGTCTTGTTCTGCTTCGCGATCGCGAGCACGGCCACCGGGATGTAGCCCTGCAGGTACGGCTGCTGGTCGATCGCGAACTTGATCGCGCCGCTCTGGATCGCCTTCGCGATGTCGTCGGAGAAGTCGAACGTCGCGAAGAACAGCTTGTTCGCGAGGCCCATCTGCTGGACCGCCTTCAGCGACGCCGCGGCGGGCACCGGGCCGAGCGTGAGGATCGCCTGCGTGTTCGGGTGGTTGCGCAGATACGCGCTCACCTTCGACTGGATCTCGGTCGGGTCCTGGCCGGAGTCGATCGTCGAGCTCTTGTAGTCGGCGCCGATCGCGTCGGCGAAGCCGCGGCAGCGGTCGAACGACACGCTGTTGGTCGCGATGTGGTTCACGCAGACGAAGCTCTTCACGCCGGCCGCCTTCGCCTTCTCGCCCGCCGCGCGGCCCGCGACGTACTCGGGCTGGCCGACGTGCATGATCGCGCCCAGTTGCGCGCTCTGTTCCTCGGTGCCGGAGTTGATCGTCACGAGCGGGATCTTCTTCGCGGTGACTTTCTTCAGCGAATTCTTCAGCACGTCGTAATCGGCGATCGTCGTGATCACGCCGTCGTAGTCGCGCGCGGCCGATTGCTCGATCAGGCGCGCCATGTCGGCGATGTCGCCGTTCGGCGGATTGCGGTAGTCGGTCGTGACGTCGAAGTCCTCGTCCGCCTGCTTGATCGCGTTCTTGATCGTGTTCCACCACGAATCGGAATCGGGCGCGTGGCTGATCAGCGCGAAGCGCGCGCCTGCCGCCTGGGCGGCCGGGGCCGCGCCGCCCACGCCCGCCGCGACGGCGATCGCGGCGACGCATGCGCGCAGGACGGCCTTGCCGGTGCAAAGTCTCATGTCTCCACCTTTCTCTATCTGTCGTTTTCGGGCGAACGCAGATCGGGCCGCGTTCACGAGCAAGGTTAGGTCAACTCGCCGTGAATTGCAAAGAAAATTTTATTTATTGGTATGTTGGAAAATTTGTTCCATTTTGTGGGCGCAGTGCCTATACTCGGTGCACGACGACAAGACAACGGACAAGGCGTCCGGCGCCTGGCCGCCACGCGCGCGATGCGCGTGGCCGGGCGCGCCGGACGGAACGCACATGGACGATACGACACAACCGGAGACGCCCGCCGTCGACGATCTGCTGCAACGGATCGCCGACGCCTTCGACACGCTGCCGCGCCAGTTGAAGCGCATCGCGTCGTATATCGACGAGCACCGCTCGAGCGTGATGATGGACCGCACGAGCGACATCGCCGAGCGCTGCGGCGTGCATCCGTCCGCCGTCGTGCGCTTCGCGCAGCGCTTCGGCTTTTCGGGTTTTTCCGATTTGCAGGCGGTGTTCAAGGATGCCTATACGGGCCAGAACCCGACCGTGCAGAGCTACCAGCAGCGCATTCGCAACCTGATCGACGGCAAGTCGGGCCAGATGACGGGCGGCGCGGTCGCGCGGCAGTTCATCGACGCGTCGCGCGCGGGGCTCGACGAACTCGCGGCGGGCCTCGACGACGACCAGTTCGACGCGGCCGTCACGATGCTCGAGCGCGCGGAGAACATCTACGTGGTTGGCGTGCGCCGTTCGTTTCCGGTCGCGAGCTACATCGTCTACGCGCTCCAGCATACGGCCAAGCGCGTGCATCTCGTGTCCGGCCTCGGCGGGATGTACCGCGAGCAGATTCGCAGCGTGAAGAAGGGCGACGTCGTGATCGCGATCAGCTTCGCGCCGTACGGCAAGGAAACGCAGTACTGCCTGCGCGCCGCGCGCCACAACCATGCGCAGACGCTCGTCATCACCGACAGCCGTCTGTCGCCGCTCGCGCGCGACGCGAGCGCCCATTTGCTCGTGAAGGAGGGGAGTGCGTTCGCGTTCCGCTCGCTCACGAGCACGATCTGCCTGTGCCAGGCGCTCTTCATCGCGCTCGCGTACCGGCTGGAGTTGAACGTGGAAGAAGTCAAGGACACTGGAGGATACGATGACTAATGCAGTACCGACGATCGACGTCGCCGTGTTCGGCGCCGGGCGCATCGGCCGCATTCATGCGGGCAATCTCGCGCGCCGGCCCGGCGTGCGGCTGAAGTACGTGGTCGACGTGAACCGCGACGCGGCGGCCGCGCTCGCCGCGCAGCACGGCGCGCAGGTTGCCGACGTCGAGGGCGCGCTCGGCGACGCGTCGATCGGCGCATCGGTGATCTGCTCGAGCACCGACACGCACGCCGATCTGATCGTCGGCTCCGCGCGCGCGGGCAAGCACGTGTTCTGCGAGAAGCCCGTCGACCTGACGCTCGCGCGGGCGCGCGTATGCGAGGCGGCCGTCGCGCGGGCGGGCGTCGTCTGCATGATCGGCTTCCAGCGCCGTTTCGATCCGACGTTCGAGGCACTCAAGCGCCGCGTCGACGCGGGCGAGATCGGCACGCCGGAGATGCTCGTCGTGACGAGCCGCGATCCGGGCGCGCCGCCTCTCGACTACATCAGGCATTCGGGCGGGATCTTCAAGGACATGCTGATCCACGATTTCGACATCTTCCGCTGGGTCCTCGGCGACGACGCCGACACGCTGCACGCGACGGGCAGTTGCCTCACCGACCCGGCGATCGCGGACGCGGGCGACGTCGATTCGACCGCGGTCACGATCCGCACGAAGCGCGGCCGGCTCTGCCAGATCAACACGTCGCGCCGCGCCGCGTACGGCTACGACCAGCGCTTCGAAGTGCTCGGCAGCGCCGGGATGCTGCAGGCGGGCAACGTGCGGCCGACCGAGGTGACGGGCTACTCGGCGCAGGCGGTGTCGACGGACCTGCCCGAGGCGTTCTTCCTCGAACGCTATCGCGCGGCGTACGCGCGTGAGATCGAGCACTTCTTCGCGGCGGTGACGAGCGGCGAGCCGGTGCGCACGACGATCGCCGACGGCGTGAAGGCGCTCGAGCTCGCCGAGGCGGCGACGCTGTCGTGGCGGGAAGGGCGCGCGGTGAAGCTCGATGAAACGGCGGCCTGAAGGAGCGATGCGATGACAATCAGCCACCGCGCCGCACCCGTGCGGATCGGCATCGCGGGGCTCGGGCGGCTCGGCCGGCGCCATGCGGAGAACCTCGCGCGGCGTGTCGCGGGCGCGCGGCTCGCGGCCGCGTGCAGTCCCGTCGCCGACGAATGCGCGTGGGCGCGCGATGCGCTCGGCGTGCCGCGCGTCTACGAGGATTTCGATGCGCTCGCGGCCGACCCCGAGCTCGACGCGCTCTGGCTCGTCACGCCGTCGGCGCTGCATGCGGACCAGATCGTCGCGGCGCTCGTCGCGGGCAAGCACGTGTTCTGCGAGAAGCCGCTGTCGCTCGATCTCGGCGAATGCGAGCGGGTGCTCGCCGAGGCGCGCGCGCGGCCGCATCTCGTCGCGACGATCGGCTTCATGCGCCGCTTCGATCCGAGCTATCGCGACGCATACGCGCGCGTTGCGGCGGGCGAGATCGGCCGGCCGTTCCTCGTGCGCTCGCAGACTTGCGACCGGAACGATCCGGAAGGCTTCTTCGTGCGCTTCGCGCCGACCTCGGGCGGCATCTTCCTCGACTGCACGGTGCATGACATCGACGTCGCGCGCTGGCTCCTCGGCGCGCCGCGCGCGACGCGCGTGTACGCGGCGGGCGCGGTCGCGCTGCACGAGGGCCTGCGCGCGTGCGGCGACGTCGACAACGGCGTCGCGATCTGCGAGTTCGAAGGCGGCCGGCTTGCGATGTTCTACGCATCGCGCACGATGGCGCACGGCAACGACACGCACTCGGAAGTGATCGGCACGGCGGGCGGGCTCGCGATCGGCCGCAACCCGCGCGCGAACCGCGTCGAGATCTACGATGCGGCGGGCATTCGCAACACCTGCACGCCGACGTTCTTCGACCGCTTCGAGGAGGCGTTCCTGATCGAGGCGCAGGCGTTCGTCGCGGCGGTGCGCGGCGAGGGCGGCACGGGCGGCGCGACGCTCGCGGACGCGCTCGAGGCGACGAGAATCGGCCATGCGCTGCGCGAATCGCTGCGGACCGGGCGGGCGATCGAGCTGTAGCCCGACGCACGCGCGCCGCATGGCGGGCGGCGCGCGTGCGCTCGCGCGGGGGCGGACGGGAGCGCATGCGGTAGAATCTGTCGTTCCGATAGCGCCGCGACGGCGCGCCATTCGAAGGTCGAAAGCCGATGCTCATTCACAAGGAAGTGGACGCGCGCGGGCTCAATTGCCCGCTGCCGATCCTGCGCGCGAAGAAAGCGCTCGCCGACATGGAAAGCGGCCAGATTCTGAAGGTGCTCGCCACCGATCCCGGCTCGCAGCGCGATTTCGCCGCGTTTGCGAAGCAGACGGGCAACGAAATCGTCGAATCGTCGACGACGCAGGACAGGACGTTCGTCTTCCTGATGCGCCGCCGCTGACGCGCGCGGGCGCCGGAAGCGGCCGTCCGCCGGCTCGCGCCGCGCAGGGCAATCGCATGAATGGGCGTTAACAATCAAGGAGTGACGAGCGGGGTTGTAAACCGAGGCGAATCAAGCGTTTACTACCATCTTTTGCGGAGGCATCAGATGACGGAAACGCAAGCCTTGAGCATCGAAGACGCGTTCGGCGAGTTGCGCGATCCGCGTAGCCGGACGCCGGCCCACGATTGTTGGCGGTCAAGGAGAACCAGCCGACGCTGCTCGTGGAGATTCGCACAACGCTCGACGCGCTCGACCGTCTTCCGCCCGGCGAGCGCTGGGACGGTTCGAATGAGCATCGAGCCGTCGAAAAGGACCACGGCCGGATCGAAACGCGTCGCTGCCTCGTCAGCGACGTGATGAGCACATGGCGCGCGGCGGCGCTGTGGCCGGGCATGCGCTCGATCGCAATGGTCGAGGCCACACGCGAGATCGGCGGCACGGTGTCGGTTGAACGCCGGTATTACGTGACGAGCTACCGCCCGATGCGGTGCGCGTGGCGCACGCCGTGCGTTCCCACTGGGGCATCGAGAATTCGATGCATTGGGCGCTCGACGTGGCATTCGGTGAAGACCAGTGCCGGGTGCGGGTCGAGAATGCGGCGCAGAACTTTGCCATCCTGCGGCGCATCACGATGAACCTGCTGCGCAAAGATACTCAGACCAAGGCCGGCCTCAAAATCCGTCGACTCAAGGCCGCCACCAGCGACAACTACCGGGCTCAACTCCTTGGCTGGTAAGGACCTTCATGCGATTGCCCTGGCGCGCCGCGTCGTGTCTGACAATCCTTAAACCACCTTCCTGCGCGCGTTGCCTATACTGCGCTGTCGAGTCTCGTCTGCGGAATCGCGCCGTGTCGCACGGCGGCTGCGAGCGGGACGTATCGCAAAGAACAGGCTCGTGCGTGTCGCCGCGGCTAACTGGGGGAGGTCATGCTGTTCAGGTCGGGAACGATTCGAATACCGTTCGAGCCGAACGGCAGGGCGCGCGAGCGGGCGCGGCCGATCCAGCGCGTCGAGCTCGATCCCGAGCATGACCGCCATGCGCGCGCCGCGCTGGAAGCGTATGCGGATTCGAGCGCGAACGAGATGCCGTGGCTCGCCGAATGGATGCGCGAAGCGCTCGGCGGCCCGCAGCCGGATCTGACGCGGTGCGCCGCCACCATCGAGCGCGTGTTCGACCTCGCGCACGCGTGGGCGGCCGGACAGCCGGATTACGCGGGCGCCTCATGGGAGCACGTGCGCGGCCGTCTGCATGAAGCATTGCAGCACGCGCCGCGTGCGATCGCACCCGATGCGCTCGAAACCGATCCTGTCTGACGATTGTTTCGTTTCGCCGCGCTGCCGGCCGCGCGTGCGGCCGGCAGCGCGGTCATCGCGTTGACATAATTACGCGGCGATACGCACATTTCTCCGGGCGTTTTCATACTACCATCATGAAAACGCCGATCAGGCGTGCCCCGTTTTTGAGATATGGGGTGATCGATCACATAGAATACCGGTTCGCGTGTGGCGCGCCGGACAACCTTCACCATTCAGCCGATAATGGCGAGTTACAACGAATCGGGGGCTCGTGCGGGCCTGCCCATTGCCGCTCGGCGGTTGCGGGAGCCTGAATGGATTTCGTTTTGCGGGGTGCTATGAGAATTGCTGTACTGGATGACGATCAGGCTCAGACGGACTTTGTCAGTCAGACGCTGACGGCCGCGGGCCATACATGCTATGCCTTCAAGGAAGGCAAGGCGCTGAAGAAGCGGCTGCAGCGCGAGACCTTCGACCTGCTCGTGCTCGACTGGAACGTGCCGGACATGTCCGGCGAGGAAGTGCTCAAGTGGGTGCGGGCGAACCAGGTCGAACATCGCCTGCCGATCATCTTCATGACGAGCCGCGACGACGAGGCGGGCATCACGCAGATCCTGAACGCGGGCGCCGACGACTACGTCGTGAAGCCCGTGTCCGGTCCGATCCTGCGCGCGCGGATCGGCTCGCTGCTGCGCCGCGCGTATCCTGTCAACGCGGAGTCGTCGATCCGCGAGTTCGACAACTACAAGTTCGACGCGAACCTGAAGCAGGCATACGTCGGCGACAAGCCGGTGAGCCTCACGCAGAAGGAGTTCGAGCTCGCGCTGCTGCTGTTCCAGCATCTCGACCGGCCGCTGTCGCGCGCGCACATCCTCGATCTCGTCTGGAAGCAGGCGACCGACATCCCGTCGCGCACGATGGACACGCACATCTCGATGCTGCGCACGAAGCTCGGCCTGCGTCCGGAGAACGGCTACCGGCTCGCGCCGATCTACGGCTACGGCTACCGCCTCGAGCGCGTGATGCAGGGGGACGCCGAGTGAGCGCACGCGGGATCGTGACGCAGTCCGTGCTGACGGCGTGCTGCGCCGCAGCCGCGGCTCTCGCGGCGCAGCACGCCGCCGCGCAGTCGCCGAAGAATCCGTCCGCGCAGACCGTCGATTACACGACGCGCGGCGGCGACACGCTGTACGACGTCGCGGCCCGCTATCTGCAAGGGTCGGACGACTGGCCGCTCGTCGCGCAACTGAACGACGTGCCGGTGCCGAAGCACCTGCGGCCGGGCATCGTGCTGAAGCTGCCCGCCGCGCGGCTGCGCAAGGAGCCGCTGTCGGCGCGCGTGATCGCCGCGCACGGCGCGGTCGAGAGCGCGGGGCGCGGTGCCGTGCAATTCGCGCCCGTGGCCGTCGATGCGACGCTGACGGAAGGCGACCGCCTGCGCACGGGCGCGAACGCGTTCGTCACGCTCGAGCTCTCGGACGGCACGCACCTGAGCCTGCCGCCCGACAGCCAGATCGATCTCGCGACGCTGCGCCGCACGGTGCTCACGGGCACGCTCGAGCGCGTGATCGATCTGCGCCGCGGCTCGGTCGACAGTGAAGTCACCCATCTGAAGAAGAAGGACGACCGCTTCCAGATCCGCTCGCCGTCGGTCGTCGCCGGCGTGCGCGGCACGCGCTTTCGCGTGAATTACGACAAGGACGGCCATGCGTCGACGACGGTCGAAGTGCTCGACGGCACCGTCGGCGTCGCGCCGAGCGCGAAGCGCGCGACCGACACGCTCGTCCACGCGAACTTCGGCAACGTGACGAGTGCGAGCGGCGTCGTCGGCAACCCGATCGCGCTGCTCGACGCGCCGCGGCTCGTCAACCCGGCGAAGGTCCAGGACGATCCGCAGGTCGCGTTCGATCTCGTGCCGCTCGGCGGCGCACAGTACTACCACGTGCAGATCGCGCGCGACGCGGGCCTGTACGACCTCTTCAAGGAAGTGCAAGTGACGGCGCCGCACGCGACGTTCGCCGACGTGCCGGACGGCACCTATTTCGTGCGGATCTCGGCGACCGATTCGCATGGCCTCGAAGGCCAGCCGCGCATCTATGCGTTCGAGCGGCGCCGCTTCGGCATCGATGCGTCGGCGGCGCCCGCCGACGGCGGCTATGCGTTCCGTTGGTCGACGACGGAAGGCGGCCCGTCGGCCGGCAAGACGCGCTTTCGCTTCGTGTTGTCGCGCTCGAAGGACCTGGGCAACCCGATCGTCGACCAGGTCGACGCGCAGGGCGGGCGGATCGCCGTGGCGAACCTGAAGCCGGGCGACTACTACTGGACCGTGATCGCAGAGCGCTACGAAGGCGGCCGTTTCTACGAAAAGGCCGGCGCGGTCAACACGTTCACGATCGCGCGCTGATGGGCGGCGGATGAGATTCGACCGCGCGCAACGGCGGCGGCTGCTCGGCCGCCGCTTTCTCGTCGAGTGGATCGCGATCGGTTGTCTCGGGGTCGCGGTGATCCTCTCGGGCGTCGCGGGGCAGATGACGGCGAGCGTCGACCGGATCATCTACGACCGTCTGCTCACGCTGCGCAAGCTGCCGATCGAGTCGAACATCGTGATCGTCGAGATCGACAATCGCAGCCTCGACACGCTCGGCCGCTGGCCGTGGCAGCGCAGCATCCACGCGGAATTCCTCGACGCGCTCGCGAAGACGCATCCGGCGGCCGTCGTCTACGACGTGCTGTTCACCGAGCCGTCCGCCGACGACCGGGCGCTCGCGAAGGCGCTCGACCTCGCGCCGACGTTCCTTCCCGTGCTGCTGAGCCCGGAGGAGCGCGACGGCACGCGCACCGTCAATCTGCCCGTGCCGGTGCTCGCGCGGCATGTCGCGGGCGCGGGCCACATCAATCTCGAAGTCGATCCGGACGGCATCGTGCGCAGCGTCGCGCTCTTCGAGAGCGACGGCCGGCACCGCTGGCCGCAGTTGATGGTGCACGTGTTTCACGCGCTCGAGAACGGCCAGTTGAAGCTCGCGCAGCCGGCGCCGATCGCGCGACGCGCGCACGACATCGCACAGGACGACAACGGCGAGTCCCGCTATTTCATCCCGTTCAGCCGCGCGTCGCAGAACTATCCGGCGATCTCGTTTGTCGACGTGCTCGCGGGCCGCGTGAACCCCGACGAGCTGCGCGGCAAGATCGTGATCGTCGGCGCGACCGCGTCGGGGCTCTACGACCGTTTCGCGACGCCGATCTCGGGCGAGTTCGGCCCGCTGCCGGGCGTCTACATCCATGCGAGCGTGCTCGACACGCTGATGACGGGCCGCGCGATCTCGCCCGTGTCCGGCTGGCTCGTGTTCAGCGCGTCGCTGCTGCCGCTCGTCGTGCTGCTCGCGGGCTTCCTGATGCTGTCGCCGTGGCGCTCGCTGCTCCTCACGCTGAGCCTCGCCGGGCTCGCGGTGGCGTCGAGCGCGGCGCTCCTCTACGAGGCGCGGCTGTGGCTGTCGCCCGCGCCGGCGATTTTCGGGCTGATCGCCGCGTATCCGATCTGGAACTGGCGGCGTCTCGAGATGACGATGTCGTACCTGCGCTACGAACTGCAGCGCCTTGCCGACGAGCCGCATCTGCTGCCCGAGGCGCCGCGCGAGCGCAACGAATTCGGCGGCGACGTGCTCGAGCGGCAGATGGCGCTGATGGCGCAGGCCGCGCAGCGCGTGCAGGACATGAAGCGCTTCGTCTGGGACAGCCTCGACAGCATGCCGGAGCCCGTCGTCGTGACCGATCTCGCTGGCACCGTGCTGATCGCCAATCACGCGGCGAAGCGCTACTGCGCGCGGCTGAACGCGCCCGCGCCGGAAGGGCGGCCGCTGCGCGTCGCGTTCGGCGAGCTGGCGTTCACGAAAACGGTCGACGGCAACGCCGAGCAGGACGTCGAGATCCGCACGCACTGGCCGGCCGCGCTCGACCCGACGCGCGACTACGGGAACGACGTGATGGAGCGCGGCATCGAGGTCCGCGACCGCAGCGGCCTCGACCATCTGCTACGCTACGCGCCGTGCACGAACGCGCAGGGCAACGTGACGGGCTGGATCGCCGGCCTCGTCGACGTGACCGCGCTGCACGCGGCCGAGCGGCAGCGCGAGGAGGCGCTGCATCTGCTGTCGCACGACATGCGCTCGCCGCAGTCGTCGATTCTCGCGCTCGTCGAGATCGAGCGGCAGCGGGCCGAATCCGAGCACACGCGCGGGCTGCTCGCGCGCATCGAGCGCTACGCGCAGCGCGCGCTGATGCTCGCCGACGAGTTCGTTCAGCTCGCGCGCGCGGAATCGCAGACGTATCAGCTCGAAGCGGTGAGCTTCGCCGACCTACTGATCGACGCGAGCGACGAAGTCTGGCCGCAGGCGCAGGCGAAGCGCATCCGCATCGACACGTTGTTCGGCGACGAGCCGTGCTGGGTCGGCGCCGACCGCTCGCTGATGACCCGCGCGCTCGTGAATCTGTTGAACAATGCGGTCAAATACAGTCCGACGGACACGGTGATCGCGTGTACGCTATCGGTCGAACCGGGCACGAAGCGCATGCGTTGCACGATCCGCGACCAGGGCTACGGCATTTCGCTCGACGATCAGCGGCATCTGTTCGAGCGCTTCAAGCGGTTTCACACGAACGAGCGGCCGGAGGTCGCCGGCTCCGGGCTCGGCATGGCGTTCGTCAAGACCGTGGTCGTGCGGCATGGCGGCGGCATCGGCGTGGACAGCACGCCGGGCGTCGGCACCGCGATCACCGTGTCGCTGCCGACGCTCGACGAGCCGTCGGCGTGACGACGCAGGCATTCGACCGCCCGGCGCGAGTGGGGCTCGCGCGCGGGCGGATGGCTAGGACGGGGGCGAACAGCGATATGGGAGAAGCTATGAAAGTCTTGTGGACGGGGGCGGCGCTGGCGGCCGCACTGTTGTCCGGGTGCGCGTCGGTGACGACGGGCGTCAGCGCATCGGCGGCGCCGGGGGCGCTGGCGGGCGCGCGAACCTACGATTTCGCGCGCACGGCCACGCAGGCCGACAACGCGGATTACCGGCAGGTGGAGACGCTCGTGCGCCGCGAGCTCGCGCAGCGCGGCTTCGACGAAGCGGACGGCGCGCAGGCCCGCTACCGCGTGACGATCGCCTATGCGACGCAGCCGGCGTCCGTCGCGCTGACGATGCCGGGCTGCGGCGGCGCGCAGCAGCCGGCGTGCGTCGCGGTCGACGGGCCGGCGCCGTTCGCGCTGCCGTTCGCGGGCACGGTCTACCGGCACGTGCTGACGCTGCGCTTCGTCGAGCGCAGCAGCGGCAACGACGCGTATCGCGTGTCGGCGGCCGTGCAGGACCGCCATCCCGACGCGCTGCGGGCGACGCCCGTGCTCGTGAAAAGCGCGCTTGCGCGCGTGCCGTTTTCGGACGGCGGCGGCTGGCTCGTGAAGACGAAGCAGGGCGAAGCGGGGGCGACGCCGGGCGTCGTGTCCGTGAAACCCGCCAGCGCCAAGCCGTAACGCGCGACCGTCACGCATCAGGCATCGCCCTTCCGTTTCCTTCGCGCCTCTTCATTCGCGTTTCGTGCGCCCGCTTCGCGTCCGCGGGCGGCGCGCACGACCGGTCTTCCCATACTGCCGACACAGTGCCGACATGGATCGTTTTCATGCGGCGGTCACGATTTCCTAACCCTTGAAAGGAAACACCATGGACGGTCCGGGATCGATTTCATCGAATACGCACGGCTTGGGCGCGCAGCGCATGGAGGCGGAGGAGCCGGTTGCCGGCCCGTCGACACGGACAGCGCCGCATGCGCGCGATACGCGTCGCACGCCATCGATCCTGGCGCGCATGCCTGGCTCGCCATCGTTGCACCAGCCGCCCGCACTGCGCAGTAGCTCGCAGACGACGAACCCCGGCGCGTTGCGGACGTTCCTGCGGCAGGGCAGACGGGCGGGTGTCGAGTCGTCGTCGGTGGCTGAAGAGATCGAACTGCGGGAGCGCGAAACGCAGAGCGAGACCGTCTCCCAGCAGGATGCGATCATGCCGGTTCGGCCGCAGGCGACCGAATCGGTGCCGTATATCGCGATACAAATCGATCCGCTTGAAACAAGACCGGATCGCGACGCGCCCGCGCCGACCCCGCAGCAAATGGCGGCGGTGGTGAATACGTTGCAGCAGGCGAGCCAGGGACGGATAACGGCCGCGGAGGTCGCGAACAGCCTGGTCAATGCGATCGGCGGTTGGGGAACGGCAGCGTCCAGGCAGGCCAGTGCGTTCGGCAACTCGGTCGCGAGCGGCGCGCAGGACGCGTTGAGCGCCGGCTCCCGATTCGCGCGGACGACGTACGCGCAGGCAAGCACGGGATTGAGCACCGTGTACGACCGGACGAGCGCCGGATTGAGCCATGCATACGGGCAGGCGAGCGCCGGACTCGGTCGTGCGAAGGACGCGGCGCTCGAAGAGGGCGGGCGAATCGTCACCAACGCCTACGGCGACAATCAGGCCGTGATGGGATGGGTGGCCAATTTCATCAACGCGGCCAGCCACGAGCTCGCCGGAACGGGTGGCGCGACCATCCTGCGCGAGCTCGCGGGCGCCTGCACCGAGGCGTTGTTGCAGCACTACGAGGTATCGCCGGAGAGCCGCGCGCTCGGCGTCGCGGTGCTGTACACGGCCGCGGGCGCGGGCAACCTGATGGCGATGATTCACAAGCACCACAAGGGCGTCGCGACGAGCGACACCTACAAGGGCCATGCGATGCAGATGCTGACGCTGCTCGGCACGGTGGTCGCCGCCGGCGCATTGGGCCGCGGCCAGAACGGCAACGGCCAGTTCGGCCTGCTGGCGACGCAGTTGCCGAACGCGGTGAAGTCGTTCGTCTACACCGCGCGCGACCTGTTCAATCTGGAGCTGCCGCTCGAAAGCAACCATGACGACGACTACGAACACCCCGTTCGGGCGCAGGCGCTCAATAACATCCCCTACGTGCCGAACCAGTATCTCGTCAACGACGGTCAGGGTTTTTTCGGGACGTCCGGCGCGGGCTTCGTCGATGCGCTGCGTGACGGGAAGCTGACCCTCCCAGAGGGGATGCGCGAGTTGACCGGATATGTCGGCTCCAACGTTGCCGGCGAAGCTACCGATGCGATCGGTTCGCGGCTCGTCAACGAACTGACGACGCATGGCCTCACGCAGCACGCGTTCCACCAGATCCGCGATCTGCGCATTCGCTGGTCGAAGATCGACACGTCGGAACAGAGCTTCACTTCGCAACTGGCGGACAAGGCAGCGGGCGCCGGCATCGCGCGCGCCAGTCTGTTTCTCAACGTCTATGGATTGAGCGCGGTCGCCACGCATCTGCTGTCGCAGACGTCGCTCGACGATACGGCGAAGAGCCATCTCGAGAACGTGCTCGGCGCGCTGCTGGTCGGCGCGGGATGTGTGCAATTCGCGATGAGCACGAGCAGCCAGCCGGCGCAGCCGCACGCAGCGACGCATGCCGCCGAGGCTTGAAGCAAGCTGCCGATGAAGCGGTGAAGAGGCCGGCCGTCGGTAGCCGGTGCGGCGGGCGAAACCGTTCGCCGTGCCCGCCGGTTCAGGACTGTGCCGCGCTGCCGTCGCGTGCGCGCAGATACGCTTCGAACTCGGTCCTCACTTCCGGGTGGCGCAGCGCGAACTCGACCGTCGCCTTCAGATAGCCGAGCTTGCTGCCGCAGTCGAAGCGGGTGCCGCGATACTTGTACGCGAGCACCTGTTCGTCCGCGAGGAGCGCCTGGATCGCGTCCGTCAACTGCAGCTCGCCGCCCGCGCCCGGCTTGAGCGCGCGCAGATGATCGAAGATCCGCGGCTTGAGCACGTAGCGGCCGACGACGCCGAGGTTCGACGGCGCGACGTCGGGCTCGGGCTTCTCGACGATCGCCGACATCTTGATGATCGAGTCTTCCCATTCCTTGCCGTCGACGATCCCGTACGACTTCGTGTCCGTGGGCGGGATCTCCTCGACGCCGATCACCGAGCTGTGATAGTGGTCGAACACGTCGACCATCTGCTTCATCACGGGCGGATTGCCGTCGAGCAGGTCGTCGGCGAGGATCACCGCGAACGGGTTGTCCGCGACGAGCTTCTCCGCGCACAGCACCGCGTGGCCGAGGCCGAGCGCTTCCGGCTGGCGCACGTAGAAGCAGTCGACGTGGCTCGGCTTGATGTTGCGCACGAGATCGAG
Organism: Burkholderia humptydooensis; assembly: GCF_001513745.1. Classification (NCBI taxonomy): domain Bacteria; kingdom Pseudomonadati; phylum Pseudomonadota; class Betaproteobacteria; order Burkholderiales; family Burkholderiaceae; genus Burkholderia; species Burkholderia humptydooensis. The sequence continues at coordinate 2,471,570 of NZ_CP013380.1, read as the reverse complement.
CAGCTTTTCCTTGCCGCGCGCTTCCAGTTCCGCCTCGACTTCATACGATTTGTCGAAGTGATCCTCGATCGCGCGCTTGCTGCGGCCCGTCACGAAGATCATCTCGGTGATGCCCGCTGCAATCGCTTCTTCCACCGCGTACTGGATCAACGGTTTGTCGACGACGGGCAGCATTTCCTTCGGGCTCGCCTTGGTGGCGGGCAGGAACCGCGTGCCCAGGCCCGCGACCGGGAAAACCGCCTTGGTGACTTTCAACATGATTGAACCCTTGCTCCTCGTATCGATTCGATCGAAACAAATGGTGATTGCAGCATTATAGTGAACGCAAGATTCCTTACGGACTGTTACGCCGGCAGCCGCGCGAGCTGCGCGCGGAGTTTCGCCAACGTGCCCTGAAACTCCGCGAGCCGCTTTTGCTCCTGTTCGACCACCGCGGGCGGCGCCTTCGCGACGAACGCCTCGTTGCCGAGCTTCGCGTTGCACTTGACGATTTCGCCTTCGAGGCGCGCGATCTCCTTCGACAGGCGCTCGCGTTCCGCCGCGACGTCGATCTCGACCTTCAGCACCAGCTTGTTGCCTCCGACGATCGCGATCGGCGCGCCGTGAGCGTCGGCGTCGAGCGCCGCCTCGTCCGGCAGCACGCGCACTTCGGACAGGCGCGCGAGCGCCTGCACGTAAGGCGCGAACGCCTGCAGCTTCGCCGCGTCGCCGGCCGCGAGGAGCGGCACCTTGGTCGCCGGAGACAGGTTCATCTCGCCACGCAGATTACGGCATGCGTCGACCACCGCCTTCAGTTCGGCCGCCCACTGTTCGGCCGCCTCGTCGAGCTTCTTCGGCTCGGCGACCGGATAGGCCTGCACCATCAGCGACGCTTCGCCGTCCGCGTGGCCCGCCGGATAGCGGCCGGCGAGCGGCGCGACCTTCTGCCACAGCGCCTCGGTGATGAACGGAATGATCGGGTGCGCGAGGCGCAGCACCGTTTCCAGCACGCGCAGCAGCGTGCGGCGCGTCGCGCGCTGCTGCTCGGGCGCGCCGTTCTGGATCTGCACCTTCGCGAGCTCCAGATACCAGTCGCAGTATTCGTCCCAGACGAACTTGTAGATCGCGTTCGCGATGTTGTCGAAGCGATAGTCGGCGAAGCCCTTCGCGATGTCCGCTTCGACGCGCTGCATGAGCGACACGATCCAGCGATCCGCCTGCGAGAAATCGAGATGGCCGCCCGGGCCGCAATCGCCCGCGCCGCAGACTTCCGGCTTGTCGAAGCCGCAGTCGTGGCCTTCGCAGTTCATCAGCACGAAGCGCGTCGCGTTCCACAGCTTGTTGCAGAAGTTGCGGTAGCCTTCGCAGCGCGCGAGATCGAAGTTCACGTTGCGGCCGAGCGTCGCCATCGACGCCATCGTGAAGCGCAGCGCGTCGGTGCCGAACGCGGGGATGCCGTCCGGGAATTCCTTGCGCGTCTTCTTCTCGATCGTCGCCGCCTGCTTCGGATTCATCAGGCCCGTCGTGCGCTTCGCGACGAGCGCGTCGAGGCCGATGCCGTCGACGATGTCGATCGGGTCGAGCGTGTTGCCCTTGCTCTTCGACATCTTCTGGCCTTCGGCGTCGCGCACGAGGCCGTGTACGTAGACCGTCTCGAACGGCACCTTGCCCGTGAAGTGCGTTGTCATCATCACCATCCGGGCGACCCAGAAGAAGATGATGTCGAAGCCGGTGACGAGCACCGACGACGGCAGGAAGTGCTTCAGCTCAGGCGTCTCGTCCGGCCAGCCGAGCGATGAGAACGGCACGAGCGCGGACGAGAACCACGTGTCGAGCACGTCGTCGTCGCGCTTCAATGCGCCTGCGTAGCCCTTCGCGGCGGCCTGCGCGCGCGCGTCTTCCTCGCTGCGCGCGACGAAGATCTCGCCGTTCTCGCCGTACCACGCGGGAATCTGATGGCCCCACCATAGCTGGCGCGAGATGCACCAGTCCTGGATGTTCTCGAGCCATTGGTAGTAGGTGGTCGTCCAGTTCTCCGGCACGAACCTGATCTGGCCGCGGCGCACGACGTCGAGCGACACCTCGGTGATCGACTTGCCCGGATGGAACGTGCCTTCCGGCGCGGGCTTCGTCATCGCGACGAACCACTGGTCGGTCAGCATCGGCTCGATCACGACGCCCGTGCGGTCGCCGCGCGGCACCATCAGCTTGTGCGGCTTCACCGATTCGAGGAAGCCCTGCGCGTCGAGCTCGTCGACGATGGCCTTGCGCGCGTCGAAGCGGTCGAGGCCGCGGTACGCCGCGGGCGCGTTGTCGTTGATCTTCGCGTCGAGCGTGAGGATCTCGATCGGCGCGAGCTGGTGGCGCAGGCCGACCTGATAGTCGTTGAAGTCGTGCGCGGGCGTGACCTTCACGACGCCCGTGCCGAATTCGCGATCGACGTAGTCGTCCGCGATGATCGGAATCTCGCGGTCGCAAAGCGGCAGCTTCACATGCCGGCCGACGAGGTGCCTGTAGCGCTCGTCTTCCGGATGCACCATCACCGCGACGTCGCCGAGCATCGTCTCGGGGCGCGTCGTCGCGACGCTCAGGTGGCCCGGGCCGTCCGCGAGCGGGTACCGGATGTGCCACAGGTGGCCGTTTTCCTCTTCGCTCGCGACTTCGAGATCGGACACCGCGGTGAGCAGCACGGGGTCCCAGTTCACGAGGCGCTTGCCGCGATAGATGAGCCCCTGTTCATAGAGGCGGACGAACACTTCGCGCACGACTTCCGACATCCTGTCGTTCATCGTGAAGTATTCGCGCGACCAGTCGGGCGACGCGCCGATGCGGCGAACCTGGCCCGTGATCGTCGAGCCGGATTGCTCCTTCCATTCCCATACGCGCTCGACGAATTTCTCGCGGCCGAGATCGTGGCGCGACACGCCCTGCGCATCGAGCTGGCGCTCGACGACGATCTGCGTCGCGATGCCCGCGTGGTCGGTGCCGGGCACCCACAGCGTGTTGTGGCCGAGCATCCGGTGGTAGCGCACGAGGCCGTCCATGATCGTCTGATTGAACGCGTGGCCCATGTGCAGCGTGCCCGTCACGTTCGGGGGCGGCAACTGGATCGAGAAGTCGGGCCGGCTCGGGTCGAGCGCGGGGGTCGCGTAGCCGCGCTTTTCCCATTCCGGCCCCCATTGGGATTCGATGGTCTGGGGCTCGAAACTCTTCGCAAGCGTGGTGTCGCTCATGGTAGGAAATTCGCCGAAAGATGGGGTGATTGATGCGGAAACCGTCAATTATAAATGGATGCGCATCCGCCCGGGCGGCGCCGGCCGCGCGCGATTTATAATGTCGGGTCCGCGTCCACCCGCTCGACCGCTTTCTCTCCATGCCCGATCTGCTCGCGAACCTGAACCCCGAACAACTCGCCGCCGTCACGTTGCCGAACGAGCCGGCGCTGATCCTCGCCGGGGCGGGCAGCGGCAAGACCCGCGTGCTCATCACGCGGATCGCGTGGCTGATCCGGCAGGGCTATGCGTCGCCCGCGACGGTGCTCGCCGTCACGTTCACGAACAAGGCCGCGCGCGAGATGATGGCGCGCCTGTCCGCGATGATGCCGATCGACACGCGCGGCATGTGGATCGGCACGTTCCACGGCCTCTGCAACCGGATGCTGCGCGCGCACTACCGCGACGCGGGGCTGCCGCAGACATTCCAGATCCTCGACACGGCCGACCAGCTCTCCGCGATCAAGCGGCTGATGAAGGCGGCGAACGTCGACGACGAGAAGTACCCGCCGAAGAACGTCCAGTACTTCATCAACAACGCGAAGGAGCAGGGGCTGCGCCCCGACAAGGTCGACGCGACCGACAGCTTCAACCGCAAGTTCGTCGAGCTGTACCAGGCGTACGAGCAGCAGTGCCAGCGCGAGGGCGTCGTCGATTTCCCCGAGCTGCTGCTGCGCTGCCACGAGCTGCTCGCGCACAACCCGCCGCTGCGCGCGCACTACCAGGCGCGCTTCAAGCACATCCTCGTCGACGAGTTCCAGGACACGAACAAGCTGCAGTACGCGTGGCTCAAGCTCCTCGCGGGCGGCCACAACGCGATCTTCGCGGTCGGCGACGACGACCAGTCGATCTATGCGTTCCGCGGCGCGAACGTCGGCAACATGCGCGACTTCGAGAACGAATTCCGCGTGCGCAACCTGATCAAGCTCGAGCAGAACTACCGCTCGCACGGCAACATCCTCGATGCGGCGAACCACCTTATCGCGAACAACGCGCACCGGCTCGGCAAGAACCTGCGCACCGACGCGGGCCACGGCGAGCCCGTGCGCGTCTACGAAGCGGCCACCGACGCGCAGGAGGCGGCGTGGATCGTCGAGGAGATCCGCTCGCTCGTGAATACGGGCCTCGCGCGCAGCGAGGTCGCGGTGCTGTACCGGAGCAACGCGCAGTCGCGCTCGATCGAGCACACGCTGATGACGGCGGGCATTCCGTACCGCGTGTACGGCGGCCTGCGCTTCTTCGAGCGCCAGGAAGTGAAGCACGCGCTCGCGTATCTGCGCCTCATCGACAATCCGAACGACGACACCGCGTTCGCGCGCGTCGTCAACTTCCCGACGCGCGGCATCGGCGCGCGCTCGATCGAGCAGCTCGCCGACGCCGCGCGGCTGTACGACTGCTCGATGGCGGCCGCGATTCCGTACGTGACGGGCAAGGCGGGCTCGAGCCTTTCGTCGTTCGCGAACCTGATCGCGAAGATGCGCGCGGAAACCGCGCAGATGAGCCTGCCCGAGACGGTCGAGCACGTCGTGCGCGCGAGCGGCCTCGCCGATTTCTATCAAGGCGAGCGCGAGGGCCAGGATCGCCTCGAGAACTTGCAGGAACTGGTGAACGCGGCCACCGCGTTCGTCTCCGAGGAAGGCTACGGGCTCGATACGCCCGCACGCTCGATTCCGCTGCATGCGCGCGCGAGCGCGGCGCCGGAGCTCGCGGCGGGCGGCGCCGATCCGGCCGATGCGGTGCTCGCGCCCGCGAACCTCGCCGATCCCGCGCAGAACCCGGATGCAATGACGCCGCTTGCCGGCTTCCTGTCGCACGCGTCGCTCGAGGCGGGCGACAACCAGGCGCAGGCGGGCCAGGACGCGGTGCAACTGATGACGGTCCACGCGGCGAAGGGGCTCGAGTTCGCCGCGGTGTTCATCACCGGGCTCGAGGAAGGGCTCTTTCCGCACGAGAACAGCGCGCTCGAATCCGACGGCCTCGAGGAAGAGCGCCGGCTGATGTACGTCGCGATCACGCGCGCGAAGGAGCGGCTCTACCTGTCGTTCGCGCAGAGCCGGATGCTGCACGGCCAGACCCGCTACAACATCCGCTCGCGCTTCTTCGACGAGCTGCCGCAGCACGTGCTCAAGTGGCTCACGCCGAAGGTCGAGGCGGGCGCGCGCTGGGGCGGCCGCTCGGACAATGCCGGGTGGGGCCGCGACTGGTTCGCGCGGCCGGGCGGCGGTGGCGGCGGCGCGCGCGCGGGCGTCGTCGACGCGGCGGTGTCCGCGCCGCTGCCCGCGTTCGCGAACCAGCAGCGCGAGGCCGAAAACGGCTTTCGGATCGGCCAGCAGGTATTCCACACGAAGTTCGGCGAAGGCACGGTGACGGCGCTCGAAGGCAGTGGCACCGACGCGAAGGCGCAAGTCAAATTCAAGCGGCACGGCGAGAAATGGCTCGCGCTCGCGGTCGCGAAACTGCAGGCGGTCGAATGAATCAGCAGACGTTTTTCGACCGGCCGCTCGGCATCCTCGCCGCGCTGCCGGAGGAGTTGGGCGACCTTGTCGCCGCGATGCGCGACGGCGGGCCCGTCGACACGATCACGCTCGGCCAGCGCGACTACCACGTCGGCGTCGCGCACGGCGTGCCGTGCGTCGTCACGCTCGCGCGGGTCGGCAAGGTCGCGGCGGCCGCGACGGCGAGCGCGCTCATTCATCGCTTCGACGTGCGCGCGATCGTGTTCACGGGCGTCGCGGGCGGCGTCGCGAGCGAGGTGAGCATCGGCGACGTGGTCGTCGCCGATGCGCTGCTGCAACACGATCTCGATGCGTCGCCGCTCTTTCCGCGCTTCGAGGTGCCGCTGCTCGGGCTCACACGCTTCGCCGCCGACACGGCGCTCGCCGCGCAGTTGAAGGCGGCCTGCGTGCGCTTCGTCGACGACGAGGGCGCGACGCTGAACGCGCGCTTCCGGTTGCACGGCGCGCGCGTACACGAAGGCCTCATCGTCAGCGGCGACCGCTTCGTGTCGAGCGAACGCGAGGTGACCGCGCTGCGCGACACGCTGCCGGACGCGCTCGCGGTCGAGATGGAAGGCGCCGCGCTCGCGCAGGTGTGCCACGAGTATGGCGTGCCGTGCGCGATCGTCCGCACGATCTCCGACACCGCCGACGACCACGCGAGCACGTCGTTCACGACGTTCCTCACCGACATCGCCGGCGCCTATTCGTCGGGCATCCTGAAGCGGTTTCTGGCCGCGCACGCGAAGGCGAACGCGGCCTGATCCGAAGCATGGCGTTCGGCGCGGCCGGCGCGCGCTCGCGCGTCGCCCGTCGGCTGCTTCGGTCTTGTCGATCCCTCAGGCGCCTTGCCTGCCGAGCTTCTTCCTGCCCTCGACGTTCGGCAGGAACACTGTCAGCACGCCGATCAGCGGCAGGAACGAGCAGACCTTGTAGACGAACGCGATGCTCGTCGCGTCGGCGAGCTGGCCGAGCACCGCCGCGCCGACGCCGCCGAGGCCGAACGACAGCCCGAAAAAGAGCCCGGCGACCGTGCCGACCTTGCCCGGAATCAGCTCCTGCCCGTAGACGATGATCGCCGCGAACGCGGACGCGAGCACGACGCCGATCACGATGGTCAGCACCGTGGTCCAGAACAGGTTCGCATACGGCAGCAGCAGCGTGAACGGCGCGACGCCGAGGATCGACGCCCAGATCACGTACTTGCGCCCGATCCGGTCGCCGACCGGCCCGCCGATGATCGTGCCCGCCGCGACGGCCGCGAGGAACACGAACAGATGGATCTGCGCGGCCTGCACCGACAGGTGGAACTTGTCGATCAGATAAAACGTGAAATAGCTGTTGATGCTGGCGAGATAGAAGTACTTCGAGAACACGAGCAGCACGAGCACGCCGAGCGCGAGCCCGACCTGGCGGCGCGACAGCGTCGGATGCGCGGCGTGCGCGGCCTTCTTCTTCGCGGCCGGATGACGCTGATACCAGCGGCCGATCTGCACGAGCACGAAGATCGCGACGAGCGCTGCGACCGAGAACCACGCGATGCTGCGCTGGCCGTGCGGGATCACGATCAGCGCGGCGAGCAGCGGCCCGAGCGACGAGCCGGCGTTGCCGCCGACCTGGAACAGCGACTGCGCGAGCCCGTGCTGGCCGCCCGACGCCATTCGCGCGACGCGCGACGATTCGGGGTGAAACACCGACGAGCCGCAGCCGACGAGGGCCGCCGCGGCGAGCAGGAACGGGAACGTCGGCGCGAACGACATCAGCAGCAGGCCCGCGAGCGTGAAGCCCATGCCGACGGGCAGCGAGAACGGCTGCGGACGCTTGTCCGTATACAGGCCGATCACGGGCTGCAGCAGCGACGCGGTGATCTGGTACGTGAGCGTGATGAGGCCGATCTGCGCGAACGACAGCGCGAATTCCGCTTTCAGCATCGGGTAGATCGCGAGGATCAGCGACTGGATCATGTCGTTGAGCAGATGCGAGAAGCTGATCGCGCCGAGCACCGGGTAGACGGTGCGCGAGACGGCGGCGGCCGGCGCGGGCGATGCGGCGGGACGGGCAACGGGCGGGCGGTTGTCGAGGCTGGTTTCCATACGGATGCGAGTGTCTCGGAAGGGGCGCGGCGTGCCCGTAAGGGCGCGGCACGTGTTTTTCTTTGATGGGTCAACGAAGTGTAATGTGTCGCTTCGGCAATGTCCGGCCAACTTTTGTTGCAAATCGGACAACCCCGCGCGCGACCGTTGCGCGCGTTCGCACGCCGGCCGCGTGTTTAGCGTTTGCGCGGCCGGCGGCCGGGCGTTGCGTCCGGAACGACGGGTAATACCCCACTCAAGAAAAAAAAGCGCCTGCCGTAGATGCTGTCGAGACGTATCGCGCGAGCGCCGACGGTCAAGCCGAAACCGCCTTTTCGGCCGCAGCATCAGAACGGGGATCCATCGATGAAAGGAGTATCGCTGCCCGGCAAGCACTTCTTGGCCGACGACGCGACGGGGAACCCCGGGCGCCCGCCCGAGCCCGGCAAGCCCCATCGCCCGCGCCGCGCATGGTCGGTGAAGACGACGCTGCGCGCCGCGTTCGCGATGCTGCTCGTCGGCACGCTGGCCGTCGGCCTGTTTTCGCTTGCGCAGATCAGCCGGCTCAACAGCTCGATCAAGTCCGTGTACGAGCAGGGGCACGTCGCGAGCCGCGCGGCCGAGGAGGTGCGCGCGTCGGTGCTGCGCGCGAGCCGCGCGCAGAAGATGCTGATCACCGCGACGACGGCGAAGGAGCGCGACGATCTCGGCGCGGACATCGACACGGGGCTCGCGGTGATCGGCGCCGAGCTCGCGACGCTGCAGCGCCACGCGGACGGCGCGGCCGACGGCGCTGCGCGCCTGAAGGCGTTCGGCGCGGCCGTGGCCGCGTGGAGCGCGCATCTGCGCGACTTCGTGAAGCTCGTGCGCGAGCAGCCGCTCGACCTGTCGCAGATGAGCTGGCAGGTCGGCTCGCAGGACGTGTCGCTGCTCGTCGAGACGGGCAAGCTCGAGAAGCTCGTCGACGGGCTCGTCGACGCGCGCGGCGATGCGTCGAAGGCGACGCTCGATGCGTCCGGCGCGATATTCCGCGAATCGTTCGCGATGCTCGCCGCGATGACGGCGGCGCTCGTCGTGCTCGCGTTCGCGATCGCCGCGTGGGTCGTGCGGCGGCTCGGCGCGCAACTGGGCGGCGAGCCCGCGTATGCGAAGGACATCGCGGTCAGCATCGCGCGCGGCGATCTGTCGAACGCGATCCGGCTCGACGCGCGCGACCACGACAGCATGCTGCATGCGCTGCGCGACATGCAGGAGGGCCTGGCCGGCACCGTGCGCGAGATTTCCGCGAGCGCCGAGGCGATCGCGTCCGCGGCGGGCGAGATCGCGATGGGCAATCTCGATCTGTCGCAACGCACCGAGCAGCAGGCGGTCGCGCTCGAGCGCACCGCGTCGAGCATGGGGCAACTGACGTCGACTGTCCACCAGAACGCGGAGAACGCGCGGCAGGCGAGCGCGCTCGCGGCGAACGCGTCGTCGGTCGCCGAGGCGGGCGGCACGGTGGTCGGCCGCGTGGTTGCGACGATGAACGAGATCGACGAGAGCGCGAAGAGCATCCGCGACATCATCGGCGTGATCGAGAGCATCGCGTTCCAGACCAACATCCTCGCGCTGAACGCGGCCGTCGAGGCGGCTCGCGCGGGCGAGGAAGGACGCGGATTCTCGGTCGTCGCGAGCGAGGTGCGCTCGCTCGCGCAACGCTCGGCGACGGCCGCCAGGGAGATCAAGGGGCTGATCGGCGCATCGGTCGAGCGGGTCGCGAACGGCGCGGTGCTTGCGCAGGACGCCGGGCGCACGATGGACGACGTCGTGCGCGCGGTGAAGCGCGTGACCGACATCATGGGCGAGATCTCGGCTGCGTCGAACGAGCAGAGCTCGGGCATCGACGCGATCGAGCGCGCGGTCACGCAGATGGACGCCGGCACGCAGCAGAACGCGGCGCTCGTCGAGGAGGCGGCCGCCGCCGCGCGCTCGCTCGACGAGCAGGCGCAGATGCTCAAGGCGATGGTCGGGCGCTTCCACTTGCCCGCGCGCGCGGTGGGCGCGGTGGATTGAGCGCGCGCGATCCGGATTGCACCGCCCGCGGTTCGGCGCGCCCGCGCCCGCGCCCGCATCCGCGTCGCGAGCTACGATTTGCGCTTGCCGCCGTCGGGCTCGACGATCACCGTGCAGGTCGTGCCCGCCGACAGCACGAGTTCCTTCGGCACCTCGTCGATATGGATGCGCACCGGCACGCGCTGCGCGAGCCGCACCCAGTTGAACGTCGGGTTCACGTCGGCGACGAGGTCGCGGCTCTGCGGATTGTCGCGATCGTAGATGCCGCGCGAGATGCTCTCGACATGGCCTTTCAGCACGCCGCCGCTCATCAGCCGCATCTCGGCCTTCGCGCCGATCTTCACGCGCGGCAGCTTCGTTTCCTCGAAATAGCCGTAGACCCAGAACGAATGGCTGTCGACGATCGCGAGCTTCGCCTGGCCGGCACTCGCGTAGTCGCCCTTGAAGACCTGCAGGTTCGTCACGTAGCCGTCGACGGGCGCGACCACGCGCGTGCGCTCGAGATTGAGCCGCGCGGCGTCGAGCGCGGCGAGCGCCTGCTGGTACTGCGCCTCGGCGCTCGACGCGGTCTGCGCCGAATTCTCGCGGCTTTCCTTCGACACGACGAGCGCGTCGAGATCCGCGCGGCGCGCGGCGTCGGCGCGGCGCATCTGCAGCTCCGCGCGGCGGGCGGCGACGGCCGCCTGCGCTTGCTCGACCGCGATCTGGTAATGCGACGGATCGATCTGCAGCACGAGGTCGCCTTTCTTCACCAACTGGTTGTCGCGCACCGGCAAGTCGACCACCGCGCCCGACACGTCCGGCGCGACGTTGACGATCTCCGCGCGCACGCGGCCGTCGCGGGTCCAGGGCTCGTCCATGTAGTGGACCCACAGCGTGCGCCCGATCAGGATCGCGACGATCAGGATGGCGGCTGTCGCGACGAAGCCGAAAAGTTTTCGCAAGAGCATGGTTCGATTCATATCAACGGTAGACGGCGAGGCTCAGCCCGCCGCAAATGCACACGAGAAGGCTTGCCCGGAACAGCGACGGGTGCCAGACGACGCGATAGAGGCCCGTGTACGCGAGCAGGCGGTCGATCAGCCAGGTCGCGAACGCGCCGATGACGAACATCAGCACGACGGTCGGCACGTATGCGTCGAGAATCGCGAGGTCGCGCGGCATCATGATGAAACTCCTTGTCGGTCGGGCGGCACGCGCGCGCCGTTCAGCGCGGCGAGCGGAGATTCCGGATCGAGCAGCGCGGTGCGCACGAAATGCAGGTGCGACAGGATCCGCTGCATCTGGTGGCGCTCCTCGCGCGGCGGCGCGAACGTGACGAGCGCCTGCTGCGTCGACGCGATCGCGTCGACCGCGGCGGCGAGCGCCGCGTGAAAGCGCGCGGGCGCCGGCTTGCCGAACAGCGCGGCGAGCGCGTCGCGCGCCGCTTCGATCTTGCGCCGCCACGGCATCGTCGCCGCATAGCGCGGATCGCGCGGCAGCGCCGCGAGCTCGTCGCGCAGATCGATCACCGCGTTGCCGGTCTCGAGCACGGCGAACATCCAGCGCAGCGCGTCGCGTTGCGCGTCGGGCTGGTCGGCGGATAGGCCGTGCGCCTGGAACATCAGATCGCGCGCGCCGCTCTCGAAGCGCGTGCGCAGCCCCGGCAGCCTCGCGTGGCACGCGGCGACCGCCTGATGGCGCAGGTCGGCGAACAGGCGCTTCTTGAGCCACGGCGCGCTCGGCGGGAACAGCACGGCGAACGCGATCGCCGACACGATCATCGACAGCACGAGCGCGAGCGCATCGTTCATGAAGCCGATCGGGTCGTAATGCGTGAGGTTCTCCGGGCCGGCGAGCGTGCAGAAGAAGATCAGGTAGCCCGCACCGCAGCCCGCGTACTTCGGCTTCAGCGACATGAACACGCCGGGCGCGAGGAACGGCGCGAGCGCCGCGCACAGCAGCGCGAAGCCGTCGATGTGCGGATAGACGCCGAACATCAGCACGAAGCCCGTGACGACCGCGAACGCGGTGCCGAGCGCCATCTGCGCGGCCATCCTGGTCGGCTGCGGCGACGACGACGCGAGCGCGCACACGGCCGCCGCGTTCAGCACGAGCATCACGCCGCTCGGCCATGCGCTGCAGATCCAGAACACGCTCAGCAGCAGCATCACGCTCGCGGTGCGGATGCCCGCGATCAGCGCGGCCGTCGCGTTCGTGCGCGGCTCGTAGCGCTCGATCCAGCGTTCGCGCTCGTGCGTGCTCGCGGCGAGCGACGCGTAGGTCGCCGCGTACGCGTGCAGATCGGTGATGAAGCGGTACAGCAGCTCGGAGGCGGTGTCGAAGTCGAGGAGCGGGAAGTCCGGCTGCGTCTCGTGCTCGGCGCGCGTCGCGCGGATCCGGCGCGGCAGCGCGTCGCGATACGCGAGCAACTGCTCGGCCGCGCGCGCCGCGTCGGCGGACGTGCGCACGTGCTCGCCGTCGTTCGACAACAGCGGCGCGATCTCGCGGAAATACGGTTCGAGCGCGTCCACGGCCTGCGCGCTCGTCGCGTGCAGCCGGTTCATCAACTGGTGCAGCGCGTGAAAGCGGCTCGACGCGGTCATGAACTCGCTGTTCAGCCGCGACAGCCGGCCGCTGCGCATCCGCGTGTCCGGGTTCTCGAACACGGCCATGCTGCGCGCGGCCTCGAAGCCGACGACGTCCGCGACGAAGCGCGTGTGCACGCTCTCGATCTTCGAGCGGTCGAGCGCGCCCGCGAGCGCGTCCGCGACGTAATCGACGAACGCGCCGAAGCGCCGGCGCACGGTCGTGCGCATCTGCTCGCCCGTGTATTGCGGGAAGATCAACGCGCTCACGACGCCCGCCGACAGGATGCCGACCGAGATCTCGGAGACGCGCGTCATCGCGGTCATGAACGCGTCGTTCGGCGCCTGCGACGCGGGCAGTCCGATCAGCGCGGCCGTGTAGCCGGCGAGCAGGAAGCCGTAGCTGCGGAAGTTGCGGTTGCGCGCGGCGCCCGCCGTGCATGCGGCCACCCACAGCGCGACCGCGAGCAGGAACAGCACCGGCTGCTGCGGGAACAGGCCGACGAGCGCGAGCGTCGCGGTCAGGCCGACGAACGTGCCGATGAGCCGGTAGAAGCTCTTCGCGAACACCGCGCCGCTTTGCGGCTGCATCACGATGAAGACGGTCGTCATCGCGGTCTTCGGCGCGGGCAGGTCGAGCACCATCGATACGCCGAGCGCGAGGAACGCGGCGGCGAGTGCCTTCGCGAGATAGAGCCACGCGGCGCCGTCGGTGCGCGCCCAGTCGCTCATCGACGCGACGAATGCGGCGCCGGCCGACTGCGGCGGCGGCGCGGAAGCGGGGGAGGCGGCGGACATGATCGGCTCCTTGGTTAGCGGACGGCGCTCGCCGATGCGGGCGAAGCGCCCGAAGCACCCGAAGCACCCGCACGCCGCGCATCGCCTGCAGGCGCATCATGCGGCGCGTCGTCCGCGGTTTCGAGCCCGCCGCCGAGCGCGACCATCAGCGACGCATGCGCGGCGAGACGCGCGGCCTCGACGCGCGTCTGGCTCTCCTGCGCGCTCAGCAACTGGCTCTGCGCGATGAGCACGTTCACGTAGTCGGTGAGCCCGCGGCTGAAGCCCGTGTGCGACAGATCATACGAGCGCCGCGTGAGCGAGACCGCGCGCGCCGCGTCCTTCTGCTGCGAGTCGAGCGAGTGCAGGCGCACGACGTTGTCGGCGATGTCCTTGAGCGCGCCGACGATCGTCTGGTTGTAGTGCTCGACCGCCTCGTCGTAGCCCGCCGACGCGACGCCCAGTTGCGCGCGCAGCCGGCCGCCCTCGAAGATCGGCAGCGTGAGCGCGGGGCCCGCCGACCAGCCGCCGTTCATCGCGCGCAGGAACGTCGCGAACGGCGCGCTGACCGCGAAGCCGCCGAGCGACGCGATCAGGTCGACGTTCGGATAGAACGCGGCCTTCGCGACGTCGATGCCGCGCGTCTGCGCGTCGACCGTCCAGCGCGCGGCGACGATGTCCGGCCGGCGGCCGATCAGCTCGGCGGGCAGCGCGGACGGCAGGCCGGCGTTCGCGTCGAGCGCGAGCTTCGGCCGCGCGAGCGACGCGCCCGCGCCCGGCCCCTTGCCGGCGAGCGCGGCGAGCTGATGCCGGCCGAGCTGGATCGCCTCTTCGTACGAATCGATCTGCTGCGAATAATCGGGCAGAGGCGCCTCGGCCTGGCTGACTTCGAGCTGCGTGCCGATGCCCGCGCGCAAGCGCTTGCGCGCGAGTTCGGCGAGCTCGTTCTGGCGGTCGTAGGTCGCGTGCGCGATGTCGAGGAGCGCGTAATTCTTCGCGAAATCGATGTATGCGCGCACGACGTTCGCCTCGAGCTCGAGCTGCGCGGCGCGCGCGTCGGCCGCGCGGGCGCGCGCCGCGTCGAGCGCGCGCTCGGCGTTGTTCTTGTTCTTGCCCCACAGGTCGAGGTGGTACGACAGGCTCAGCGTGCCCGTGTTGTTCCAGGTGTCGGCGTTGGCGAGCGGGCCCGGGCCGTAGTAGACGTTGTCCGGCCAGTGCTGGCGCATCAGCGACAGGTTGCCGTTCACCTGCGGCAGCTCCTCGGCGTGCGCGATGCGCGCGAGCGATTGCGCCTCGCGCACGCGGGCCTGCGCGGCGGCAAGCGACGGGTTGCCGGCGAGCGACGCGGCGATCCACGCATCGAGCTGCGGATCGCGATACGCGCGCCACCAGTCGGCCGCGGGCCAGCCCGCGTCGCGGTCGGCCGCTGCGATCGCCGCGCCCGCGTCGAGCGACGCCGGATCGATCTGCTTGGCTTGCGGTGCAACATCGCCCATGCTTGCGCATCCGGCCATTATTGATGAGATTGCAAGAACCGCGAGTGCAAACGTCCCTCTTGTTGCCGGAGATTGCACGATTTTCTCCCTTTCGGATAAAGATGAGTCGAATGCGATTATATTTTTTTGCGAATTGCCAAATAAACCGACAATGGTGCAACGCATTCTTACGAGAATTGAGATAATATTGTTGGATATTTGTGCAACAATCCTCCCGGATTCAATAGGGAAACAGCATGGATACGCTCCAAAACATGCGTGTGTTCGCCCGCGTGGTCGATGCGGGCAGCTTCACGGCGGCGGCGCAGCAGCTCAATTCGACGACCGCGTATGCGTCGCGCGCGGTGTCCGATCTCGAGGCGCACCTGCGCACGCGCCTTTTGAACCGGACGACGCGGCGCATCGCGCTCACGGAGGCGGGCGAGCGCTATCTGCAGCGCTGCGAGCAGATCCTCGCGTACGTCGAGCAGGCGGAGGCCGAGGCGAGCGACGCGCACGCGCGCCCGTCCGGCAAGCTGAAGGTGCACTGCATGACGAGCCTCGGCCAGCACTACACGGTGCCCGCGGTGTCGCGCTACCGGAAACGCTATCCGGAAGTCCAGGTCGACCTGACGCTCGCGCAGCGGCTGCCGGACCTGCTCGACGAAGGCTTCGACGTGTCGCTCGTCGTCGGCCGCGAGCTGCCCGATTCGGGGCTCGTGTCGCAGCGGCTCGGCGAGACGTTCAGCGTCGTCTGCGCGTCGCGCGGCTACATCGAGGCGCACGGCGCGCCGCAGCGGCCGCAGGATCTCGCGAGCCACGTGTGCCTCGGGATGGTCGCGCCGGGCCTGTACTGGGACGAATGGAAGCTGATGGGGCCGCACGGCGAGGAGAGCGTGACGCTCGCGCCGCCGCCGTTTCGCGTGAACGTCGCGGAAGCGCTCGCGGCCGGCATCCGCGAGGGAATGGGGATCGGCGTGCTGCCGCTCTATTCGGCGATCGCCGGGCTGCGCAACGGCGACTTCGTGCGCGTGATGCCCGAATACCGGTCGCACGTGATGAACATCTACGCGCTCTATGCGTCGCGCCAGTATCTCGACGCGAAGATCCGCACGTGGGTGGATTTCCTGCGCGACGAGCTGCCGTCGATCCTCGAAGCCGACGAAGCGGCGCTCGAGCGCTTCACCGTGCAGACCTGATGCGCGCGCGGCGAGCGACGGAATTGACGCATTTTGACGCTATCGCAACACTTTCTTACGCTCAGGCCGTGCCGGGTTTGCTACTGTCTTCCCATGCAATCGCTTGATGCAATCGACGGATCGGGGAGCAATCGATGAATACGCCTCTGCTGCTGGGTTTCGGCGCGCTCGCGCTGTTCGGCGCAATCGGAATCGCCGCGTCGCGCGAGCTGCTGCGCGCGATCGACGCGCAACAGCGCCGCGCGCCGGTGCCGGTGCGCGTGCGCACGCACCGGCCGCATCGGGACGGCCGCCGCACCGTGCTCTGAACGCTGCGGACGCGGTACTCCGCTCCACTCGCTTCGTCGCGCGCTCGCGTCACGCGAGCGTGACGACCTTGCCCCATTCGAACGACGGATTTTCCCGCTCGCCGGTGCGCCGCCGAATGTAGCCGTGCGGATTGCAGACGACGTGCGTGCCTTCCGCCGTCGCGTAGTCGAACGACGTGTGCGTGTGCCCGTGAATCCAGAGCGAGACGGGCGGCCGCACGAGCGTGCTCAGGTCGCTGATGAAGCCGGCCGACGCGAGATCGTCGGCGTAGCGCGCGGCGAGGCTCGCGCGAAGCGGCGCGTGGTGCGTGACGACGATCGTCGCGCCCGGCCACGGTTTCGCGAGCTCGCGCTCGAGCCAGGCGCGGGCGGTGCGATGCAGCGCGAGCGCGTCGCGCGGCGCGAAGTTGCGCGGGCCCGGACCGGAGGCCGTGGCGGCGGGCGCGTTCGCGTCGGCCGCCGGTTCTTCCATTGGTTCTTCCGTCGATTCGACGCCGGCGTCGCCCGGCCAGTCCACCTGGATCAAGCCCTTGAAATCGAGCATCACGCGCTCGCACGCGGCGATCGAATGCGAGAGCGCCGCCGCGTCGCTGCCGAACAGCTCGAAGTCGCTCCAGAGCGTCGTGCCGAGCACGCGAAAACGCCCGGCCGGATCGACGTAGACGTCGTTGTTCAGGTAATGGACGTGGTCGAGCGCGGCGGCGGCGTCGCGCATCGCGGCTTCGAGCGCGCCGAACTCGCCGTCGTAGTACTCGTGATTGCCGGGCACGTAGACGACGGGCACGGCCGGATCGAACGTCTGCGCCGCCCAGCGCAAGCCCTCCGCATGATTGTGGATGTCGCCCGCGAGCACGACGAGATCCGCCTGCGCGTGCGGGATCGCATCGGGCTCGTTGCATTCGAGATGCAGGTCGGACAGCACGCGAATCCTCACGGGCGGCTCCTCCTCCTTCATGTCTCGGTCATCGGCGTCAGTGCAGCACCTTGCCGGGGTTCATCAGGTTGAGCGGATCGAGCGCCGTCTTCAGCGCGCGCATCAGCCCGATTTCGACGGCGGCCTTGTAGCGCTGCGCATCGTCGATTTTCAACTGGCCGATGCCGTGCTCGGCGCTGATCGTGCCGCGATGCTTGTGGACGCTGTCGTAGACGATCCGGTTGATGGGCGCCTGGTGCGCGGCGAGGAACGCCTTCGGATCGCCGCCTTCGGGCATCTGCACGTTGTAGTGCAGGTTGCCGTCGCCGAGATGCCCGAACGTCACCATCCGCGCGCCGGGCGCGGCCGCCTGGATCGCCGCGTCGGTCTCGTCGATGAAGTGCGCGATCGACGAGATCGGCACCGCGATGTCGTGCTTGATGTTGAGCCCTTCGTCCGCCTGCGCGAGCGGGATGTGCTCGCGCAGATCCCAGAACGCGCGCGACTGCGCGAGGTTCCCGGCGACGACCGCATCGACGACGAGCCCCGCCTCGAACGCTTCCTCCATCATCTTTTCGAAGAGCGCGCGCGCGTGCGCCTCGCTTTCGTTGTCCGACAATTCGAGCAGCACGGTCTGCGCGTGCGCGGCGTCGAACGGGTAGCGCAATTGCGGATAGTGCTTGCCGACGAGCTTCATGCAGAAATCCGACATCAGCTCGAAGCCGGTCAGCAGCGGGCCGGCCGCGCGCTGCGCGAGCGCGAGGAAATCGAGCGCCGCGTGCGGCGATTCGAGCGCGGCGAGCGCCGTGACCTTCGCGGCGGGACGCGGATGCAGCTTCATGACCGCGGCCGTGATGATGCCGAGCGTGCCTTCGGCGCCGATGAAGAGGTCGCGCAGGTCGTAGCCGGTGTTGTCCTTGCGCAGCCCGCGCAGGCCGTCCCAGATCTCGCCTTGCGGCGTGACGACCTCGAGCCCGAGACACAGCTCGCGCGCATTGCCGTAGCGCAGCACCGCGGTGCCGCCAGCGTTCGTCGCGAGATTGCCGCCGATCGTGCAACTGCCTTCGGCGGCGAGGCTGAGCGGGAAGAGCCGGTCGGCTTCCAGCGCGCGCGCCTGCACGTCGGCGAGGATCACGCCCGCCTCGACGGTGATCGTGTTGTTGTGCGGATCGAGCGCGCGCACGCGGTTCAGGCGCGCGAGGCTCAGCACTGCCTGCGCGCCGCTCGCGTCGGGCGTCGCGCCGCCCGCGAGGCCCGTGTTGCCGCCTTGCGGCACGAGCGCGACGCGATGCTCGAGCGCGAGCTTCACGAGCACCGCGACCTCTTCGGTGTTCGCGGGCCTGAGCACGGCGCACGCGGCGCCCTGGTAGCGGCGGCGCCAGTCGGTCAGGAACGGGGCGGTATCGTGGGGATCGGTCAGCACGTGGTCGGCGCCGATCGCTTGGCGGCACGCGTCGACGAAAGCGGAAGAGGATGTCATGGCGTTCGTTCGGAGGTCAGGCAATCGAAATAATCAGGAGCGGGAGCGCTCGGATGCGCTCGCGCGGTCTTGCGGGTGCTTTGTCGCCTGCTTCGCCGCTTGTTTCGCCGCTTGTTTCGCGGCGCGCTTGTACGGCGCGACATAGGCGAGCGCGGCGCAGAAGAAGCCGAGCGCGAGCGCGGCCTCGATCCAGCCGAGCCGCGCGGACGGCCCGCCGTCCGTCATGCCGCGCACGATGCCTTCTGCAAGATAAATCAAAATCAGCATCGACGCCCACTGCAGCGTGTACACGCTGCGCCGCCATACGCCGGGCAGCGCGAGCGCGAGCGGCACGGCCTTCAGGATCAGCGCGGAGCCGCCCGGCCGCAGCGGCGCGAGCCAGGTCTCCCACGCGGCGCACAGCGCGATCAGCGCGACGAGGCAAAGCGCGGCCGCGCGCGCGGCGAGCGGCTTCGCGGCAACGGGTGCGCTCATGCGGATGCGGCGCCGAGCAGCGACGCGGTGTGCGCGAGCCGCGCGCCGAGCGCGTGCGCGAGCATCTTCTCGTCGGCGGAAATGCGCTCGTGCGCGGCGTCGGCCGTGCGCGCGAAGTGCGACGCGCCGTATGGCGTGCCGCCCGTCTGCGTGACGGACAGCGCGGTCTCGGTGTAAGGAATGCCGACGATCAGCATGCCGTGGTGCAGCAGCGGCAGCATCATCGACAGCAACGTCGACTCCTGGCCGCCGTGCAGGCTGCCCGTCGACGTGAACACGCACGCGGGCTTGCCGGCGAGCGCGCCCGACAGCCATTGCGGCGTCGTGCCGTCGAGGAAGTACTTGAGCGGCGCGGCCATGTTGCCGAAACGGGTGGGCGAGCCGAGCGCGAGCCCCGCGCATTCGTCGAGGTCGCGCGGCTCCGCGTACGGCGGGCCGTCGTCGGGGATGTCGGGCTGCGTCGCCTCGCAGACGGTGGACACGGGCGGCACCGTGCGGATGCGCGCCTGCATGCCGGGCACGCTGTCGACGCCCGCCGCGATCGCGAGCGCGAGTTCGCGCGTCGCGCCGTGGCGGCTGTAGTAGAGCACGAGGATGTCTTTCATAGGCCTCTTGAGTGAGCGGCTATTATAGGGGCTGAAGCCGCCGCGAAGCGTCGCGGCTCGGCCCGTCGCGCCGCGCCGCGCGCGCGGCGCGCGCAGCAAAAGGAGAAAGCCGTTGCCGAAGTTGAGCGTCGATCTCGACACCATCAAGCGCCTCGCGCGCTTCGCCGCGAAGCGCAGCGCGGAAGACCGCATCCCGCAGGTCGCGGGCAGCCTCACGTTCACGACGATGCTCGCGCTCGTGCCGCTCGTGACGGTCGCCTTCGCGCTTTTCACCGCGTTCCCGATGTTCGCTTCGTTCCAGAACTCGCTGCAGGGTTTTCTCGCCGATCACCTGATGCCCGCGCAGTTCAACAGCCAGATCTTCAAGTACCTGAACCAGTTCGCGTCGAAGGCGAAGGGACTGACCACGGCGGGCCTCATCGTGCTCGTCGTCACCGCGGTGATGATGATGATGACGATCGAATCCGCGTTCAACCTGATCTGGCGCGTGCGCAAGCCGCGCCCGTTCGCGCAGCGCGTGCTCGCGTACTGGGCGCTCATCACGCTCGGGCCGCTGCTGTTCGGCGTGAGCCTGTCGATTTCGTCGTATCTGTTCACGAAATCGCTCGCGTTCACCGGGTCGACGAGCATGCCGCCGATCTTCGAATGGCTGCTCGCGGCCGCATCGCTGCCGCTCACGGTGCTCGCGTTCACGCTGCTCTACGTGTATCTGCCGAATTGCACGGTTGCGTGGCGCGACGCGGTGGTGGGCGGCGTGTGCGCGGCGGTCGCGTTCGAGCTCGCAAAGCGCGGCTTCGGCTATTACGTGCGGCGCATTCCGACCTATACGGCGGTGTACGGCGCGTTCGCGACCGTGCCGATGTTCCTGCTGTGGCTGTATCTGAGCTGGTTCGTCACGCTCGCGGGCGCGATGATCGCGTCGGCGCTGCCGGCGATCCGGGTCGGGCAGTTCCACAGGATCCACTATCCGGGCAGCGACCTGCTCGATTCGCTCGAACTGCTCGCGCGGCTCGCCGACGCGCAGCAGGCGGGCAAGCCGGGCCATACGGCCGCGCGGCTCGCGCTGATGGCGCGCTGCGACATGGAGACCGCGCAGCGGCTCCTGTCGACGCTCGAGGAGCGCGAATGGGTCGCGCGGCTGCAAAGCGGCAGCGACGCCGCGCCGCGCTACGTGATGCTCGCGAACCCGGAGCGCCTGACGGTCGCGAATCTGTTCGACGTGCTCGTGATCGACCGCTCGGAGCTCGTCTACCAGGCGCAGCGCGGCAAGACCGAGGTCGACTGCGCGGCGCTCCTCGACGCGTTCGTGAGCGAGAAGCTCGATCTGTCGCTCGCGGAGCTGATCGCGCGCGGCAGGAAGCGCACGTCGCGCGGCGCGCAGGACGCGGCGCGTTCGACGTCCGCGCTGCCGCCGCGCACCGCGTGACGCGAGGACGAGGCGGACGAGGGCCGTGCCGTCACGGCGTTACGCGCGAGAAGGGCGCGGGCCTTGCCTGCGGCGCTCATTCTGCGCCCCGCCCGAGCGGGTCAGATCGAAATCTTGCCGGTGCAGATGTCCTTGAACATCACCCAGTCGCCCATCAGGCTGTAGATCGGGTGCCGGAACGTTGCGGGCCGGTTCTTCTCGAAGAAGAAGTGCCCGGTCCACGCGAAGCCGTAGCCGCAGACGACGGCGGCGGGCAGCCACCACCAGAGGCCGGTGGCGAGCGCCATCGCGATGCAGCCGATCACGCCGAGCGAGCCGACGAAATGCAGCCGCCGCGACACGAGGTTGCGGTGCTCTTCCAGATAGAATGGGTAGAACTCGGCGAAGCTCGCGAAATGCTCGGTGTGCGCGGAATGTGCCATGACAGTCTCCTTGAGCGCCGGCGGCGGCCGCGCGGCGCGTCACGCCCTTCATTGTGCGGCGGGCCGCCGCCCGCCGCAACCGCGGCAGCCGCCGTCACCGCAGGCCGCCGCGCGCTTTCCTTTTGCGGGGCTTTCCGTTAGGATCGAAAGCCGATTATGCACAGGTTGCAATAGGGGACAACGATGCGCGTCAGCGATATTCTGAAAGTCAAAGGCAATACGCTGTTCACCGTGACGCCCGATACGCCGCTGCGCAGTGCGGTCGACACGATGGCGGAACACGACATCGGCTCGCTCGTCGTGATGGAGTACGGCGATCTCGTCGGGATCCTGACGTTCCGCGAGATCATCCTGCGCCTGAAGGCGAACGGCGGCAGCATCGGCGATGTGCTCGTGCGCACCGTGATGGACGAGCCGCTCACGTGCACGCCGGAGACCGACATCGACGAAGTGCGCCGGATGATGCTCGAGCGGCACGCGCGCTACATGCCGGTGCTCGACAAGAAGGTGCTGATGGGCGTCATTTCGTTCTACGACGTCGCGAAGACGGTCGTCGAGGCGCAAAGCTTCGAGAACCGGATGCTGAAGGCGTACATCCGAGACTGGCCGGAACCCGACAGCGAAGAACGCAAGCCGCTCGCAAGCTGAG
This sequence comes from Burkholderia humptydooensis, assembly GCF_001513745.1. Taxonomy (NCBI): domain Bacteria; kingdom Pseudomonadati; phylum Pseudomonadota; class Betaproteobacteria; order Burkholderiales; family Burkholderiaceae; genus Burkholderia; species Burkholderia humptydooensis. The sequence goes on along the minus strand of NZ_CP013380.1, from coordinate 2,449,405 downwards.
CCCGCGCGCGGCTGCGCGCACGCCGCCGGGCGTGCCGCGTCCGTCACGGCGCTCTCCGTCAACTCTTCCTTCGCCTGCGTGCGCGATCGTGCCGACGCGACACGCGGGCGCACTCACGCATGAGCGACCCATCCATTACGTCGACCTCGCGGCGCGAGAAGCGCCACGCCCATCCGTCGCAGTTCGATCTGCTGCGCGAGCGCCGCTTCGCGCCGTTCTTCGCGACGCAGTTCATGGGCGCGCTGAACGACAACGTCTTCAAGATCGGCTTCACGTCGCTCGTCACCTACCAGACGGCGAAATTCAGCGGCGTCGATCCGAAGACGGCGGCGTTCCTGATCTCGGCGATCTTCATCCTGCCGTTCGTGCTGTTCTCGGCGACGGCCGGACAGATCGCCGACAAGTACGACAAGGCGCGCCTCACGCGCTTCGTGAAGAGCTTCGAGATCGCGCTGATGGCGGTCGGCGCGGCGGGCTTCGTCACGCACGGCGCGCCGCTGCTCTATCTGTGCACGTTCATGATGGGCATGCACTCGACCCTCTTCGGGCCCGTCAAGTATTCGTACCTGCCGCAGCATCTGAACGACCATGAGCTCGTCGGCGGCAACGGGCTCGTCGAGATGGGCACGTTCGTCGCGATCCTGATCGGCACGATCGTCGGCGGCGCGGCGGCGGGCATCTCGGGGCGCGGCGAGCTGCTGCTCGCCGTCTGCTGCGTCGGCATCGCGCTCGTCGGGCGCGTCGCCGCGGCGGGCGTGCCGGCGACGCCCGCGCCGCAGCCGAATCTCGCGATCAACTGGAATCCGTTTTCCGAGACGCGGCGCAACCTGAAGCTCGCGCGCGAGAACCGGACGGTGTTCCTGAGCCTCCTCGGCATTTCGTGGCTGTGGTTCGTCGGCGCGACGTTCCTCACGTCGTTCTTCGGTTTCGCGAAGGACGTGCTGTCGGCGAATCCGGACGTCGTTACCGTGCTGCTCGCGACGTTCTCGTTCGGCATCGGCCTCGGGTCGCTGCTGTGCGAGCGGCTGTCGCGGCGGCGCGTCGAGATCGGGCTCGTGCCGCTCGGCTCGCTCGGCATCAGCGCATTCGCGATCGAGCTGTACTTCGCGAGCCACGCGCTGCCCGCGCAGACGCATCTGCTGACGGTCGGCGAATTCCTCGGCCATGCGGCGCACTGGCGGATCCTTGCCGACCTGTTCCTGCTCGCCATGTTCGGCGGCTTCTACAGCGTACCGCTCTACGCCCTGATCCAGAGCCGCAGCGCGCCCACGCACCGCGCGCGGATCATCGCCGCGAACAACATCCTGAACGCGCTCTTCATGATCGTGTCAGCGCTGATGGCGATGCTGCTCACGAAGACGGGCGTCAGCATTCCGGGGATCTTCCTCGTGACGGCGCTGCTGAACGCCGTCGTCGCGACGTACATCTACTCGCTCGTGCCCGAGTTCCTGCTGCGCTTCATCGCATGGGCGCTCGTGCACACGCTCTACCGGGTCCGCCTCGTGCACGCGGAGCGGATTCCGGACGAGGGCGCGGCGCTCCTCGTCTGCAACCACGTGAGCTATGTCGATGCGCTCGTGCTCGCGGCGGCGAGCCCGCGGCCGATCCGCTTCGTGATGGATCATCGGATCTTCAACACGCGCTTCGCGAGCTGGGCGTTCCGCCACGCGAAGGCGATCCCGATCGCGCCGCGCCACGAAGATCCCGAGATGCTCGCGCGCGCGTACGACGCGTGCGAGGCCGCGCTGCGCGAAGGCGAGCTCGTCTGCATCTTCCCGGAAGGCAAGCTGACGAAGACGGGCGACGTCAACACGTTCCATCACGGCGTCACCGAGATCCTCACGCGCGCAAGCGTGCCCGTCGTGCCGATGGCGCTGCGCGGACTGTGGGGCAGCGTGTTCTCGCGGCACGAGGATGCGCGCTGGCCGCGCCCCGTGAAGCGCGGCGTGATGAGCCGCCTGACGCTCGCGGTCGGCGAGCCGATCCCGGCCGTGGCGGCGACGCCGGAGGCACTGCAGGCCGTCGTCACCGAGCTGCGCGGCGCGCGCAAGTAGGCGGCGCGGGCAGAGTGGCGCGCTCCGACCCTGCGGCATCGGACGGAGCATGGGGCGGCCCGCTTGCCGGCGAGCTGGATCTGCGCCGATCGTCTCGCGCGCCGCATCGCCGCATCGCCCGAAACGGGCTGGCATAATGTCGGTTTCCCCCGACTGACTTCTCTTTTGGACGGCCCTATGTCCGGCAACACCCTCGGCACGCTTTTCACTGTCACGACCTTCGGCGAATCGCACGGCCCCGCGATCGGCTGCGTGATCGACGGCTGCCCGCCGGGCATGGCGCTCACGGAGGCGGACGTCCAGCTCGAGCTCGACCGCCGCAAGCCCGGCACGTCGCGCCACGTCACGCAGCGTCAGGAGCCCGACCAGGTCGAGATCCTGTCCGGCGTGTTCGAGGGCGTGACGACGGGCGCGCCGATCGCGCTCCTGATCCGCAACACCGATCAGCGCAGCAAGGACTACGGCAACATCGCCGAAACCTTCCGTCCGGGCCACGCCGACTACACGTACTGGCAGAAGTACGGCGTGCGCGACTATCGGGGCGGCGGCCGGTCGTCGGCGCGGCTGACGGCGCCCGTCGTGGGCGCCGGCGCGATCGCGAAGAAGTGGTTGCGCGAGCGCTTCGGCGTCGAGGTGCGCGGCTACATGAGCGCGCTCGGCGAAATCGAAATTCCGTTCGTCGACTGGTCGCACGTGCGCGAGAACCCGTTCTTCGCGCCGAACGCCGACATCGTGCCGCAGCTCGAGGGCTACATGGACGCGCTGCGCAAGGACGGCGATTCGATCGGCGCGCGGATCGACGTCGTCGCGTCGGGCGTGCCGGTCGGCTGGGGCGAGCCGCTCTTCGACCGTCTCGACGCGGACATCGCGCACGCGATGATGGGGATCAACGCGGTGAAGGGCGTCGAGATCGGCGCGGGCTTCGCCAGCGTCGCGCAGCGCGGTTCGGTGCACGGCGACGAGCTGACGCCGGACGGCTTCGTCGGCAACCACGCGGGCGGCGTGCTCGGCGGCATCTCGACGGGGCAGGACATCACGGTGTCGATCGCGATCAAGCCGACGTCGAGCATCCGCACCCCGCGCCGCTCGATCACGACGGCGGGCGCGCCCGCCGTCGTCGAAACGTTCGGCCGTCACGACCCATGCGTCGGGATTCGCGCGACGCCGATCGCCGAATCGATGCTCGCGCTCGTCCTGATCGATCACGCGTTGCGGCATCGCGCGCAGTGCGGCGACGTGTCGACCGCGACGCCGAAGATCGCCGCGCGCGCGCCGGGAGCGGAATGAGCCCTGCCTGAGGGCGTCGCGCGGCCGATACTCAGGCGGGCGCGACGCGCCGAAATCGAAACGGGATCGAAACGGAAACGGGCGCCGAGGCGCCCGTTTCGCTTTGTCGCGCGGCAGTGCGTCGCGCGGCGCGACTGGTCCGCGCGATGCGCGGATGCCCGGTCACATGTTCGGATAGTTCGGCCCGCCGCCGCCTTCCGGCGTGATCCACACGATGTTCTGGGTCGGGTCCTTGATGTCGCAGGTCTTGCAGTGCACGCAGTTCTGCGCGTTGATCACGAGGCGGTCGCTGCCGTCGTCGTTCTTCACGAACTCGTAGACGGCGGCCGGGCAGAAGCGCGCTTCCGGCCCCGCATACGTGCGCAGATTGACGTTCACCGGCACGCTCGCGTCCTTCAGCGTCAGGTGCGCGGGCTGGTTCTCCTCGTGGTTCGTGTTCGAGATGAACACCGACGACAGACGGTCGAACGTCAGCTTGCCGTCCGGCTTCGGATAGTCGATGGGCTGGCACTGCGACGCGGGCTTCAGCATCTCGTGGTCGCCGTGCTGATGATGCAGCGTCCACGGCACGTTGCCGTTCATCAGCTTCTGCTCGACGCCGACCATCAGCGTGCCGAGATACAGCCCCTTGCTCATCCACTGCTTGAAGTTGCGCGCGCGGTAGAGCTCGGTGTGCAGCCACGACGTCTTGAACGCGTCCGGGTACGCGGTCAGCTCGTCGGCCTGGCGGCCCGCCTGCACCGCATCGAACGCGGCTTCGGCGGCGAGCATGCCGGTCTTGATCGCCGCATGGCTGCCCTTGATCCGCGACGCATTCAGGAAGCCCGCGTCGTCGCCGACGAGCGCGCCGCCCGGGAACACGGTCTTCGGCAGCGACAGCAGGCCGCCCGCCGCGATCGCGCGCGCGCCGTACGACACGCGCTTGCCGCCTTCGAGGAACGGCCGGATCGCCGGATGCGTCTTGTAGCGCTGGAACTCCTCGAACGGCGACAGGTACGGGTTCGAGTACGCGAGGCCGACGACGAAGCCGACGACGACCTGGTTGTTGTCCATGTGATACAGGAACGAGCCGCCGTACGTGTCCGACGACAGCGGCCAGCCGGCCGTGTGGATCACGAGGCCCGGCTTGTGCTTGACGGGATCGATCTCCCACAGCTCCTTGATGCCGATCCCGTACGTCTGCGGATCGCTGTTCGCGGCGAGCTTGAACTTGTCCATCAACTGGCGGCCGAGGTGGCCGCGCGCGCCTTCGCAGAAGAGCGTGTACTTCGCGTGCAACTCCATGCCGAGCTGAAAGTTCTCGGTCGGCTCGCCGTCGCGGCCGATGCCCATGTTGCCCGTCGCGACGCCCTTGACCGAGCCGTCGTCGTTGTAGAGGATTTCGGCGGCCGGGAAGCCGGGGAAGATCTCGACGCCCAGGGCTTCCGCCTGCTGGCCGAGCCAGCGCGTGACGTTGCCGAGGCTGATCACGTAGTTGCCGTGGTTCTTGAAGTTGTCCGGCAGCGCCCAGTTCGGCACCTGGAACGCGCTCTTCTCGGTCAGGAACAGGAAGCGGTCTTCGGTGACGCCGACGGTGAGCGGCGCTCCCTTTTCCTTCCAGTCGGGGAACAGTTCGGTGATCGCGCGCGGGTCCATCACGGCGCCCGACAGGATGTGCGCGCCGATCTCCGAGCCCTTCTCGAGCACGCAGACGCCGATTTCCGTGCCTTTCTCGGCGGCGAGCTGCTTGAGCCGGATGGCCGCCGACAGGCCTGCAGGGCCGCCGCCGACGATCACGACGTCGTATTCCATCGATTCGCGCGGGCCGTATTGCTCGATGAGGCTTGCGGGGGTCATGGACGCTCCTCTAACCATTAGAATGCTTATATTCGGGACCGTATTGTCGGCGAAATAAAACGCTTGCCGCAACTGCGGGACCCTAGATTAGCACGATCGTTCTATTTTTGGGATTGGGTCGCACGCGGGAACGGTTCATACTGGTGCGGCATGTTGCCATCGGAATAAAGAGGAGTCGGCATGGGCCGTTCGATCAATCTGGAGGGCAAGGTCGCGTTCGTCACGGGCGCGTCGAGCGGTCTCGGGCAGCGCTTCGCGCAGGTGCTGTCGCAGGCGGGCGCGAAGGTCGTGCTCGCGAGCCGGCGCGTCGAGCGCCTGAAGGAACTGCGCGCGGAAATCGAGGCGGCGGGCGGCGCCGCGCACGTGGTGTCGCTCGACGTCACCGATTATCAGAGCATCAAGGCGGCCGTCGCGCACGCGGAAACGGAAGCGGGCACGATCGACATCCTGGTCAACAATTCGGGCGTGTCGACGATGCAGAAGCTCGTCGACGTGACGCCCGCCGATTTCGAATACGTATTCGATACGAACACGCGCGGCGCGTTCTTCGTCGCGCAGGAAGTCGCGAAGCGGATGATGATGCGTGCGGGCAACGGCAACGCGAAGCCGGCCTGCCGGATCATCAACATCGCGTCGGTCGCCGGGCTGCGGCCGTTCTCGCAGATCGGCCTCTACGCGATGAGCAAGGCGGCCGTCGTCCACATGACGCGGGCGATGGCGCTCGAATGGGGCCGCCACGGCATCAATGTCAATGCGATCTGCCCCGGCTACATCGATACCGAGATCAATCACTATCTATGGGAAACCGAGCAGGGCCAGAAGCTGCAGGCGATGTTGCCGCGCCGGCGCGTCGGCAAGCCGCAGGATCTCGACGGGCTGCTGCTGCTCCTTGCCGCCGACGAGTCGCAGTTCATCAACGGCTCGGTCGTGTCGGCCGACGACGGCCTCGGCCTCGCGTGAGCGGCCGCGCCGAACGGTTTCACCTTGCAGAAAAGATGAGTGCGATGAGCGATTACACCCCTGTTTTCGAAATGTCGATGCCGATCCGCTGGGGCGACATGGATGCGTTCGGCCACGTGAACAACACCGTCTACTTCCGCTACATGGAGGAAGCACGCGTCACGTGGTTCGGCAAGCTCGGCATCGCGGGCGGCAACGGCGAGGGGCAGGGGCCCGTCGTCGTCAACGCGTCGATGGAATTCCTGCGCCAGTTGCACTATCCGGGCGACGTGATCGCGCGTCTGTCGGCCGCGAAGCCGGGCCGCAGCAGCTTCGACACGGCGTTCGAGCTGACCCGCTCGGACGACCCCGAGCACGTGTACGCGCGCGGCGCCGCGCGCTGCGTGTGGGTCGACTACGCGCTCGGCAAGTCGGCGCCGCTGCCGGACCTGCTTCGGAGCACGATCGAAAGCGCGCTGCAAGCGAAGATCGATTAAGTGGCGACACGCGTCACGAACGTCCCTGATTCCATCCCTTTTTGCGCAGACTGATGGTTTTTTGCGGAAGTAGGCAATGCAGTGCTTGACGGACACTGCATTGCCGGATTTCGTCTTGAGAAATTGATCAAGTATTCAGGCCGTTTTTTCTCTGCGCCTTCGTATGGCCGACCGAAGTCGCATCGGTCGGCCGTTCCTGGACGCGTCTCATCTTGCGAGAACCCGGCCCGGATGCGGTCATCATCCAATTGAAATCGGCCCGTTCCAGTTGCCGGCGCCGACCACCCAGGCAACGTGCAGGATGCCGTCGCTGTCGACGACAAACACGTCGGTCTGATTCGGAATGCCGAACTGGTTCGACGCTGCGACCGCCGCGCCGGGAGGGAAAAGGTTGGTCGAGCTGATCGACGCGGGTCCGTTCCAATTGCCGGCGCTGACCACCCACGCTACGCGCAGGGCGCCGTCGCGGCCGACGGCAAACACGTCGGTCTGATTCGGAATGCCGAACTGGTTCGACGTGGCGATTGCCGCGCCGGGAGGGAAGAGCCCAGGGGGGCTGATCGGAACCGGTCCGTTCCAGCGATCCGCGCTGACGACCCACGCGACGTTCAACGCGCCATCGTTGCCGACGACAAACACGTCGGTCTGATTCGGGATGCCGAACTGGTTCGACGTGGCGATCGCCGCACCTGGAGGGAACAGGCCGGCCGCGCTGATCGGAGTCGGGCCGTTCCAACTGCCGGCGCTGACGACCCACGCGACGTTCAACGCGCCGTCGTTGCCGACGACAAACACGTCGGTCTGATTCGGGATGCCGAACTGGTTCGATGTGGCAATCGGCGCGCCCGCAGGGAAAAGGCCCGTCGCGCTGATCGGAATCGGTCCGTTCCAACGATCGGCGCTGACGACCCACGCAACATTCAAGGCGCCGCTGTTGCTGACGGCAAATACGTCGGTCTGGTTCGGGATGCCGAACTGGTTTGACGTCGCGACCGCCGCACCCGCAGGGAACAGGCCCGCCGCGCTGATCGGGGTCGGTCCGTTCCAGCGATCGGCGCTGACGACCCAAGCAACGTTCAACGCGCCGTTGCTGCCGACGGCAAACACGTCGGTCTGATTCGGGATGCCGAATTGGTTCGACGCCGCAACGGCCGCGCGGGGAGGAAAGAGCGCGGCCGGGCTGATCTGAGCGGGGCCGTTCCAGGCTCCGGCGCTGACTACCCAGGAAACGCGCAGCGAGCCGCCGCCGTCGACGGAAAATACATCAGTCTGATTGGGAATGCCGAATTGATTTGAAGTTGCTAATTTTGCCATTTTGTTTCACCTTTTCAATGGATGGAAAGGATTTTCTTGAAACCGGAAGCATGGTTCTTATTAAATGATTGGCGATTTGGCCTCCTTTGTAATGTTCGATGAACAAGGAGCCGAATATCAACGGCCTGTAATCTTGATGTGGCGGAATTCGCGGGTCGAGAACATGTTCCTGCTTTCAAAGGGTGCTGAAAGTCGTTCAGTCACGGCGGGCGCCGCCATGACAATGTGGTTATGTCCGGCAACCCGGCAGCCGCATGAACCCGTTCCGCAGGGCGATCGAATGCGCGCGTGCGCGTTGCATGTGCGGTGCGTGCGTGGCCATCTTCCACTCTTCCAGTGACGGCGGAGATGCGCGTGATGTTTATTCCGCCTGACTGGAATCGGTTTCTCGATCGAGGTTTGTTGCTTTAGGGCAGCCTTGGTATGTCTCGTTTGATTCCATTTATACAAGCAGCATAGTAGGTAAACAGGTTGGAAATTGGCTGAAAACTCGATGAATTATTTTTGATGCGCTCGCCGGGCATCGCGATGTCGGGTAGTCAGTGTTTTGTTCACGACAAGTGACTTCATCGCTGCTTGCGACGCAAGTTTTGATTCGCTGAGCGAAACCGTTGCCGGATTTTGAATTTGCAGGGGTGTGGCTCAGGGCAAGCTCTGGATTCGCCGCGGGCATCCCGCGCCGAATCGGCTCCTCTTGCGACTGAGCCGCCACAGTCGGGCTGTTTCCGTCAAGAAAGTCCCCGCGTTGTTCGACGCAACGGCTGCGGTGCTTCCCGGCTGCTTGCCCGATGCGTCACCAGCCGGGGCCGACGGGCGCATAGCCTGGCGTCTGATTGGCCGCCGCGGCGGCGGCCACGCCGAAGTTGGGCCAGGCCGGGTAGTACTGCCCCGACGGGGCCTGATACGTGCCGGCGATCTTGGGCGCGCCCACCGTGCCGGAGGATCCCGTCGACGCGGTGATCGTCACCAGGCCGAAGTACGGCTCGTAGATGTTCGCGCTATACGGCGACGCCAGCGCCATGTCCGAGTAACAGTACGCGTAAACCGGTCCGTATTGGCCATAGGGCTGGTTGGCGATCCATGCGATCAGCGCCTTGTACTCACGTTCCTGATTCGCCTGCGTCAGGTACGCTGGCGCGATCGTCTGAAAATTGGCGTTCGCGTACTGCTGCGCGCTGCCGCCCAACTGGCCAGTGAAATCGGTTGCGCCGTCCGACGTGGTCGTCGCGACGCCGAACTCGGTGATCACGATCGGCTTTCCTCCGTCGCCGTTCGCGTTCATCTGGTCGCGCAGGCTCGTTCCCGTGTAGCTGGCGAATGTCTTGCCGGTCGGGGACGGCCAGCCGTACGAAGGCGACGCAAACGTGTGCCACATGATGTTGAACGGATTCGAGTAATCCGGGTATGCGGAGTTGACTGTCGTGCTCGGGCATTGGTCGCCTGGCAGTTGCCAGTCGTCGCTGTGGCAGTGGGGGTGGTGCGCGAGGCCGTCGAAATATCCCCGTGCGCCGTTCGCGTACATCACGGCCAGCCAGTCGCGCGGCTCCCATTGCGTGGGCGCGGGGTATCGGGCGTCCGTCGAATTCACGAGGCCGGCCACGCCGGTCGTCGGGAGCGCGCCGGTTCCATTGTTCGGGGACGTGAGGCACCCCGAACTGCCGCCCGCATAGACGAGCGCCGACGGATTGGCCTGCTTGATCGCCGGATAGGCGCTCTTCAGGAGCCGCGTATAAAGGACCGGATCGTGAGGCATGAAGTTCGGGCCGCAATTCGGCTCGTTCCAGATTTCCCACGCGTCGATTTTCCCGCCGTAGCTGTCGTTGCCGTAATGCTTGGCGGCGGCTCGCGCGAAGTTCGTGTATGACGTGAGATTCGGCGCGCACAGCGTGTAGGCGTCGCCATTCGATTGCCGGTAGTTGCTCGGGCATTGCGAATTGACCGCCCAGCGCGGCGTCGACGTGATCACGCCGAGAATTCGTATTCCATAATTTCTGGCCGCCCGAACGACGATGTCCGTCGCGCCCCAGGTGAGGCCGCTGCTCTGGCCGGGATTGGGGTCGCTCGTGAAGATCCACGTCGACGCCGGCTGGATGGCCGACCAGTCGAGATGAATGCGCACCCAGCGCACGTTCATCGCGGCGACGCCCGACATGTAGTTGTTGATCGCTTGTGTCGGATTTTGCGGATTCTGCTTGATGATTTCGATGATTTCTCCGCCCAGATCGATGCCGGTTACCGGTGTATTGGTTTGAGCGAATGTCGGCCGGCATCCGGTCAGGCCGATCATGAAAATGAAAAATAAAAATCCTGCTCTTGCGTTAATCATGATTCAACTTGGCCTGATGGATTGAATGGGCGATTTGACAGGCTGACGGCGCAGCCGGCGCGGGGCGGGCTGCGCGACGGCCCGCCGTCAGATCTTTCGGATTCCTGATGCATGTGCCGGAAACGGCTGCGTTCTCGTAGTCGGTTTCATGAAGCTGTCGCGATACGGCGTCGATCGATCGAGGCGCGGCGCGAAATCGCGCGATCATCCCGATTCGATCAGGGCGACATGGGGGCGTCCGGACGAGATGCCGATATTCTCGTTGCGGAGGTGAGTTTTATTGCTTGGTAAAATGCGGATGTACTGCTTTTTGCGCGATATTGCCGATTTCCTGAATTGAGTTGGATGGTGTTGCTCAAGGGTAAATAATTTTCCCGAAAAAGTGTAGGGCTGAAATTCGATCTAATCGGTATCGGGAAATGGAATTTGTTGAGTTTTGGGCGGCAATGATTCGGCTTGGGCGGCAAGCGCCCGGTTCATTGTCGTGCCCGGTTTCCCTGCTGCCGCCGCGATGCGCGTTTTCACTGCCCGAGCAGGCGCTGCAGCAGTTCGGCCGTGTTGCCCGTCCCGTATTTGCGCATCAGTCGCGCGCGGTAGATATCGACCGTGCGCGAGCTGATGTCGAGCACGCGGCCGATCTGCTTGCTCGTCTTGCCCGTCACGAGCTGCGCGGCGATTTCGCGTTCGCGCGGCGTCAGCTCGACCGCGACGCGCCGCGTCGCGCTCAGGTCCTCGAACGTCCACACGCCCGCCGCGAGCGGTGCCGTGCGGTCGAGCGCGCGGCCCGTCACGTGGCACCAGAACAGCTCGCCGCCCGCGCGCTTCATGATGCGGTCGTCCGCATAGCTGCCGTGCGCGATCATCACGGGCGAGATCCGCTCGCCGATCCTCTCGAATTCGTCCGACGACGGATAGAGCACCTCGAAAGACCGGCCGATCAGATCGATGCGCGCGCAGCGGAAGATCGCGGCGAGCTCGTCGTTGCAATCCTCGATGACGCGGTCGCGCGACAGCACGAGGCCGATCGGCGCGAGATGGAAGGCGGTCTTGTAGTCGATGGCGGGCATGGATGCTGGCGGGCGGTGATCGGGCGCCGCGCAAGCGGCGGCGAATGCTTATGTAGTTTTGCGTATTGTGCCGCATTCGGCGCGCATCGTACCCTTTCGCACGTGTCGCGGCTCATGCCGCGAACGGACAATAGAAAAAAGTGCGGCGTCGCGGCAGCATTCGCGGCGCGTGCTTAGAATGGTGCGACGGGTTCGTCGCGCGCGCGAGCCGCGCGGACCGTCGAGCCGGTTTCCATTGAGGAAGGGACATTCAGATGAACAAAGTCTACCCAAGCGCGGCTGCCGCGCTCGAGGGCGTCGTCCATGACGGACAGACCTTCGCGGTCGGCGGCTTCGGCCTGTGCGGCATTCCGGAAGCGCTCATCGCGGCGCTGCGCGACTCGGGCGTGAAGGACATCACCTGCATCAGCAACAACGCGGGCGTCGACGGCTTCGGCCTCGGCCTTCTGCTCGAATCCCGGCAGATCAAGAAGATGATTTCGTCGTACGTCGGCGAGAACAAGGAGTTCGAGCGCCAGTATCTGTCGGGCGAGCTCGAGCTCGAGTTTACGCCGCAAGGCACGCTCGCCGAAAAGCTGCGCGCGGGCGGCGCGGGCATTCCGGCGTTCTTCACGCAGACGGGCTACGGCACCGTGATCGCCGAAGGCAAGGAGACGCGCGAGTTCGACGGCAAGCATTACGTGCTCGAGCCGTCGCTCACGGCCGACGTCGCGCTCGTGAAGGCGTGGAAGGCCGACAAGTCCGGCAACCTGATCTACCGCCGCACCGCGCGCAACTTCAATCCGATGTGCGCGATGGCGGGCCGGATCACGGTCGCCGAGGTCGAGGAGATCGTCGAGAACGGCGAGCTCGATCCGGATGCGATCCACACGCCCGGCATCTTCGTGCAGCGGCTCGTGCTCAATGCGACGCCGGAGAAACGCATCGAACAACGCGTCGTGCGCGCGAAAGGAGACTGAGATGGCTTGGAATCGTGACCAGATGGCCGCGCGCGCGGCGAAGGAATTGCAGGATGGCTTCTACGTGAACCTCGGCATCGGGCTGCCGACGCTCGTCGCGAATCACGTGCCGGAGGGCATCGAAGTGTGGCTGCAATCGGAGAACGGCCTGCTCGGGATTGGCCCGTCGCCGACCGAGGACGAAGTCGACGCGGATCTCATCAACGCCGGCAAGCAAACTGTGACGACGCTGCCGGGCTCGTCGATCTTCTCGTCGGCCGATTCGTTCGCGATGATCCGCGGCGGGCACATCAATCTCGCGATCCTCGGCGCGATGCAGGTCAGCAAGAACGGCGACCTCGCGAACTGGATGATCCCCGGCAAGATGATCAAGGGGATGGGCGGCGCGATGGATCTCGTCGCGGGCGTGAAGCGCGTCGTCGTGCTGATGGAGCACGTCGCGAAGGGCGATCAGCACAAGATCCTCGAAGAATGCGCGCTGCCGCTGACGGGCGTCGGCGTCGTCGACCTGATCATCACCGATCTCGGCGTGATCGAAGTGACGCCGGAAGGCCTGAAGGTGCTCGAGCTTGCCGATGGCGTCACCGTCGACGAGATCAAGGCGAAGACGGGCGCGCCGCTCGACGTGAGCGCGGTCGTGTAACGCGGCGCGAAGGCGCGCGGGCGGCGGGGCGCACGGCTGCCGCGCTGCGTCGGCTGGGGGAATCCGATGCGGGTTCCGCGCGCGATGCGCATGCGGCAGTGAAAGAGAATGCCCCGCGTTTGCGAAGACGCGGGGCGTTTTGATTGGTTGTGTCGGGCATCGGGGCGAGATGCGTCGCGCGAGCGGAAAGGGCGGCGATTCGTCGAACGCACGCAACGCCGATCGATCTGGTGCGAATCTGACTTTCCTGGCGTGCGATTGCCGGAACGGATCGATCGACCGTTTCTGTCTTGACATAGATCGCACGGGCCGTCTTGCGTCGCGCGACCGTCCGTTTGGCCGACCGGCCGCCTGTAACAAAGCGGTTTACAATCGCTTCATCTGTTCGGCGCGTCGTCGCAACCGGAGCGCCGAGCGCTCGACCGTGCCGATCGATCGTTCGTCAGGAGCGCCGATGTCATCGAACCTTGCCACTTCCGTCTCCCCGCGCGAGCGTCGCGTGCAATGCGCGAGTCCGCTGGGCCTGCATCACGTCGCGTACACCGAATGGGGCGATCCCGCGAATCCGCGCGTGCTCGTCTGCGTGCATGGCTTGACGCGCTCGGGCCGCGATTTCGACCGTCTCGCGGCCGCGCTGTCCGACGTCTATCGCGTCGTCTGCCCCGACGTGGCCGGACGCGGCCGGTCGGACTGGCTGCTGGATCCGAAGTTCTACGGGGTGCCGCAATACGTTTCCGACGTCGTCACGCTGATTGCGCGTCTTGACGTCGAGCGCGTCGACTGGTTCGGCACGTCGATGGGCGGCCTGATCGGCCTCGCGCTCGGCGGGCTGCCGGGCACGCCGATCGGCAGGATGCTCGTCAACGACGTCGGGCCGCGCATCGAGCCCGCCGCGCTCGAGCGCATCGGCGAGTACGTCGGGCTCGACAAGCGCTTCGCGACCGAGCAGGAGGGCGTCGATTACCTGACGTCGCTGTCGCTGTCGTTCGGCCCACTCACGCCGGACGAGTGGCGCGCGTTGAACCGGCCGCTCCTCGTGCAGGATGCGGACGGCTCGTGGCGCGCACGCTACGACCCGCGGATCGCGGAGCCGTTCAAGGCTGCCACGCCGGAGACGAACGCGCAGGGCGAGGCGTGGCTTTGGCATGCGCTCGAGGCGTTCTCGGGGCCGTTGCTTGTCGTGCGCGGTGCGCAGTCGGACCTGCTGTCGCGCGAAACGCTCGATGCGATGAAGGCGCGCGGGCGGGCGGTGTCGAGCGTCGAGATCCCCGAGGCCGGCCACGCGCCCGCGTTCGTGAGCGTCGAGCAGATCGCGATCGCTCGCCAATTTTTCGTCAGGGATGCGCCGCTCGCGTCATAATACGCGGTTCGGCACCGTGCGTTCGCCGCGTGCGGCGCCGCCCACCGATCAACCATTCAACCGGGAATTCTCATGGCAGTTACTCGTCACCACGTCGGTCCCCGCCTTTCCGAAATCGCGATTCACAACGGCACCGTCTACCTCGCGGGCCAGATCGCCGAGGACACGGCGCAGGACATCAAGGGCCAGACGCGCGAAGTGCTCGCCCACATCGACCGCCTGCTCGGCGAGGCGGGCAGCGACAAGTCGCATCTGCTGTCGGTGCAGATCTTCATCTCCGACATGGCGAACTTCCCGGGCATGAACGAAGTGTGGGACACATGGGTCGCACAGGGCGCTACGCCGCCGCGCGCGACCGTTGAGGCGAAGCTCGCGAATCCCGCTTGCCTCGTCGAAGTGGTGGTGGTCGCCGCGCAACGCAACTGAGCCGACGCACGACACGTTTTTTCAGGCAGCCTGCAATACCCGACGATGACAGCCGGTTCCGCATCCTCCGCTACCGCCGCGGCGCCGTCGCTCGACGACGTCCTCGCGTTCGTGCGCGAGCACGCGGGCGACGCGCGCTTGTCGTCGGGAGAATTGCTCGCCGATCATGCGACGGGCACGTCGGCGATCATGCAGCGGCTGAACGTCGATCCGCCCGCGACGCAGGCGGCGGCGCTGTTCGCACTCGCGCCGTATCTGAGCGACCCCGAAAAGCAGATCGCCGGGCGCTTCGGCGACGAGGTCGCGCGCCTCGTCACCGACGTGCGCAAGCTGCTGCGTCTCGGCACCGTGAGCCTGCGCGCCGCGCAGAGCGCGCCCGCCGATGCGAGCCGCGACGCGCAGGCGGAGCGGCGCGCGCAGATCGAGGCGCTGCGCAAGATGCTGCTCGCGTTCGCGCAGGACATCCGCGTCGTGCTGATCAGGCTTGCGTCGCGGCTGCAATCGTTGCGCTACTATGCGGCCGCGAAAATCGAGCCGCCGCCCGATGTCGCGCGCGAGACGCTCGAAATCTACGCGCCGCTCGCGAACCGGCTCGGCATCTGGCAACTGAAGTGGGAACTCGAGGATCTCGCGTTCCGCTTCGAGGATCCCGTCACCTACAAGCGCATCGCGAAGCTGCTCGACGAGAAGCGCGTCGAGCGCGAGGCTTACGTCGCCGACGCGATCGAGCGGCTGCAACGCGAGCTGGCGGCCGTGCACATCCCGGCCGAAGTGAGCGGCCGGCCGAAGCACATCTACAGCATCTGGCGCAAGATGCGCGGCAAGGAGCTCGACTTTTCCGAGCTCTACGACGTGCGCGCGTTTCGCGTGATCGTGCCGGACATCAGGGATTGCTACACGGTGCTCGGCATCGTTCACCACCTATGGCAGCCGGTGCCGAAGGAATTCGACGATTACATCTCGCGGCCGAAGCCGAACGGCTACAAGTCGCTGCATACGGTCGTGATCGGCGACGACGGCCGCGCGTTCGAAGTGCAGATCCGCACGCAGGAAATGCACCGCTTCGCCGAATACGGCGTCGCCGCGCACTGGCGGTACAAGGAGGCGGGCGCGCGCGGCTACGGCGGCCAGTTCGCCGCGAGCGAGAAATACGACGAGAAGATCGCGTGGCTGCGTCAGTTGCTCGCGTGGAAGGACGAGATCGCGGACAGCGGCGGCTCGGACGTGAGCGGCCATGAAGCGTGGGCGCAATTGCGCGAGACGACGCTCGACGACGATCACATCTACGTGCTGACGCCGCAGGCGCGCGTGATCGCGCTGCCGCAGGGCGCGACGCCAGTCGATTTCGCGTACCACCTGCACAGCGAACTCGGCCATCGCTGCCGGGGGGCGCGCGTCGACGGCGCGATGGTGCCGCTCAACACGCCGCTCGCGAACGGTCAGACGGTGGAGATCGTCGCGGTGAAGGAGGGCGGCCCGTCGCGCGACTGGCTCAATCCGCAGCTCGGCTATCTGCGCAGCTCGCGCGCGCGCCAGAAGGTGCGCGCGTGGTTCAACGCGGTCGATCAGCAGGAGAACGTCGCGCACGGCCGCGCGCTCGTCGAAAAGACGCTGCAGCGCGAAGGCAAGACGTCGGTGAATCTCGAGCACCTCGCGGCGAAGCTCGGCTTCAAGTCGCCGGACGATCTGTTTTCGGTCGTCGGCAAGGAAGAGTTCAGCCTGCGCAACGTCGAGCAGGCGTTATCCGACGCGCCGGCGCCCGAGCCCGAGCCGGAGGCGCCCGCGAACTTCGAGAAGCGCGCGAGCGGCGCGAACGTCGCGCGCGGCGCGTCGACGGGTGTGCTCGTCGTCGGCGTCGACGCGCTCCTCACGCAACTCGCCCGCTGCTGCCGCCCGGCGCCGCCCGATCCGATCAGCGGCTTCGTCACGCGCGGCAAGGGGATGTCGATCCACCGCAGCGATTGCGCGACATTCCGCCGGATGGCCGAGCGCGCGCCCGAGCGCGTGCTGCAAACCACCTGGTCCGCCGACGTGCTGGGCGGGCGGGGCGCGTCCGTCTATCCGGTCGATCTGATGATCGAGGCGTCCGACAGGCAGGGGCTGTTGCGCGACATCTCCGAAGTATTCGCGCGCGAGAAGATGAATGTGATCGGCGTGAAGACGCAAAGTCGCCGCAACGCGGCCTTCATGCAATTCACGGTCGAGGTGTCGAGCGCGTCGCAGGTGCAGCGCGCGTGCACGCTGCTCGGCGAGGTTCAGGGCGTCGTCCGGGCGGCCCGCAAGGCGTGAGCGCCGCCTGCGGGCGGCGATGCGGCAACGGCTTGCGAACTTCCCCGAACAATATGCACGAAAACACTTGCCAAGACGAAAAGAGCTCCATATAATTTCAGCTTCTTCAGGCTCGTAGCTCAGTTGGTTAGAGCACCACCTTGACATGGTGGGGGTCGTTGGTTCGAATCCAATCGAGCCTACCAACGACATTCGGCTGAATGCCTGGTTCGCCGGGCATCGGCGGCAGTAGAAAATTTCTACGCAAAAGGCGAATACGGTTATGACACCGCGAACGTTGACCGAAACCTATTCGGAGCGACGCTAGTCGAGGAACGTTTTCGCCTTGTGGTTTTGGAGTATCGGAATGCGGCCCCTCGAAAGCGGGGCCGCATTTTTTTTGTCGCGCGTTTTCATTGCCGCGTTCGCGCGTTGATAGTCTGCCGGTCACTGACGGCATCACGGAGATTGCTATATGGTTTCGATACGCTTGCCCGACGGCTCGGTTCGCCAATACGAGCATCCGGTGACGGTCGCCGAAGTGGCGGCGTCGATCGGCCCCGGTCTTGCGAAGGCTGCGCTCGGCGGCAAGCTCGACGGCGAACTCGTCGATACGTCCGCGCTGATCGATCGCGATGCGTCGCTTGCGATCGTCACCGACAAGGACGCCGACGGTCTCGACATCATTCGCCACTCGACCGCCCACCTGCTCGCCTACGCCGTGAAGGAACTGCATCCGGACGCGCAGGTGACGATCGGGCCTGTGATCGACAACGGCTTCTATTACGATTTCTCCTACCATCGCCCGTTTACGCCCGAGGATCTGGAGCAGATCGAAAAGCGCATGCAGGAGCTCGCGAAGCGGGACGAGCCCGTCACGCGCCGCGTCGTGTCGCGCGACGAGGCCGTGTCGTACTTCCGCAGCATCGGCGAGAAGTACAAGGCGGAGATCATCGAATCGATTCCCGTGAGCGACGAGATCAAGCTGTATTCGCACGGCGGCTTCACTGATCTGTGCCGCGGCCCGCACGTGCCGTCGACGGGCAAGCTGAAGGTCTTCAAGCTGATGAAGGTCGCGGGTGCGTACTGGCGCGGCGACTCGAAGAACGAGCAACTGCAGCGGATCTATGGCACCGCCTGGACGAAGAAGGAAGACCAGGACGCGTATCTGCACATGCTCGAAGAGGCGGAGAAGCGCGATCACCGCAAGCTCGGCAAGCAGCTCGACCTGTTCCACCTTCAGGAAGAGTCGCCCGGCATGGTGTTCTGGCATCCGAAGGGCTGGACGCTCTGGCAGCAGGTCGAGCAGTACATGCGCCGACGTCTCGATGCGGCCGGCTATCTCGAGATCAAGACGCCGATGATCATGGATCGTTCGCTGTGGGAAGCGTCCGGTCACTGGCAGAACTATCGCGAGAACATGTTCACGACGGAATCGGAGAAGCGCGACTACGCGATCAAGCCGATGAACTGTCCGGGCCATGTGCAGGTGTTCAAGCACGGGCTGCGCTCGTATCGCGACCTGCCGCTGCGGTACGCCGAATTCGGCTCGTGCCACCGCAACGAGGCGTCGGGTGCGCTGCACGGGCTGATGCGCGTGCGCGGCTTCGTGCAGGACGACGCGCACATCTTCTGCACGGAAGACCAGATCAACTCCGAGGCGATCGCGTTCAACAAGCTCGCGATGAGCGTCTACGCGGATTTCGGCTTCGATCGCATCGACATTAAGCTGTCGCTGCGTCCCGAGCAGCGGATGGGTTCGGACGAGACGTGGGATCACGCGGAGGAAGGGCTGCGCAACGCGTTGAAGGCATGCGGCCTCGAGTGGGAGGAGTTGCCGGGTGAGGGTGCGTTCTACGGTCCGAAGATCGAATACCACATCAAGGATGCGCTCGGCCGCTCGTGGCAGTGCGGCACGCTGCAGCTCGACATGATGCTGCCGGAGCGGCTCGGCGCCGAGTACGTCGCCGAGGACAACAGCCGCCGCCGGCCGGTGATGCTTCACCGGGCGATCGTCGGTTCGATGGAGCGTTTCCTCGGGATTCTGATCGAGCACCACGCTGGTGCAATGCCGGTCTGGCTCGCGCCGGCGCACGCGGTTGTGCTGAATATCGCCGAAAGTCAGGCTGAATATGCTCAGACTGTTGCTCAATCGTTGCAAAAACAAGGGCTTAGAGTATCGGCCGATTTGCGCAACGAGAAAATTAGCTATAAAATACGCGAGCACACGCTCGAAAAAGTTCCCTACCTGCTCGTCGTAGGCGACAAGGAGCGTGAAGCACAAACGGTAGCCGTGCGTGCCCGTGGCGGCGTCGATCTGGGTGTCATGCCCGTCGAAGCCTTCGTTGAGCGTCTGCGTGAGGACATCCAGGCGTTCAAGTAACCGCCCTGGCAGCGCGGCTCGTTTTTTTAATTTTTAGAGGAAACGTAACATCGCTACTGATAAGTCGTCGCATCGCATCAACGGTGAAATCACTGCGCCGGAAGTGCGTCTGGTCGGGGTCGATGGTGAGCCCATCGGCATCGTGAAACTCGCCGAGGCTTTCCGTAAATCGGAAGAACTGGATGTTGACCTGGTGGAAATCGCGCCGCAGGCGTCTCCGCCGGTTTGCCGTCTGATGGATTACGGCAAGTTCAAATACCAGGAAGCCAAGAAGCAGCACGAGGCGAAGCTCAAGCAAAAGGTCATCCAGGTCAAGGAAGTGAAATTCCGCCCGGGGACCGATGACGGCGATTACAACGTCAAGCTTCGCAATCTGATGCGCTTCCTCGAGGAAGGCGACAAGACGAAGATCACGTTGCGTTTCCGCGGCCGTGAAATGGCTCACCAGGAAATCGGCATGCGGATGCTCGAGCGTCTGCGCGGCGATCTCGACGAAGTCGGTCAGGTCGAGCAGATGCCGAAGATGGAAGGGCGCCAGATGATCATGGTGCTCTCGCCGAAGAAAAAGAAGTAACGAGCGTGCCGCGCGAGCGCGGCGGTTCGATGAAGTGGTTCGGCGCGTCGCCCGGTCAGGGCGGCCGCCCGAAACAGCGGCGGTCGCGCGAGCGCACGCGCCGTACACAAGTGGACTGGGTTCCGAAGGGCGGGTTGAGGGCGCAAGCCAACCGCACACCCACCTCCATCAAATAAACTGGAGTTGTTCGTCATGCCTAAGATGAAGACCAAGAAGAGCGCTGCGAAGCGCTTCGTGGTGCGTCCGGGCGGCACCGTCAAGCGCGGTCAAGCCTTCAAGCGCCACATCCTGACCAAGAAAACCACGAAGAACAAGCGTCACCTGCGCGGCGCCACGGCAGTTCATGATTCCGATCTGAACTCCGTCCGCGCGATGCTCCCGTTCGCGTAACCCCTCAACCGATACTCACAGGAGAGAAACATGCCTCGAGTCAAACGTGGGGTAACCGCACGGGCCCGTCACAAGAAGATCATCAACCTGGCCAAGGGTTATCGCGGCCGTCGCAATAACGTCTACCGCATCGCCAAGCAGGCGGTGATGCGCGCCGGTCAGTATGCGTACCGCGACCGCCGCAACAAGAAGCGTGTGTTCCGCGCATTGTGGATCACGCGTATCAACGCGGCCGTGCGTCAGCACGACATGACCTACAGCGTGTTCATCAACGGCCTGAAGAAGGCGTCGATCGAACTCGACCGCAAGGTGCTGGCCGACATGGCGGTGTTCGACAAGGCAGCCTTTGCCGCGATCGTGAAGCAGGTGAAGGCCGCCGTTGCAGCCTAATTGCGAAATTAGCACTGCGTGGTGAGCTGCAGCGATGTTCCGGTAGTCGCGGCCGCTGCAGCGAAAACGGGGCTCTTCCGAGCCCCTTTTTTGTTGGGTCGGGCGTTTCGCCCGACGTGCACAACTGACGTTGGAAGTGATGGGATCAATGGATCTGGACCAGATTGTCGCCGACGCGCAGCAGTCGTTCGAAGGGGCTGCGGATATCACCACGCTCGAGAACGAGAAGGCGCGGTTTCTCGGTAAGTCGGGCGCACTGACCGAGCTGCTGAAGGGCCTCGGCAAGCTCGATCCCGAAGCGCGCAAGACGGAAGGCGCGCGCATCAATGTCGCGAAGCAGCAGGTCGAAGCCGCGCTCAGCGCGCGCCGTCAGGCGCTCGCCGACGCGCTCCTGAACCAGCGTCTCGCCGCCGAGGCGATCGACGTCACGCTGCCCGGCCGCGGAGCGGGGACAGGCAGCCTCCATCCCGTGATGCGCACGTGGGAGCGCGTCGAACAGATTTTCCGCTCGATCGGCTTCGACGTGGCCGACGGCCCGGAGATCGAAACCGACTGGTACAACTTCACCGCATTGAACAGCCCGGAGAACCATCCGGCGCGCTCGATGCAGGATACGTTCTACGTCGACGGCAAGGACGCGGACGGCCGTCCGCTGTTGCTGCGCACGCATACGAGCCCGATGCAGGTTCGCTACGCGCGGATGAACCGGCCACCCATCAAGGTGATCGCCCCCGGCCGCACGTACCGCGTCGACAGCGACGCGACGCACTCGCCGATGTTCAACCAGGTCGAAGGCCTGTGGATCGACGAGAACGTGAGCTTCGCGGATCTGAAGGGCGTCTATACCGATTTCCTGAAGAAATTCTTCGAGCGCGACGACATCCTCGTGCGCTTCCGTCCGTCGTATTTCCCGTTCACCGAGCCGTCGGCGGAAATCGACATGATGTTCGAGCACGGCAAGAACGCCGGCAAGTGGCTCGAGATTTCCGGCTCCGGCCAGGTGCACCCGACCGTGATCCGCAACATGGGGCTCGATCCCGAGCGCTATATCGGCTTCGCGTTCGGCAGCGGCCTCGAGCGGCTGACGATGCTGCGCTACGGCGTGCAGGACCTGCGTCTGTTCTTCGAGAACGACCTGCGCTTCCTGCGGCAGTTCGCGTAACGGCGCGACCGTCTCGCTCCGCGCCCGGCCGGCCCGTCGAGGCGGCGCGCCGGGCCTCGATCTAACCTGTTTCGAACGTGGATATCCATGCAATTCCCTGAATCCTGGTTGAGAACCTTTGTCGATCCGCAACTGACGACGGACGAGCTGTCGCACGCGCTGACGATGGCGGGGCTCGAGGTCGAGTCGCTGCGCCCGGCCGCGCCGCCGACCGAGAAGATCGTCGTCGGCCGCGTGCTCGAGGTGGTCAAGCATCCGGATGCCGACAAGCTCAACGTCTGCCAGGTCGACGCCGGCACCGGCGCGACGCTGCAGATCGTCTGCGGCGCGCCGAATGTCGCGCCGGGCATCAAGGTGCCGGTCGCGCTCGTCGGCGCGAAGCTGCCGCCCGCCGAAGAAGGCGGCGCGCCGTTCGCGATCAAGCTCTCGAAGCTGCGCGGCGTCGAGAGCCAGGGGATGCTCTGCTCGGCGCGCGAGCTGAAGCTTTCCGAAGATCACAGCGGCCTCATGATCCTGCCGGAAGACACGCCCGTCGGCCAGGACATCCGTGACGCGCTGAATCTCGACGACACGGTCTTCGAAATCAAGCTGACGCCGAACAAGGCCGATTGCCTGTCCGTGTTCGGCATCGCGCGCGAGACGGCCGCGATCACGGGCGCGCCGCTTGTCGCGCCCGACATCCGGCCGGTCCTTGCCGAACTCACCGAGACGCTGCCCGTGAGGATTTCCGCGCCCGATCTGTGCGGGCGCTTTTCCGGCCGCGTGATCCGCGGCGTGAACGCGCGCGCGAAGGCGCCGCGATGGATGGTCGAGCGCCTCGAGCGCGCGGGCCAGCGCAGCGTGTCGGCGCTCGTCGACATCTCGAACTACGTGATGTTCGAGCTGGGCCGCCCGTCGCACGTGTTCGATCTCGACAAGATCCACGGCGGCATCGACGTGCGCTGGGGCAAGCGCGGCGAGTCGCTCAAGCTCCTGAACGGCAACACGGTCGAGCTCGACGAGACGGTGGGCGTGATTTCCGACGATGCCCAGGTCGAGAGTCTCGCGGGCATCATGGGCGGCGACAGCACGGCCGTGACCCTCGACACGACCAACATCTATCTCGAAGCGGCGTTCTGGTGGCCGGACAGCATCCGCGGCCGCGCGCGCCAGTACAACTTCTCGACCGACGCGGCGCATCGCTTCGAGCGCGGCGTCGATTATTCGACGACGGTCGAGCACGTCGAGCGGATCACGCAGTTGATCCTCGACATCTGCGGCGGCCAGGCGGGCCCCGTCGACGATCAGGTCGTGAACCTGCCGCAGCGCGCGGCGGTCACGATGCGCGTGTCGCGCGCGAACCGGATCATCGGTGTCGAGATCGGCGAGGACGAAGTCGCGCAGATCTTCACGCGGCTCGGCCTCGCGTTCGAGCGCGACGGCGACGTGTTCCGCGTGACGCCGCCGCCGCATCGCTTCGACATCGAGATCGAAGAGGATCTGATCGAGGAAGTCGCGCGGATTCACGGCTTCGAGAAGATTCCCGCGCGTCCGCCCGTTGCGAAAAGCGAGATGCGCGCGACCGACGAGACGCGCCGCTCGATTCACGCGATCCGTCACGCGCTCGCCGCGCGCGACTACGCGGAAACGGTCAACTTCAGTTTCGTCGATGCCGAGTGGGAGCGCGATTTCGCCGGCAACGACAACCCGGTGCGCCTGCTGAACCCGATCGCGAGCCAGTTGTCGGTGATGCGCACGACGCTGTTCGGCAGCCTCGTCGGCGTGCTGCGCCATAACCTGAACCGCCGCGCCGATCGCGTGCGCGTATTCGAGACGGGGCGCGTGTTCATCGCCGACCCGGCGGTGAAGGCGGGCGAGCTCGCGGTCGAGGGCTATGCGCAGCCGAAGCGCGTCGGCGCGCTCGCGTACGGGCCCGCCGTCGACGAGCAATGGGCGGCGGCGACGCGCCAGGTCGATTATTTCGACGTGAAGGGCGACCTCGAGGCGCTGCTCGCGCCCGTCGTCGCGCGCTTCGTGAAGGCCGAGCATCCGGCGCTGCACCCGGGCCGCAGTGCGCAGATCGAGGTCGACGGCCGCGCGGTCGGCTGGATCGGCGAGCTGCATCCGCGCCTGATGCAGCAGTACGAA
Source organism: Burkholderia humptydooensis (assembly GCF_001513745.1). Taxonomy (NCBI): domain Bacteria; kingdom Pseudomonadati; phylum Pseudomonadota; class Betaproteobacteria; order Burkholderiales; family Burkholderiaceae; genus Burkholderia; species Burkholderia humptydooensis. The sequence continues at coordinate 2,425,403 of NZ_CP013380.1, read as the reverse complement.
CTGCCGCACGCGCCCGTGATGTTCGAGATCGACGCGGATGCGCTCGTCGCGCGCGCGCTGCCTGCGCCGTCGGAGGTGTCGAAGTTCCCGCCGGTGCGTCGCGACATCGCGGTTGTCGTCGATCAGAAGGTCGAAGTGCAGGCGCTTTTCGACGAAATGAAGAAGGCGCTCGCCGAGGACGCGTGCAAATTCGTCCAGAAAGTTGCGCTCTTCGACGAATTTCGTGCAAAATCAAATACTTCCGGTGGGTTGTCAGCCCACGAGAAAAGCCTTGCGTTCCGCGTCACGCTGCAGGATGCGGCCGGAACCTTGCAGGACGAGACGGTCGATCAGGCGATTCAGACCCTCGTGGACCGCATGGCTCGAGTCTATGGCGCGCGTTTGCGCGGATAGGGCGCAAAAGCGGTGGAAGCCGCCGCTTTTGTCAGTGTTTTTGTCCAAGTTTGACGCGCTGGTTTTGCAGATATGAACGACATGAACTCGAGTGAATTTGAAGCCCTTCTGACGGCGCAGCGCAGCGCCATGTCCCGCGACGTTCCGGCGTCGTCGCCCGCCGGCGATACGCCGACGCTCACGAAGGCCGAATTGGCCGAACTGCTGTTCGACAGTGTCGGCCTCAACAAGCGCGAGGCGAAGGACATGGTCGAGGCGTTTTTCGAGGTGATCCGGGACGCGCTCGAAAATGGCGAGAGCGTGAAGCTCTCGGGCTTCGGCAATTTCCAGCTACGCGACAAGCCGCAGCGGCCGGGGCGCAATCCGAAGACGGGCGAGGCGATTCCGATCGCCGCGCGCCGTGTCGTGACGTTCCATGCGAGCCAGAAGCTGAAGGCGCTCGTCGAAAACGGCGCCGAGCAGGATCTCGTGCGTTAAGCCGGCGCTTCGCTTCTGCGCGCAGCGCCCGCGCCCCTTACCGACGGTTAACTGACGATGGCGTCGACGGTTGAGAAAGTCGTGTTGCCCCCGATTCCCGCGAAGCGCTATTTCACGATCGGGGAAGTGAGCGAACTGTGTGGCGTGAAACCTCACGTGCTGCGGTATTGGGAGCAGGAGTTCACGCAGTTGCGCCCGGTGAAGCGGCGGGGGAACCGCCGCTACTATCAGCACCACGAGGTGCTGCTGATCCGGCGGATCCGCGAGCTGCTGTACGAGCAGGGGTTCACGATCAACGGCGCCCGCAACCGGCTCGACGCAGTCGGCAGCGAGCGGAGCGCGCCTCCCGAGCCCCATGAGCTCGAGCAGCAAGCGGCCGAGCCGGCCGCACGCGAGACGGTCGATGTCGCGCAATTGCGCCAGGCGCTGATCGACGTGATCGACGGACTCAAGCGCGGCTGAGCGCCGGGCCGGGCCGAGTGCTGTTCGACTGGCAGGCAGGCTGAAAAGCGTGGACAAAGCCGGGCGAACCCTTGGTTCGCCCGGGCTTTTTTCGGACTGCTCCGCCCTTCGCTGCGGGGCGGCCGTGCGCGCGCGGCGAGGATCACGGCGCGAGCGGGTCCTTCTTGCCGACGTCGACGTACAGCGTGCCGTCATGCACCATCCGCACCGAGCCGCGCGAGACCACGTCGCGGTAGTCGTAGAGGTCGAAGCGCACCCGTTGCTTCGCCGTGTCCAGAACGAGAATGCGCATGTTCAGCACGAGTACGTTGAACATCTTCGTGTCGCCGCCTTCGAGCCACAGGTAGCTGTCCGGGAGGTTCGCGGGCGGCCGCGGCGCGGGCGAATTCGGCGCGGGACGGAACGTCAGGCGCAGACCGTCCGGTTCGACCGTCGCCTGCGACATGTGGCCGATCAGCACAGGCGGCGGGAACACTGTGTGCTGGTCGAGCACGAGCGAATCGCCGCGCAACTCGGCGCCGCGGCGCTTGAGCGGCGCGAGCGACGACAGCTCGATGCCGAGCGCGCGCAGCAGCTTCGCCTGCGGTATGCCGAGCACCGATACCTGCGTCGGCGTGAACGCGAGATGGCGGTCGTCCAGCAGCGTGAGCGAACCCTTCATGTCGGCCGGCAGCCAGACGCCGGGCGGCACCTGGTTCCACAGCTTGATGCCGCCCTGCACGCGCAGCGCGTTGCCGTCGGGGCTCAGCTTCAGATCGTTCAGCGAGCGCGGCGAATAGTCGAGCAGATGGCGATTGAAGAGGTCGGACATCGCGTTCCAGGGCGCGAGCACCGAGCCGCTCAGGATGCGGATGTCGTACTGGTTCGGATCGTCGAGATCGACGGGCTCGCCCGCGCGCTTCGAGACGAGCTGGACGACGAGATCGTCGACGCGAAAGCCGATGTTGCCCGCGATGTAGAAGTCCGCGTTGTGCAGGTGGATCGTCGTCGTGCCGTTCGAAATATGGCGCGGGCTGAACGCCGATACGTCGCCGCCACGCTTGGCGGCCACCTTGCGGAAGTTCGACTGCGGCATGCCGTTGTTCGGCACGATCGCGAACGCCTCCCACTGGCGGCGCGCTTCGTTGAGGCTCGACTGCTGCGCGTCGATCAGGCTGTCGTTCAAGCGCGCGGATGCGCTGCCGACGCTCGCCGCGACGGGGCGGGCGACCTGCCGATACGACGGCATCAGGATCGACAGCGCGCCGCTCGGCTCGAAGTTGAAATAGCCGGCGACGAGCTGATCGCGATAGTGATACATGTCGAATATGAACGCGTCGTCCGGGGACGCCTCGCGCGGCGGATAGATCACGATGTCCGCGTTCATCGGCATCGTCCGCATGAATTTCACGTCGCCGCCGCGCAGATACATCGCATGCTTCGGCGCGCTCTCCGGCATCGTGAAACCCGCCTTCGTGCCGTCGTCGAGCACGAGATCGAGCCCGGCGGGCGTCAGCTTCAGCGAGACGATGCTGATCTTCAGATGGGGCGGCGGCAGCAGCTTGTCGACGTTGAGCACGAGATCGTTGCCGTTCAGCCGCACGATCGGCGTGTCGATCTTCAGCAGATCCGACACCTGCACCTTCGCGGCCCGCATCACGGGGCCCGCGTCGATGCCCGATACGTGCACGTCGGTCGGGCGGAACACGAGCGTCGAGCCGCCGCGGATCTCCAGCTTGCCCCTCAGCGAGAACGGCACCCAGCCGTCGCGCTGCATCTCGCCGCGGATGTCGAGGACGCCGTCGCCCGCCGTCACGCGCACGTTGCGCAGCGGCGCGTTGCGATAGCCGAAGATGTAGCCGCCGAACAGCGCGTTGAGCTTCGTGTTGTCGAGCGTCACGGTGCCGTGGTGCACGGCGATGTCGAAGCTCGTCGGGTCGTCGAACACGGCGGGGGCGCCGGGATGCGTCGGCACGAGCGTCGCCGACAGCTCGTGGACGAGGAAACCGAGATCGCCGACGATGCGGAAATCGACTTCACGCAGGAACGCGAGCGTGCCGCTCTGGCCGGAATCGCGCAGCGTGAGCGGGCGCGGCTGGTCGACCTTGATCGACGCGAGCGTCGGCACGGTCCGCGCGATCTGCTGTTCGCGCGCGAGGCGCTCGGCTTTCGTGCGCTCGATCGTCGTCGATGCGCCGCCGCCGGTGTCGGATTGGGGTGTCGATTCCGCGCATCCCGCGCTCAGAACGGCGAGCGTGACCGCCATTCCCGCGCACGAGCGCAAGAACCAGCGCGAAGCCGAAACGGCCGTGCGCATGGCGCGCCATGCGCCGGGCGCGCGATGAGATGGCGTGCAATGGACGCGCTGGACCGGTGTCCACATCGTTGATGTCTCCCTATCTTTGTCGTGACTGGCGCGCGAGCGCGCGCGTCGGCTGGCGCCGATGTTTGGGGGCAGTGTGGCATAGCCGCGCTAGAGGGACGGCACCAAACGTCGGCACATCGTGCTGCGGTGCGAGAACGCATATCGCAGTGCGGATGTCGCGATGTCGATGATACGAATCAAACGCCTGTATGACGGGGCGCGGCGAGCCGGGAGGCGGAAAATTGGCGGATGGTTTCGTCCTGGCGCGGTGCTCGTCGATATCGGAGGCGATTCATGTGGACGCCGTGTGCTGCATGGGGCGGCCGCCGGGGGGGCCACGTCGTGGCTGAAAGATCGCGTCGTATGTCAACGCTCGGGAGGTGCGATGAATTCGGGATGCGATCGACGCAGGAGCGTTCGTATCGACGTCGATGGGGGCTCGCCGCCGCGCGGGATGGCGTCGCTCGCCGGCACGTACGAGCGGCCGGCTAAGCAGGACCATCGTACTGCCGGTCGCGGCATCGGTTGCGCGGACGGCGGGCGACTTTGTCGAGGCGTTTGCGGACGGGGCCGGTTGCAGTCGACGCGGGATGCCGACGCGGAGGCCACGTCGATACCAGCCCGTGGCGCGGGCTGGCATCGGTGATCGGGCACGGTTGCGACGAAGACGCCTTAGCAGAACGGGCACGGCGCCGATTCGCAAGCGATCGGCGATTCGATCATGTGGGCGATGCGCGATGCGGCGATCGGCAAGACGAAGATCGAACGTGTTTCCTGTCGACTCGTCGCTTCGCGCGAATTCAAGAAAACAGCTTCTTGATCGATCCAAACAAGCCATTACGCTGCGTCGCGTTTTTCGCCTCTTTTGCGCTTTGAAATGCACTGACCGGGAACGATTCCTTGTGCGCAAAGTTGACTTCGTCATGGATTACGCGATATGCACCGTCAACTTTTTCGTACCGCCACGGTGCGTCGATCGCTGCTTCACCGCGAGGGTTGAAGAATTTGTCCTGGTGATATACCGGAACGCCGACTGGCGTGGTGTGCATCACGAAACTGAAACGGCTTTTCGAGATGTCCGCGATCGGCCCACCGCCGTGTGGCAGTTGCGGGTGCCAGATTACCGTGTCGCCTGCCTCGACGCACAGGGACTGCAATGTCAGTCCTGCTTCCTTGCATTGACGTTCGACTTCGTTCTGGTAGTCGATCCAAAGATCGTTGGACGTGGGTGGGATATCGTCGAGCGAGCCAAACCGCTTGAGCGCGATGCTTTCACGGTCCAGTTCCGGAAATTTGTGGCCTCCCGGGTAAACCTGAAGTGCGCCGTTTTGCAAATTGGCATTTTCGAGGGCAACCCATACCCCAAAGTAGAAATACTCAGGGCGCGTGGAAAACACTGGAGTATCTCGATGCGGTGTTTGTGCCGATCCTCGCTCGTAAAACAATGATGTATAGAGGCAAGGCGTGGCCTCGAAGAGGGTCTACTGTACGCGGTGGCCGATATGGTTTTTCGAGAATAAGTCGAAAAGATCGGTAAATGCAGCGTGCAGATTGACGATGCGAGGATAATGTCCATCAGCATCGATGAATCTCTTGAATTTGTCGGAATTCTTGTCGGCGAATTGCTCGAATTTTTCAATTAAATTTGAGCAATGCGATTTTGGTATCGAGTTTTTGATGACGGTGAATCCGTTTTCGATGATGTTATGGGCATGAATTCTTATGTCATCATCCAGTGCAGCCAGTTTGCTCGGAATTCGAGCGTCATCCATGAACCACGGGCGAGGTTGTTTTTTACGGAGTTCTCGATTTTCATGATGTATGATTGAGTGAATTGCGGCTTACAGTTGATGGTATTGGGCGGCGGCGATGTGAGGTAGTTGTGACTATATCAAATCATCGTCTGGACTGTGGTAGGAAATTTCTATTAAACAAAGCTTCGTCGCAGCGGGAGAGAATGGAGAGCAATCTTTTCGTGGCGCTTAGGCAACCGACTGGCGCTCATGGGAGGACTCGAAGTCGATCGATCGTGATTTCAATTGTCTAAGGAAATGGCAGCCGCTGCCAATCTGCGTGCGCACATGCCGTTCGGTCGGACATCGAGTGGCGAGGTGTGGCGGCGGGAGGCAGTGACGAACTGCTACATGGCACCTGACTGGTTAGGTGAGACGGCGATCTTTTATCCTGGGGGTTGCCATCGCACCTGAAGTCATGCGAGCACGCAACACGTCGAAAATGCGTGCCTTACCATGAGTGATCGTATGCCGGCCTGCCGACGACCAATACGTCTTGATGATCCGCCCAACCTCTTTCACGGTAAGAGAAAATGCGAATTCCTTTGACTGACTCAATGTCTTTTAATATCTCGGATGCGGTTGTTAACGACACGCCATAGCTTCCGGATATATAGTCATGATTCTCGGATGGATTGTAATCATGATAACCGTACCCAGTTTCCTGATATTCACGAAGGATTTTTTTCCAGGATTCTACATTGATGTAGGGGGATTTCTTGGCAACTGTTTCGCACCATCTGCCATGTACCGTTGCGACGATGATCCCGTTTTCTGTCAAGAATTTTGCGAGATGTTCCAGCCACTTTCTCGTTACTGTGCGCGATGTGTGAGTGAAAAGTGAGCCAACCCATATCAGATCGAACGTTGTGTCGAAATCTACGGCTGTCATATCTTCATTTGAATATATGCCAATTGCTCCGAGTGTATCTCGGCAAAAATCCACGCCGGATCTGTCTATGTCGGATGCGTAAATTTCGGCATCGGGGAAGAGGTTGACTAGATGACGAAGCACTCGACCGTGCCCGCAAGGAATATCGAGCACGCGTTCGATTCTGCCGGTCCAGCTATTGTGTAGCGATTGAATGATGACGTCCGCTGCGCTACATCCGACGTCCATATACCACTGATCGGCCATCGTCTCGTATGGAGAAATTGTGGAATTGAGTGGGGTCGAATAATAATGATCCAGACACTTCGTTAGATATTGTATGCGACTACTTTTTTCTTTCCAGGAACGATATTCTTTGCGCTCCAGCATGTCCATGTTGCATATTTTCATATGTTGCTCCAGAATGGATTATTTTGATGCGGCTGGGCTTCATGATGCTGGTGCAGTTGGTCCGGGGCATTGTACTGTTTCTGGGGTGGATTTGAGAGGGTGGGGCCGAATTATTGGCGGATATGTGTGCATCAACCGGCATGTATTGTTTTGTCTGATGAATGCGAACGAGAATCATATGTGAGTCGATGGCGGTGAGATGATGCGTTGGCGTTGGGTTTTTTTGCGACTAAATAAACGATAGGGTTTTGCGATTTGAATTTGTTTTCAATGTGGCACATAATTTCAAAAAATGAATTCGTAATCGTAAGTGTTTGCCTCGCGATTCAGCGATGCCCTGAAGTCTTTCAGTCCGGGCCGGCAGCGTGCGTACGCTTTCTGCGCGAAAGTCGCGGGGAGGACGGCGGCATGTCGGATCGCAGACGGGTTGGCCCTGGTCGCCTTCGCCGTTGGGGTGGTGGCCGTTGCATGGGCGCTTCTGCATTATTCGGGAGAGTGGTTCTTCCCTGTTGCGGCGCTGATCGCGCCCCGCGTTACTCGCCATGCAGAACGGGAAGTTGAAGAAGCGCCTGAAGGAGCGCGGCGACGGCGGCGGCCGACAGAAATAGGTGGAAGGCGTGCAGGGCGCGCGAAGGTCAATTTTTGGATGGGATCGCCGAATAGGCCCCACGAGTTTTCGCACTCGCGGGGCTTTTCTTTTTCAGCATGCGGGGAAGAATGCATATGCTGACGTTACGCCGAATTCCGCGTGCGTCCGGAGTCAAATATTGGACAGTGTCTAATATGGTGTCCAATTTGCCCAAAAAATGAGCGCCAGTTAAAAAACCCGCACAGCCTCACGCCATGCGGGTTTTGATCTGGTCGGGGCGAGAGGATTTGAACCTCCGACCACCTGCACCCCATGCAGGTACGCTACCAGGCTGCGCTACGCCCCGAAAGCGTGAAAGTATAACAGACACTTTTCGTAAATAGAACTGCCCCGATGCAAATTCTGTTCGGCGCTCATGTGCCGCTCGTTTCGGCGGGACGCTGTCCGCCGCGGATCGACACCGTCGAAACGCGGATCAACGCGAATCAGTCAACGCAGATCAACACGAGTCAACACGAGTCAACACTTCGCGCGCCGCCGAACTTTGCGCTGCCTCCTTCACCGGGTCATCACACATTCCGCTCGTTCGTTTAGTAGTCGGCCCTGAACAATTCGTTTTGCTCAGCGAGGCGTTATGCCGTCGCTAGCGCGACCATCCCGCGATTGAGCAGCGCGGCAAGAATCGGGGCGTAAAAGCGCCGCAGTTTCCGGAGGATCATCCGCAGGTTATGCCCGGCGCCGCACAGCACTGCGTGGATGGCATCGCCCAGCGCACCCTTGAGCCAGTTGCGATCCAGTTTGCCGTCCGCCTTCATGTGACCGATGGCCGGCTCGATTGCGCTGCGGCGCCGGATCATCGCGCGCAGTCCTCGCGTGATGCCGCGTCGCAACCCTGGGTGATAGACCTTTACGCCGTCGATGGCGACACCCTTGTAGCCGCGATCGACGACGGCTATCTCTGGTTGAACGTCGCTCAGGATCGCCGCCTGCTCCAACGCTTCGGCCAACGTGTGACCGTCGTACGGGCTGCCCGGCATCGAGCGCGCACCCACCACCAGGCCTTCCTTGTGCGTCGTCGTAATCGACACCTTCACTCCCAACTCGTACGGCTTGCGCGCCTTGCCCTTGGCCAGGCATTCGACTTCCGGCGCGTGCAGTGCGTACAGCTTGTTCTTGTCCTTTTGCTTCTGCGACAGAATTCGTTTCGTGCGGCCAATCAGGTCTTCCAACGCCACGCGACTTTGCTGAGCGACGCCGTCAAGCTGCCGCTCGACGTCACGCATCACGCGACCTACGCGCGAACGCAAGGTCCGCAACGCCTTCCTCATCCGCTTGTATTGCTTTGCATGCGCGTAACGACCGATCTGATTCGCCAGCCTCGGCGCTTCGCGGTTGTAGTTCTGCCGCAGCTTCAGGCCGTGCCGGGCCGCCGCCTTCACCAGATGCTCCCGACAGCGTTCGAGCAGGCGCGAATCGGTGGGATGCGCAATTGCCTTTTCCATCACCGTCGTATCGACGATCACCCGCTTCAGGCTCGCGCGCTTGATGACGTTGGCACGCTTGGCCGCTTCGATCGTCTCGGCCAGCAGTTCTTCAACGCCGGCTTCGCCCAGCCGCTTGCGCCAACGCGTCAGGCTCGACGGATCGATCGGCGGCTCCGTCTGCAAGTACGTCTCGCCGGTGAAGACCTGCCAGTACGGATTCTCGAGCCATTGCCAGACCACGTCTTCGTCCGACAGGTCGAAGGCGTGCTGCAAGTACAGCAGCCCCGCGATCAGCCGCGGCGAGGTCGCCGGCCGGCCTCTGTTCGACACGAAGCTCGCGCTCATCGCCGCGTCCAACCGATCCCAGTCGATCAGATCGGCCAACCGCACCAGTGGATGCTTCAAGTTGATCTGCTCACGCAGCGGTTGGCGGAAGAAATCTCCCTCTGGCGCCGGTGTCTTCGGTCCCATCCAGACCTCATCGAAATTTGCAGGAAACTCGCACCAATATGCCTGTGCCTTGCAAATCCCACAACACCATTTCGACCTCACAGCCTTGCTGCACAAGCTACTCCGGATTGTTCAGGGCCGACTTAGTACGCATAGTATGGTCCCGGTCCCAGCGGCGTCGCTCTTCCTTCGATCGCGGTATAGACGCTGCGTCCATAGAAGAACGGCAGTCCGAGATCGACGACGTTGCCGATCGGGCCGGCAAGGTCGTTGAATGCAAAGTTGAACGTCGAGAACAGCACTTGCGAACTCGCGACCTGGAACGTCGTCGCTTTTGTCGATGCGCCGTCGCCGCCGCTCAGCGAGAGGCCGAACGTCTGTGTGCTCGCCGGGCAGAACCACGAGCCGCACTGCGGCAGCGACGCATCAGCGAAGAAGATTCCGTTCGAGCCGCTGTCGAAGAACGTGCGCGCGTTGGTGTTGCCGTTGAGCACGCTCGTCACGTAGGCGCCCGATGCGATCGTTGCGAGCGGCGTCGCGGCGCCGAGCCCGTTGTTCGCCTGTGTGCCGATGCCGAAGACCAGCGAGCCGTTGACCGTCGCAGAACCCGTTGCCGGAATCGCGGGCAGCATGATTGCCGCGCCGTTGTTGTCGCTAGAGAATGCGCCGACCGGATTCGCGATCTGTTGCGCGATCGGCTGCGATGTGCTCGCGCACGCCCCGCCCGCCGTGCATCCGTAATACCAGCCGGGCAGCGCGTTGTTCGCGCACGCGGCGCCGCAGTCGGTGACGAAGAGGCCGATGCCGAGAATGCCGTTCGCGCGCAGCGCCCCTTGCGTTTGCATCGGCCCGGCGCTCTGCGTGCAGCCGGCGGGCGCGCTCGGCGTGCTGGGATCGGCGATCACCTGGATCGGGATGTTCGCCGCCACTTCGCCTGCGATCTTCACGTCGGCGCGACGCACCGCGCCCCATGTGAAGCCCGTGCCGAATATCGCGCAGGCGCCCGTGATCGGCGCATTCGCGGCCGGCACGACGGGCAGCGCGACGCTCGACGGCAGCGCGGCCGCGAGGATGCGCAAGCCGTCCGAGCCGGTATCGACCTGCACGTTGTCGATCGTCTGGCATTGGCTCGTATTCGGGGCGCAGACAGTGACGGTCGTCATCAGCATGTTCGCGGCGCCGGTGATGCCCTCGGATACCGTAACGGACTGCACGTTCGCCGCATTGGACGGTGTGACGCCAGTGCCGTTCGAGTTCGATGTCGTCGAGCCGCCGCCGCCGCATGCGGCGAGCGTCGCGGCGAGCGCGGCGACACACCACGCGATCTTGAGGGTCATGGCCGCCTCCTTACCGCAAGTCGTCGATCGACACGCCGGACGGCACCGCGCCGGGCAGCCATGCGCGGCCGACATACGCGCGCATGCGACCGCCGGCATCGACGACGAAGTCGGATTGCGCGACGCGTCCGGCATGGAGTCCCGCGCGGGTGCGCGCGTCCGTCGAGACAGCGTGGCTCTGGTAGGTCGAGAAGCGTTCGCCGAGCAACTGCCGCAGGTTGGGCGATGTCGGGCCGTCCCACGTGTAAGCGAAGACGAGTCCGGCGCGTGTCGCGTACTCGCGAATCGTCGTGCCGCCCGCATCGATATAGCTTCGCATCGTGACGGCGCCGTCGAGCAGCGTGGCCGACGTTTGCGCGAGCGCGCGCGCCGGCGAATTCGTGACGGTGCCGCCGAGCTGCGAGTGTGCGGTAACGGGGGCGAGGGTGACGGCGGCGGCAACGAGAAGGGCGTGCGCCGGGCGGCGCCGTGTCAGGGGGAATGATTTCTTGTCGTTCATGCGACTGCCCTCCGCAGGTGGATACGGGTGGGGTCACTGTTCAATCAATGATAGTGAGTCCCGGTGCGTGCCGCGCCCGAAATCGAGGGAAGCGGATGCTCGTTATCCCTTATCCCTAGTCGGCGGCGCGGGGGCGCGGGGCATCGCGCTGACGTTTCGGGCGCAGCGCGGCCCGCGCGCGAACAAACGGGAATGCGGGCGGGCAAACGAGCGCGAATGAGACTGTGCGCTTTTTGCACGGTCTGCCGCCGGACCGGTAAAATAGAAAGTTGACTCACGGAAAAGTCGCCGTGACCTAGTCTAGTGGAAGGATTCCCAGAACATGACTGATCTTCGTCTTACCAAGCGGTTCGCAGCACTGCTTGCAACCGGCGCGTTCGTGGCCGGCTGCAGTTCGCCGTCGCCTACGAAAATCGACTACAAGAGCGATTCGAAATCGAAGGGGGTGTCGCTCGCGGTGCCGCCCAACATGCTCGACGAGACGCCGGATCAACGTTCGCTGCCGCCGCAGGGCGGTGCGACGTCGCTTTCCAGCCTGCAGCAGGTGCAGCAGGCCGCGCCGCCCACCGATGCGGTCGCGCCCGCCGTGCCGGGCATGCGCATCCAGCGCGACGGCACCGAGAGCTGGCTCGTGATCGACGACAAGGCGCCCGCGCAAATCTGGCCCCAGGTGCGCCGCTTCTGGCAGGAGCAGGGCTTCCTGCTCGTCGTCGAGCAGCGTGACAAGGGCGTGATGGAAACCGACTGGAACGAAACCCATCCGCAGATCAACGATGGCCTGATTCGCGGGGTGATCTCGAAGGCGATGGGCAACTCGTACGTGACGGCGGAGCGCAACAAGTACCGCACGCGCCTCGACACCGCGCCGAATGGCGGCACGTACGTGTTCATCAGTCAGAAGGGGATGCGCGAGGCGCTGACGGGCGCGAACAACGATTCGAGCAAGTGGGAGCCGAAGCCGAACGATCCCGGTCTCGAAACCGAATACCTGAAGCGCCTGATGGCCGTGATCGCACAGAACGACGCGCGCGTGAAGGCGGGCGGCGTGCCGATCGTCGACGATGCGGCGCCGTCGCGCGCGAAGGCGTCGAGCAGCAAGAGCAAGGAGGCGGCCGCGGCGATCGCTGCGAAGAACGTCGCGAGCGCGTCGACGTCGAGCACTCCGAGCGAAGCGGCCGTGCCGGACGTGCCGCCTGAAGTGACGCTTGCCGAGCCGTACGATCGTTCGTGGCTGCATGTCGGCCTGGCGCTCGATCGCGCGAACTTCACGGTCGACGATCGCGATCGCACGAAGGGGCTGTACTACGTCCGCTACGTCGATCCGAAGGACCTGAGCGTCGAGGAGCAGGGCTTCTGGAGCCAGCTTTTCCACGGCAAGAAGGAAAAGAAGGCGAAGCAATACGTCGTCAACGTGAAGGCGGTGACGGAAGGTGAGACGCGCATCGCGGTCGTCGACGACAAGGGCAACGTCGATGCGTCGGCGCCCGCGCGGCAGATCATGTCGCTTCTCGTCAATCAGTTGCGCTGAGGTTGCTGCGCGCGGCACTTCGCCGCCGAACCAGCGAAGCCCGCCTTTCGGCGGGCTTTTTTTATCTGCGTCGGACGTCAATGCCGGCCCGGGCGCACGCGCGTGCGCCCGTCACACGCCCGTCGTGTTACGTAACGTCACCTCGTAACGACTGGAATGAATGCGCATTTCTGCCCGCCATTTGAGAATTAATCGTTAAAAATCAATCGCTTGATAATTCACTTCTGGCTGGCACGGAAGCTGCTCCTTCTATCGTCAACAAGCAATCAGGGAGGACGCCCAAAAACAGCCAGGTTCGATTACGCGTGCCTCCCGCCTAGTGTGGATATCGACGTTTCGGGCAGTCGCCGTTGCCGGCGAAGCTGCCGTACTGGACGATGACCCGCGCGTTCGCGCGGGTCTCGGTGGCCCCGTCGCCTATCCTCGTAGGGCGACGGTTTTGCCCGCGCTTCCCGTGAAGCGCGGGCTATTTTTTTGAGGCGGGTGAGCGTCGAAACGCGAAAGCCTGCTTGCTTCGATTCGCGTATGCTGACCCCTTTGTCACGAAGCAAAGGAGATCTGCATGTCCGAAGTCGCCGTGGTCGCGCTCATCGTCGCCAAGCCTGGCGCAGAAGCGGAACTGTTGGAACAACTCGAGGGGATTGTCGGGCCGACGCGCAACGAAGAGGGCGCGCTGCAATACGATCTGCATCGCGACTTACAGGAGCCGCGCCGTTTCATTTTCATCGAGCGGTGGGCCAGCGAAGCCGCGCTTGCCGCCCATGCGCGCTCCGCGCATATCGACGCGTACAAGCGCGCCGCAGCGGATTGGATCGAGCATTCGGAAATTCGCGTCGCGTCGAAGATCGCGTAGCGAAGCGAGGGGCCGTGCGCGGCCCGGCCCAGCCCAGTAAGTGCAACGACGGTCAGTGCGATGCGTTCGGAACGTCGAGGATCAGGATGATCGTCCAGTCGGCGTCGCCGTCGTGGTGGTATTGCCGCTCCGCGACGATGAACGGCTGCTGTTTGCCTTGCGGGCCGAGGAAAAGCACGTCGCCTTCCATCGGCAGGCATTCGATCGGCGGCAGCGCGAGGAACGCGTCATCGGAGCCGCGCGGCATCAATTGCTTGATCTTGCGCGTCGCGGCTTCGGTCCATTCGATGTCCAGTTGGATGTTGCTCATTCAGTCCTCCGCACCGGAGTGCGCACGGTTGGAAAAGTCGGTGCGCGACTTTAGCACAATGCGCTGCGTGCTCATTCGGGCGCGCCAATGAAAAAGCCGAACCCGGCAGGCCGGATTCGGCTTTCGCGCAAGCGGGACGTGCCGTGCTTTATTGGCTGGCGGCGTCTGCCGGAGCCGCCTTGGCTGCCTTCTTCGCGCCCTTGTGAGCCTTCTTCATGTGATGCTTGTGCTGCTCGTGCATCGGCTTCGCCTCGGCGGCCGGTTCGGCTGCCTGCTGTTGTTGCAGCGCTTGCGCGCGTTGCTCGATTTCAGCGATCTTCGCCGGATCGGTGATCGTCTTGATTTCCGTGCTCTCTTGCGCATGGGCCGCGCCAGCCAGAGCCGACATCGAAACCAGGATGGCCATGGTCATCTTCTTCATTGCTTACCTCCGCTAAGTGGTGATGGACCCGAGTGTTGCCGATTTGTCTGGCGTCTGCAATCGAGTGAGCCGAGTTTATCAAAAGTGACGGATCAGTGCATTCGATTGCGTCTTGGCGCTGCGTCGCGTGGATCGAGCGCAACAGTGGAGCAATCCGTCATCGCTGCGCCATTCGCGCGGTTGCGGCGACCATCGGCGGCACCGAGGCCGCGACGATCCGGCGCGGACAAAGTGGCGTGCGCCGCTAAAACCAGCCGAGGCGGCGGTACACATGAAATTGCGCGACACCGACGATCTCGTGCAGCGCCAGCTCGGCGTTGACGAGGTTGGCCGCGCGCGGCAGCCAGCCGAGCTGCGCGTCCCTGCGGTTCGCGTAGACGGGTTGCGGCACGATCCCGAACCGCTCGAAATCGAGGAGCGCGCGTTTCATCTGATATGACGAAGTGACGAGAATCAGATCATCGTAATGTTGGGCGCGTAATATGGGAACGGTGAAGCGCGCGTTTTCATAGGTCGTGTGGCTGCTTCTCTCGCGGATCAGGTCGGCGTGCGCAACGCCGCGCGCGAGTAGATAGGGCGCATACGTGTCCGCTTCGGTGATGCCGCGCATCTGCGGATCGCCGCCCGACACGACGACCGTGCAGCGCTTCGCCGTTCGTTGGCATGCCGAATAGAGTTCGGCGGTCTTGTCGATGCGGGCGAGTGCGTCGCGCGGCGGCACTGCGGCGCCGTCGCGGCGCCTGATGCCCGCGCCGAGCATCACGATCGTCGTGTCGCCCGTCATCGCCGGATGCGCGACCGGCCGCACGCCGGCTTCCGCGAGCGCGACGAGCGGCGCGGCGAGCCAGCCGGAAGCGATCAGCCACAAGAGTGCGGCGCCGGCCGCGAGTATCGCGAACGCGGCGCGCCTTTTGCGGCAGAGCAGGAAAACGACGAAGAGAAGTCCAAATGAGTTAAACAGAATCAATTTGATTGGGGTAAGGTAGCTTTTTGCGGAAGCGATTGTTGATCTGTCCCCGTAAGGCGCGAACGAAGCGCCAGGGATCGGGTCGGATGGGGTGGAGGGATTATAAGGACCCCTCTTGAGCTGCGTGGCGGCGCCGGTGGGCGGAGACCTCGCTCGGCGGGGCTGCTTTGCAATGTCGCCGCACTTTAAGAAAGAATCGAGATGGCCACGTATTCCAACGAAGCAGTGCTCGACGCGCTCAGGCGCGTCCAGTACCGTCAGGTTCCGTGGGCGAGGCGTCCGGGTGTATTCGAATACCTGCGTGCGCTCGGCTTGATGGATACGGTTCGGCAGAAGACTGTCGCGCCCGCGCCCGGTTTCCACGCGCCCGTCGATATTGCCGTTTTGACGGATAACGGGCGAGTCGAATTCGCTCGGCTCGAACGAGACGAGAGGCAGCCCGATTGGGAGGCTCGCCGAATCGAAGACTACGCGCTCAGCGAAGCGAGCGCCGTGTCGATTCTCGAAAGCCGCTTATAGCACTGCCGCGCACCGCCTCTTTCGCGCGAAAAAAAGCCCGTATCGCGAGGATACGGGCGGTACCGGGTACATTGCTGCTGCCACGCTGTGCTCATGGCAACCATCTGACTCGGCGTGCGTCGCGCAGTTCCCGGGCGCGCGGATTTTTCCTGGCGCGGCGTCAGTGATGGTTCGAATCGTTGGGCGGGCGTTGCGCGTCGTTGTGCGCGCGTGCGTTGCTCACGATGTCACCGCGCAGATCGCCGCGCGGCGCATTGGGTCGCGCACTTGGCGCGGCCGCACGGGCCTGCGAGCGGGTGACTTGCTCCTGCTGACCGTGTTGTCTGGGTGGAAATGAGTCGGCGCGTGAAGGAGCGGCGAGCGCCAGCGAAACGACAACGCCGCATGCCGTGAGCAGTGACATGGGTTTCATCGTTGGAAGCTCCCTTTCAAGCCGTCGAACGGCTCGTTCATATATCGCTAAGTTAAGCGGGGGAGCGAAGGCGCGCTGTAAATATTAGTAAATAGATGTTTCGCAGGATCGCGTCGTCAGGAGTCCGAGCGAACAGGCGGCCGTGTGCCGAAGGGGCGCCGAAAACGATTCTGGGCGGCCAGTGCCGCCCAGAAATAGAATTCATGCCATCTTGACGGGAGCGCGCCAGGATTCCGGATTGGTCCAGAAGGCGCCGCGCAGTCGATCGCGGCTCGGCGGCGCGGGCGGCTTGACCGCGCTTGCGCCGATGCGTCCGCGCAGCGAGATCTGGCGGCCGCTCGTCCCGAGGCGCTTCACCACTTCGGCGAGCGTGCCGTCGGCCTGCCATTCGTCGAAGCGTCGACGGCAAGTCGGCGGCGACGGATAGCGGCCGGGCAGCTTCGACCAGCCTTCGCCCGTCGACAGCACCCAGAGAACGGCGTTCACCACCGAGCGGGCTTCCACGCGGGGACGACCGCGGCGCTCACTGCGTGCGGGCTCGGAGCAGAACAGTCCCTCGAGCAGCGCCCATTCGTTGTCTCTCAAATCGTCGAACAGCATCATGTCCTCACCTCAGCGAAGCTAACTCCGGTGCGCCGCCCTGCGCCGCGCACTCGTCGAGCACTCGTCCAGCGAGTGCCGGGTGAGGGCATCGGCTCCATGAGGCGGCGGATGTTGCGCGATCCGCCGCGAGAAGTCCGAACGCCCGCAGCCCTGTGCGCCTGCTAATGCAGGAAGCGTGCCATGTTGGCGACGACCGTCCCAAAGCCGCCTGGCAGCTAGCTGACAGCCGCGTCAGCTAGGGGCGTATAAGACGCCAAAATGACCGTCGAGCAAATAAGGACAATCACCAATCTTGTGCAGTCCGGCCCGTGAGACGTGCGTTTCAGCCGAGTGCTGCACCGCACCGACACACGGCACGAGATAGTCAGGACGCAATACAATCGCGCATCGATGCGTCCGATTGATGAGGGAATCCCATGAATATCACGCTCAGGCAGTTGCGCGTGTTCATCGAGGTCGCGCGGCTCAAGAGCTTCAGCCGGGCGGGCGACGAGATCGGTCTCACGCAGTCGGCCGTGAGCCGCTCGGTGCGCGAGCTGGAAGGCGAGATCGGACTCAAGCTGATCGACCGAACCACGCGCGACGTGCAACTGACCGACGTCGGCGCCAATCTGATCGCGAGCGTGTCGCGTCTGCTCGGCGACCTCGACGATACGCTGCGCGAGATCCGCGAGATCGGCGAGCAGCGTCGCGGGCGCGTGATCGTCGCGGCAAGCCCGACGATAGCGTGCCGGCTGATGCCGCGCATCGTCGCCGCGTGCGAGCGACGCTTTCCGTTCGTCACGCTCGGTCTGCGCGACGACGTGCAGAGCGACGTGCTGCGCAAGGTGAAATCGGGCGAGGTCGATTTCGGCGTCGTGATCGGGCCGCTCGCGACGAACGATTTGATCAGCGAGCCGTTGATGACCGATTCGTTTTGCCTCGTCGCGCGCGCCGATCATCCGCTCGCCGCGCGCGATCGCGTGCCGTGGACGGCGCTCGCGGGCGAGCGGCTCGTATTGCTCGACTACGCATCGGGCAGCCGGCCGCTGATCGACGCGGCGCTCGCGGCGCATCGGGTTGCGGCGAGCGTCGTGCAGGAGCTCGGCCATTCGGCGACGGTGTTCGGCCTCATCGAGGCGGGCGTCGGCGTGAGCGTGCTGCCGTGGCTGTCGCTGCCGCTGCCGGCCGGCTCGTCGCTCGTCGCGCGGCCGCTGACGCCTCGCGCCGAGCGCACCGTCGAGCTCGTTCGGCGGCGCGACCGCTCGCTGTCGCCGGCGGCGGACGCGGTCTGGGGGCTCGTGAAGGAAATGCCGGCGCGTGTCGAGGATCTGGGCTGACGATGTGTCGCACACAGACTTTCCGGCGTCTCGACGCGTCGTTCGCGCGGGGCGCCCGGTTTCGGGGCGGATCGCCGTTTGCCGGCGTGGAGCGGCGATTCGCGGGCGCGGCAAAGGCGGCGCCCGCGGCCGTTTTCGTGGCCGGCGGCGCGCCGGGGATATGTCTTTTGCCGTACGTTCTTTGTCTTTACGCACCGGTCAATTTTGCGTAAGATGGCGCTCAGTCACGCGGTTCCGGCATGGTTCCGCGCTGTTCCGTCCGGTTCGGGTTGGGCTTGAGAGTTGGTTCGCCGCCCCCGGTTCGTGCTCCCATCAATATGACCGATCAGAATCGGGCGAGCGCGTCTTCCGTTCCTTTCGTCTGTTCGATTGATCCGGTTCGTTTGACCACAGGGTCTGACCTAGCTGCATGAATACCCAAGAGGCGAAAATCGTCCTCGAGACTGCTTTGATCTGCGCGCAGGAGCCGCTGAAACTCGGCGATTTGCGCAAGCTCTTTGCCGACGGCGTGTCGGCGGACACAGTCCGAACACTGCTCGAAGATCTGAAACAGGAATGGACCGGACGTGGGGTCGAACTCGTCGCGCTCGCTTCGGGCTGGCGCTTCCAGAGCAAGCCGGCGATGCGCGCGTATCTCGACCGGCTGCATCCGGAGAAGCCGCCGAAATATTCGCGGGCCGTGCTGGAGACGCTTGCGATCATTGCGTACCGGCAGCCGGTCACGCGCGGTGACATCGAGGAAATTCGCGGCGTCACGGTGAACACGCAGGTCGTCAAGCAGCTCGAGGACCGCGGCTGGATCGAGGTGATCGGTCATCGCGACGTGCCGGGCCGTCCGGCGCTCTATGCAACGACGAAGCAGTTTCTCGACGACCTCGGCCTGAAGGCGCTCGACGATCTGCCGGCGCTCGAGGAGCCGGCCGCGCATCTGGAGGCGAGCCTCCTCGCGCAGCAGGCGATCGACTTTCCCGATGATGTGCGCGGCGTCGGCGAGGTGCTTGCCGACGTGCCCGGCGCGGAAGCGGGCGAGCTCGCTGGGCTGGCAGCCGATCCGACGGTTTCGCCGCGCGAAGGCGCGACGCGGGCCGGCGATGAGCCGGCGCAAGCGGATGCCGCATCGACGAGCGCGGGCGCTGCGCGATCCGGAGGGATGGACGGTTCGGCAGCACGGATCGTCGATCCGGCCGATAATGACGACCGAGCCGGCGCCGATGCGGACGTCGATGCGCCGTGCGGCGACAGCGCATCCGGGCAGGCGGCCGGCCACGCCGCTCGCGAGATCGAATCGGGCGGAATGACCGAGCCGGCGTCGGCGGGCAGTGAAGCAGCCGACACGACTGCGTCGCACGAGCACGCGGTCGCACAGGATGATGCGCAGGATGCAGCGGACGCCGTCATGGCGCCGCATGCCGAAGAAGCGGCCGGCGTTGCCGCCGGCGGCGGCGAGCGCACCGAATCGCCCGCACGGGCGAACGAAAGCGCAAACCCCGTCGCGCGGCCGGGCGCGGAGCTTGCCGACGCGGCACACGCAGCAACCCGCGAGGCGGCCGCCGACCCGGCGGCGGGCCGAGCGACGAAGGAAGACCACGGCGCGATCGGCGGCATCCCGCACGATGCCGAGCCGGTCCGGGCGCACGCGGAGGAGGCGTTGGACGACACGTCCGGCAGTCTCGCCGACGCCGTGCGCAGTGCAAGCGAGGCGATCCCCGAGCGCGCGCAGCAGGACGAAGAAGAAGAGCCTGCGAAGCGTCGCGCCTGAGACGGGCGGCCGAACCCCAGCCGTGCCCGCGACGGGCGCGAGACCTGACATTTTGAGGTTGTTTTGACTGATACCCACGACATCGATTCGTCCGAATCTGCGCATGCCGTTGCGACGGCGCGCGCCGACGGCGCACCCGAGCAGTCCGCTGCGGACGGGGGCGGCGAAGACCGCCCGCGCCGCGGCTTGCGGCGCGGGCCGCGCAGCTTGATCGCGCGCCGCCGAGCGGCCGCGAAGTCGAAGAATACCGACGCGGCGGAAAGCGCTGAAGCGGCGCCGGCGGCCGACGCCGGCGCGGGCGCGGGCGTCGACGCAGCGAAAGCGCCGGCTCGCGCGCCGCGCAGCAAGGACGCCGCGGCGAAGGCGCCGCGCAAGGCGGCAGGCAAGCGCGAAGGCGCGGCGCGGCAAGGCGGCCAGGCGAAGCGGGGCGCGCCGGCTGCGCCGGCCCCGTCGTCCGCCGAGGCGGCCCAGGACGATGTATTTGCCTACGTGATTTCACCCGCGTTCGACGCCGACAACAACGCGTCGGGCGGTGGCGTGCGCGCGCCGATGCTGCGCCGGGGCCGCCAGAATCAGCCGAAGCGCGTGCTGTCGCCGGAAGACGACGCGCCGAAGCTGCACAAGGTGCTCGCGGAAGCCGGCATGGGCTCGCGCCGCGAGATGGAAGAGCTCATCGTCGCCGGCCGCGTGTCGGTGAACGGCGAGCCGGCGCACATCGGCCAGCGGATCATGCCGACCGATCAGGTCCGGATCAACGGCAAGCCGGTCAAGCGCAAGCTGCCGAACAAGCCGCCGCGCGTGCTGCTGTACCACAAGCCGACGGGCGAGATCGTGAGCCACGCGGATCCGGAGGGCCGCCCGTCGGTGTTCGACCGGCTGCCGCCGATGAAGACCGCGAAATGGCTCGCGGTCGGCCGCCTCGACTTCAATACCGAGGGCCTGCTGATGCTGACGACGTCGGGCGACCTCGCGAACCGCTTCATGCACCCGCGCTACAGCGTCGAGCGCGAGTATGCGGTGCGCGTCGTCGGCGAGCTGTCCGAGGCGTCGCGCCAGAAGCTGCTGCACGGCGTCGAGCTCGATGACGGCCCGGCGAACTTCCTGCGCATCCGCGACGGCGGCGGCGAAGGCACGAATCACTGGTATCACGTCGCGCTCGCCGAAGGCCGCAACCGCGAGGTGCGGCGGATGTTCGATGCGGTCGGCTTGATGGTGAGCCGCCTGATCCGCACGCGCCACGGCCCGATTCCGCTGCCGCGCGGGCTGAAGCGCGGCCGCTGGGAGGAGCTCGACGAGGCGCAGGTGCGGCGCCTGATGTCGACGGTCGGCCTGAAAGCGCCGACCGAGGAGAAGGGCAAGCGCGGCGGCGCGACCGAGCGCCGCCAGCCCGATCCGATGCAGACGTCGATGGGCTTCATCAATCGCGAACCCGTGCTGACGACTCACGGCCAGCTCGACCAGCCGCGGCGCGGCCGCCGCGGCCCGGCGGGCGGCGGCTTCGGCGCGGGGCTGGGCGGCTACGCGGGCCTGCCGGGCTACGGCGGCGGCGCGCCGCGCCAGGGCGGCCGCGACGTCGACGGCAACCGCGCGTCCTACGGCGGCGCGGGCGCCAACAAGCGCGGCGCCGGCAAGGGCGGCCGCAACCCGAACGGCAATCGCGCCGAAGGCGGCGCACGCGGCGGCCAGCGTACGCCGCAGCAGCGCAATCGTTCGCGCAGCCGCTGAGCGGGTGAGAACGGCATTCGCAACCGCGGCGAGCGTTGCGAGTGCCCCGCCAAATCGCCGTTTTCGGCTGATTTTGCGGGGCCGAGCTTTGCGTTCGGGCCAAAAATCGCTATAATCGCGGAGTCGCTGGGCGTACGGATTCGATGTGTAGCTCAGGTGCGACCACCGGTAACAAGATGGGCGTTGCGCCCATTTTTTTTTGCCGAAACGGTTGGGCATCTCGGGTAGCGCTTCCTGCGCCGGCTAAGGCGCGCGTTCAGCGGGTGAATCGCGAGGGGCGGGCGCGGACACCTGAGAGGACACTGTGCAACTGACGGAACTGATAGAAACTACGGTCACGGGGCTCGGCTACGAGCTCGTCGATCTCGAGCGCACCGGGCGCGGCATGGTCTGCGTCTACATCGATCAGCCCGCCGGCATTACGATCGACGATTGCGAAAAGGTCACGCGTCAGCTCCAGCACGTACTGACGGTCGAAAACATCGATTACGAACGGCTCGAGGTCTCGTCACCGGGGCTCGACCGGCCGTTGAAGAAGCTGGCTGACTTCACGCGTTTCGCGGGCAGCGAGGCCGTCATCACCTTGAAAAAGCCGTTGGACGGGCGCAAGACGTACCGGGGCATTCTGCACGCGCCGAACGGCGAGACGATCGGTTTGGAATTTGAGAGGAAGAAGGGCGAGGCGGCCATGCTGGATTTCACGCTGGCGGACATCGACAAAGCCCGCCTGATTCCGCACGTTGACTTTAGGAGCCGCAAACAATGAGTCGCGAAGTGTTGATGTTGGTGGATGCGCTGGCGCGCGAGAAGAACGTCGACAAGGACGTCGTGCTGGGCGCGCTCGAAGCGGCCCTCGCGTCGGCTTCCAAGAAACTGTTCGACGAAGGCGCCGAGATCCGCGTGCATATCGATCGCGAGAGCGGTGAACACGAGACGTTCCGTCGCTGGCTCGTCGTGCCAGACGAGGCGGGCCTGCAGGAGCCGGATCGCGAGATCCTGCTGTTCGAGGCGCGCGAGCAGAAGCCCGAAGTCGAGGTGGGCGACTACATCGAGGAGCCGGTGCCGTCGATCGAGTTCGGCCGGATCGGCGCGCAGGCCGCGAAGCAGGTGATCCTGCAGAAGGTGCGCGACGCGGAGCGCGAGCAGATCCTGAACGACTACCTCGAGCGCGGCGAGAAGATCATGACGGGCACGGTGAAGCGCCTCGACAAGGGCAACTTCATCGTCGAGTCGGGCCGCGTCGAGGCGCTGTTGCGCCGCGACCAGCTCATTCCGAAGGAAAACCTGCGCGTGGGTGACCGCGTGCGCGCGTACATCGCGAAGGTCGACCGCACCGCCCGCGGCCCGCAGATCGAGCTGTCGCGCACCGCGCCCGAATTCCTGATGAAGCTCTTCGAGATGGAAGTGCCGGAAATCGAGCAGGGGCTTCTGGAGATCAAGGCGGCGGCCCGCGATCCGGGCGTGCGCGCGAAGATCGGCGTCGTCGCGTACGACAAGCGGATCGATCCGATCGGCACGTGCGTCGGCATCCGCGGCTCGCGCGTGCAGGCCGTGCGCAACGAGCTCGGTGGCGAAAACATCGACATCGTGCTATGGTCGGAGGATCCTGCCCAGTTCGTGATCGGCGCGCTCGCGCCGGCGGCCGTCCAGTCGATCGTCGTCGATGAAGAAAAGCATTCGATGGACGTCGTCGTCGACGAGAACGAACTGGCTGTCGCGATCGGCCGCAGCGGCCAGAACGTGCGTCTTGCCAGCGAACTGACCGGCTGGCAGATCAACATCATGACGCCGGACGAATCCGCCCAGAAGCAGAATGAAGAGCGCGACGCGCTGCGCGGCCTGTTCATGGCGCGCCTCGACGTCGACGAGGAAGTCGCGGACATCCTCGTCGACGAAGGCTTCACGAGCCTCGAAGAGATCGCCTACGTGCCGCTCAACGAAATGCTCGAAATCGAGGCATTCGACGAGGATACCGTCCACGAGCTGCGCAACCGCTCGCGCGACGCGCTGCTCACGATGGCGATCGCGAACGAGGAGAAGGTCGAGACGGCTGCCCTCGATCTGAAGAGCCTCGACGGCGTCACGGCCGAACTGCTCACGAAGCTGGCCGAGCAGGGCGTGCAGACGCGCGACGATCTCGCGGAGCTCGCCGTGGACGAGCTGGTCGACATGACCGGCATGGAAGAGGAAGCCGCGAAGGCGCTGATCATGAAGGCGCGCGAACACTGGTTCCAGTGAGAAATGACCATGGCGCACTGATTTGCTGGCGGCCGGAAGGCCTGACCCGATGCTAACCGCAAGGAATCGGTCCTTGCACTAAGAGGAATGAATGGCGAGTAACAACGTAGCCCAATTTGCCGCGGAACTGAAAATGCCTGCTGGTGTGCTGCTCGAACAACTGCAGGCAGCGGGCGTCCAGAAAGCGAGCGAGGACGATGCGCTGTCGGAGACGGACAAGGCGCGTCTGCTCGATCATTTGCGCAAGTCGCACGGTGCGTCCGATGGCGACAAGCGCAAGATCACGCTGACTCGCCGGCACACGTCGGAGATCAAGCAGGCCGACGCAACGGGTAAGGCTCGTACCATTCAGGTCGAGGTGCGCAAGAAGCGCACGTTCGTCAAGCGCGACGACGTGAGCGAGACGGGCGCCGACCAGGCTCAGGCGCAGACCGACGAGCAGGCGGAAGCCGAGCTGAAGCGCCGCGAGGAAGAAGCGCGCCGCGAGGCCGAGCTGCTCACGAAGCAGGCGCAGGAACTGCGCGAGCGCCAGGAGCGTCTCGAGCGCGAGGAAGCCGAGCGCCGCGCGCGCGAGGAAGCGGCCGAGGCTGAGCGCCGCCGCGCGGAAGAAGAGGCTGCGGCGAAGCGCGCGGCGGCAGCGCAGGCGGAAGCCGCGCAGCAGGCCGCGGCGGCTCGCGAGGAAGCGCAGCGCGAGCAGAGCGAGCAGACCGCTCAGGACGAAGCGCGCGCGGCTGCCGAGCGCGCTGCACAGCGCGAAGCGGCGAAGAAGGCCGAGGACGCTGCGCGCGAAGCGGCCGACAAGGCGCGCGCCGAGCAGGAAGAGATTCGCAAGCGCCGCGAAGCTGCCGAGGCCGAAGCGCGCGCGATCCGCGAAATGATGAACACGCCGCGCCGCGCGCAGGTCAAGGCGGTCGAGCCGCCGAAGCCGGCCGAGCAGCCGGCTGCGAAGGCGGCCGAGGCGAAGGGCACGCTGCACAAGCCGGCGAAGCCCGCCGGCGAGGCGGCTGCGGCCCGTCCTGCGGCGAAGAAGCCGGCAAGCGGCGCGGCGGCGCCCGCCACCGCGCCCGCGGGCGACCGCAACAAGAAGCCGGGCGCAGGCAAGGGCCCCTGGCAGGACGACGCTGCGAAGCGCCGCGGCATCAAGACGCGCGGCGATTCGAGCGGCGGCGTCGACCGTGGCTGGCGCGGCGGCCCGAAGGGGCGCGGCAAGCATCAGGACAACGGGTCGTCGTTCCAGGCGCCGACCGAGCCGATCGTGCGTGAAGTGCACGTGCCGGAGACCATCTCCGTCGCGGATCTCGCGCACAAGATGGCGATCAAGGCATCGGAAGTCATCAAGGTGATGATGAAGATGGGCCAGATGGTCACGATCAACCAGGTGCTGGACCAGGAAACGGCGATGATCGTCGTCGAGGAACTGGGCCACCGCGCGCTCGCCGCGAAGCTCGACGATCCGGAGGCGCTGCTCGTCGAAGGCGAAGTCGGCAGCGATGCGGAGCAACTGCCGCGGCCGCCCGTCGTCACCGTCATGGGTCACGTCGACCACGGCAAGACGTCGCTGCTCGACTACATCCGCCGCGCGAAGGTCGCGGCGGGCGAAGCGGGCGGAATCACGCAGCACATCGGCGCGTATCACGTCGAAACGCCGCGCGGCGTCGTCACGTTCCTCGATACGCCGGGTCACGAAGCGTTCACGGCCATGCGTGCGCGCGGCGCGAAGGCGACCGACATCGTCATTCTGGTGGTGGCGGCCGACGACGGCGTGATGCCGCAGACGAAGGAAGCGATCTCGCACGCGAAGGCGGGCGGGGTGCCGATCGTCGTCGCGATCAACAAGATCGACAAGCCGGACGCGAACCCCGATCGCGTCAAGCAGGAACTCGTCGCGGAAGGCGTCGTGCCGGAAGAGTACGGCGGCGATTCGCCGTTCGTGCCGGTGTCGGCGAAGACGGGCGCGGGCATCGACGAGCTGCTCGAGAACGTGCTGCTGCAAGCGGAAGTGCTGGAGCTGAAGGCGCCCGTCGATTCGCCGGCGAAGGGCATCGTGATCGAAGCGAAGCTCGACAAGGGCAAGGGCCCGGTCGCGACGGTGCTCGTGCAGTCCGGCACGCTGAACCGCGGCGACGTCGTGCTCGCTGGCACGGCCTACGGCCGCGTGCGCGCGATGCTCGACGAAAACGGCAAGCCGACGAAGGAAGCCGGCCCGTCGATTCCGGTCGAGATCCAGGGCCTGTCCGAAGTGCCGGGCGCGGGCGAGGAAGTCATCGTGCTGCCGGACGAGCGCAAGGCGCGCGAAATCGCGCTGTTCCGTCAGGGCAAGTTCCGCGACGTCAAGCTCGCGAAGCAGCAGGCGGCGAAGCTCGAAAGCATGCTCGAGCAGATGGGCGAAGGCGAAGTGCAGAACCTGCCGCTCATCATCAAGGCGGACGTACAGGGCTCGCAGGAAGCGCTCGTGCAATCGTTGCTCAAGCTGTCGACCAGCGAAGTGCGCGTGCAGATCGTGCACAGCGCGGTGGGCGGCATCAGCGAAAGCGACGTCAATCTCGCGACCGCGTCGAAGGCCGTCATCATCGGCTTCAACACGCGTGCGGACGCCCAGGCGCGCAAGCTCGCCGAGGCGAACGGCATCGACATCCGCTACTACAACATCATCTACGACGCGGTGGATGAGGTGAAGGCGGCGATGTCGGGCATGCTCGCGCCGGAGAAGCGCGAAGTCGTGACGGGCATGGTCGAGGTGCGCCAGGTGTTCAAGGTGCCGAAGGTCGGCGCGGTCGCCGGCTGTATGGTCACGGACGGCATCGTCAAGCGCTCGTCGTCGGTGCGCGTGCTGCGCAACAACGTCGTGATCTTCACGGGCGAGCTCGATTCGCTGAAGCGCTTCAAGGACGACGTCAAGGAAGTGAAGCAGGGTTTCGAATGCGGTATGTCGATCAAGAACTTCAACGATATTGTCGAAGGCGACCAGTTCGAGGTGTTCGAAGTCACGGAAGTCGCGCGTACGCTGTAACGCCGGCGTGACGGCTTGAATGGGCGGGTCGGGCTTGGGCCCGCCCCGCCCATTTTCATGAACGGTGTCGCGCGCTTCGCCGATCAACCGGATGACGGATTTATCATGTCGAAAAAACGCAGTTCTCCCAATCGCAACGTGCAGATCGCCGATCAGATCCAGCGGGATCTGTCCGAGCTCATCATGCGCGAGGTCAAGGACCCGCGCATCGGGATCGTGACGATCCAGTCGGTCGAGCTCACGCCCGACTACGCGCACGCCAAGGTCTACTTCACCGCGCTCACGGGCAATCCCGCGGACACGCAGGAAGCGCTCAACCATGCGGCCGGCCATCTGCACAATCTGCTTTTCAAGCGCCTGCACATTCATACGGTGCCGACGCTGCATTTCCACTACGACCAGACGATCGAGAAGGCCGTCGCGATGTCGCGCCTCATCGACGAGGCGAACGCGACGCGCGCGAAGGACGACTGAGCATCGCACGAGCCATTGCGCGCTGACCATGACGACTGTTTCGCCCCGCCCCCGGATTGCCCGCCGCGCGCTCGACGGCGTGCTGCTGCTCGACAAGCCGGTCGGGCTTTCGAGCAACGACGCGCTGATGCGCGCGAAGCGTTTGTATCTTGCGAAGAAGGCGGGCCATACGGGCACGCTCGACCCGCTCGCATCGGGGCTGCTGCCGCTTTGCTTCGGTGAAGCGACGAAGTTCTCGCAGGATCTGCTCGACGCCGACAAGACCTATGAAGCGACGATGCGGCTCGGCGTGCGCACGACGACGGGCGACGCCGAAGGCGACGTGCTCGACACGCGCGACATCACCTGCGACGAAGCAGCGGTCGGCGCGGCGCTCGCGCGCTTCGTCGGCGACATCGTGCAGGTGCCGCCGATGTATTCGGCGCTCAAACGCGACGGCAAGCCGCTTTACGAATACGCGCGCGCCGGCCAGACGGTCGAGCGCGAAGGGCGCACGGTGACGATCCGCTCGCTCGAGCTCCTGTCGTGCGCGCTGCCCGACGTCACGTTTCGCGTGACGTGCAGCAAGGGCACATACGTGCGCACGCTCGCGGAGGACATCGGCGCGGCGCTCGGTTGCGGCGCGCATCTGACGATGTTGCGGCGGACGGGCGTCGGCTCGCTGACGCTCGAGCATGCGGTGACGCTCGATGCGCTCGACGCCGCGACGCAGGACGAGCGCGACGCGCGGCTCGCGCCCGTCGACGCGCTGCTGTCGACGTTCCCGTTCGTGACGCTCGACGCGGCGCTCGCGAAGCGTTTTCTGCACGGCCAGCGGCTGAAGCTCTCCGAGCTCGCGGCGCGACCCGAGGCGAACGAAGGCGAGCGCGTGCGCGTCTATGATGCCGATGACCGGCTGCTCGGCGTCGCGCGCGCGTCGGAAGGCGTGCTTGCGCCGGAGCGGCTCGTCGTGACGGGCGCGTAGCCGCGCATTCGCGCCGCGTATCGCATCGCGTCGCATCGCGTCGACACAACGAAAACGCCCGGCTCGAAAGCCGGGCGTTTCGCTTCGCGCGCCGCGAACGGCGCGGGACGCTGCTCAGTGCGCGGCCGACGCCGCCGCGCTCGAGTTGCCGCCGCCCGCGCGCTCGGGCTTCGTGATCCAGATGAGCGCGATCAGCAGCACGAAGATCGCGGCCGAGATGTAGAACAGATCGTTCACGCCCAGTTGCGCGGCCTGCTGCGTCGCCATGTTGTTGATGAGCCCGTGCGCCTGGTCCCGCGTGAGCCCGAGCTGCCCCATCTGCGTGACCGCCTGGTTGAAGGTCGGGTTGTACGGGGTCGCCTGCTCGACGAGCTGCGCGTGGTGGAAGTTGTTCCGATGGTCCCACGCGGTCTGGAAGATCGACGTCCCGATGCCGCCGCACATGATCCGCACGAAGTTCGACAGGCCCGACGCCGCCGGAATCCGGTGGCCTGGGAGGCCGGACAGCGTGATCGACACGAGCGGGATGAAGAAGCCCGCCATCGCGATCCCCTGCACGAAGGTCGGCGCCATCAGCGACCATTCGTCGACGCCCGTCGTATAGCGCGAGCGCATCCAGAAGCACAGCGCGAACGTGAGGAACGCGGCCGTGGCGATGTAGCGCGGATCGGTGCGCGACAGGTACTTGCCCGTGAGCGGCGACAGCAGGATCGCGAAGAAGCCGACGGGCGCCATCACGAGCCCCGCGTCGGTGGCCGTGTAGCCGATCTGCGTCTGCAGCCAGAGCGGCAGCAGCACGAGGTTGCCGAAGTAGAGGCCGTAGCCGACCGACAGCGCGATCGTGCCGCCGGAGAAGTTGCGCATCCGGAACAGCGACAGGTCGACGACCGGGTGCTCGGCCGTCAATTCCCAGACGACGAAGAACGCGAACGCGATCAGCGCGGTGAGCGCGAGCACGACGATCGTCGTCGACGCGAACCAGTCGAGGTCCTTGCCCTTGTCGAGCATGATCTGCAGCGAGCCGACCCAGATCACGAGGAGCGCGAGCCCGACGCCGTCGATCGGCGCGCGGCGCACGGCCGACTCGCGGCTGCGATAGATCATCCACGTGACGGCCGCGGCGGCGATGCCGACCGGAATGTTCACGTAGAAGATCCACGGCCACGAGTAATTGTCCGAGATCCAGCCGCCGAGAATCGGGCCTGCCACGGGCGCGATCAGCGTCGTCATCGACCAGAGCGCGAGCGCCATCGGCGCTTTCGCGCGCGGATAGCTCGACAGCAGCAGCGCTTGCGACAGCGGGATCATCGGTCCGGCGACTGCGCCCTGCAGCACGCGCGATGCTAGCAGGAACGGCAGCGTCGGCGCGAGGCCGCACATCCACGACGAGATCACGAACAGCATGATCGACGCGAGGAAGAGGCGCACCTGGCCGATGCGATCGGTGAGCCAGCCCGTGAGCGGCACCGAGATCGCGTTGGCGACCGCGAACGACGTGATGACCCAGGTGCCCTGGTCGGACGATACGCCGAGGTCGCCCGAGATCGTCGGGATAGCGACGTTGGCGATCGACGTATCGAGCACGTTCATGAACACGGCGAGCGATACCGCGATCGTGCCGAGTATCAGTTGTCCGCCCTTGAGCGGAGGAAGGGGAGCGTGTGGCTGTGCCATGCTGGTTCGGCCGGGGGGCGCTTACATCAGGTTCGATGCGCGGCCGCTGACGACCTTCGCCGCCGGCGTCGGCGCAACTGCGCCGGCCGGCGCGCCGCTGCCCGCGTTCTGCGCGATGATGCGCGCGATCTCCGCGTTCGCATCGTCGCCGTACTTCGCGAACACGTCGGTCTCGTAGACGGTGTTCTGCACGTTGCCGAGCTGGTTGCCGCTTTCGTCCTTGATGTCGACGTCGACCTGCATCGACAGGCCGATGCGCAGCGGATGCTCCTTCAGCTCCTTCGGATCGAGCTCGACGCGCACCGGCAGGCGCTGGACGACCTTGATCCAGTTGCCCGTCGCGTTCTGCGCCGGCAGCAGCGAGAACGCCGCGCCCGTGCCCGCCGAGAAGCCGACGACCTTGCCGTGGTACTTGACCGACGAGCCGTAGATGTCGGCCGTCAGCTCGACCGGCTGGCCGATCCGCATGTGCTTCAGTTGCACTTCCTTGAAGTTCGCGTCGACCCACACGGCGGAGAGCGGCACGACCGACATCAGCGGCGTGCCCGGCGACACGCGCTGGCCGACCTGCACCGAGCGCTTCGCGACGTAGCCCGTGACGGGCGCGGGCAGCATGTTGCGCGCGTTGTTCAGGTACGCGTCGCGGACCTTCGCGGCGGCGGCGAGCACGTTCGGGTGATCGGCGACAGTCGTGTTCGCGGTGAGCGCGCGGTTCGACGCGAGCTGCTGGTCGGCGGCGTCGAGCGATGCCTGCGCGGCCTTCACCGCGTCGCGCGCGTGCGAGATTTCCTCCTGCGACACGGCGCCCGTCTGCGCGACGGCGAGCCGGCGGCGCAAGTCGTCCTGCGCCTTCGACAGATCCGACTGGCGCAGCGCGACCTGCGCGCGGTACTGGTCGTCGTTCACGTAGAGGCCGCGCACCTGGCGCACCGTCTGCGCGAGATTCGCCTCGGCCTGCTGCAACGCGACCTGCGAATCGGCCGGATCGAGCACGACGAGCGGATCGCCCGCCTTCACGGTCTGCGTGTCGTCCGCCTTCACCGCGATCACGGTGCCCGTCACCTGCGGCGTGATCTGCACGACGTTGCCGTTCACGTATGCGTCATCGGTGGTTTCGTGGAAGCGCGCGACGAGCAGGTAATAGAGGCCGTACGCGATCGCGGCGATCGCGATCACCACGAAGAGCAGCGTCATCATTCGCTTGCGCTTGCCGTTGTTCTGCGGCTGCGCGGGCGCTGCGTTTTGTTGAGGGTCGCTCATGGCGAGTTTCTCCGTCTTGTATCTAGGCGATTAAAGCGATATCCGGCGGCGTGCCGGGAATGATTCGGTTCAGTTCGACGCGTGCTGCGCGGCCGCGGCCGGCGCCGATGCGGGCGCGGGCGCGGCGAGCGGCGTGCCGGTGGCGTCGAAGCCGCCGCCGAGCGCCTTCACGAGGCCGATCTGCAGGTCGCGGCGGCGCATCTTCAGGTTCGTCACCGTCTGCTCGGCGGCGAGCCGGTTGCTGTCCGCGTTCAGCACCTGCAACTGCGGCGACAGGCCCGCCTTGTAGCGGATCACCGCGAGCTCGTATGCGCGCGTCGATGCGTCGAGCGCGCGCTGCGCGTCGCCCATCTGCGTGTCGACCGAGCGGATCGACGCGACTTGCGTCGCGACGTCGTTCAGCGCATTGACGAGCGTCTGGTTGTAGTTCGCGACCGACAGATCGAAGTCCGCGTAGCGGCCCTTCAACTGCGCGCGCAGCGCGCCGCCGTCGAAGATCGGCAGATGGATCGCCGGGCCGAACTGCGCCTGGCGGCTCGCGAAGTTCAGGAATCGCCCCCAGCCGAACGCGTCGAAGCCAAAGCCCGCCGCGAGGTTGATGTCCGGGAAGAACTCGGCTTTCGCTTCCTTCACGTCGTGCATCGCCGCCTCGACCTGCCAGCGCGCGGCGACGAGGTCCGGGCGGCGCGACACGAGATCGGCGGGCAGGCTGTCCGGCAGCGCGACGGCGCCGCCCGGGCTCAGCACGGGCGCGGCGATCTGCAGCCCGCGGTCCGGGCCCTTGCCGAGCAGCGCGGCGAGCTGATAACGGACGTTCGTGATCTGGCCGTCGAGATCGGACAGCGTCGACTGGCTCGTCGCGATGTTGCCGCGCGCGGTCTGGCGCTCGACATTCGTGTCGAGACCCGCGCCGACGCGGCCGTCGGTGATCTTGCCGACCGTCTGCCGGTTCGAGATCTCGTGCTCGGCGATGTCGCGCAGCGCGTATAGCTGCGCGAGCTGGTTGTACGTGCGCGCGACCGACGTCGCGAGGGTCACGCGCGCCTGCTGCATGTCGGCTTCGGCGGCCTTTTCCTGCGACACGGCCGCATGGAGGCGCGCGCGGTTCTTGCCCCACAGGTCAAGTTCCCACGACGCGCTCGCGAGCGCGTTGTTCTCGCTGTACCACTGGCCGCCAAAGGGCGGCGGAACGAGGGCGTTGCCGGAATACAGCTCGCGGGTCCACGAGTATTGAGCGTCCGCCTTCGGCAGGAGCGTCGAGCGCGACGACTCGATGTACGACGACGCCTTCGCGAGGCGCGCCTGCGCCTGCGCGATCGTCGGATTGCCTTCGAGCGCCTCGTCGATCAGCTTCGGCAACTGCGGATCGCCGAACTGGCTCGCCCAGTCGAGCGACGGCCACTGGCCGCCCTGCGCGGGCAGGCTCTGCGCGCTTTCGAACTGCGCCGCGGGCGCGATCGTCTTGTCGCTCTTGATGCCGAAATAGTTCGCGCATCCCGCGAGCGCCAGCGCGGCGACCGCGACGGCCGTGGCGGTCCGGCAAGCGGATAACGGGAAGGTTTTCATCGCTGGGTTTCCTGACTCGGAATCTGACTCGGAATGAATAATGGACACTGCAAGGATTTCCTTACATTTATCTGTCTAAATTGATTGTTGCGGCAATATTTATGACGGGCTTCCGGTCGCGCCAGGGCATTCGCCCGAATTCACGAGAATGCGGCGCAGCATGCTCTTGAGGAAGCCGACTTCCTCGGGCGTGAGGCCGTCGAGCACCTGATCGAGCACGCTGCGGAAGATCACCGGCATGCGCTTCGTGAGTTCGCGTCCCTCGTCGGTCAGCTCGAGCCGCACGACGCGCCGGTCTTCGCTGCTGCGCACTCGCTGCAGCAAGCCGCGCTTCTCGACGCGATCGAGCAGCCGCGTGATCGCGCTCGCGTCGATGCCGTACTCGCGCGCCAGCTCGGCCGCCGTCGAGCATTTGCCGACGGCAAGCATGAACAGCATCGTCGCCTGCGTGCCGGTGATGCCGAGCTCGGTTTGCGTGCGCTGCGTGACCATGTTCGTCATCAGCGATTTCACGCGCGACATCAGGTAGCCGACGCTGTCGTTGATCTGGTACAGGGCCAGATCCTGATCGGGCCGCGGGGAAGAGGGATCCGACATAAATTCTCTGAGGCTGCAATAGTTGACTAGGCAGCAGTATAACGCGAATAGTTGCTGCGGCAAATGTTAATTGAAGCGCGATTTGGTTGCAGAGTTGCAAAAATGGCCCTGACGCGAGTGGGCTCATCGATGGCCTCGCGCGCAGGGTGGCGTCGATGCCGCGCTGCAACGGAGTGCGCCGCTCGCGACATCTTGGCGTGCTATAATTTCAGGCTTTCCAAGCTGCAAATCGCGCGCGCATCGGGCAAAACGGTGCGCGCGCGCTTGCGCGTTCCATCCGTTTTCAGGTTTCTATGACCCGCGCCCTTCGCAACATCGCCATCATCGCCCACGTCGACCACGGCAAGACGACGCTCGTCGACCAACTGCTTCGCCAGTCCGGCACCTTCCGCGAGAACCAGCAGGTCGCAGAACGGGTGATGGACTCGAACGACATCGAAAAGGAGCGCGGGATCACGATCCTCGCGAAGAACTGCGCGGTCGAGTACGAAGGCACGCACATCAACATCGTCGACACGCCCGGGCACGCGGACTTCGGCGGCGAAGTGGAGCGCGTGCTGTCGATGGTCGACTCGGTGCTGCTGCTCGTCGACGCGGTCGAGGGCCCGATGCCGCAGACCCGCTTCGTGACGAAGAAGGCGCTCGCGCTCGGCCTGAAGCCGATCGTCGTCGTCAACAAGGTCGACCGCCCGGGCGCGCGGATCGACTGGGTGATCAACCAGACCTTCGACCTGTTCGACAAGCTCGGCGCAACCGAGGAGCAGCTCGACTTCCCCGTAGTCTACGCGTCGGGCCTGAACGGCTACGCGTCGCTCGATCCGGCCGCGCGCGACGGCGACATGCGTCCGCTGTTCGAGGCGATCCTCCAGCACGTGCCGGTGCGTCCGGCCGATCCGGAGGCGCCGCTGCAACTGCAGATCACGTCGCTCGACTATTCGACGTACGTCGGCCGGATCGGCGTCGGCCGCATCACGCGCGGGCGCATCAAGCCGGGCCAGCCGGTCGTGATGCGCTTCGGCCCGGAAGGCGAGGTGCTCAACCGCAAGATCAACCAGGTGCTGTCGTTCAAGGGGCTCGAGCGCGTGCAGGTCGAGTCGGCCGAGGCGGGCGACATCGTTCTCATCAACGGGATCGAGGACGTCGGCATTGGCGCGACGATCTGCGCGGTCGAAGCGCCTGAAGCGCTGCCGATGATCACGGTCGACGAGCCGACGCTGACGATGAACTTCCTCGTCAATTCGTCGCCGCTCGCCGGCCGCGAAGGCAAATTCGTGACGAGCCGCCAGATCCGCGATCGCCTGATGAAGGAGCTGAACCACAACGTCGCGCTGCGCGTGAAGGATACGGGCGACGAAACCGTGTTCGAAGTGTCGGGCCGCGGCGAGCTGCACCTGACGATCCTCGTCGAGAACATGCGCCGCGAAGGCTACGAGCTCGCGGTGTCGCGTCCGCGCGTCGTGATGCAGGAGGTCGACGGCGTCAAGCACGAGCCGTACGAGCTGCTGACGGTCGACCTCGAGGACGAGCATCAGGGCGGCGTGATGGAGGAGTTGGGGCGCCGCAAGGGTGAAATGCTCGACATGGTGTCGGACGGGCGCGGCCGCACGCGTCTCGAGTACCGGATTCCGGCGCGCGGCCTGATTGGCTTCCAGAGCGAATTCCTGACGCTTACGCGCGGCACGGGCCTGATGAGCCATATCTTCGATTCGTACGCGCCTGTCAGGGAAGGCTCGGTCGGCGAGCGCCGCAACGGCGTGCTGATCTCGCAGGACGACGGCGCGGCGGTGGCGTACGCGCTCTGGAAGCT
Organism: Burkholderia humptydooensis; assembly: GCF_001513745.1. Lineage (NCBI taxonomy): Bacteria > Pseudomonadati > Pseudomonadota > Betaproteobacteria > Burkholderiales > Burkholderiaceae > Burkholderia > Burkholderia humptydooensis. The sequence continues at coordinate 2,390,287 of NZ_CP013380.1, read as the reverse complement.
GCAGGATCGCGGCCGCATGTTCGTGAAGCCGGGCGACGCGCTTTACGAGGGCATGATCATCGGCATTCACAGCCGCGACAACGACCTCGTCGTGAACCCGATCAAGGGCAAGCAACTGACCAACGTGCGCGCGTCGGGCACCGATGAAGCGGTGCGTCTCGTGCCGCCGATCCAGATGTCGCTCGAATACGCGGTCGAATTCATCGATGACGACGAGCTCGTCGAAGTGACGCCGCAGTCGATCCGCCTGCGCAAGCGCCACCTGAAGGAGCACGAGCGCCGCCGCGCGAGCCGCGAGGCCGAGGCCGGCTGAGCGTGCGCCGGGCATCGTCCGGGCGTCGCGCCGCATTCGCCGCGCATCTCGAAAGCCGCCTTCGGGCGGCTTTTTTGCATGCGCCGACGGGTGGCGGGCGCGCCGGTTGAAAAACTGTGTTTCATGCGTGCTCGGGAATGCGCGCGATGCCCGCGAAAGCCCGTCGCAGCGGGCTTTCAGGGCGCTATCGCCGCGCTCGCCGCAGGGTTTTCTGTGCTATGCTGCGCGCACGCAAGTTTTAGGTCCTTCCAAGCAAGACTTGATTCGCGCAATCCGCTAAACGGTCAGGCCGTGTCGCGGAAGGTTGAGTAACCCGCTATTTCTCGAGAAGCTCGAAGAAAGGTGAGCGTCAAATGTCAGATGTAATGAAGCAATTCCAGCTGAACTCGTATCTGTTCGGCGGCAATGCTTCGTATGTTGAAGAACTGTACGAAGCCTATTTGGATAACCCGGCGTCGGTGCCGGACAACTGGCGCGAATATTTCGACGCGCTGCAAAACGTCCCCGCAACCGATGGTTCGAGCGCGAGCGACGTGGCCCACAACCCGATCGTAGAGTCGTTCGCCCAGCGCGCGAAAGCCAACGCTTTCATCCCGCGCGAAAGCGGCGGCAACCTCGCCACCGCCCGCAAGCAAGTCCACGTTCAGTCCCTCATCAGCGCGTATCGCTTCCTCGGCTCGCAATGGGCCAACCTCGATCCCCTGAAGCGCCGCGAACGCCCCGCGATTCCCGAGCTGGAACCCGCGTTCTACGATTTCTCCGAAGCCGACCTCGACCAGACGTTCAGCGCGAGCAACCTGTATTTCGGGTTCGAGCAGGCGTCGCTGCGCGACATCGTCAAGGGGCTGCGCGACACGTACTGCGGCACGATCGGCGTCGAATTCATGTACATCAGCGATCCCGAGCAGAAGCGCTGGTGGCAGGAGCGCCTCGAGTCGAGCCGCGCGACGCCGAACTTCTCGGCCGACAAGAAGAAGCACATCCTGAACCGCCTGACGGCCGCCGAAGGCCTCGAGCGCTATCTGCACACGAAGTACGTCGGCCAGAAGCGCTTCTCGCTCGAAGGCGGCGAGAGCTTCATCGCGTCGATGGACGAAGTCGTCCAGCGCGCAGGCTCGAAGGGCGTGCAGGAAATCGTCATCGGCATGGCGCACCGCGGCCGTCTGAACGTGCTCGTGAACACGCTCGGCAAGATGCCGGCGGATCTCTTCGCCGAATTCGAGGGCAAGCACGTCGACGACCTGCCGGCAGGCGACGTGAAGTACCACAAGGGCTTCTCGTCCGACATCGCGACGGAAGGCGGCCCGGTCCACCTGTCGCTCGCGTTCAACCCGTCGCACCTCGAAATCGTGAACCCGGTGGTCGAGGGCTCCGCGAAGGCGCGGATGGACCGCCGCGGCGACGCCGACGGCCTGCAGGTGCTGCCCGTGCAGATCCACGGCGACGCGGCGTTCGCCGGCCAGGGCGTCGTGATGGAAACGCTGAACCTCGCGCAGACGCGCGGCTACGGCACGCACGGCACGCTGCACATCGTCATCAACAACCAGATCGGCTTCACGACGTCGGACCCGCGCGACGCGCGCTCGACGCTGTACTGCACGGACGTCGTCAAGATGATCGAGGCGCCGGTGCTGCACGTGAACGGCGACGATCCGGAAGCGGTCGTGCTCGCGACGCAGATCGCGATCGACTACCGGATGCAGTTCCACAAGGATGTCGTGATCGACATCGTCTGCTTCCGCAAGCTCGGGCACAACGAGCAGGACACGCCGGCCGTCACGCAGCCGCTGATGTACAAGAAGATCGCTCAGCACCCAGGCACCCGCGCGCTGTACGCGGAGAAGCTTGCGCAGCAGGGCGTGATCAGCGCCGAGGACGCCGACGGCTTCGTGAAGGCGTACCGCAAGGCGATGGACGACGGCCACCACACGGTCGATCCGGTGCTGTCGAACTACAAGAGCAAGTACGCGGTCGACTGGATGCCGTTCCTGAACCGCAAGTGGACGGACGCCGCCGACACCGCGGTGCCGCTCGCCGAGCTGAAGCGCCTCGGCGAACGCATCACGACGGTGCCGCAAAACTTCAAGGTCCACCCGCTCGTCGAGCGCGTGATCAACGACCGCCGCAACATGGCGCGCGGCGATCAGCCCCTCGACTGGGGCATGGGCGAGCACCTCGCGTACGCATCGCTCGTCGCGTCCGGCTACGCCGTGCGCCTGACGGGCCAGGATTCGGGCCGCGGCACGTTCACGCACCGTCATGCGGTGCTGCACGACCAGAACCGCGAGCGCTGGAACGACGGCACGTACGTGCCGCTGCAGAACATCTCGGAAGGCCAAGCGAAGTTCAACGTGATCGACTCGGTGCTGTCCGAAGAGGCGGTGCTCGGCTTCGAATACGGCTACTCGACCGCCGAGCCGAACACGCTCGTGCTGTGGGAAGCGCAGTTCGGCGATTTCGCGAACGGCGCGCAGGTGGTGATCGACCAGTTCATCTCGTCGGGCGAAGTGAAGTGGGGCCGCGTGTCGGGCCTCACGATGCTGCTGCCGCACGGCTATGAAGGCCAGGGTCCGGAGCACTCGTCGGCGCGCATCGAGCGCTATCTGCAGTTGTGCGCGGAGCACAACATGCAGGTCGTCCAGCCGACGACGCCCGCGCAGATCTTCCACCTGCTGCGCCGCCAGATGATCCGCCTGTTCCGCAAGCCGCTCATCGTCGCGACGCCGAAGTCGCTGCTGCGCCACAAGGAAGCTGTGTCGGATCTGTCGGAGCTCGCGAAGGGTTCGTTCCAGCCGGTGCTCGGCGAAGTCGACGGCGGCATCGACGCGAAGAAGGTCAAGCGCGTGATCGCGTGCTCGGGCCGCGTGTACTACGACCTCGTCGCGCATCGCCGTGAAGCGAAGGCGAACGACGCCGCGATCGTGCGGATCGAGCAGCTCTATCCGTTCGCGCACAAGCAGTTCGAAGCGGAAATGAAGAAGTACGAGAACGCGACGGAAGTGGTCTGGGTGCAGGACGAGCCGCAAAATCAGGGGCCGTGGTTCTATGTCGAACACCACCTGAAGGAAGGCATGAAGGAAGGGCAGAAGCTCGCGTACAGCGGCCGCCCGGCTTCCGCCTCGCCGGCCGTCGGCTATTACGCGAAGCACTACGAGCAGCAGAAGGCCCTCATCGAAGGCGCATTCGGCCGCTTGAAGAGCGCATCGGTCGCGAAATAAAGAGACGTAGCGAAGCGGGAAGGCGCGGCGCGCTTTCCTGCGCACGACGCGCGCCGCAATACCCGGCAGCGCATGCGGACGTCTCGTCATTACCCAGATTAAGCATCCAGGAAATTCACATGGCTATCGTAGAAGTCAAAGTCCCCCAGCTTTCGGAGTCGGTTTCGGAAGCGACCATGCTGCAGTGGAAGAAGAAGCCCGGCGAAGCCGTCGCGCAAGACGAAATCCTGATCGAGCTCGAGACCGACAAGGTCGTCCTCGAAGTGCCGGCGCCCGCCGCGGGCGTGCTCGCGCAAGTGCTGCAGAACGACGGTGACACGGTCGTCGCCGACCAGGTGATCGCGACGATCGACACCGAAGCGAAGGCGGGCGCGGCCGAAGCCGCGGCAGGCGCCGCCGAAGTCAAGCCGGCCGCCGCTCCCGCCGCCGCGCCGGCGCCCGCCGCGCAGCCGGCTGCCGCCGCCGCATCGCCCGCCGCATCGAAGCTGATGGCCGAGAAGGGCATCGGCGCGGCCGACGTCGCAGGCTCGGGCCGCGACGGCCGCATCACGAAGGGCGACGTGCTGTCCGCGGGCAGCGCGCCGAAGGCCGCGGCGGCCCCCGCGCAGGCGTTGGCCGCGGCGAAGCCGTCGCTGCCGGAAGTGAAGGTGCCGGCGTCGGCGACGACGTGGCTCAACGACCGTCCGGAGCAGCGCGTGCCGATGTCGCGCCTGCGCGCGCGTATCGCCGAGCGTCTGCTCGAATCGCAGCAGACCAACGCGATCCTGACGACGTTCAACGAAGTGAACATGCAGCCCGTGATGGATCTGCGCGCGAAGTACAAGGACAAGTTCGAGAAGGAACACGGCGTGAAGCTCGGCTTCATGTCGTTCTTCGTGAAGGCGGCCGTCCACGCGCTGAAGAAGTTCCCGCTCGTGAACGCGTCGATCGACGGCAACGACATCGTCTATCACGGCTATTTCGACATCGGCATCGCGGTCGGTTCGCCGCGCGGCCTCGTCGTGCCGATCCTGCGCAACGCGGATCAGATGAGCCTCGCCGACATCGAGAAGAAGATCGCCGAATTCGGCCAGAAGGCGAAGGACGGCAAGCTGTCGATCGAGGAAATGACGGGCGGCACGTTCTCGATCTCGAACGGCGGCGTGTTCGGCTCGATGCTGTCGACCCCGATCATCAACCCGCCGCAGTCGGCCATCCTCGGCGTGCATGCGACGAAGGAACGTCCGGTCGTCGAGAACGGCCAGATCGTGATCCGTCCGATCAACTATCTCGCGCTGTCGTATGACCACCGGATCATCGACGGCCGCGAAGCGGTGCTGTCGCTCGTCGCGATGAAGGACGCGCTCGAAGATCCGGCGCGCCTGCTGCTCGACCTGTAAGCACGCTTTTCTCACCGTATCGAACCGCTTCGGCGGGCCGCGCGGGCGCCCATCGCGAGGCGCCTGCTCGGCTTGCCGGAGCCAAATCAAAGGATTGTCATGTCGAAGGAATTTGACGTCGTCGTGATCGGCGCGGGCCCGGGCGGCTATATCGCCGCGATCCGCGCCGCTCAACTGGGCAAAACGGTTGCCTGCATCGAAAAATGGAAGAACCCGGCCGGCGCGCTGAAGCTGGGCGGCACGTGCCTGAACGTCGGCTGCATCCCGTCGAAGGCGCTGCTCGCGTCGTCGGAGGAATTCGAGAACGCGCAGCACCATCTCGCCGACCACGGCATCAGCGTCGACGGCGTGAAGATGGACGTCGCGAAGATGCTCGCGCGCAAGGACGGGATCGTCGAGAAGATGACGGGCGGGATCGAGTTCCTGTTCAAGAAGAACAAGATCACGTGGCTCAAGGGCCACGGCAAGTTCACCGGCAAGACCGACGCCGGCGTCACGATCGAAGTGAGCGGCGAAGGCGAGACCGAAGTCGTCACCGCGAAGAACGTGATCATCGCGACGGGCTCGAAGGCGCGTCACCTGCCGAACGTGCCGGTCGACAACAAGATCGTCGCGGACAACGAAGGCGCGCTGACGTTCGACACGGTGCCGAAGAAGCTCGCCGTGATCGGCGCGGGCGTGATCGGCCTGGAGCTCGGCTCGGTGTGGCGGCGCCTCGGCGCCGAAGTGACGGTGCTCGAAGCGCTGCCGGCGTTCCTCGGCGCGGCCGACGAGGCGCTCGCGAAGGAAGCGGCGAAGCTGTTCAAGAAGCAGGGCCTCGACATCCACCTCGGCGTGAAGATCGACGAAGTGAAGACGGGCGCGAACGGCGTGTCGATCGCTTACACGGACAAGGACGGCAACGCGAAGACGCTCGACGCCGACCGCCTGATCGTGTCGGTCGGCCGCGTGCCGAACACCGAGAACCTCGGCCTCGAGGCGATCGGCCTGAAGGCGAACGAGCGCGGCTTCATCGACGTCGACGATCACTGCCGCACCGCGGTGACGAACGTGTACGCGATCGGCGACGTCGTGCGCGGCCCGATGCTCGCGCACAAGGCGGAAGACGAAGGCGTGCTGGTCGCGGAAGTGATCGACGGCCAGAAGCCGCACATCGACTACAACTGCATTCCGTGGGTGATCTACACGTATCCGGAAATCGCGTGGGTCGGCAAGACGGAGCAGCAACTGAAGGCCGAGGGCCGCGAGATCAAGTCGGGCCGGTTCCCGTTCTCGATCAACGGCCGCGCGCTCGGCATGAACGCGCCGGACGGCTTCGTGAAGATGATCGCGGACGTGAAGACGGACGAGCTGCTCGGCGTGCACGTGATCGCCGCGAACGCGTCGGATCTGATCGCCGAAGCCGTCGTCGCGATGGAGTTCAAGGCGGCGTCGGAAGACGTTGCCCGCATCTGCCATCCGCACCCGTCGATGTCCGAAGTGATGCGCGAAGCGGCGCTCGCCGTCGACAAGCGCTCGCTCAACAGCTAAGCGCGACGGCGCAGCACCGCGCGCCGGCCTTCGCGGCCGGCCGCGCAGTTTCTCGGCGAAGGCGGGCGGGATTTTCCGCTCGCCTTCGTTTTTTGCCGGCTTGCATGATGAATGTCACCGAATACTACGAGCACGAGCTGAAGACGCGCGGCTATCAGTCCGATGCCGCGCAGCGCGCCGCGGTCGAACGCCTGCAGCGCTGCTACGGCGAATGGGTCGCCTACAAGGCGCGCCGCTCGAACGCGTTCAAGAAACTCGTCATCCGCCCGGATCTGCCGCGCGGCGTCTACATGTGGGGCGGCGTCGGGCGCGGCAAGAGCTTCCTGATGGACAGCTTCTACGCGGTCGTGCCGGTGCAGCGCAAGACGCGGCTGCACTTCCACGAGTTCATGCGCGAAGTGCATCGCGAGCTCGAGGAGCTGAAAGGGCAGGCCGATCCGCTCGACGAACTCGCGCGCCGGATCGCGAAACGCTACCGGCTCATCTGCTTCGACGAATTCCATGTGTCGGACATCGCCGACGCGATGATCCTGTACCGGCTGCTCGACCGGCTGTTCTCGAACGGCGTGCAGTTCGTGATGACGTCCAACTACGATCCGGACGATCTGTATCCGGACGGCCTGCATCGCGACCGGATGCTGCCCGCGATCGCGCTTCTGAAGGAGCGGCTCGACGTGCTGAACGTCGACGCGGGCGTCGACTATCGGCAGCGCACGCTCACGCAGGTGCGGATGTATCACACGCCGCTCGGCGCGCAAGCCGACCGCGAGTTGCGCCACGCGTTCGCGCAGCTCGCCGCGGTGCCGGACGAGAACCCGATCCTGCACATCGAGAAGCGCGAGATCAAGGCGCTGCGCCGTGCGGACGGTGTCGTCTGGTTCGATTTCGCGACGCTCTGCGGCGGTCCGCGCTCGCAGAACGACTATCTCGAGCTCGCGAGCCGCTTCCATGCGATCGTGCTGTCCGACGTGCCGCAGATGTCGCCGCGGATGGCGTCCGAGGCGCGCCGCTTCACGTGGCTCATCGACGTGCTGTACGACCACAAGGTGAAGCTGCTGATGTCGGCCGCGGTGGCGGCCGATGATCTGTACGTCGAAGGACCGATGGCGAACGAATTCAGCCGCACGGTCTCGCGGATCGTCGAGATGCAGTCGAAGGAATATCTCGAGGCGCCGCGGCGCCTGATCGATACGTCGCTGACCTGATCCGGTTCGCGCGCCATGCGCCGCGAACGACCCGACCCGAATTCGAAAACGCGCGCAGACGGTTAACTTCGGTTAATTCGGTATTAACTATTCTTAAATCGGCGCGCGTCGTGTATCCAATGCCGGTTCGTCTCGATATCGTTGCGGTCATGTTCTTCATGAACGGAGAAGCACATGACGCCGTATCGCGATATTACCGATGAGGAGTGGCAGCGCGTCGCTCCATTGCTGCCCGAGCTGCGTCCGCGCAAGGAATTGCGCGGCAGGCCGCTCGCGGACACGCGCGCGGTGCTGAATGGCGTGCTGTGGGTGATCTACAGCGGTGCGAACTGGTCGGCGATGCCGCGCCGCTTTCCCGCGTATCAGACTTGCCATCGCCGCTTCAAGGCGTGGCACGAATCCGGCGCGTTGAAGCGCGTGCTCGTCGAGCTGTTCGGCACGCAGAGCGATGATCTGTGCGAGCTGATGGCGATGCGCATGCGCACGCATGCGCGCTCGAAGGCCGCGCAGGCGCGCAGCGGCGCGGCATCGACGGCGACCTCGCCCGCGCCGCGTCACGAACACTCGCTCGAGCACGTCGCCTGACACGGCGCGCGGCGTCTCGCACGCATGAAAAAACCGGCCTCGCGCAGATGCGCGAGGCCGGTTTTGTTTTTGCCGCTTTTGCCGCCTGGCGTTCGCGGGACGCGGCGCGCAAGCGGCGACCGGTGCATCGGGAGACGGGCGCTTGGCTTATTGAGCGCGCATCCACGTCTGCGAGCGGCCGAGCAGCGATACGCCGATGTAGCCGCGCACGATGAGCTTCTGGCCGCCTTCCTCGAGCTTCATCTTGCACTTGTAGACCTTGCCGTTTTCCGGGTCGAGGATGTTGCCGCCGTCCCAGCCTTCGCCGTCCTTCTTCATCGCCTTGATGATCGTCATGCCCTTGATGAGCTGATCCTTGCGCTCGTCGGTGCACGCGGTGCAGCGGCGGTCCGGCGTGTCGTTCTCGCCGAGGCCCTTGAGGACCTTGCCGGACAACTCGCCGGCCGAGTCTGCGGTGATCTGCACGAGCGCCTTCGGCTTGCCCGTGTGATCGTCGATCGTCTGCCACGTGCCGATCGGGCTGTCCGCCTGAGCGAACGCGCTCGCGGCGCATGCGAGAAGTGCGCCTGCCACGGTGATCGAGCGCAGTGAACGAGTCATTTGAAACATGTCTTCCTCCTTGGATCGCACGATGTCGTTTTCGTCAGCCCGCGGGCCGTCTGCGTCGGACGGCGGTGGATGCGAGCTTTGCGCAGAATACGTGAATCCGCGCGCGGCGTTTGATACAAGTGCTTCTAATCGAAGTGGCGACGTGCGATGCAAAAATGAAAAAATGCAAACGCGCGCGGCCCGGCGTGCGACGGGCCGCGAAGCGCAAACGAGCGGGGCGGGCGGACGTCAGTAGAGCTGATACGAGAACGATGCGTTCACGCGCGGGCTGCGCGACGCGCTTTCGATCGGCGCGTCGCCGACGGGTTTCGCGATCGACACGTCGAGATTGTAGAAACGGCTATCGGTCAGGCGCACGCCGAGCCCGACCGACGACAGGCGGCGCGGCACCGGCGTGCCCGAATGCAGATACACGCGGGCCATGTCGTACGCGATGTACGGCGTGATGTTCTTCAGGTACGTGAAGCCCGGCGTGAATGCGCGATTGAGTTCGAACGACGCGCCCCATCCCGAATCGCCCGACGTCTCGCCCGGCTGATAGCCGAGCGCGAAACGCTGCGCGCCGAACGAGATCTGCTCGGTGGTCGGCAGCGAATCGGGGCTGTACTGGCCCGTGAGCTGCACGGTCGAGCCGATCTTGAACGGCCACTCGTTCGTCTGCGCGAACGTCGCGCCCGTGCGCACGAACGTCGTCGAGGCGGGGTTCGTCGTGGTGACGCCCGGCAGGTTCGTGAAGCCCGACTTCGACGCGCCGAGAATGTCGAACGCCTTCGCCACATTGAAGCTCAGCTTCTGCACCTGCTTCGGCTGCACGCTCGTGTAGTCGAGCTGCATCTGCAGCACGCGCACCTGCGAGCGCAGGCCGATCATCGCGCCCGTGCTCCGGTTCTGGTAGCGGTCTTCGTTGTGCGACGCGTAGCCCGACACCGTGCCGAGCAGGCTGCGCTGGTTGCTCAGCATCAGCGGATACGACGCGGACAGGCCGAGCTTGTCGTTGATCACGGTGCGCTGCACGTTGGGCAGCACGGTCTGGTCGACGGACGGATTACCGCGGTAGTGGCTCGCGTCGAGGCGCGTGACGAGGCCGTTGCTGCCGATCGGCACGGCACCGCTGAACGATACGTACGTCTGATTGTTCGGCCCCTTCGGGAACAGCGCGGAGATGCTCATCTGCTCGCCGAGCGACGTGAGGCCGTTCTCGGTCACGGTGAAAAGCCCTTGCACGCCCGGGTTGTTCGTATTGAGGCCCGCGCTCACGTTGATCGGCTTGCGATCGACGTTGAGCTCAAGCGTCGTCGCGCCGTCGGTGTTCTGCGGCGGCGGCACGTTCGCCTTCACCGTCACGCCGGGCAGCAGGCCGAACGTGTTCACGTAGCGCTCGAACGTCGCGCGGCGCAGCGGGCGGTCGTCCATGATGTGCGCGGCGATCGCGCGCACCTTCGGCTCCATCGCGCCGGGCCGGCCGGTGATCTTCAGGTTCGCGACATAGCCCTCGACGACCGTCACGCGCACGACGCCGCCTTCGAACGTCTGCGCGGGAACGAACGCGAACGACAGCGCATAGCCGCGCTCCTGATACAGCTTCGTCACGCCGTTCGCCGTCTCGATCAACTGGCCGATCGTGATGTCCTTGCCGACGAGCGGCGTGAAGCGCTGCGAGATCTCTTCGAACGGAATCGACTTGACGCCCTCGACCTGGAACGAGGTCGGCGTCAGATGGCGCGCGAGGAGCGCCTGCACCTGGACTTCCTGCGGCGCGACCTGCACGGTCACGCTCGGCTTGCTCGGCGTGTTGATCTGCGGCAGCGCTTCGAGCGGATTGCCGCCCGAGCGGCTTTGCGCATGCGCGGCACCGGCGGCCGCGACGAGCGCGAGCAGCAGCATCCAAGAATCGTGTCTGGATTTCATTGTGATTCCTCGTGGGCCTCTTTGTGCTTGTGATCTTCTAATGCCGTTGCGCGGCGCCTGGCGGGCCGCGCAACGTGGTCTTCCGTTGTTCTATGCGACTGCCACTGCGCCGCGCGCTCCTTGCCGGAAGGCGCGCGCGGTATTTCGCATCACTTGCCGAAACTGCCCAGCGTGCCGAGCGTACCCGTCACAGGGGCGAGGAGCCCCGTCGCGCCGCCCGTTGACGACGTCGAACCGGACAGCGTGCCCGTGAGAGGATTGAGCAAACCGGTGACGGGCGCGAGCGGGTTCGCACCAGCGCTCGTGCCGCCGCTCGCGAGGCTCGTGATCGGCGCGAGCGGGTTGCTCGCGCCGCCCGACACCGCGCTGCCGCCGAGTGAGCCGGTCGGCAGCGCGCCGCCGCCGAGGCTCGACAGCAGGCCGCTCAGCGGGCTGCCGAGCGTGGAGCCCGAGCTCGTGCCCGAGCCGGTTGCGACCGTTGCCGTCGAGCCGCCGACGAGGCTCGTGATGAGGCCCGGGATCGGCGCCGCGCCGTTCGGTGCGGCCGGGTTCACGAGGCCGCCCGCGTTCGTCACGGTGTTGCCGACCGCCGACACGAGCTGGCCGACGTCGCCGACGAGCGGCTGCGACGGGGACGTGCCCGCGATCTGCTTGCCGGCCGAGCTGATCGCGCCGCCGACTTGCTGCAGCAGGCCCGACACCGGCTGGCCGACGCCCGTCGTCGTGCCGACCGTCTGCGTGACCTGGCCCGCCGTGATGACGAGCGGCGTGACCGCGGAGCTGATCGGCTGCGTGATCTGCTGGACAGGCCCCGTCGACAGCGCGTTGCCGAGCATCGTGCCGGCCGCGTTCACGCCGTTCGCGGCCGTCGCGAGCGCGCCCGCGACAGGCGTCGTGACGGGCGAGAGCGGGGCGAGCGGGCCCGTGCCGAGCGCCTGCACGGTCTGGCTGAGGCCCTGCACGGTGTTGCTCGCCGCGCTCACGACGTTGCCGAGGCCCGCGACTGTCGTGCCGACCGGATTCTGCGTGGAGCCGATCTGGCCGAGGCCGTTGCTGAGCGCATCCGCCGCGGCGTTGACGATGCCGCCCGTGCTGCCGACCGTCGCGCCGACGCCCTGGGTGACGCCGCTGCCGAGGCCCGGCACGCTCGTCGAGCCGATCGTGTTGCCGAGATCGGTCGCGGTCTTGCCGAGCGTGTTGACGACGCCCGACGTGCCCGCCGTGCCGCTGGTGCCGCTCGTACCACTGGTTCCGCTCGTGCCGCTGGTCCCGCTGGTGCCGCCGCCGGCGGACGGCGGCGCGGTGACGTCGCTGCCGCCGCACGCGGCGAGCACGCACGCGGTTGCGAGCGCGGTGAGCGGAACGCGCCAGGCCGCGAGCGCGAATGACGGGACGAAACGTTGCTGGTTCATGATGCTGCTCCTCGCTGTCTTCTCTGATGCTGGATGGGCGCCGGCCCTTTTACTTCTTGATGCCGCCGAGCAGGCCGCCGACGAGCGACGTGACGGGCGACAGCAGGTTGGTCGAGCCGCCCGTGCCGCTGCTCGCGCCGGTCAGCGGCGCGGTGAGGCTCGCGACCGGGTTCGTCGCGGTCGTCGTCGAACCCGTCGCCGGCGCGGCGGTTGCACCGCCGAGCGCGCCCGTCGCGGTCGAGACGAGGTTCGTGACGGGGGCGAGCGGGCTCGTCGACGTCGCGCCGCCGGTGGCGCCCGAGAGTGCGCCCGTGACGGTCGACACGAGGCCCGTGACGGGCGCGAGCGGGCTGCTGCCGCCTGTACTGCCCGCGGCGCTCGTGAGCGCGCCCGTGACCGTCGACACGATGTTCGTGAGCGGCGCGAGCGGCGAGCTCGAGCCTGCGCTGCCCGCGGCGCCCGAGAGCGCACCCGTGACCGTCGACACGACGTTCGTGAGCGGCGCGAGCGGGGTGCCCGAGGTTGCGCCGCCGACGCCGCTCAGCGTGCCCGTCAGGCCGCCGACGGCGGCCGTGATCGGCGCGAGCGGATTCGTGGAGCCGGTGCCGCCCGTCAGCAGGCCGCCGACCGACGTGATCGTGTTGCCGGTTGCCGACACCGTCTGGCCGAGGCCCGTCGTGACCGGGTTGTTGCCCGTCTTCGTGATCAGCGCGCCGGCCTGGTTCAGGCCTCCGCCGATCGTGCCGAGCAGCGTGTTGGCGGGCGCACCGAGGCCCGTCACGTTGCCGACCGTCTGCGTCGTGCCCGTGACCATCGACGTGATCGGCGTGATCGCCGAGCTGACCGTCTGCGTCAGTTGCTGGACGGGGCCCGTCGACAGCGCGGTGGTGAGCGTCGTGCCGCCCGCGGTGATCGTGTTGCCGAGCGTGCTGACCGCGCCGCCGAGCGGCGACGTGAGCGCCGACAGCGGCGCGAGCGGGCCGCTGCCGAGGCTCGTCACGAGGTTGCCCGTCTGCGTGACGGCGCCGCCCAACTGGCTGACCACGCCGCCCGTGCTTGCGACGGTCGTGCCGATCGGGTTGGTTGACGAGCCGAGCTGGCCGATGCCGCTCGTCACGCCGGAGCCGAGCGCGCTGACCGCGCCGCCGAGGCTCTGAACGACGCCGCCGAGCGCCTGCGTCGTCTGCGGGTTCACGCCGGGCAGCGTCTGGCTGCCGACGACGGTGCCGAGACCCGACACGGTCGAGCCGGCGCCGCTGACGATGCCGCCCGTGTTGCCGGCGATCGTGCCGAGCGCGTTGATGCTCGACGTCGTCGAGCCGCCGCCTGACGTGGAGCCGCCGCCCGAGGTCGAACCGCCGCCCGACGTGGAGCCGCCGCCGGAGGTCGAGCCGCCGCCGCCCGACAGGCCGCCCGTCGAGCCGGAACCGCCGGAGCCGCCGGAGCCGCCCGAACCCGAGCCGCTCGTGCCGCCCGAGCCGGAGCCGCCGTCCCCCGTCGTGGAAATCGCGTTGCCGCTGCTGCTGCCCGAGCCCGAGCCGTCGAGCCCCTTGCTGATCGAGCCGGAGCCGCCGCACGCGGAAAGGGAGAGCATGGCTGCCACGGTGGCCGCGATCAAAGTCGTCCGGAGCGTGCCATGGGAAATCGTGCTGATGTTCATCATCGTCCTCGCATTGGTGTGTTGTCTGTTGCTTGATTTGCCGCACTTGCGCACGACTACTCTGCAACTGGCGTGCCATTTCGTTGGACGATCTTTTCGGTGTGCGCGGCGAGATCCGGCAAACCCTTGTCAGACAAGGGTTTTGGCGGAGCGGGATGGCGCGGGAAAAACGATGGGGCGGGTGCGGCGAGGGCGTGTTTTTATGCGTTCGTAACGTAACGCCGCATGGCGCGCGTTACGGATGCGGCGTAACGTGCGACAGAAACGCGTCGCGCGCCGTCGACATTTGAACTCTGCGTTTTACTGATGAATTAGGTATGTAGATCTAACCTATCGTAAGTCCTTATGTGTAAGGACTACCGACAGATCGTAAAAATAAGCGTGCGCACGGTCATAGTGTCTGATCAAAATCGATGAAAAATGTGGAACAAAAAAGGGTTCGGATATAAGATGCGCTCGTGCGCTATTTGTACGACCTGGTACATCAGGGAATACGAGGGGGACGCCGCCGACATAAATGTTAACTTGTATCAAATTGTTAGAAACTCTTGAAAAAAGGAGTTATAACGAAACCGCCCGAGCCGGCATTAAAGTCGGACTGGCGGGGGCAAGGTCGGCCGATAGCGAAACGCAAGGCCAATGAAGACTCAAGGCACGAGGATCAACATGAAACAACTGATGCATCGCTTCTTCAAGGAAGAGGCCGGGGTGACCGCGATCGAATACGGGTTGATCGCAGGTCTTATCGCGGTGGCCATCGCGACGACGGTCGGCACGGTCGGTACCGATCTGAGCTCGCTCTTCAGCACGATCGCCAGCAAATTGCCGGCGGCCTGACTTTCACATCCAATTACGCATGACCACGAATTGCGGATTGCTTCGGCAATCCGCAAACGTCGCTGGGCGGCTGGGGCTGAGATGATTCGTCTCTTCAGTATTGGATTCTTTTTCGCCTGGGCTGCGGCCGTTGCAATTGCAGATTGTCGCAATCGCCGTATTCCCAACGAATTGGTGTTCGCCGGTTTCGCCGCCGTTATCATTTTTACATTCTGCCGACAAAATCCGTTCGAAACGACATTGACCGGCGCATTGGTCGGCGCAACAGTCGGTCTCGTTTCCCTTTTTCCGTTTTTCGCGCTGCGCGTGATGGGTGCCGCCGACGTGAAGGTATTCGCGGTGCTCGGCGCGTGGTGCGGGCTGCCGGCGTTGCCGCGGCTATGGATCGTCGCGAGCGTCGCGGCGGGCATCCACGCGCTCGGCCTGATGCTCGTGACCCGCACGCCGCTCGGCTCGCTCGGGCGCAACGGCGCGCCCGCGTTCGCGTTCGCGCTCGGCGCGCGCCGCTCCGCGCCTTATGCGGCGTTTCTCGTCGCGCCCGCCGCCGCGTGGCTCGCCTATCTGATTCATACCGGAGGCACGCGATGATGCGCGCGCTCGGCCGATTCCGCTCGCCGCGCCGCCAGCGCGGCGCGACCGCGATCGAATTCGCGATCCTGTTTCCGCTGTTCTTTCTGATCCTCTACGGGATCGTGACATACGGCATGATCTTCGCCGCGCAGCAGAGCCTGACGCTCGCCGCGACGGAGGGCGCGCGCGCCGCGCTCAACTATCAGGTCGCGCAGACCCAGGCGGCGGCGCTCGGCCTGCGCGCGGCGGCCGCGTGCACGGCCGCGAACAATCTGACGGGCTGGCTGTCGGGCGCGACGTGCACGACTTCGTCGAACTACACGTGCTCGTACGATTCGACGATGTTCTGCATCCAGGTCACGGTCACGTATCCGTACGCGGCCAATCCGCTCGTGCCGGCGGTCGCGCTGTTCGACGCGGTGCTGCCGACCACGCTGACGAGCCGGGCGACGGTGCAGATCAATCCGACGAACATCATATGAAGAACACGATCGACTAGGCCGGACCGACGCGCCGCGCGCCACCGGTTTTCTCCAACGTTTTTCCTTGCCGCTGCACTGATAACAATCATGGCCAACCATCTGACCAAGATAATCGCGGTGTTGCTGATCGGGATCGCGATCCTGCTCGGCCTATACGCGTGGGTGCTCGGGCGCAAGCCGGCGCCCGTCGCGCCTGCCGCCGCGCCCGCTGCCGCGACGGCGATGGTGCCCGTCGTCGTCGCGGCGCGCGCGCTGCCCGCCGGGCAGCCCATTCCCGCCGATGCGCTGAAAGTGCAGCAGACGCCGACGCCGATCGCCGGCGCCTTCCCGAATCCGACGCTCGTCACGGGGCGCATCCCGGCGAGCGACATCGTCGCGCAGGCGCCGGTGCTCGAGAGCGAGCTGATGTCGGGCCTCGCCGATCAGATCGCGCCCGGCGAGCGCGCGGTCGCGATCAAGGTCGACGACACGAACGCGGTCGGCAACCGGCTGCGTCCCGGCAATTTCGTCGATGTATTCGTGAACCTGAAGCGCGAAGGCGGCTTCGGCGCGACCGGCGCCGAGATCGCGCAAACGCAGGCGCGGCTGCTGCTGTCGCGGGTGCGCGTGCTGTCGTTCGGCGACGCGACGGCCGATCGCGACGGCACGCCGGGCCCGACGGGCGCGGGCGCGCGCACCGCGGTGCTCGCCGTGCCGACCGCGCAGGTCGACGCGCTGACGCTCGCCGAGGCGAGCGGCCGGCTCGTGCTCGCGCTGCGCAGCCCGCGCGACGAGGATGTCGCCGCCCAGACGGTGGCGATCCGCGCGCCGGGCGGCGCGGGGGCATCGAACCAGGCGGCGGCGGGGCTCGTGCTAAGCGCGCTGTCGGGCGGCGGCGCGTCGGCGCAGACGGCGCGCGCGGCGCCCGCGCCCGCGCGGGTGACGGCGGCGGCCGCGCCGCGTGCGGGAGGCGGCATCGAGGTAATCCGGGGTGGGCGGGCCGAGACGGTCGCCTATTGATCGACGAGCAGTTTCGAACAGTGACGGCAGGGGGAAGGCCGGCTCGCGCCGGTCTCCGACACGATGAAAAATAAACTGATTGCATGGGCGATGGCGTTTGGCGTGTTGCTGTCGTTCGCCGCGCAGGCGGCCGAGATGGGGGCGATCGAGCTCACGACGGGCGCGCAGCGGCAGATTGCCGTCGGGCGCGGCGTGCAGCGGGTCGCGATCGGCGATCCGAACGTCGCCGACGTGCTCGTCATCAAGGGCGGGCGCGGCGGCGTGCTGCTCGTCGCGAAGGCGGCCGGCTCGACGAGCCTGATGGTGTGGGAGCGCGGCCGCGACGAGCCCGCGGTCTACACGGTCGACGTCGTGAGCGGCGCGGCGCGCGCGCTCCTCGACGGCGGCGCGCCGGGCGTGAGGGCGTATGACGGCACGGCGGTCGTGTCCGGCTCGGCCGCGACGCTCGATGCGCATGCGCGCGCGCTCGCCGTCGGCAAGGGAATGGCGGGCAAGGGCGGCGGCGTCGTCGACGCATCGACGGTCGGCGGCAAGAACGTCGTGCAGGTCGACGTGCGCGTCGTCGAGTTCAGCCGCTCGGTGCTCAAGCAGGCGGGCCTGAACTTCTTCAAGCAGAACAACGGCTTCACGTTCGGCTCGTTCGCGCCCGCCGGCCTCGCGTCGGTGACGGGCGGCGGCACGTCGTCGATGTCGGTGTCGGCGAACATTCCGATCGCGTCCGCGTTCAATCTCGTCGTCGGCTCTGCGACGCGCGGCCTCTTCGCCGATCTGTCGATCCTCGAGGCGAACAACCTCGCGCGCGTGCTCGCGCAGCCGACGCTCGTCGCGCTGTCCGGGCAGAGCGCGAGCTTCCTCGCGGGCGGCGAGATCCCGGTGCCGGTGCCGCAGTCGCTCGGCACGATCTCGATCGACTGGAAGCCGTACGGCGTCGGCCTCACGCTCACGCCGACCGTGCTGAGCCCGCGCCGGATCGCGCTGAAGGTCGCGCCGGAATCGAGCCAGCTCGACTTCGTCCATTCGATCACGATCAACGGCGTGACGGTGCCCGCGCTCACGACGCGCCGCGCGGACACGACGGTCGAGCTCGGCGACGGCGAGAGCTTCGTGATCGGCGGCCTGATCGACCGCGAGACGACGTCGAACGTCGACAAGGTGCCGTTCCTCGGCGATCTGCCGATCATCGGCACGTTCTTCAAGCACCTCAGTTATCAGCAGAACGACAAGGAGCTCGTGATCATCGTGACGCCGCATCTCGTCGCGCCGATCGCGAAGAACGCGTCGCTGCCCGCGACGCCCGGTGAACTGTCCGAGCAGCGCGACGGGCCGGTGTGGCGGTCGTATCTCGGCGGCGCGCTGTCGCCGGACGCAGGGCCGGGGTTCTCGAAATGAGCGCGCGACGCCACGACAGCGCACGCGCGAGCGCCGCGATGCGGCGCGCAACCGGGATGCATCACCATGAACGCGAGAACACAATCCTTGGCTGAGCCCGCCGTCACCGACTACTTCGTCTGCGCGTCGCCTCACGGCGAGCACGTGCGCTGGCTCGCGCAGACGCTCGTCTCGGCGGGCGCGGTCGAGTCCGCGCCGCTCGAGCCGGCGGCGCTCGCGCAGCGGATCGCCGGGCTCAACCCGGTGCTCGTCTTCGTCGATTTCTCGGGCGGCCGCGCGCAGGCGGCGAGCGCCGCGGCGGCCGCGGTGCGGGTGTCGCATCCGGGGCTGCCGGTCGTCGCGCTCGGCTCGCTCGGCGAGCCGGAAAGCGCGCTCGCCGCGCTGCGCGCGGGCGTGCGCGACTTCATCGATTTCTCCGCGCCCGCCGAGGACGCGCTCAGGATCACGCGCGGGCTGCTCGATCACGTCGGCGATCAGCCGAGCCGCCATGGCCGGCTGATCGCGCTGCTCGGCGCGCGCGCCGGAATGGGCGCGAGCACGCTCGCCGCGAACCTGTCGGTGCTGGTGCAAAAGCGCTCGGCCGCGCTCGGCCGCCAGACGGCGCTCGTCGATCTCGGGCTGCCGGCGGGCGACGGCGCGCTGTTCCTGAACACGCGCTGCGAATTCGATTTCGTCGAGGCGGTGCGCAACCTGCGCCGCTTCGACCGGACCTTCGTGAACACGGCGCTCGCGCGCCATGCGAGCGGCGTCGCGCTGACGTCGCTGCCGCCGAACCTGGCCGGGCTGCGCGATGTGTCGTACGCGTCGTGCGTCGGCCTGCTGAACCGCCTGCGCGCGTTCTTCGACTGCCAGATCGTCGAC
The DNA here is from genome assembly GCF_001513745.1 of Burkholderia humptydooensis. Classification (NCBI taxonomy): domain Bacteria; kingdom Pseudomonadati; phylum Pseudomonadota; class Betaproteobacteria; order Burkholderiales; family Burkholderiaceae; genus Burkholderia; species Burkholderia humptydooensis. The sequence continues at coordinate 2,371,330 of NZ_CP013380.1, read as the reverse complement.
CTGGGCGGCTTCTCGAACCGCGACTTCGTCGCGCAGACCGCGAACGCGGCCGACGAATCGTGGCTCTTGTGCGACCAGGGCGTCGCGTCCGTCGTGTCGGCCGCCGAGCTGCTGGAATCGCTGCGCGACGCGGGCGTCGACACGGACAACGTGCGCCTCGTCGTGAACCAGTACGATCCGGCGCTCGGTCTCGCGCCCGCGCAGATCGCCGAGCGCCTCGGCCTCGCGCTCGCCGCGACGCTGCCGTCGCGGCGCGTGCCGATCGGGCATGCGGCCAATCAAGGCAAGCTGATCGTCGACGCGGCCGAGCGCGATCCCTACGTGCGCGCGCTCGAGCCGCTCGTCGAACGCGCGACGGGCGGCACGGGGGCCGCCGCGCCGCGCCCGGCGGGCGGCTTTTCCGCGCTCAGGCGCTTCATTCAACCCACCTCCAAGCGGTCGTAAGAGATGGCACACGACATTCAATTTGCCGACGGGGCGACGCCGTTCTCGCAAACGCAGCAGTTTCACGACATCAAGAACGCCGCGCACGAGCACCTTCTGACGCGCATCGAGGAGCTGGGCGCGGAGTTCGGGCGCTGGTCGCGGCAGGCGATCAACCAGTTCGTCGATCTCGAGATCGACAGCTTCGTGCGGCTGCGCCGCATTCCGCTCAACGAGAACGAAGTGCGTGCGGTCGCGCAGGCGCTGACGAAGGAGCTCGCGGGCTTCGGCCCGATCGAGGACCTGCTCGCCGATCCGCACGTCGAGGACATCCTGATCAACGGCTACAGCGACGTCTACGTGTCGAAGCACGGAATCCTGACGAAGCTGCCCGTGCGCTTCACCGACAACGCACACCTGCTGCGCATCGTGCGGCGCATTCTCGCGCCGATCGGCCGCCGGCTCGACGAGTCGAATCCGATGGTCGACGCGCGGCTGCCGGACGGCGGGCGCGTGAACGTCGTGATCGAGCCGCTGTCGATCGACGGCCCGGTCGTGTCGATCCGCAAGTTCCGCAAGGACCCGCTGAAGCCCGCCGATCTGCTCGCGAACGGCACGTTCAACGACGAGATCGGCGCGCTGCTCGAAGCCGCGGTCGCCGCGCGCTGCAACATCCTCGTGTCGGGCGGCACGAGCTCCGGCAAGACGTCGCTTCTGAACGCGCTCGCGTTCCACATTCCCGAAGTCGAGCGCGTCGTGACGATCGAGGACACGGCCGAGCTGTCGCTCAACCACCCGCATGTGGTGCGGCTCGAGAGCCGGCCGGGCGGCTTCGACGGCACGGGCGTCGTGTCGATCCGCGACCTGCTGCGCAACACGCTGCGGATGCGCCCGGACCGGATCATCGTCGGCGAAGTGCGCGGCGGCGAAGTGCTCGAGATGATGCAGGCGATGAATACCGGTCACGACGGCTCGATGGGCACGATCCACGCGAGCTCGCCGCGCGAGTGCCTGTACCGCCTCGAGATGCTCGCCGGCTTCGCGGGCTTCCAGGGCACCGAATCGAGCCTGCGCCGGCAGATCGCGAACGCGGTCGATTTCATCGTGCAGATCGGGCGGCTGTCGAACGGGCGGCGGCGCATCCTGTCGGTCACCGAGGTGACGGGGCTGTCCGACAACATCATCGCGACGCAGGAGCTCTATCGCTACGAGCCGCGCGTGAACGCGGACGGCGACGAGACCGACGCGTGGGAATCGCTCGGCATCCATCCGCATTCGCCGAAGCTCGCGCGCTTCAGGCAGGCGCTCGCGGGCGGCGGCTTCGGCGGCGAGCCGTACGGCCGCGGCGGGGGCTTCAATGTCTAGCGCGGCGCTCTGGGCGCTCGCGCTCGCGCTGCTGTGCGTCGCCGGGGCGCTCGCACTGTGGCGGCGCGGCGCGGCGAACAAGGGGCGCGCGCACGCGGCGCGCTACATCGACAGCCGGCTCGAGCCCGGCGCGCGCCCGGGCGCGCCGCCGAAGATGCCGGCCGCAGCCGAGCCGAAGCGCGCGGCGGCGGTGCCGGCGGCGGGCGCGCCCGCGGCGAAGCCCGCCGAGGGCCTCGCGCGCTGGCGCGAACGCGCGGCCGATGCGTGGCTGAACGTGTCGAACCGCGCGGGCGTGTCCGAGATTCGCACGCCGCTCATCGCGCTCGTTGCGGCGACGGCCGTCGCGACGCTGTGGGCGGGCCTGCGCGGCGGGCTGCTCGCCGCCGTCGCGGCGTTCGTCGCGGGCGCGACGCTCGTGGTCTTCTGGCTCGTGTCGCGGATGCAGAAGCGGCGGCTGCGGATCGTTCGCCAGTTGCCGTCGTTCCTCGACGGCATCGTGCGCCTCGTCACGCTCGGCAACAGCGTGCCTGCGGCGTTCCAGGCGACGCTGCAGACGACCGAGGCGCCGCTGCGCGGCTGCCTCGACCACGTGTCGCGGATGCTGCGCTCGGGCGTCGAGATCGATCGCGCGATGGTCTATGTCGCAACGCTCTACCGGATCAAGGAGTTCGAGCTCGTCGGTTCGGTGCTGCGGCTGTCCGTCAAGTACGGCGGCCGCGCCGACGTGATGCTCGACCGGATGGCCGTCTTCATGCGCGACCTCGAGCAGGCAGAGCGTGAGCTCGTCGCGATGTCGGCGGAGACGCGGCTGTCGGCGTGGGTGCTCGGCGCGCTGCCCGTGGGCATCGGCAGCTTCGTGATCGCGACGAATCCGAAGTATTTCAGCGCGATGTGGCTCGATCCGATGGGCCGCCAGCTCGTGTATCTCGCGTTCATCCTGCAAGTCGCCGGCGGCTACTGGCTGTACCGGCTCGCCCGATTGAGGTGATCACGATGGACCCCAGCCGTCTTGGCGCAATCGCGCTCGTCCTCGGCTCAATCGGCGTGCTGATGCTCGCCGGGCTCGCGATCATGCAGGCCGTGCTCGCGCGGCGCACCGGCCGCACGCTCGCGGACGCGCTCGACCAGCGCGCCGCTGCGCTCGAGGCGGCCGCCGCGCGTGCGGCGGCGGGTGCGGCGTCGGCTGTCGGCGCGGCGCGCGCGAGCGCCGCGGACGCGGCGCCGGACGAGTGCCGTCCGCGCTTCGCGACGCTGCTCGATCGCGCCGGCAAGTTCGGGATGCGCCTGCTCGACACGCGGCTCGGCAAGCAGATCGTCGCCGAAGAAGACCGGATGCTGCTCGAGCAGTGCGGCTACGTCGACGCGCACACGCGCGGCGTCTTCCTGAGCGCGCGGATCGCGTGCGCGATCGCGCTGCCCGCCGCCGTCGCGCTCGCCGGCGGCGAGACGGTCCGCACGCATCTGACCGCCTGGGTCGCGCTCTGCGTCATCGCCGGCTTCATGCTGCCGAAGATCTACGTGCGCCGCCGCGCGGCGGCGCGCCGCCAGTCCGTCGTCGACGAGATGCCGCTGCTCGTCGACATGCTGCGGCTGTTGCAGGGCGTCGGGCTGTCGCTCGACCAGAGCATCCAGGTCGTCACGAACGACTTCAAGGGGATGCTGCCCGTGCTGTCGTCGGAGCTCGGGATCGCGCAGCGGCAGTTCGTCGCGGGGCGCACGCGCGAGCAGTCGCTGCAGCGCCTCGCGACGAGCTTTGACAACGAGGATCTGCGCGCGATCGTGCGCCTGCTGATCCAGGTCGACAAGCACGGCGGCGCGGTGCAGGAGCCGCTCAAGCAGTTCGGCGACCGGCTGCGCGAAGTGCGTCGCGCGATGCTGCGCGAGCGGATCGGCCGCCTCACGGTGAAGATGACGGGCGTGATGATTCTCACGCTGCTGCCCGCGCTCTTCATCGTGACCGCGGGGCCGGGGATGCTCGCCGTCACGCACGCGCTCACGGCCGCGCGCCGCTAGCCGCGTTTGCCGCCGCGCAACGAAGGAAGGAACGACATGAGACGAAGCAGCTTTTCACCGATGACGACGGCGGCGCTCGCGGCGCTTGCGCTGTCGCTCGCCGCGTGCGGGGCGTTCAAGGAGTCGGGCTACGGGATCGGCGCGCAGGCCGAGCGCGCGGCGCTGATGCAGGCCGCGGCCGACAGGAACGCGACGCCCGACACGCCCGGCATGTATCTCGGCCTCATCGGCCGGATGCAGTCGCAGGGGCTCCATTACGCGTCGCTCGCGCACATCGACGCTTACGAGAAGCAGTACGGCGCGTCGCCGGACACGATCCTGCTGCGCGCGGACGCGCTGCGCGCAACCGACCAGCCGGCCGCGAGCACGGTCGCGTACAGGCAGTTGCTCGGCACGCCGCTTGCCGCGCGCGGCTATCGCGGGCTCGGTTTGCTGGCCGGCGCGTCGGGCGATTTCGACGCCGCGTCGCAGGCGCTCGCGCAGGCGAGCGCGCTCGCGCCGACCGATTCGCTGACGCTGTCCGATCTCGCGTATGCGCGGATGCGCAGCGGCGATGTCGGGGGCGCGCGCGTGCCGTTGATGAAGGCGGCGGAGCTCGACCAGAACAATCCGAAGATCCTCAGCAATCTCGCGCTCTTTCTGCTCGCGACGGGGCAGACGCGCGACGCGCTCGGCCTGATGAACCAACTGAAGCTCGCGCCCGCGGTACGCACGGAAATTCGCAACGACGCGACGAAGATCGCGGCCGCGTCGCGCGCGCGGCAGCGGGCGCTCGCGCGCCCGGGCGCGCCGGGCGCGGCCGCTGCCGCGGGCATGGCGATCGCCGCGAACGCGGCGGCGGGCGGCGCGGCGGGTTCGAGCGGCGAGGCGGCGGCCAGCAGGGGCGCCGTGGCCGTCGCGGCCGCGCCCGCGCCCGTCGCGGCCGCCACGGCGCCGGCGTTCGAGCCGACGGTGCCGCTCTTGCAGCGATTTTCGCAATGACAGACGTGATACGGAGTCGACATGACGACGCATGACCATACCCAGACCGCCGCTGCCCGCTCCGGGCGCGGCCGCGCGCTTTGCGCGGCGACGCTCGCGCTCGCGGCCGTGCTCGCGTGCGCGGCGGGCGCCGCCCGCGCGCAATCGTCGCAGCCGCAGCCGCAACACGACGCGCCGCCCGCATCGGAAATCGGCCACGCGTCACAGACATGGTTTGCGTTGCAGGCCAGCAACCGCGAGGCGGCGCCGGCGCAGCCGATGATCGGCGAGGCGGCGTCGCTCGCGTACGCGCGCTATCTCGAGTCGTTCAAGACGAAGATCCCGGCGTTCTACGGATCGGCCGCGGGCATGAGCGGAGGAGGAGGTGGTGGCGCGGACTATCTCCTCACGCCGGCGTCGCGTTCGCAGTGAGCGATCGCATGCCATTGGCCCGCCGTCGCGCCGAGCATCGGCCTTCCGCCCGCGGACGCGCGGCGATCGCGCGCGAGCGCGGCTCGTTCGCGGTCGTCGCGGCGATCTGGATGCTCGTCGCGATCGCCGCGCTCGGCGCGGTCGACATCGGCAACGTGTTCTTCGTGCGCCGCGACTTGCAGCGGGTCGCCGACGTGGCCGCGCTCGCCGGCGCGCAGAGAATGGACGATCGATGCGCGCAGCCGAACGCGGCCGCCGCCGCGAACGCGAGCTCGAACGGCTTCGATCCGTCGGCGGGCGGCAACACGCTGACGGTCGCGTGCGGGCGCTGGGACACGCAAAGCAACGCGGGGCCGAGCTACTTCAACACGGCGTCGACGCCGCTCAACGCGGTGCAGGTGACGGCGACGCAGACCGTGCCGTATTTCTTCCTCGGCCCGTCGCGCACGGTGAGCGCGACGTCGACCGCGAAGGCGACCAACGTCGACCAGTTCACGATCGGCACGACGCTCGCGAGCTTGCAGGGCGGCCTCGTGAACGGCGTGCTCAATGCGCTGCTCGGCACGAATCTGGGCCTGAGCGCGCTGTCGTACCAGGCGCTCGCGTCGACGCAGATCAAGGTCGGCGACCTGATGGCGGCCGCGAACGTGCTGACCGTCAACGAACTGCTCGCGACGCGGGTGACGGCGGGGCAGTTCGTCGATCTGATGCTGACCGCGCTGTCGCGCACGCAAGTCGTGAACGCGAACCTGCAGGCGAGCGTCGCCGCGCTGCAGGCGATCGCCGGCGCGAATCCCGGCGGCGGGAAATTCAGCCTCGGCGGCCAGTCGGGCGGGCCCGGCGTGTTCGCGCTCGGGCTGTCCGACACGCAGGCGGCCGCCGACGCGAAGATCGACGTGCTCGATGCGCTGATGGTCGCGGCCGAGGTGGCGGCGGCGGGCAAGCCGGCCGTCGACGTCGCGACGAAGCTGCAGCTCGCGGCGGGCCAGGGTGCGACGCTGAAGCTGCAGGTCATCGAGCCGCCGACGATCGTGATCGGCGAGGCGGGAACGGACCCGAAGACGGGGGCGTGGCGCACGCAGGCGAACAATGCGCAGATCCGGTTGTATGTGAAAGTGAGTCTCGGCACCACGGGGCTGTCGCCCACCGGCGCGCTGTTGCCGCTTGCGCCGCTCGTGAGCCTCGTGCAGAACCTGATACAGGTCGATCTGAGCCTGCCGATCGCGCTGCAGGTCGCGACGGGCTCCGCGTGGCTGCAGTCGACGAGTTGCGCTGCAACCGCCGCAGCGAGCCGCGCGACGATCGTCGTGCAGCCGGGCCTCGCGAACCTGTGCGTGGGCAACCCGCCGACGGATCTTTCCGCGCAGCAGACGTTCGCCTGCGACGCGCCTGCGACGATTGCATCGATCGGCCTGGCGAACGCGCCGCTCCTGCAGGTCAAGTCGGCCGTCGCGCTGCCGGCGGTCGTGCCGAAGGCCAGCGCCGCGACGCTCACGTTCAACGGCGTGACGGGCGACGCCGACGATTATCAGACGACGAATTCGAACGCGGTGGGCTCGGTGATCTCGAACGCGCTGTCGGGCGCCGCGCAATCGCTGACGGGGCCGAACGGCCTCACGCTCTATGTGCTGCAAATGCCGGTGCCCGTCGGCGATGCGCTGGGGCCGGTGGTCTCCGTGCTGCTGAACCTGCTCGGCCCCGTGCTGGGCTCGCTCGACCAGGTCGTCGTGCCGCTTTTGAACCTGCTCGGCGTGCAGCTCGGCGCGGCGACGGTTCACAACCTGGCGCTGACCTGCGGCGCCGCGCAAACGGTTTATTGAAGATTCACGCATAACGATGAGAAACACGAACGCAATCGAAGGACTCGACCTGTACGTCTGGGAGGGCAAGGCCGACATCGTCGACCGGGTCGCGCGCTGCATGTCGAGCTTCGACGTCGAAGTGATCCGCGCGGACAACGAGGCGCTGTCGCCCGATCGAACCGCGATGCGGCCGTCGCTCGCGATCATCAGCGTGTCGATGATCGAGAGCGGCGCGGCGTTCCTGCGCACCTGGCAGGCGGACATCGGCATGCCGGTGGTCTGGGTCGGCGCGGCGCGCGATCACGATCCGTCGCAGTATCCGCCCGAGTATTCGCACATCCTGCCGCTCGATTTCACGTGCGCGGAACTGCGCGGCATGATCTCGAAGCTCGCGGTGCAACTGCGCGCGCATGCGGCGAAAACGCTCGAGCCGAGCACGCTCGTCGCGCATTCGGACTGCATGCAGGCGCTGCTGCAGGAAGTCGACACGTTTGCCGACTGCGACACGAACGTGCTGCTGCACGGCGAGACGGGCGTCGGCAAGGAGCGGGTCGCGCAACTGCTGCACGAGAAGCACTCGCGCTATTGCATGGGGGAGTTCGTGCCCGTCAACTGCGGCGCGATTCCGGACGGCCTGTTCGAGTCGCTCTTCTTCGGGCACGCGAAGGGCTCGTTCACGGGCGCGGTCGGCACGCACAAGGGCTACTTCGAGCAGGCGGCGGGCGGCACGCTCTTTCTCGACGAAGTGGGCGACCTGCCGCTCTACCAGCAGGTGAAGCTGCTGCGCGTGCTCGAGGACGGCGCGGTGCTGCGCATCGGCGCAACCGCGCCCGTCAAGGTGGACTTCCGGCTCGTCGCGGCGAGCAACAAGAAACTGCCGCTGCTCGTCAAGGACGGCTTGTTCAGGGCGGACCTGTATTACCGGCTCGCGGTGATCGAGTTGAGCATTCCGTCGCTCGAGGAGCGCGGGCCCGTCGACAAGATCGCGCTCTTCAAATCGTTCGTCGCGTCGGTCGTCGGCGAGGATCGGCTCGCCGCGCTGCCGGAGCTGCCTTACTGGCTTGCCGAGGCGGTCGCCGATTCGTACTTCCCGGGCAACGTGCGCGAGCTGCGCAACCTGGCCGAGCGCGTCGGCGTGACGGTGCGGCAGACGGGCGGCTGGGACACGGCGCGGCTGCAGCGGCTCGTCGCGCGCGCGCGCAGCGCCGCGCAGCCGGTGCCGGCGGAGAGCGCGCCCGACGTGTTCGCCGATCGCAGCAAGTGGGACATGGCCGAGCGCAACCGCGTGATCGCCGCGCTTGACGCCAACGGTTGGCGTCGGCAGGATACCGCGCAGCATCTCGGGATCAGCCGCAAGGTGCTGTGGGAAAAGATGCGCAAATACCAGATTTTCGACGAGGAGCCTGAGGCACGGGAAAGCGAATGAAAAAGGGCTGCGACGCAGCCGACGAACATGCATTCGAAAAACTACAACACTTCGAAGCAGGAAAAACAGAATGAGCCACATACGGGGAATGGGGCGCCTCTTCGTCGCGATCGCGGCGGCGGGCGGCCTCTGCGGCGCGCATGCGCAGGCATTGGAAGGCGAAGGCGGCGCTGCGTCGCCGGCGTTGACGGCATCCGCGGCGGCGGCGCCGGGCGTCTCGGCGCCGGCCGTCGTCAATCTGTCGGCGCCCGGCGGCGCGCCGGCGGCGGCCGCGAGCGCGGATGCGAACGGCAGGAGCACGATCGACGAGCTGCAGCGCCAGATTCAGGCGCGCGAGCTGACCGAAATGCGCACGACGTACAACGGGAGCTACGGCGCGAGCTTGCTGCTCAACATCCAGGAAGGCACGTATTTTGTCGCGCTGTTCCAGCAAAGGGCGTTCTGGCGCGTGATCAGGACGGCGAGCGAGGCGCGCGCGGAAGCGGTCTACCGCGATTTCGCGAAGCAATCCGAGACGCTCGCGGTCAATGAACTGCAGGCCGCGAAGCTCGAATCGCAGAAAGTGCAGACCGATCGGCAGATCGCCGCCGTGCAGGAGCGGGCGAGCCGGCTGCAGGCGGATCTGAGCATCGCGCGCGAGCAGCGCGAGGCCGTCGCGAGCCGGCAGAAGGACAAGCTCGACGAGGCGGCCGCGCTGCGGGAGCAGAAGAGCGAGCGGCAGGATCAACTGCGCAAGCTGCAGCAGCAGGTTCGTTCGTTGCAGCGGCAAGCCGACGCAGGATTGCCGAAGATGCGGTGATCGCACCACGGATGGGGCGGGATCGGACGGTCCCGCTTCGCGCAGGCCCCGGGATTCGCCGTGGCGCGGGCTCGCGAGGCTGGGGCCTGTTCACGCCGGAACGGGCCTGAGACAAAAAAGGGCAAGCCGGTGATGGCTTGCCCTTTCGATTTGGCGGGGCCGGTTTATTGGCCGTCGGTCGGACCGAGCGAACGGCGGCGGCGCGTGACGATCACGGGGCCGTTGCCGTTGCGCTCCTGCGTGCCGGAGGGCGCCGATGCGCCTTCTTGCGGCGCGCCGTAAGACTCGCGGGGCTCGCGCGGTTCGCGCGCGCCATAGCCGCCGTCGCCGCGGGGTTCGCGCGAGCCGTAGCCGCCGTCGCCGCGCGGTTCGCGGGAGCCATAGCCGCCATCGCCGCGCGATTCGCGAGCGCCATAGCCGCCGCCTTCGCCGCGCGGGCCGCCGTGCGAGCCGTACGGACCGTGACCGCCACCTTCGCGGCCGCCGGGGCGACCGCCGCCGCCGTGGGGGCCGCCCGCGCGCGGGCCGCGGCCGCCGCCCGGACGGGAGCCGCCCGTGTCGAGCTGGATCGTCGAGATGGCGCGTTTATAGATGCCTTGCAGGCCGACGGGCGTGCGCAGCATCACCAGGTACTGGTCGAACGACTCGATGCATCCCGTCAGGCGAATACCGTTGACGAGATAAATTTCGACGCGCTTGCGTTCCTTGCGCGCGGCATTGATGAAGTCGTTTTGCGGATGGGATTCTGCAGGATTGGCCATTAAAAAGCGGCAGGTGCCGGCGTCAATTAAGAGTTATGCGTTTCGCCGCATGCGAACTTACACAGCGTTTGGCGGGATTTTACCCTGTTCGAACCCGATGCGCGCGCGAGCGTTTGTGTCCAACCGTTACCCACTATAGACGGTCCCGCGCGTTTGCGCGATCCGTCCGATCGGCCAATGCGCGTTGGCGCGCATTTTCGTTACGTCGGGTTACAGGTCTCGCACGGCCGTTGCACCTGCCGCCGCGCAGGTCCGATAGAGTGCGTGCAGAAGGCCGGCCATGCCGGCGAAACGAGGTGAGGTGACGAACATGAAAAAGTTACTGACGAGCACGATGCTGGGCGTCGCGGCGCTCATGGCATCGGGCGCCGCGACGGCGGGCGGTGTCGATCTGTCGATCGGCGTCGGCGTGCCTGTCGCGCCGGTGTATGTGGCGCCGGAACCCGTCTATGTCGCGCCGCAGCCCGCGGTCGTCGGCTACCCGGCGTACTACGGCGGCTGGCGCGGCGACGATGACGAAGACTACTGGAAGCACTATCGCAAGCACTGGCGCAAGTGGCACCGCCATCACGACGACGATGACGATTGACCACGCGATCCGGCCTGCCGCCGCGGCGGGCCCGTCGCGCCGCCGCAACGAAAAAAACGCCGCGCGGGCCGTGATGGTCCGCGCGGCGTTTTTCATCGCAGCCCGCCGCCGCCGTTCATGACACGGCGATGACGAATCAGAATGTGTAATCGGGATTCTTCGGATCGAACGCCGTTTCGTCGAGCGATTTCGGCGTGATCTTCTCGAACACGACCTTCTCGAACAGGCGCCCGTCGTTGTCGTACGATTCGACGGTTCGGAAGTACGGCTGCCGCAAGTCGAGCCCGAGCGTTTCCTTCTTCGCGTAGAACTGCGGCCGGCCGCCGGGCGTCTCGTAGGTGAGGGCGACGACGCGCACGCCCTTGATCGTCTTCGCCTCGACGTGCGTCGGCTTCAGCACGCCCGCGTCGCGGTACTTCTTCGCCTCGCTCAGGAACAGGTTCGCGACGAACTCGGTGCCGAGATCGCGCACCTGGTGATTCGATTGCGCGCGCGCGAGCGTGCCGTCGACGGCCGTCCACATCGGCAGCTTGCCGAGCAGGCCGCCCAGGTGGCCGTACATTTCGTCGGCGCGCTTCGTCGAATCGTAGATCACTTCCTGGCCCGAATGCGCGCCGTCCGGCAGCCACTTCGCGTAGACGCGCAGCGGGCCGCGCGTCACCTTGACGAACATGTGGTCGGGCGTATCCGGCCATTTGCCGCTGATGCGCTCCTGGCGCAGCATCGTGAATTGGTACGACGGATGGCCGATCGGTCCCGCCGCGACGTAATCCGGCACGGTCTGCGGATCGAGCGACTCGAAGAGCGCTGTGAGCGTCGCGTCGTCGAGCTTTTCGAGCGTGCCCTGACGCGCGGCCGTGCGCAGCCAGCGCGCCTGCTGGTCGGCGGGCAGCTTCGCGACCTTCGCGAGCTCGGGCGGCAGCGCCGCGCCCGGCGCGCCGGGTTCGACGGCGGCGCTCGCCTCGGCGTCGGCCTGCGCGTGCGCGGCGCCTTGGCCGAGCACGAGCACGGGCACGAGCGAGAGCGCGGCCACGGCCGACGCGGCGGCGAGACGGCGCCGTGCGAATCGTGTTCGCGACGACGAAGACGGGTGTTGTGGTGACGCGTACGACATGCATTCCTCCCAGAACGCGATCAAGAATCCTGTTGAGGGGCTTTCGCGGTCCGCCCGGATCAGTGCTTCGCCGACGGATCGGCAGGCGCGTTCGCGAGCTTCGCGAGTTCCTCGTCGCGCAGCGCGCGGCGCAGGATCTTGCCGACGTTGGTCTGCGGCAGCGCGTCGCGGAACTCGACGGCCCTCGGCATCTTGTAGCCCGTCAGGTTCTTCCGGCAGTGCGCGAGCACGTCCTCGACCGTCAGCGACGCATCGCGAGGCACGACGAACACCTTGATGCGCTCGCCATGCACGGGATCGGGAATGCCGATCGCCGCCGCTTCGCGGATGCCCGGATGCGACACGAGCACGTCTTCGATCTCGTTCGGATACACGTTGAAGCCCGACACGAGGATCATGTCCTTCTTGCGGTCGATCAGGCGGATGAAGCCCTGCTCGTCCATCACGCCGATGTCGCCCGTCGCGAGCCAGCCGTCGGCGTCGATCACCTTCGCGGTCTCGTCGGGGCGCTGCCAGTAGCCGCGCATCACCTGCGGGCCGTGCACGCACAGCTCGCCCGGCTCGCCGACGTTCGCCCATGCGCCGTCCTCCTTGCGAAAGCGCACGATCGTCGAAGGCGCGGGCAGCCCGATCGAGCCGCTGAACGCGCGCTTCTCGTTCGCGTCGTATGGGTTCATCGTGACGATCGGCGAGCACTCGGTGAGCCCGTAGCCTTCGACGATCGGGCAGCCGGTCACCTGCTCGAAGCGCTCGGCGACCGCGCGCTGCATCGCCATGCCGCCCGCCATCGCGAGCTTGAGCTTCGAGAAGTCGCGCTTGCGGAATTCCTCGTTGTCGAGGAACGCGTTGTAGAGCGTGTTGATGCCGGTGATGCCCGTGAAGGTCTCGTGACGCAGGATCTTCATCATCATCTTCGTGTCGCGCGGGTTCGCGATCAGGATGTTGCGCCCGCCGAGGCCGAGGAAGATGAACGCGTTCACCGTCAGCGAATAGATGTGATAGAGCGGCAGCGGCGTGAGCACCGTCTCGACGTCGCCCGTCAGTTGATCCTCGATCCACGTCTTCGCCTGCAGCAGGTTCGCGATCAGGTTGCCGTGCGTGAGCATCGCGCCTTTCGCGACGCCTGTCGTGCCGCCCGTGTATTGCAGGAACGCGAGATCATCGCGCTTGATCGCAACGGGCGCGGGCGCCTTCCTCGCGCCGGCCGCGAGCGCCGCGCGCAGGCGCACGGCCTGGGGCAGCCGATACGCCGGCACGAGCTTCTTCACGTGCTTGAGCACGAAGTTGATCAGCCGGCCTTTCGGATTGAGGCCGTCGGCGAGCAGATCGCCGAGCGCGGTCACGACGACGTGCTTGATCTGCGTCTCGGGCAGCGCGTCCTGCAGCGTCTTCGCGAAGTTCTCGAACACGACGATCGTCTGCGCGCCGCTGTCCTTCAGTTGATGCGCAAGCTCGCGCACCGTGTAGAGCGGATTCACGTTGACGACGATCGCGCCCGTCTTCAGCGTGCCGAACAGCGTGACCGGATACTGGAACGTGTTCGGCAGCATGATCGCGACGCGGTCGCCCGGCTTCACGCCGAGGCTCTGCAGATACGACGCGAACGCGGCCGCCTTGTGCGCGAGCGCCGCATAGGTCATCCGCGCGCCCGCGCTGATGAAGGCGATGCGCTGCGCATAGCGCGTCGTGCATTCGTCGAAGTACTGAGCAAGCGATTCGTACTGCGTGACGTCGATGTCGTGCGGCACGCCTTTCGGGTACGACGCGTACCAGATGCCGTCGGTGTTCGGCGCTTGCGTGTGGGCGTGGGCGGGCGCAACGGGGGCGGTCATCGCTTGTCTCCTGAATCGTTGGTATGGGCCGGCGCGCGGGCGTCGGCGGCGCGTTGCGCGAACTCGCCGCGCGATGCGCGTGCCGGGGTGGGCGCCGAAAAGGCGGGCGCCGGGTCGCGATATGTCAGCGCCGCCCCGTGCAGTCGCGCACCGCGCGGCCGGCGTTCGCGGTGCGCGAGCCTTCTCAGGTCGCGTGCGTCTCGTGCGCGGCCGCGCCGACCGGCTCGGCCGCGAACGCCTCGGTGCGGGGTGACGCCGGCGCCGCGGGGGCCGCCGGCATCGGCGCGGCGGACGCCGGCGCGACCGGAGCCGGCGGCGCGGCGCTTGGCGCGAGCGCCGACACGGCGGCGGCCGGCACGAGTGCGGGCGCTGCGGACGGCGCGGCGGCGGGCGCGGGCGCAAGCGGTCCGGCAGGCTGCATCGTCGCGCTGGCCGAGGCCGCCGCGCCGTCGAGCACCGATGCGAAGATCGCGAGCTGCGTCGCGTCGGGCATCGGCGCGTTCAGCGCCGCGACGATCAGCGCGGACAGCCGCGCGATCATCTGCACGTCGTTCATCGTGCGGCCTTGCGTGAATTCGTCGATGAGGCTCTCCGTCTCCGCGCCCGCGAGCGCGCCGGACAGCGCGCCGATCGCGTAGTGCAGCCGCCAGCCGAGCTCCGCGCGCGGCAGGTTCGGCAGCGCGCGCTGGAATGCGTCGAAGAAGCGGCCGGCGACGGTTGCGTAGTGCGCGGTCAGGAAGTTGCGCACGAACGCCGACGGATCGGTGTACGCGCGGCCGATGAGCCTCAGGAACGCGCGGCCGCCGCGCTGCGGATCGCGCGACGCCTGCAGCGCCGGAATGAACATCGCGCCCAGCACGTGCTCGCAGGTGACGTGCGGGCCGAGTTGCGCGTCGAACCGATCGAGGATGCGCAGGCGCTCCTCGTTCAGTTGATCGAGGCGTCGCGACAGCATCGCGTGGATGAGCGCTTCCTTGCTGCCGAAGTGATAGTTGACCGCGGCGAGATTCACCGCGGCGCGCGATGTGATTTGCCGCATCGACATCGCTTCGAAGCCATGCTCGATGAAAAGATCTTCGGCCGCATCCAGGATGCGCGCCTTCGTCCCGCCGGATTGCCGGCTGGCTTGTCGAACTGCCATGTTCCGCCTCCCTTGCCGGTTTCCCGGTACGCGAACAAGCGATTCAAATCTGTAATTGAAACAGCCGTTTTCATTAAGATAAAAAGCGGCGCGGGGCGGCGGCAAGCGTTCTTTATGGACAAAATCCTCTAGAGCATACAGTGCGATGCAGCATGAACGGTGCGCCGCGCGCAGCGCGACGCGCGCTTGCGCGATGGTGCGCCGCCGCGCGCGAGGTCATCCGGTCGTCGAGCCCATCGCGGCCGTTTGCGTCATGTCGATCCCGCGTCGTTCGCGGCTGAACACAATTAAAACGCAGATGACGACGGCGACGATGCCCGCGACCGTCGCGAGCGCCATGCTGTAGTCGTTGCCGTGATCGACCGCGAGCTGCGCCTGCATCGTCGCGTTGCCCGACGCGAGCAGATTGCCGAGCTGATAGACGAAGCCGGGGAACGTCGCGCGAATCTCGTCCGGCGAGATCTCGTTCAGGTGCACGGGGATCACGCCCCATGCGCCCTGCACCGAGATCTGCATCAGGAACGCGCCCGCGGCGAGCGCGAGCGTGCCCGCCGAGAACGCCCACAGCGGCAGCACGGGCAGCGCGATCAGCGCGGCGATGAAGATCGCGCGGCGGCGGCCGATGCGTTCGGACAACCAGCCGAACGTGAGGCCGCCCACGATCGCGCCGATGTTCAGCACGATCGTGATCCATGACACCGTATGCGGATCGAAGTGATGCTGCTCGCGCAGGAAGGTCGGGTAGAGATCCTGCGTGCCGTGCGAGAAGAAGTTGAACGCGGTCATCAGCACCACCGCGTAGATCGACAGCTTCCAGTTCTGCTTGAGCGTCGCGACGAGGCTCGGGCGCGCGCGCTTTTCCATTTGCCGCCACGCGGGCGACTCGGGCACTTTCGCGCGCACGTACAGCACGAGCAGCGCGGGCAGCACGCCGATCATGAACATCCCGCGCCAGCCGATGTACTGGTAGAAGAGGCCGAAGACGACCGACGCGAGCAGATAGCCGCTCGGATAACCCGCCTGCAGCAGGCCCGACACGGCGCCGCGCGCGCGCGGCGGAATCGTCTCCATCGTCAGCGCGGAGCCGACGCCCCATTCGCCGCCCATCGCGACGCCGAACAGCGTGCGCAGCGCGAGCAGCGCGGCGAGGCTCGGCGCGAAACCGGACGCGAGCTCGAGCAGCGAGTAGCACGCGATGTTGATCATCAGCGTCGGCCGGCGGCCGAAGTGGTCGGCGAGGCGGCCGAAGATCAGCGCGCCGATCGGGCGCGCGGCGAGCGTCAGCGTGATCGCGAACGCGACGGCGGGAATCTTCGTGTTGAATTCGGCGGCGATGTCTTTCAGCACGAAGACCATCAGGAAGAAATCGAATGCGTCGAGCGTCCAGCCGAGGTAGGCGGCGATCGTGACGTTGCGTTGTTCCCGGGTCCAGCTTATGGCCATGACGCAGTCTCCTCGAGAGGGAAGCGCCGTCGTGCCCCGCACCGCCCGGCTGGCGCGGCGCGCGGGCGGTAACGCGAGTGTACGCCGCTCGCCGCGCGCGTGAAGGCCCCGAGCGGGCCGATCCGGATTTATCCCTATGAAATGGATTGTTGCGCGTCCCGCAATCGCAGGGCGCTGCGATGCGCGTGCGCCGCGCGCCGCATGCGAGTCGCGCGATACCGGGGCGAAGTCGCACGCGCATCGAGCGGATCGCACGCGACTCGGCGGGACTCAACGGGATTCGACAGGACAGGATTCGCACCGGTTTTCGCGATGCGGCAAGCGGTGCTAAGGTAGCGCCGTTTTCCTTCTTTCATGTGCTTACAGGTTGACGGATGGATCCGGATACGCAAGCTCACCCGGCGCTGCCGACACTCGAAACCGACCGCCTGTGGCTGCGTCCGCGCGTGCTCGCCGATCTCGACGCATGCCTCGCGATGGATCGCGATCTGGACGTGACGCGCCACATCGCCGGCCCGTGGGACGACCCCGTCGAGCACCGCCGCTTCGTCGAGCATCGGATCACGTGCGCGTATCCGCCGGGGCTCGGCTACTGGTCGATCTTCGAGAAGGCGCAGCCCGCCCGGTTCGTCGGCTGGATGCTGCTGATCCCCGACTACGTCGAAGGCGGCCGCGACATCGAGATCGGCTGGCGGCTCGTGCGCGCCTCATGGGGGCGCGGGATCGCGAGCGAAGCTGCGCGGCGCGTCGTCCGGCATGCGTTCGAGACGGTCAGGCTGCCGCGCGTCGTCGCGGACATCGCCGCGGCCAACGGCGCGTCGCTGAACGTCGCGCGCAAGCTCGGGATGCGGCGCGTCGGCATCGTGCGGGACGGCATCCCGTACGTTCGCCACCGGCTCGAGCGCGCGGATCTGGCCGCACGCGGCTGAGCGCGCGGGCGGAAGGCGCGCACCGCCGGCCGCGCAGCGTGCGGCAGTGCGCTTTGCGCAAACTTCGAGGGCAACGCGGTATTAACGCGAACGCCGATCCCATGTATCGTTGCCGACATCCTATTCGGGAGCCCCATCATGACGATCGGCCAGGACGTGCATCTCATTCCCGCGAAGCTCGATGCGCTGCGCCCGACGCAGATCACGGTCGGCTATCGCGAAGTGAAGGCAAAGCGCAAGCATTGGAAGTCGCTCGGCAAGAAGGCGCGCCGCGCGGCGATCGAGTCGCACTGGTTCCCGGCCGTGCTCGGGCCGGGCGGCGAATACTTCATCACCGATCACCATCATCTCGGGCTCGCGCTCATCGAGGAGGGCGTGACCCAGGTGAAGGCGATGCTGCTGAAGGATCTGTCGTGGCTCGACGAGACGATCTTCTGGCGGATGATGGAGCACAACCAATGGGTGCATCCGTTCGGCGCGAACGGCGCGCGCCACGACTACGCCCGCCTGCCGACGTCGCTCGTCGGCCTGAAGGACGATCCCTACCGCAGCCTCGCGGGCGAGCTGCGCACGGCGGGCGGCTACGCGAAGGACGCGACGCCGTTCAGCGAGTTCCTGTGGGCCGATTTCCTGCGCCCGAAAATCGCGCTGACGCAGATCCGCAAGGATTTCGCGAAGGCGCTCGAAGCGGCGCTCGGCTACGCGCACACGCAGGAGGCGCGCTATCTGCCGGGCTGGTCCGGCGTGATCGCGGCGCCGCGCTGAGCGCCGCGTTCTCGTGTGCACGACGGGCAACGACCACGGAACGCGCATGGACCTCCGCTCGAAGCACATCGACGCGCCGCCGCAGCAGGCCGCGCATTTCGCGCCGCTCGACGAGCCGCCTGCGCCGCGAGGGCGCCGCGCGGCGCTCGACGCGCTCGCGGGGCTGTCGATCGCGGGCCTCCTGATACCCGAGGCGGTCGCATACGCGGGGCTCGCGAACCTGCCGCCGCAGGCGGGGCTCATCGCGCTCGTCGCCGGGCTCGTCGTCTATGCGATCGCGGGCAGCAGCCGCTTCGCGATCGTGTCGGCGACGTCGTCGTCGGCCGTCGTGCTCGCGGCCACCGTGATCTCCGAGGCCGGGCCGGGCGCCGGCACGCAGTTGATGCTCGCCGCGGCGCTCGTCGCGACGACGGGCATCGTGTTCATCCTCGCGGGCGCCGCGCGTCTCGGCGGCATGTCGGATTTCATCGCGCGGCCGGTGCTGCGCGGGTTTACGTTCGGCCTTGCGCTCACGATCGTGATCAAGCAGTTGCCGAAGATGCTCGACGTGCCGATCCGTCACGGCGACACGCTGCGCGTCGCGCTCGACCTGGTGCTCGGGATACCGAACTCCAACGTTCACAGCGCGGCGCTTGGCGCGACGGCGCTTGCGATCCTGTTCGCGCTCGGCAGGCGCACGCGCGTGCCGGCGACGCTCGTCGTGATCGTGCTCGGGATCGCGGCCGGCTACTGGATCGACTGGCATCGCTACGGCATCGCCGTCGTCGGCACGATCGATCTGGAAAATCTCGCGTTCGGCATGCCGGTGCTCGGCCGCTCCGACTGGATGCAGACGGCCGAGTTCGGCTTCGCGCTGATGCTGATCCTGTACGCGGAATCGTATGGATCGATTCGCAATTTCGCGCTCAAGCACGGCGACACGATTTCGCCGAACCGCGATCTCGTCGCGCTCGGCTGCGCGAATCTCGTATCGGGGCTGCTGCACGGAATGCCCGTCGGCGCCGGCTATTCGGCGACGTCGGCGAACGAGGCGGCGGGCGCGCAGACGCGCATGGCGGGCTTGTTCGCGGCCGCCGTGATCGCGCTGATCGTCTGGCTGCTGCTGCCGCAGCTTGCGCGCATCCCCGAGCCCGTGCTCGCGGCGATCGTGATCTTCGCGGTCAGTCATTCGCTGCACCCCGAAGTGTTCAGGCCGTACTGGAGCTGGCATCGCGACCGGATCGTCGTGATCGCCGCGCTCGCGGCCGTGATCGTGCTCGGCGTGCTGCACGGCCTGCTCGCCGCGATCGGCGTGAGCCTGCTGCTGACGCTGCGACAGTTGTCCGAGCCGAACGTGAGCGTGCTCGGGCGGCTGCGCGAGAGCCACGATTTCGTCGACGTGTCGATGCACGAGGATGCAAAGCCGATTTCCGGCGTGCTGATCGTGCGGCCGGAAGCGCAGCTCTTCTTCGCGAACGCGGAGCGCGTGCTGACCATGACGCGGCATCTCGCGCGCGACGCGCAGCCGCCCGTGCACACGGTGATGCTGAGTCTCGAGGAGTCGCCCGACGTCGACGGCACGACGATCGAAGCGCTGAAGACGTTCGGCGCCGAGTGCGGCGCGCGCGGCTGGCGCCTCGTGCTCGTGCGCCTGAAGCCGAACGTGCTGCGCGTGCTGCAGCGCGCGGCGGACGGGGCGCTGCGGGCGGACGCGCTGTCGGAGTTGAGCGTCGACGAAAGCCTGCAGTCGCTGGCGGCGGGCGAGCTGTCGCGCGCGTGACGTATCGATGTCGAGCCGCTTCGTTTCTCGCATCGTCGATATCGGCGGCTGCCGGGTTCGCCCGCGGTCGTGCAGCTCGGTTTGCGCCACCGCGCCGGGGAGGCGGGGTGCGCGCGGCGCGCGCGTCACGGCGTCGCTGCGCGCATCGCCGGCTGCACCGCGCGCAGCGCGGCGAACGGCACCCGCGACAGATCGAGCAGCGCCTGCGCCGTCGCCGCGATTTCGCGACGCAGGCGCGCATAGTCGATCTTGTCCGCCGTCGTCACGCCGTAGTTGAGCAGATACGTGGGGCCCGTGATCAGATTGATCGTCGGCACGCGCGCGCGGCCCCAGAAGTACTGCCCCTCGCCGGGCCAGACCGCGTCGTCCGCGCTGCCGTCTCCGTTCGGATTCAGCGGCGGCATCGCGAATGCGGGCGCCGCGTTTGCGCGGCGCACGAGTGCGTCGGCCGCATCGACGAGCGCCGGCACGGACGGCATGAAGAGCGCGGTCGGCTCCGCGCGGCCCGTCGGCGCGAGCGCGCCGTGCGCGTTCGGCAGCCATTCCTGCGCGCCGAGATGCTCGATCGTCACGATGCACGCGATGCGCGCGAGGAGCCCGTCGCGCGCATGTCGCGCGATGAAATCCTCGGCGCCGACACCGCCCGCGAAATGCCCGCTCGACAGCAGGATCATGACCGTGCGCGGCAGCGCCGCGCGGGGCAGGCGGCTCAGGTATTGCGCGATCGCGACGATCGCGTTCGGGCCGTTGTCCTCGATTCCGTTCGGGCCGTCCGTGTGGCTGTTGACGACGGTCAGCTCGTCGCTCATGCCGGGGATGATGCCGATCAGGTTGCGGGTCTGCACGCGCTCGACGCTCGCGTCGAGCGACAGCCGCAGCGTCGCGCGGCGCTCCGCGAGCGAGACGAGCTTCGCGCCCGTCGCACGATCGACGAAGAGGCCGGGCACGCGCCGCAGCCGGCCGTCGTACGGCGCGTACAGATCGGTCGCCTCGGCGCTCGACGTATCGGCGATCATCACGACGCCCGCCGCGCCCGCTGCTTGCAGCCTGTCGAGCATCGCGGTGAGCGTGCCGAGCATGAAGCTCGTGCGGACATAGGGCGCCGACGGCGGAAACGCGTTGTCCGGATCGAACACGCGCAGCGCGCGCTCGTGGAAGAACGCGCCCGATAGCGGCGATGCCGGCCATTCGACGACGGCGATCTTGCCGGCCACGTCCGCATCGGGCATCTGTCCGGCTGAGAGATAGCGGATCGGCGCGACGACGCCGTCGCGGCCGGTGTCGCCGGAATAGGGCAGGTAGCCCGTGACGTCGATGCGTTCGCGCGGCGCGCCGTCGGCGACGTCGAGCCGCCAGTGCCGCGCGGTCCAGCGCGTGAGCGTCGCCGCCTCGGTATGGAGCTGTGGCACGCCGGCTCGCGCGAGGCGGCGGCGCAGCACGTCGATGTAGCGTTCGTGCGCGGGCGAGCCGGTCGATCTCAGGCCGCGGCGATCGAGGTCGATCTGCCATTGCACGAGCTGCGGCGTCGGCAGCAACTGCGACGCGTCCACGTCGACGGCGGCGCGATCGGGCAGCGCGGCGCTCGGCCATGCGCCGCTCGGCGATGCGTCGGGCTCGGAATCCGCATGCGCCGCGTCGAGCGCCGACAGCGCGAGCAACAGCGCGCATCCCGAAGCGCCGAACAAGCGGCGCGTCCATGATTTGAGCTGGGCCATTCGTGTTTCCTCGAGAGCGGTGCGCGGGGCGGTCAGGCGGGGAGCGCCGGCCGAATCCGGTGATACGTTGTCAGGCGCTCGGCAGCGCGGGCGACGCGTTCCGCCGCCCGCGCATTTCAGCGCCGCCGCTTGCGCGGCGGCTGTTGCCGTTGCTGCAACCGCTGCTGCTGCCGCTGGCGATGCTGGCTCCATGCGGCGCTGCGGTCGCGAATGAAGTTCGACAGCTCGGCGGTTGACGCGAGCGGCGCGTCGGCCTCCTCGTAATGGCCTTTCTCGTTGCGCAGCGGCAGCGCCGCGATGCGGGCCGCGTGGATCTTGTCGAGCTTCGACGGCTTCGCCGCATTCGGATGGGACAGGTCCGACACGGGCACGGTCACGCCGGCGAGCGGATCGTCGCTCGCGGCGCGCGGGCTCGCGAGCGTGAGCACGTCGCCGAGCGACGGCGCATCGCGGTCGCGCGCCGTCAGCGGCGTCGTCCCGAAGCGTTCGCTGATCGTCTTCAGCACCGACGTGTGATCGATCGTGCCTGTCGCGCTGCGGAACACGGTGCCCGCCGCGATCAGCGGCGAGACGAGCACCGCGGGCACGCGCACGCCGAAGCGCGTGAAGTCGAAGCCGAATTCGCCGACGGTGCCGTCGCCGGGCGGCGTCGCGCCGGATGGCGGCGCGACATGATCGTAGTTGCCGCCGTGCTCGTCGTACGTGACGATGAAAAGCGTGCCGTTCCAGCCGGGACCGTTGCGCAGCGCGTAGTAGACGTCGTGAATCAACTGCTCGCCCGCGGTGACGTCGTAGTTCGGATGCTGGCTGTTGCCGCTCGCGTCCCAGCTCGGCTCGAGGAACGTGAACGCGGGCAGCGTGCCGTTCGCCGCGCGCGTCTGGAAGTCGCGAAAGTGGCCGAAGTGGCTGTCGTCGGCGTTCTGCGTGTCGGGGAAATCGTGGCGCGTGAGCGGATCGCGGTTGTAACCGAAGATCGCCCAGTCGGCGCCCTGGTCCGACAGCCGCCCGAAGATGCTCGGGCACGTGAAGATCTTCACGTGATCGTCGAGATGGCCCTGCGACGTGCCGGCGAGCGCGAACGCGCGGTTCGGCATCGTCATTGTCGGCGCCGACGCGAACCAGCGGTCGCACACCGCATAGCCTTTCGCGAGCCCGGACAGCACGGGCAGCAGCTCGGGCGTGTACATGCCCATGATCTGCGCGGGCGTCGTGCCGGGCAGCGCGTCCTTGTCGTGCCGCGACTGATCGGTCGCGATCGCCGACTTGAAGCTGACGACGAAGCCCTGATTCGTCGGCACGGCGCCGGGGGCGGGGTTGTCGTCGGAGAACAACTGGTAGTTGGTGTTCTGAAAGCCTTCGCCGGGATCGGCGCCCGGCATCAGATACGGATGCGGATCGGTTGCGCGAATCCGGTAGACGCCGACCGGGCGGCCGAGATCGTCGGGATTCGATTCGCTGCCGGTGAGGCCGTCGAACGGCTGGCCGGTGGGGGAGCGGTTGCCGTCGTCAGCATAGAGAAAGCCGAGCATCTGATCGAACGAACGATTTTCGAGCATCAGATAGACGACATGTTCGATCCTGGAGAGTGGATTCGCCACGAGTGGACTCCGTTCGGGGGCCTCCGGCGTGCATTCGGGCGGTTGCGCATGACGGGGGGCGGTGGGCTTCCCGGCTTGCGCCGGGCCTCGGATTCGTGTGCTGAAAATACGCCGGGCATGTGATCGTTATACGAATGCCGGTGCAGGAGATCAAATGCAATGCGCAGGAAAGGCGATCGAGCGCGCGCCGACCACTCGCGCGCGGCGGGCCGCAACGCCGTCGCCGCATGGCTGCGGTACGCCGCCTCGAACAGCGTCGTGCTCAGCGCCATCGCGGCCAGCACGTGATCTACCGGCTGTTCCGATTGACCGTGGCGCAGGCGACGGCCATCGCCATCAGAAGCAGCAGCAATGCACGACATCCTGCTGCCCATGCCGCGTATTGCTTATGCATCGCGGTGATGCTCATCAGATGTGGCGCGCGCATCGACTGCGTTGCGCTGGCGCCGCCAGTCGGATGGCGTGATGCCGAAGCGTTCGCGAAAGGCCGTCGCGAAATTGCCCGGCGTGGAAAAGCCGATTTCCTCGGCAATATCGCCGATTCCCATCGACGTCTCCGCGAGAAAGTGCATCGCGGCGCGCAGGCGCGTGTCGCGCAGATACTCGAACACGGTCTGGCCGAGATGGTCGCGGAACACGCGCGACAGGCGCTTTTCGTGCGTGCCGACCTGCCGGGCGAGATCCTCGAGCGCGGGCGGATAGCGCAGGTCGCGCAGCAGGACCTCGCTCGCCGCGCGCACCAGCGCGGCGTCGGGATGGTCGGGAAGCTCGGGCAGATGCGCAAAGGGCTGGCTGCGGCGCGCGCGCTTCAGGTGATTGCGGATTCGTGCAATCACTTCAGCCGGTTCGAACGGCTTGACGATGTAGTCGATCGCGCCGGTTTCGAGCCCCGCGATGCGGTCCTCGAGATCGCCCGCGGCGGTCAGGATGATCACGGGTATCGACTGCGTGGACGGCGTCGACGCCAGCAGCCTGCACGCGGCGAAACCGTCCATGCGCGGCATGCGGACATCCATCAGGATCAGGTCGGGAGAGATCGCCTGCGCACGGTGATAGGCCTGCAGGCCGTCGAACGCGACGCTGATCCGGCACCGCGCGGCACGCAGGATCTCGGTCAGGAGCCGCAGGTCGTTCGGGCGATCGTCGGCGACAAGAATATGTGCGCCAACGAGATCCGGCGTGGTGCGAAGCGACACCGGACTGGACGAGCGGGATGACATGGTTGCGAACGCGTGGGGGGGATGGCCTGTTGGACAGAAAGCATCGCAATGTGCACGATTGTTGCGAAAAATTATATGCCGACAACAGCGCCGTTTGTGTGGATTCCGTGCGACCGGTGGGGGCATGGCGGACGGGATATGGCTGCGTCATCGCGGCAGGTGGCCGGGCGACGGAAAAGAGGTGGAAAAATCTGCCGGATGGCGCTTTGATCTTCGGTCGTTATTCCCGGTTAATTCGCGAAAACTCGAATTGGCATGGACGACGAATTCACGCGTACGGCATCTGAGTGCCATATGAAATTTGATGTTGATCGAATGGGGGCAATTCATTGCCCATCTGATTGAGATTTTTGGGTGGGCGGCCAAAATTTTCTTCATGTTTAAATAAAATATTCAGCCGGATCGTATGAATGTAAATGTCGTCCGCTCTGGAAAATATTTTTTCCGCTCTGGAAAAGGTTTGTTTGGACGAATGCCTGCACACTAGGCCAGGTGAGGTTGGAATCGGTTCTTTCAGATCCGAGGGCATGGCGACAGGCTGGTGGCCAGCGCGAAGGTAACGAAAGCTTCATATTTTCTCGAATGTGTTGATATATAAGGCAAGCTGGGAATTATGAGGCCTGTAAAGATATGGGGCGTCTAGCAAGAAGAAATCGTCGAGGAAATTCAAGCAATTAATTCGGTGCAGGGGTCGTTCGGCAAGCCATCGATTTTTCCGGAAATCCGGAAAGTTCGTCCGGTAGCCGAACGGAAAGAGTGAGTGACTTCGCGTTGGCCGCCGGCAGTTCGATCCATTCGGGGGCGGTCGCGCGTGGCGCTCTATCGAATCAGGCGGGCACGATAAATATGAGCACGACAAGCATGGCAGGTCAGGGCACCGGTTCGATCGAACCGGGGTCGGCTGTCAGCGTCAGCGATCCGGCGACGCATGCTTCAGCCCCCGGGACTGAACGACTTCATCCTCCTCCCGAATGAAACATGACGGGCCGCCTGCGGTGCGGGCCGGCAACCGTCCATCCGGCGTCAGAACGCCGCTTTCCCATGAGATTCGAGGTCGCCCTTCGTTCGGCGCGACGGCGCACGCGCGCGTCTTTTTGCGGCGCGCGGCGCATCGCGCCGCCGTTTCGGCGGCGACGTCGACTTCCATGATCCGATAACCGGCGATCGCCGTCGCGCATCGTGCCGAAGGGCACGGGCGGCGTGCGGTCGCGTGATCGCGATATTCATCGTGAGTGTCGGGCAGCGCTGTTCGTCAGTTTCATTGGTAATGCGAATCAAATAACGGGGCGTCGCGAGGCGGGCGAAAACGGAAAGGGTGCGTTTTTCGCCGGCCGCCGCGTTCGCTGTTGCGTCATCCAGCACATGGGAACCGAGGGAAGACAAGATGAACAAGTCGTTCAAGTCGATCTGGAACGAAGCATTGGGGGCCTGGGTTGCAGCGTCGGAGCATGATCGGGCACGCGGCAAGCGTGTCGCATCGTCGCGGAGCGCGTCGACGCCCGCCACGAACACGGGGACCGGGGCAAGCGCGGGAACGCCTTCGCTGATGTCGCGGCGGCGGCTGGCCGTGCTGACGGCGTCTGCGTATCTCGGGTTGTTCCAGACAGGCGCTCATGCGCAGTATTCGCAGGATGGCGGTTCCGCCACTGGCGGCCCCAGTTCCATATCGATCGGCCTCGGTTCGATTGCCACGCAGGAGAATGCCACCGCGTTTGGCAACCTGTCGACGGCGACGGGTGTTTCCGCCACGGCGTTGGGCCCAGGTGCGCACGCGACAGGCAGCGGGTCTACCGCTGTCGGTATCAACGCGCAGGCGAACGGCGTTAATAGCGCGTCGCTCGGCGTGCAGGCTATCGCTAACGGCGACTACTCGGTTTCCATCGGCAACCTTACGAGTGCGACCCAAAGCGGCACGGTGGCGATCGGCAGCGGCGCTTCCGCGACCGGCGTTTCCGCCATCGGGCTCGGGAACAATGCGCTGGCCTCCGGCCAATATGCAGCCGCGCTCGGTCTCGGGTCGATTGCGTCCGGAGCTCAAAGCGTCGCGCTCGGCTATGCGTCGCATGCCACCGATACCGGAACGGTCGCGCTCGGCAACCAGGCGACGAGTTCCGGCGCGGCCGGCGTGGCGGTCGGCAGCGGCGCGCTGGCTTCCGGGAATTCCGGCGTCGCGATGGGCGTCAACAGCGGCGCGAAGGGCACGTCGTCGATCGCGATCGGCTGGGGCGGCACCGCCGGCGTGCCCGGATCGGGCACGCAGTCGCTCGGCATCAGTTCGATCGCACTGGGTTCGAGCACGACGGCCAGTGCCGATCAGGCGATGGCATACGGCCTGGGCGCGAACGCGTCGGGCATCAGTTCGATCGCGATGGGCGTGCAGTCGAACGCGACACAGGAGTTCGGCGTCGCGCTCGGCAATCTCGCGCTCGCGACCGGCATATCGGGGACCGCGCTGGGTTCCGGTGCGACCGCATCGGCCGTGAATGCGACGGCGATCGGCATCAACAGCGTGGCGGCGGCGGGCTCCACCGTCGCCATCGGCGACACCAACTCGGTCGCCGCCGCAGCAGGCGCCGGCTCGATCGCCGGCGGCAACAACTCGAAGGTGCTGAGCGGCACCGGCGCCGTCGCGCTCGGCGAAGGTCAGACGGCGAGCGGCAACGGCGCGGTGGCGATCGGCGATCCGAGCACCGCGATCGGCACCGGCGCGGTCACCGCCGGCTCGAACAACACGGCGAACGGCGACGGCGCGGTGGCGATCGGCAATACGAACAACGCGCAAGGCACCGGCTCGATCGCGCTCGGCAATACGTCGACGGCGGCGGCGGCGGGCGCGGTGGCGTTCGGCGCGTCGGCTGTGGCGAACAACGCGGGCGATGTCGCGCTTGGCTCCGGTTCGACGACCGCCGCGCCGAATCCGACGGCAAGCGCGATGATCGGCGGCGTCACGTACAACTTCAAGGGCACGACGCCGACGAGCGTCGTCAGCGTCGGCGCGTCGGGCACCGAGCGCCAGATCACCAACGTCGCGGCCGGGCGCATCAGTTCGGCGAGCACGGACGCGATCAACGGTTCGCAGCTCGATGCGACGAACCAGGCGGTCAACTCGCTGTCGACGTCGACGGCGTCGAGCATCACGTCGTTGTCGACCGGCGTGTCGTCGTTGTCGACGGGGCTGAGCTCGACCAACAGCACGATCACCTCGCTGTCCACGGCGACGTCGACGGTCGTCGGCTCGTTGTCGACGGGCCTGAGTTCGACGAACAGTTCAGTGACGTCGCTGTCCACGTCCACGTCGACGGTCGTCGGCTCGCTGTCGACCAGTTTGAGCTCGACCAACAGCACGATCACCTCGCTGTCCACGGCGACGTCGACGGGCATCATCTCGCTGTCCACCGGCCTGTCGAGCACGAACAGTTCGATCACGTCGCTGTCGACGTCGACGTCGACGATCGTCGGTTCGCTGTCCACCGGCGTCGTTTCGCTGTCGACGGGCCTGAGCACGACGAACAGCAGTGTGACGTCGCTGTCGACCGCGACGTCGACGATCGTCGGTTCGCTGTCCACCGGCGTCGTTTCGCTGTCGACGGGCCTGAGCACGACGAACAGCAGTGTGACGTCGCTGTCGACCGCGACGTCGACGAGCATCGGTTCGCTGTCCACCGGCCTCAGCTCGACGACGAGTTCGATCACGTCGCTGTCGACCGCGACGTCGACGATCGTCGGCTCGCTGTCCACCGGCCTGTCGAGCACGAACAGCAACCTGACGTCGCTGTCCTCCGCGACGTCGACGGGCATCAGTTCGCTGTCGACCGGTCTCAGCTCGATCGCGACGAACAACAACAATCTGGGCAACAGCACGGCGGGCGCGATCGGCGGCGGGGCCGCCTACGATCCGACGACCGGAGCGATTTCGGCGCCGTCGTACGTGACGTACAACGGCGACGGCTCGACGACGATCAACAACAACGTCGGTTCGGCGATCGACAACATCAACGCACACGGAATCAAGTATTTTCATGCGAACTCGACCGCGCCGGACAGCCAGGCGATGGGCGTCGACAGTGTCGCGATCGGCCCGAACGCGGTATCGAAGGTGGATGGCAGCATCGCACTCGGCGCCGGTTCGGTGGCCGACCGCGCGACGGTGCCCGCCTCGGGCATCATCCGCAACGGCAGCGCGTCGATTCCGTTCGACACGACCGACCAGACGCTGCTCGGCGCGGTATCGGTCGGCGACGCGACCAGCAAGACCTATCGCCAGATCACCAACGTCGCGGACGGCACCGGGCAGCAGGATGCAGTGACCGTGCGGCAACTGGCCGGCGCGTTACAGTCGTTCGCGGTGACGGGCCAGAAGTATTTCCATGCGAACTCGACGTCCGGGGATTCGCTCGCGGTCGGCGCGGAATCGGTTGCGGTGGGGCCCACGACGGTCGTCAACGGCGATAACGGCGTGGGCATCGGCAACGGCGCGATCGTCGATGCGACCGCGCCGGGCGGCGTCGCGATCGGCCAGGCCGCGAGTTCCGCGCAGGCCGACGCGATCGCGCTCGGCAGCGGCGCGACGGCGACGGGCGCGCAGTCGGTCGCGCAGGGCGCCAACGCGGTCGCGGTCAGTGTGGGCAGCGTCGCGCTCGGCTCGGGTGCGCGCAGCAATGCGACCGACGCGCTTGCGCTCGGCGCAGGCGCATCGGCGACGTTCGCGAACAGCGTCGCGCTCGGCGCGGGTTCGCTGACCACGGTCGGCGCGCTGACGAACTACATCGCGTACGGCCTGAGCAGCCCGCAGTCCTCGGCCGGCGAGGTCAACGTCGGCAACCGGCAGATCACAGGTCTCGCCGCAGGGAAAAACGGCACCGATGCGGTAAACGTGTCGCAGCTCGATTCGGTCGCCAGCCAACTGACGACGTTGATCAACCAGCGCACGTCGAACCTCGGCGGTTCGTACACGACGAATCCGAGCGGCACGAACGTGCCGCCGGGCTCGACCGGGTCGAACTCGTCGGCGGGCGGCTCGGGCGCGGTCGCATCGGGTTCGAACAGCACGGCGGTCGGCAACGGGGCGCTGGCGTCCGGCAACGGATCGACCGCGATCGGCGTCGGGTCCACCGCGACGGGCAGCAATTCGGCCGCGATCGGCACGGGCAGTAACGACGGCGGGCGGTCGGACGTCGTCGCGGTCGGCTCGGCGAATTCGGCGCGCCAGGTCGTCAACGTCGCGGCCGGTACGCAGGGGACCGATGCGGTCAACGTGAACCAGTTGAACGCCAGCGTCGCCAATACGCTGGCGCAGGCGAACAGCTATACGGACGGCCAGGTCGCCAGCCTGCGCAACAGCCTCGACAGCTACCGCCGCGATGCGGACGGCGGCACGGCGACGGCGATGGCCGTGGCCGGCCTGCCGCAACCGTCCGGCCCCGGCAAGAGCATGGTCGCGCTGGCCGGCAGCGTGTATCGCGGCCAGTCGGGACAGGCGCTGGGCATTTCGACGATTTCGGAGAACAACCACTGGATCTACAAGGCGGCCGTCTCGACCAACACGCGCGGCACGTACGGCGCGGTGGTCGGTGCCGGATATCAGTGGTGAGCCGCGGCCCGCGCCGTTTCCCTTCCATTCAGACAATGGCAAACATGAACGCAAATCTTGCAAAGTTCGCAGCCGCGGCCCTGCTCGCCGCCGGCCTGACCGGATGCGCCACGCAGCAGGGCGATCCGCCGTTCCCGTCGCCCGATGCGGCCACGCTGCCCGAGGGCACGTATCCGAATCTCGCGAACCTCGCGCAGGTCCAGCCGGGCGTGACGAAGAACCAGTTGTACGAACTGCTCGGGCCGCCGCATTTCCACGAGTGGATTTTCCATGTGCGGACGTGGAACTACCTGTTCCAGTTCCGTCATGCTGGAAAGGTCGAGACCTGCCGGTATCAGGTTCAGTTCGATTCGGACAACCGCGTCGTGAAGACGCGGTGGGACAAGGCGGAGTGTGAGGCGTTCGGCGGAAAGGGAGCATGAAGGCCGACGCCGTCTGACCGGCCTTCGGGCCGCTTGCGGGCGCCGATGTCCTGAGTCCATCGGCGCCCGCCGCCGCTTTACCGCGCCGGGCCGGCGTCGCCGCCCGGCACCGCGGCGCCTGCCGGGCGGCTTCAACCCCGCGCCGCACCCGTCGACTCCCGCACGACCAGCTCCGGCGCACCGATCGTATGCACGGCCGCGGCCGGCTCGAAGCCGTCGATCATGTCGAGCGTCAGTGCAATCGCGCGCGCGGCGATCAGTGACGTCGGGAATCGGACCGTCGTCAGCGCGGGGCGGAACTGGTGCGCGAGCTGGATATCCGTCATGCCGACGACCGACAGGTCGGCCGGCACGCGCCGGCCGAGATCGGCGGCCGCCTGCATCGCGCCGATCGCCATCAGGTCGTTGGTCGCGAACAGCGCGGTGAGGTCGGGCTTCGCCCGGAGCAGCGCGGCGGCCGCTTCGTAACCGCCTTCGATCGAATCGTGCGTCGACACGGTCGTCAGCGCATCCACCGGATGGCCGCGAGCTGCGAGTTCGTCGGCAAAACCGCGCAGCCGCAACGACTGCGGGCCGCCCGAGCCCTTGCCGACGAGTGCGCCGAATGCGCGATGCCGCAGCTCGGACAGGTGCGCGGCGGCGAGCGCACCCGCCGCCGCGAAATCGACGGTCACGCAGGGCAGTGTGCGCGACGCGTGCACATGCTCCCACATGCACAGCACGATCGCCGCCCCGCGGCGCGCGATGTCGGCGAGTTCGGCCTCGGCGAGGTCGGTGTTCATCACGATCGCGCCGGCCGCCAGCGTGCCGGCGATCCGCTCGAGATAATTGCGCGTGATCGCCGGATCGTCGTCGGTGTTGGACACCAGCAGATAATGGCCGCGTTTGCGCGCCTCGCGCTCCGCGGCGAGCACGAACTCCGGATAGAACGGGTTCGTGATGTTCGACAGCATCAGCGCGAGTGTCGACGTGCGGCCCTCGGCGAGCGCGCGCGCGGTGAGGTTCGGTCGATAGCCGAGTTCGCGAATCGCCGCCATCACGCGTTCGACGGTCGCCGGCTTCACCTTCTGCGGATTCCGCAGCACGTTCGAAACTGTCGCCGCGGTGACGTTCGCGCGCCGCGCGACTTGCGCGAGCGTCACCATGCGAGGCCTCCGGTCGGTCGGGCAGCGTCGTGCGGGAAGGGTGAAGAGGGGGCGTGTTTGCTCATATTCTGGGAGTGCGTCCCACAAGTTGCGCAGAAACAGGCGATACGCTAATTTCTGAACGCATCACATGAAGGAGACGACATGGTACGGCGAAGCGGGCTGATCGCACCATCAAAATTTAAGCGTTTAAATCTATGGATTCGACGCGTGTGATTCAGGAGAGGAGAGTGCGATGACCGCCATTTCATTGAAGGATGTCTCGAAGCGCTACGGCGACCATGCGCCGGTGCTGCGCAACGTGAACCTCGAGATCGCGTCGCACGAGTTCTGCGTGTTTCTCGGTCCGTCGGGCTGCGGCAAATCCACGCTGTTGCGGATGATTGCCGGGCTCGAGGACGTGAGCGAAGGCGAACTGCAGATCGGCGGCACACGAATGAACGACACGCCGCCTGCCGAGCGTGGCGTCGCGATGGTGTTCCAGAGCTATGCGCTGTTTCCGCACATGACCGTGTTCGACAACATCGGTTTCGGGTTGCGCATCGCCGGCGTGCCGAAGGACGAGATCCGCCGCCGCGTGACCGAGGCCGCGCGCGTGCTGCAGCTCGACACGGTGCTCGAGCGCAAGCCGAAGGCACTGTCGGGCGGCCAGAGGCAGCGCGTCGCGATCGGCCGCGCGATCGTGCGCGAGCCACGTGTGTTCCTGTTCGACGAGCCGCTGTCGAATCTCGACGCGACGCTGCGCGGGCAGACGCGTGTCGAGATCGCGCGCCTGCATGCACGCTTCACGCAATCGAGCTCCGTCTACGTGACGCACGACCAGATCGAGGCGATGACGCTGGCCGACCGGATCGTGCTGCTGCACGCGGGCGACGACGTCGCGCGCTTCGGCAGCATCGCGCAGGCCGGCGCGCCGCTCGAGCTGTATCACCGGCCGGCCAACCGCTTCGTCGCGGGCTTTATCGGCTCGCCGCGGATGAATTTCCTGCCGGCGGCCGTCGTATCGAGCGATGCACACGGATGCCGCCTGCGTCTGGACAGCACCGGCGAGACGCTGACGTTGCGCGATCGTCCATTGCCGCGCCATACCGGCAGCGGCGCGCGCGTGACGCTGGGGGTCCGTCCCGAGCATCTTGCGGTCGCGCCGTCCGGCGACACCGATATGCCCGCGATCGTCCGCGACGTCGCGCTCGTCGAGCAACTGGGCGAAGCGGCGTACGTGCATCTCGACCAGCCGGACGGCGTACCGCTGCTCTCGAAATTGCCGGGCCAGGTCGCGTTGCGGCGCGGCGAGCGCCGCGCGTTCCGCGTGCCGCCGTCGTGCTGCCACCTGTTCGACGAGGCCGGCATCGCGTTGCCGGCCGCACACGCCGAAGCGGCGTTCGCGTAGCGGCGCCGCGCCGATCCGCCGCGCGCGGCGCGGCACCCATCACGCCAATACCAGGAGACAACGATGAGACTTCGTGCGAGCCGACTGCTGCTTGCCCTGACGACTGCCGCCGCGTTCGCCGCGGCAACGGCCGACGCGGGCACGTTGAAGGTGAACGTCGCCGCGCGCGGCAACCAGCGCGCGACGTGGCAAGCGGTGTTCGACCAGTTCCACAAGGCGAATCCGGACATCGACCTGAAGGTCAGCTACGTCGGCGAGGAGGCGTACAAGGTGCAGATGTCCGGCTGGCTCGCGACCGATCCGCCCGACGTGCTGAGCTGGAACAACGGCGAGCGGCTCGCGTATTTCGCGAAGCGCGGGCTGATCGAGGACCTGAGCGCGGACTGGCAGAAGAACGGCTGGAACGACACGTATGCGGCCGTGAAGCAGTCGTCGACATACGGCGGCAAGCTCTACAGTCTGCCGCTCGGCTATGACGCGTACGGCCTGTTCTACCGCAAGGATCTGTTCGAGAAGGCGGGCATTCATGGCGAGCCGGCCGACTGGGCGCAGTTTCTCGACGCCTGTCGCAAGCTGAGGGCGGCGGGCATTGCACCGATCGCGGTGGCTGCGCGCGATGCATGGACGCTGGCCGCGTGGTTCGACTACCTCGACTTGCGGATCAACGGCTATGCGTTCCATCAGAAGCTGATGGCGGGCGACGTCGCTTATACCGATCCGCGCGTGCGCGCCGTGTACGCGGCATGGAAGAAGCTGATCGACGACAAGTATTTCATCGACAACGCGCTGTCCTACGACGTCGATTCGCTGAGCCCGCTGATCGTCAACGGTCAGGCCGCGATGACGCTGATGGGCACCTGGTATTCGGCCGGCCTGCTGAGCGCAACGCGCAACCCGATCAGCTTTTTCCGCTTCCCGGTGCTCGACGCGTCGGTGCCGCTTGCCGAGGACGGCCCGGTCAATGTGCTGATCGTTCCGGCGAAGGCCCGCAACAAGACGGATGCGCGCCGCCTGCTCGCGTTCATGGGGCAACCCGCGATCAATGGCGAGTTCGCGAAGGGCATGGGACAGTTGCCGTCGAACAACAAGGCGCCCGAGCCGCAGGACCCGATCTCGAAGATCGGCTTCCGCACGTTCGCGGCGACGCCGGGCGGCATCGCGCAGTTCTACGATCGCGACATGACGAAGGAAATGGCGGACGAGGGGATGAAGGCGATGCAGCAGTTCCTGTCCGACCCGACGCAGCTCGATGCGATCCTGCAGCGTCTCGAGCAGACCCGCAAGCGCATCTACCGGAAGTAGCGCAGCAGGGCCGGGCCGGCTGCGCCGGTCCGGTGCTTCGTTGTCACCGTCACGCCCGTTGCGCCCGTTTCGTCCGTTTCGTCCGTTTCGTCGAAGGTCATCTCATGTCAACCAGCCTGTCCGAAAGTGCCGCGCGCTGCGAGGCCGGTCCGCGGCGGCATGCACGTGCGTCGCTCGCGCGCCGGCGCCACCGCGCGGCGCTGCTGTTCGTGCTGCCGGGTTTCGCGCTCTTCACCATGTTCGTGCTGTATCCGATCGTCAGCAGCATCTGGCTGAGCTTTCATCACTGGGACGGGATGACGCCGATGACGTACGCGGGGCTCGACAACTATCGCGAGCTGCTGCAGTCCGATACGTTCTACGTCGCGCTGAAGAACAACGTGCTGTGGCTCGCGCTGTTCCTCGCCGCGCCGCCGCTCGGCCTCGCGCTCGCGCTGTACCTGAACCAGAACGTGTTCGGGATCCGGCTCGTCAAGTCGCTGTTCTTCGCGCCGTTCGTGCTGCCGGGCGTGGTCGTCGGCCTCGTGTTCTCGTGGTTCTACGACCCGACCTTCGGGCTGCTCAAGCTCATCGTCGGGCACGGCATTCCGGTGCTCGGCGATCCGCGCTATGCAACCTACGGCGTGATCGCCGCCGCGCTGTGGCCGCAGGTTCCATTCTGCATGATCCTCTATCTGACCGGGCTGACCGGCATCAACGGCGAAATCGTCGAGGCGGCTCGGATGGAAGGCGCGCGCGGCTTCACGCTGCTGTGGCACGTGATCCTGCCGCAGTTGCGGCCCGCCACCTTCATGGCGGTGGTGCTGACCGTGATCGGCGCACTGCGCAGCTTCGACCTGATCTCCGTGATGACGGGCGGCGGCCCGTTCGACAGCTCGACCGTGCTCGCGTACTTCATGGTCGACCAGGCGATCAAGTATTACCGCGAAGGATATTCGGCCGCGATCGCGGTCGTGCTGTTCGCGATCATGCTCGTCTATATCGTGTGGCAACTGCGCAAGCTGGTGCGCGTGGAATCATAAGGATCGCCAACATGTACCCGATGCCCGTGTCCCGCTGGGGACGTCCTGCCCGCTGGCTGTACCGGTTGTCGCTGCCGTGCGCGCTCGCGCTGTGGCTCGTGCCGCTGCTCGCGGTGCTCGTCACGTCGGTCCGCTCGACCGACGAGATCATGGCCGGTCATTACTGGAGCTGGCCGAAGCAGTTCGCATTGGTCGACAACTACGGCACCGCGCTCACGCAGACGCCGATGCTCCACTACTTCGCGAACAGCATCCTGATCACGGTGCCGTCGGTCGCCGCGTCGATCCTGCTTGCGTCGCTGGCGGGTCATGCGCTCGCGAACTACCGGTTCCGCGGCAACCTCGTGCTGCTCGGGTTGTTCGTCGCCGGCAATTTCGTGCCGATCCAGATCCTGATGATTCCGGTGCGGCAGATCATGCTAGGCGTCGGCCTCTACAACACCGTGTGGGCGCTCGTGCTGTTCCATACCGCGTTCCAGACCGGCTTCTGCACGCTGTTCCTGCGCAACTTCATCCGCGAGCTGCCGTTCGAGCTGATCGAGGCCGCGCGCGTCGAAGGCGCGTCCGAGTGGGCGATCTACCGGCGCGTCGTGCTGCCGCTCGTGCGGCCGGCGCTCGCGGCACTCGCGATCCTCGTCTTCACGTTCGTGTGGAACGACTACTTCTGGGCACTGTGCCTCACGCAAGGCGACGACGCGGCGCCGATCACCGTCGGCGTCGCCGCGCTCAAGGGGCAGTGGACGACCGCCTGGAACATCGTGTCGGCCGGCTCGGTGCTCGCCGCGCTGCCGTCGGTCCTGATGTTCTTCGCGATGCAGAAGCACTTCGTCGCGGGGCTCACGTTCGGCGCGACCAAGGGCTGATCCGTCCAATCCTCTTTCTTCCTGCAGGGAATCCATGATGCACCTCGGCGTTTGCTACTACCCCGAACACTGGCCGCGCGAACAATGGGACAGCGATGCTCGGCGGATGGCCGAACTGGGCCTGAGCCGCGTGCGAATCGCCGAATTCGCGTGGAGCCGGATGGAGCCGGAGCCCGGCCGCTACGACTGGGCGTGGCTCGACGAAGCGATCGACACGCTCGCGCGCCGGCAGTTGAAGATCGTGCTCGGCACGCCGACGGCCGCGCCGCCGAAATGGCTCGTCGACCGTCATCCGGAGATCCTGCCGGTCGGCGCGGACGGCGCCGCCTGGCAGTTCGGTTCGCGTCGCCACTACGACATCTCGAGCCCCGTCTATCGCGAGCATTGCGTGCGGATCGTCGGCGCGATGGCGCGGCGCTACGGCACGCATCCGGCCGTGATCGCGTGGCAGACCGACAACGAGCTCGGCTGCCACAACACGCTGCCGAGCTATACGCGCGCGGCGCTGGCGGGTTTTCGCGCGTGGCTCGCCGCGCGCTACGGCGACGTCGGCGCGTTGAACCGCGCGTGGGGCAACGTGTTCTGGAGCATGGAATATCGCAGCTTCGACGAGATCGAACTGCCGCGCCATACGCCGACCGACGCGAATCCCGCGCACGTGCTCGACTTC
Source organism: Burkholderia humptydooensis (assembly GCF_001513745.1). NCBI lineage: Bacteria > Pseudomonadati > Pseudomonadota > Betaproteobacteria > Burkholderiales > Burkholderiaceae > Burkholderia > Burkholderia humptydooensis. The sequence continues at coordinate 2,334,840 of NZ_CP013380.1, read as the reverse complement.
CGGCGCTTTCAGTCGGACGAGGTCGCGCGTTTTCATGCGGTGCAGGTCGATGCGATCCGCGCGCATGCGCCGGGGCGCGACGTGCTGCACAACTTCATGGGCTTTTTCACCGAATTCGATCACTATGCGTTCGCGCGCGGCGGCCTCGATGTCGCCGCGTGGGACAGCTACCCGGTGCCGCGCACCGAAGTGCTGCCACTCGACGAGCAGGACAAGCATCGCTGGGCCCGCACGGGCCACCCCGACGTGTCGGCGTTTTCGCACGACCTGTATCGCGGGGTCGGCAACGGCCGGATGTGGGTGATGGAGCAACAGGCGGGGCCCGTCAACTGGGGGCCGCACAATCCGGTACCGCATGCCGGCGCGGTGCGGCTGTGGACGTGGGAAGCGTTCGCGCACGGCGCGGAGCTTGTATCGTATTTCCGCTGGCGGCAGTATCCGCACGCGCAGGAGCAACTGCATTCGGGCCTGAACGCACCCGACGACCGGCTGTCGGCGGGCGGGCATGAAGCGGCGCGCGTTGCGCGCGAGCTTGCGGCATTCGACCGCGCGCTGGTCGAGGGCGCAGCCGCTCCGGCGCGCGTCGCGCTGCTGTTCGACTACGAGGCCGACTGGATGATCCGGATCCAGCCGCACGGCGTCGATTTCGACTATCAACAGCACGCGTTCGACTGGTATCGCGCGCTGCGTGAGCTGGGGCTCGACGTCGACATCGTCGCGGCCGATGCCGACGTGTCGCGTTATGCGCTGGCGGTCGCGCCGACGCTGCCGGTCGTTCCGGACCGTGTTGCCGCCCAGGTCGCGCGCGGCGGCACGCACTGGCTGTTCGGGCCGCGCACGGGCTCGCGCACGGCCGACTTCTCGATCGTGCCGGGACTTGCGCCCGGCAAGCTGCGCGACGTGCTGCCGATGCGGATCGCACAGGTCGAATCGTTGCGGCCGTCGCTTGCGCCGCGTGTCGCGTTCGACGGCGTCGATGGCCACGCGGTGAAATGGCGCGATCACGTCGACGCGGATGCGGCGGCCGGAGTCGACGTGCTCGCGACGTTCGACGACGGCGTGCCGGCGCTGGTGCGGCGTGCTCACGTGACGATGGCGACCGCGTGCTTCGATCGTGCGTTGTTGCGTACGATCGTCGGCCGCTGCGCGCGCGACGCCGGATTGCCGGCGGCGGCGCTGCCCGACGGCCTGAGACTGCGCCGCCGCGGGCGCGTCGTGTTCGCGCTCAACTACGGCGACGCGCCGTGCACGCTGTCCGCGCCGGCCGGTGCGCGCTTCGTGGTCGGCGGGCCGGAGCTCGGCGCGGTCGATGTCGCCGCATGGGTCGAGCCGGACTGACGCGATGCGGGCGCTGCGATCGCGTTTCGCGGGGCTGGCCGGGATTGCGCATTTTGTTCCGCTGTCCGCCGCGGCGCTGATGCTGGGCGTCGCGATGTCGTTTACCGCGCCGTACCTGTCGCTGTTCGGCGTCGAGGCGGCCGCAATGTCGCCGTTCCTCGCGGGCGTGTTCATGACGCTGATCGCGGCGAGCGGAGTCGTCGCGAGTACGTGGGCCGGCCGCTGGTCCGATCGCCGCGATCGCCACCGGCCGCTGCTCGTCGTGTCGCTCGCGGCCGCCGCGCTCGGGTTCGCGCTGCTGTGCGTGCTGCGCGCGCCCATGCCCGTGATCGCAGCCGGCACGATCCTGCTCGGCGCGGGCGCCGTGTCGCTGTCGCAGATCTTCTCGTTCGCGCGTGCGGTGCTGCCGGCCGACAGCGACGCGCAGCGCGAGCTGGCCTTGGCCGCGCTGCGTACGATGTTGTCGGCCGCCTGGGTGTTCGGCCCGGCGCTCGGCGCGCTGATGCTCGCGCAGACGGGCTTCACCGGGCTCTTTCTCGCGGCCTCCGCCGGGTTTGTCGCGTGCGCGGTGATCGTCGCGCGCATTCCGGAGCCCACGCGCCGCCCGGCGGCGGCCGAAGCGGGCGGGTCCGCCATGACGAGCGCAGCCGGCGGCGATCCGGCGCAGTCGGTCGATGCGGCACCGGGCGCGGTCGCGCCGCGTGCGGTCGTGCTGCGCACGCTCGCCGCGCTCATGCTGATCGGCCTCGCGGCGAACGCGACGATGATCGTGCTGCCGCTATATATCGTGCGCGGGCTGGGCGGCACGCCGACGAACGTGTCGGCTGCGCTCGGCCTCGCTGCGCTGCTCGAGATCCCGATGATGCTGTGGCTCGGCGTCCGCTCCACGCGGCTGGACAAGGCGCGCTGGCTGACGGGTTGCGCGGCCGTGCATGCGGCGTATTTCGCGGGGCTCGCGGCGGTGACGCGCGTCGAGGCGATCCTGCCGCTGCAACTGCTGAGCGCGTGCGTGGTCGCGATCACGTCGTGCCTCGGCATGACGCGCGTGTGCGACCTGATGCCGACACGTTCCGGCACCGCGACCGCGATGTTCTTCAGTACGGCACGTGTCGGCTCGATCGTCGCGGGTGTGCTGTCGGGCGCATTCGTCGACCTGTGCGGCTATCGCGCGACGTTCGCGGGTTGCGGCGCGCTCGCACTCGTGGCGCTCGCGCTGCTCGGTTACGATGCGCGCGATCCGCGGGCCGGCGCGACACGTGAGACAAGTGCGACGGATGCGTCGGAGCGGCCGCGCAGCCGCTTCGACGCACCGCACTGACGCGCAGCGCGCGCCAGTGCGGCGGCAGGTCAGCGTCGCCGGAATGCGTCGAGCGACGACAGCGCATGGCCGTGGAAGTCGAACAGCGTGTTGTTGTCCCATTGATCGCTGGCGCCGAGCTTCCACCCGACGCCCGGCGTCGGAATCCATTCCGGCTCCCACCAGAACACGCCCGAGCCGCGATTACCCGGCACGCCCTTGACGATGTCGACCACGGCTGCGAGGAACTGCGCCTGACCGGCCGGCGACGGCTGGAAGGCCGTCGATCCGGTATTCGTCATCGAGTTCGGCTCCGAATCGCCATCGCTCGTGGTCCACGGATACGCGGTCTCCACGACGATCAGCTCCTTGTCGTAGCGCACCGCGAGATCGTTCGCGTTGTTGCGCAGGTCGTCGAGCGAGCCTTGCCATTGCGGGTAGTACGACAGGCCGATCACGTCGAACGCGACGCCGTGCTGCGCCGCGCTGTCGAACCACCAGCGGCTTTTCCCGTTGTCGCCGCCGCTGTCGATGTGCAGCATCACCTTGATGCGCGGATCGACGGCCTTCACCGCGTCGTGGCCCGTCTTCAGCAATTGCGCGAGGTTGTCCCACTGATCGTACCGGCCGAGCGGCCACAGCATGCCGCCCGTGATCTCGTTGCCGATCTGCACCCACTCGGGCCGCACGCCGGCGCGTGCAAGCCGGCGCAGCACGTCGGTCGTGTATGCGGACAGCAGCGCGCAGGTGTCCGCGAGGTTCTTGCCGGCCCACGCATGCGGCGGGTATTGCTTGCCCGGATCGGCCCACCAGTCGCTGTAGTGGAAGTCGATCAGGATGCGCATCCCGAGCGCGGCCGCGCGTCGCGCGAGCGCGATGGCGTGCGCCGCATCGTTGTAGCCGGCCGCGGCGCTCTGGTTCGCGGGGAAGAAGTCCGGGTTGCCGGGATCGTTCCAGACCTTGATGCGGATCGCGTCGACGCCGTGCGCGCGCAGGATCTTCAGGCAGTCGCGCGAGGCGCCGCCGCGGTCGAAGAAACTCGCGCCGTGGGCTTCGAGTTCCGGCAGCGTCGAGACGTCGGCGCCTATCGCGAACGAGCTCGCTGCCGCACCGCGCGCAGTGCGTTGCGCGAAGGCCGGCAGCGGGCCGGCCAGGTCGAGGCACGCGAGCGCCGCGGTTGTAACGCTCCAGCGCAGCATCGATCGTCTGTTCATCGTCATCCTCCATGTGATGGACCCCGTCGGGCAAGGGGGTGTCGTCTTCAAGACTTTAAGCGCTTAAATTTCAAGCCTCGATACGAGGCCGGATCGAGCGTAGCGCACCCGCTGTCGCGCACGCAAAGAACGCATGCGTTGCCTACTATCTGGCGAAGCACGATAGGGCGTGCATTCCCGGCGTGATTTCGAACTTTCGATGTCGATGTACTCAAAAACGTACTCGTCTGCGCCTGGCTTGCCGTGTTCCGGGTTGGGCGGCAATAAAAAAACCCCGCAAATTCAATGATTTACGGGGTCTTCTGGACTTCTCTGTACTACCTTGAACAGCCTTATGGTGCCCAGGAGAGGACTCGAACCTCCACGGTGTTGCCACCGCTAGGACCTGAACCTAGTGCGTCTACCAATTCCGCCACCTGGGCACTGCTGCATCGAGCAAGATGCGCTATTTTAGACGTCTTATGAAATCTGTCAACAGAAATTTGGGGAGAGACCAAAATTTCTTGAAGACGGTGTTCACGGGACGCATGTCGCCTCACACATAAAAGAAAAAAGCCAGCTTGCGCTGGCTTTTGAATCTGGTGCCCAAGAGAGGACTCGAACCTCCACAGTGTTGCCACCGCTAGGACCTGAACCTAGTGCGTCTACCAATTTCGCCACCTGGGCAGGTGTGTGCCGCAAAGATCGCTATTATAGACGGCCGAACGATCCTGTCAACACTTCCCATCGGCCGCGCAGGGCTTCCGCATGAAGAGGCATGTCAGGCAAGGCCGAGGATGGAGTCACGCATAGCGGTATCCCATGCGGCGAGGTTACGGATGTTCTTCAGGCTCACCTTCTTGGGCTGCCGACTCTGAGCCAGCCGGGCGAGATTGAGTGTGATCTTGCGCAGACTGGCCATGTTGCGGGCGGCCAGGGTGTCGCGGATCAGGCTGGCATCCTCGCCCCACGAGACATCGAGGACCCAGTGCAGTTGGTTTTCGATGCCCCAATGAGCACGGATGATCGGAGCCATCTCAGTTGCTTTCACCGCTTTCGAGCTGATGTAGTAACAGCGCTCGGTCGTCACTTTCTCGCCAATCTGGCGTGTGCGCTCAAGCATCACCAGCCGCTGGAGACCCGCCCAGTGCTGTCCTGTCCCGCTCAGCCACGCCACATCATCGCTGACCCGGCAAACCCGGGTCTCCAGCCGCCCGTGGCCTTTGTCATGTTCGGTGTGCTCCCAGTACGAGCTTTCGAGCTTGCCGTCCTGGGCAGCCGCAAACCACTGGCGCACGCCTTCGGCCAGTCGCGGCTGATTGTCCTTGACCGCCAGAACGTAGTCGGCCCCGGCCTCCACGATCGTGCGTGCGATCTCGTGCTGCGTGCCGATCGCGTCGATCGTTATCGTCGCGCCCTGCAAATCGAGCGCGGCCAGCAATTCCGGGATCGCCGTGATCTCATTGCTCTTATCGGCCGTGCTCACTTGCCCGAGGCTCAAGCCGTTGTTCGAGCACCATGCCGACACCAAATGCAGCGCCGCATGCGTGCCGCTACGGTTGCCGCGCACCGCCTTGCCGTCAATCGCCACATGCTGGCCAGCCAGCGCCGGACACAGTTGCCCGACCCAGTCGATGAAGCAGCGCTCAAACGCTTTCGCACTGAGCGCGCCGAATACCCGGCGAAACGTATCGGGCGACGGCACGCCGTTCTCATACGCCAGATGGCTACGCAGCCAAGCAAGCTGCGTGCGGCCCCACAGTGTCATCGTTTCCCAGTCCTCCACGCCGCATAAAACCGCGCACAGGGCGGCAAACAGGATTTCCTGCAACGGATAACGGCAGGCGCGGCAGCGCGGGTCCCGCAGTTCGGCAAACGCGTCCATGATCGTTGGCATCTCTCGTCCGGCAAAAATCGAGAGTAAACCTGAGACGCCAAATGTTTACAACAACCTTTTCCGCTCTCAGCCTTGATTCATGGGGGCCTTCATGCGGAAGCCCTGATCGGCCGCGCGTATCGCGGCGCATGCGGCGCAATACGCGGCGCGCGGTCCGTTCGCCGCAGCGGCGGGTGTTAGAATGGGGCGGCATGAGCGGCGCGCCCGTTCGGCTCCGCTTGCCGCGGTCGCGCAAGCCAAACGCAACGAGAAAAATCATCGACAAGCCCTTGAGCAAGTATCCGTATCCCATCCCGAGCCGCGAAGAGATTCTCGGCGTGCTGCGCACGAGCGACACGCCGCTTGCCGCGAATGATATCGCCGAAGCGCTGTCGATCAAGCGTCAGGAGCGCGAAGGATTTTTCCGTCGCGTCGCCGCGATGGAGCGCGACGGCCAGATCCGTCTCGACAAGCGCGGCCATTATCAGTTGACGCATCCGTCCAACTTCGTCGCGGGCCGCGTGCAAGGCCATCGCGACGGCTACGGCTTCGTGATCCGCGACGATGGCCAGGACGACCTGTTCCTGCCGAACGCCGAAATGCAGAAGGTCATGCACAACGATCGCGTGCTCGCGCGGATCGTCGGCTATGACCGGCGCGGGCGGCCGGAAGGGCACGTCGTCGAGGTGACCGAGCGCGCGAACAAGCGCGTGATCGGGCGTCTGCTGAACGAGAACGGCGCGCTCATCGTCGCGCCCGAGGACAAGCGGATCAGCCACGACATCCTCGTCACGCAGAACGTGAAGAAGGCGAAGGTCGGGCAGGTCGTCGTCGTCGAGCTTACCGATTTCCCGAGCCGTCATTCGCAGCCGCTCGGCCGCGTCGCCGAGGTGCTCGGCGACATCGACGATCCCGGCATGGAGATCGAGATCGCGGTGCGCAAGTACGGCGTGCCGCACGAATTCGGCGCGGCGGCGCTCGGCGAGGCCACGGCGCTGCCGGACAAGGTGCGGCCCGCGGATCTGCGCTATCGCGTCGACCTGCGCGACGTGCCGCTCGTCACGATCGACGGCGAGGACGCGCGCGACTTCGACGACGCCGTGTACTGCGAGCCCGTCGCGGTCGGCCGCGGCGAGGGCTTCCGGCTCATCGTCGCGATCGCGGACGTGTCGCACTACGTGCAGCCCGGCAGCCCGCTCGACGTCGACGCGGTCGAGCGCAGCACGTCGGTCTATTTCCCGCGCCGCGTGATTCCGATGCTGCCGGAGAAGCTGTCGAACGGGCTCTGCTCGCTGAATCCGCAGGTCGACCGCTGCGTGCTCGCGTGCGACATGATCATCAACGCGCGCGGCGACATCAAGGCATACCAGTTCTATCCGGCCGTGATCCATTCGGCCGCGCGGCTCACGTATACCGAAGTGGCCGCGGTGCTCGCGAACACGAAGGGGCCGGAGGCCGCGCGCCGCGCCGAGCTGATGCCGCACCTGCAGAACCTGTACGGCGTCTACAAGGCGCTCTTCGCCGCGCGGCAGAAGCGCGGCGCGATCGATTTCGATACGACCGAGACGTACATCGTCTGCAATACGCAAGGCAAGATCGAGCAGATCCTGCCGCGCCAGCGCAACGACGCGCATCGGCTGATCGAGGAATGCATGCTTGCCGCGAACGTGTGCGCGGCCGATTTCCTCAAGCGCAACAAGCACCCGGGCCTCTACCGCGTGCACGCGGGCCCGACGCCCGAGAAGCTCGAGAACCTGCGCGCGTTCCTGCGCGACATGGGGCTCACGCTGGGCGGCGGCGACACGCCGCATGCGAGCGACTACGCGGCGCTGATGGCGCACATCCGCGACCGGCCCGACGCGCAGATGCTGCAGCCGATGCTGCTGCGCTCGATGCAGCAGGCGGTCTACAGCCCGGAAAACATCGGTCACTTCGGCCTCGCGTACGACGCGTATGCGCACTTCACGAGCCCGATCCGCCGCTATCCCGATCTGCTCACGCATCGCGCGATCTACGCGATCCTGTCCGGCAGGAAGTACACGCCGAAGTCGCCGGAAGGCGTCGAGCTGAACACCGCGCTGTCGCCGCGCGCGCGCGCGATGCAGCGCGAGGAAGACGAGGCGCGCGGGCGCGCGCGGTCGAACGCGGCGATCTGGGAGGAGCTCGGGCTTCACTGCTCGGCGAACGAGCGGCGCGCGGATGAAGCGTCGCGCGACGTCGAGGCGTGGCTCAAGTGCTATTTCATGCGCGACAAGCTCGGCGAGGAATACGGCGGGATGGTGAACGGCGTCACGTCGTTCGGCATCTTCGTGCAGCTCGATGCGCTCTTCATCGAAGGCCTCGTGCACGTGACAGAGCTCGGCGCCGACTACTTCCAGTACGACGAGGTCAAGAACGAGTTGCGCGGCGAGCGCACGGGCATCCGCTACCGGTTGTCCGATCGCGTGCGCGTGCAGGTGAGCCGCGTCGATCTCGACGCGCGCAAGATCGATTTCCGCCTCGTGCGCGAGACGCCCGTGAAGGCGCCGCGTCCGGCGGCGTCGGCGGCCGCGGCCGAATCGGGCGGGCCGCGCGTGCGTGCGCTGTCGCCCGCCGAAGGGCCTGCGCGGCGCAAGAAGGCCGCGAGCGCGCCGAGCGCGGCGGTGAAGGAAGCGCGGGCCGCCCGCAAGAAGGGCGCCGCATCGAAGCCGGCCGCGAAGAAGGCGCATTCGCGCAAGAAGTACTGATCGAGCGCGTCGCCGGCATGCGGCGACGCCGATCGAAACGCCGTGCACCCGCAAGGGCGCGCGGCGCTTTCCGTTTTCCATGCGGTGCGCGCACCGCGCGTTTTGATCGAAGGTTGTTCCAGCCATGTCACGTCTGAAGGTTCTCTACGGTTTTCATGCTGTGACCGCGCGCATGCGGCACGATGCGTCGACGGTCGCGGAGGTGTTCTACGATTCGACGCGCCGCGATCGCCGGATGCAGGATTTCCTGCATGCGGCGAAGGAAGCGGGCGTGCGCCTCATCGCCGCCGACGAGACGCGGCTCTGGGGGCTCGCGCATACCGAGCGCCATCAGGGTGTCGTCGCGCGCGTCGAGGATCTGCCGCTCGCGCAGAACCTTGCCGAGCTGCTCGACGGGATCGAAGGGCCCGCGCTGTTGCTCGTGCTCGACGGCGTGACCGATCCGCACAACCTCGGCGCATGCCTGCGCGTGGCCGACGCGGCGGGCGCGCACGCGATCATCGCGCCGCGCGACCGCGCGGCCGGCCTGAATGCGACCGCGGCGAAGGTCGCGAGCGGCGCGGCCGACACGGTGCCGTACATCACGGTGACGAATCTCGCGCGGGCGCTGCGCGAGCTGAAGGACGCGGGCGTGTGGGTGATCGGCACGTCGGACGACGCGACGGCGAGCCTGTACGACACGAAGCTCGACGGCCCCGTCGCGCTCGTGATGGGCGCGGAAGGCGAGGGCATGCGGCGCCTGACGCGCGACACGTGCGACGAAGTGATGTTCATTCCGATGGCGGGGAGCGTCGAGAGCCTGAACGTGTCGGTCGCGAGCGGCGTGTGCCTGTACGAAGCGGTGCGCCAGCGGCGCGCGAAGCAGTGAGCGCGCGCCGCTTTCGCAAAAGAGACACGAAACGCGCAGGAATGGGATCGACGCAGCGTCTAGAATGAAGCGCTCGTGCCGGGACGCCCGTCCCGGCGACCGTCGATTCACCGAGCCGCCGTCATCATGAAATTTCCTCTGCGTCATACGCTCCTCGCGAGCCTCAGCGTGCTCGCCACTGCCTGTACGACGCCCACGCTCGTCAATCACGGCGACTACTACGCCGACACGAGCCTTCCCGCGCGCAGTGTCGATTCGCGCATCCGCTTCCTCGTCATGCACTACACCGAGATCGGCGAGGCGCAGTCGCTGCGCGTGCTGACGCAGGAAAACGTCAGCGCCCATTACGTCGTGCCCGACGCGCCACGCACCGAGCGGGGCGCGCCCGTCGTCTATCAGCTCGTGCCGGAAAGCGAGCGCGCGTGGCACGCGGGCGTGAGCGCGTGGCAGGGCACGACCGAGCTGAACGGTGTGTCGATCGGCATCGAGAACGTGAACCGCGGCCCGATCGATACGCCGCACGGCCGCATGTGGGCGCCGTATCCGCCCGCGCAGGTCGACGCGATCGTTCGGCTTGCGAAGGATATCGTCACCCGCTACCAGATTCCGCCGACGCGCGTCGTCGGTCACAGCGACATTGCGCCGCAGCGCAAGATCGATCCAGGCCCGCTGTTCCCGTGGCGCGCGCTCGCGAAGGCGGGCGTCGGCGCGTGGCCGGACGACGAGACGGTGGCCGCGCGCCTCGCCGGCCGCCCGCCGAAGTCGCTCGTCGACGTGCGCGAACTGCAGTTGAAGCTCGCGCGCTACGGCTACGACATCGCGACGGACGGCGTGCTCGACGACCGCACGCAGCGCGTGTTCGCCGCGTTCCAGATGCATTTCCGGCCGACGGATTACGCGGGCAATCCGGATGCGGAAACCGACGCGATCGCGCAAGCGCTGCTCGACAAGTACATGCCGTCGCAGCCGGCGCCCGAGCGCGACGCGGCGGCGGTCGATGCGGCGAGCGGCGTGGCCGCGCGGTGAGCGCGTCGGGCGCTCGGAAAGTCGAACGGCGGTGCGGCTGAACGATTCTCAATCTGAACAACGGCAGCGGCGCCGCCGCCGCAACGAAAATATCCGTCGGACGGAGCGACTCCGGTAAACTTGCGTTTTCCGTACTTCGATTGCTTGACGCTTCCCATGACACAAGACGAACTCAAACGCCTCGTCGGCGAGGCCGCTGCCCGATACGTGACCGACAACGTGCCGCAAGGCGCGGTGATCGGCGTCGGCACGGGCTCGACCGCCAACTGCTTCATCGACGCGCTCGCGGCCGTCAAGGACCGCTATCGCGGCGCGGTGTCGAGTTCGGTGGCGACGACCGAGCGTCTGAAGTCGCACGGCATCAAGGTGTTCGATCTGAACGAGATCGAATCGCTGCAGGTGTATGTCGACGGCGCCGACGAGATCGACGAAAGCGGCGCGATGATCAAGGGCGGCGGCGGCGCGCTCACGCGCGAGAAGATCGTCGCTTCGGTCGCCGAAACGTTCGTCTGCATCGCCGACGCGAGCAAGCGCGTCGCGGTGCTCGGCCAGTTCCCGCTGCCCGTCGAGGTCGTGCCGATGGCGCGCACCGCGATCGGCCGCCGGCTCGCCGCGCTGGGCGGCGTGCCCGTGCTGCGCGTGAAGCAGGACGGCGCGCCGTACGTCACCGACAACGGCAACGAGATCCTCGACGTGAAGGGCCTGCGGATCGACGATCCGCGCGCGCTGGAAGCGACGGTCAACGGCTGGCCCGGCGTCGTGACGGTCGGCCTGTTCGCGCAACGCGGCGCGGATCTCTGCCTGCTCGGCACCGAGCATGGCGTAGAGACGCTCCGTTATGCGACGCGTTAAATAAATCATTCAAGAATGAATTCGATGCGCTAAAGCAATAAAGTCGGTTAAATCCAATCATAAAAAAAGTGGATTGCCGACGCTTTCGCGTACCGTTCGATCCGAGGTCCAGCAAGCTTGCAACAAGCTTGCTGGACCTATTTTTTTAGGGCTGTTTTTTCTGGATATAGTAAGAGGGATTACCCTGTCAGGTGTTTACCAGATAGCGGAATTGCGACGAACTCAGCAACGTATCGTTCATAAGAACAAAGGCTGATAGTCGTGTCATTTCGATACAGAGGGCCGGCGAGACTGCGAGGGCATTGTGCCAACACAGGTGATGTTCGGGGAGAGGTCTCATGGAGCAGGGAAAGGACCGGTCACTGGTCAGTAAAGTGATGGATGGGCTTGTCACGGGAATTGTCGAGGACAAGTATGGCGGCGTGCTGCCGCCGCAGGACGTATTGTCGAAAGAGTTCGACGTCAGCCGCACCGTGATGCGCGAAGCGCTCTCGATGTTGCTTGCGCGCGACATGCTGGACGTGCGTCCGAAGGTCGGCACGCGCGTGCGGCCGATGAGCCACTGGAGGATGATCGACGAAGATGTCGTGAACTGGCGTTTCCGGGCGAAGCCCGATCGGCAGTTCATCCGCGACGTGATCGAATTCCGGACGCTGATCGAGCCGCGTGCGACCGCGCAGGCGGCGAGTCGCGCAACGGCGGCGGAAATCGCCGGCATCAGGGAGGCATACGAGCTGTTCAAATTGGCCGAGCCGGGAACACCGGCCTACGACGAGGCGGATGAACTGCTGCATACGCGGATCGTGCATGCGAGCGGCAATCAGTTCTTCCAGCAAATGGCGGCGATCATCCGCGGCGCGCTGCGTGTCGTGAATCCGCGGATGAGCCAGCGCAACGACATTCGCGCGCTCGCGCTCAAGTCGCACGGGCGCGTCGTCGACGCGATCGAGCGGCGCGACGCGCGCGACGCGGAAGCGGCCGCGCTCGAGCTGATCGACTACACGGCGGAGGAGATGCGCGACTTCGCGGTCGACGTGCCCGAACGCAATTGAGCGCTGCGCCGTGTCGCACGCCGCTGGCCGGCCGTTTATCATGACGGCCGGCCGGGCCGCGAGCCCGACGCCGGACTCTCTCAGCGACACGGAATGGATTCGATGACCGATTATCAACCGACGCCGATTCGCTTCGGCATCGTCGGCGCGGGCAGCATCGCGCGCCGGTTCGCCCAGAGCCTCGCGCACGTGCGCGGCGCCGAGCTGTCGCGCATCTGGGCGCGTCGCGCCGATGCGGCCGCCGCGTTCTGCGCGGCGCATGGCGGCGCGCCGTGCGATAGCGTCGACGCGCTCCTCGCGTCCGACATCGATGCCGTCTACATCGCGACGCTGAACGACAGCCACGCGCATTACGCGCTCGCGGCGTTCGCGGCCGGCAAGGCGGTGCTCTGCGAAAAGCCCGCGACCGTCAACGCGCGCGAGCTCGAGGCGGTGCTCGCCGCCGCGCACGCGGGCAAGCGCCTGTTCATGGAGGCGATGAAGCCGCCGTTCTATCCGCTATACCGGAAGCTGCGCGCGCATCTCGAACGCGATCCGATCGGCGAGGTCGCGCTCGTGCGCGCGGGCTGCGCGTCGTCGACGGTGCCGGCCGATCATCCTGTCTACCGTTTCGAGCAGGCGGGCGGCGCGCTGCTCGACATCGGCATCTACGAGATGTTTCTTGCGGTCGACTGGCTCGGCGCGCCGCTCGACGTGCAGACGCTGGGCCGCGTCGGCGCGACGGGCGTCGACGTGTTCGCGAGCGTCAACGCGCGGCACGAGCGCGGCGTGTCGCAACTGTTCTGCGGGCTCGACGTGATGGGGCGCGGCGACGCGCTGCTCGCGGCGGCGGGCGGCTATGTGACGATTCACGAGAACTGGTGGAATCCGGCGCGCGCGACGATCCGCTACGCGGATGGCCGCATCGTCGAGCTCGACGAGCCGTTCGACGGCGGCGGCCTCAATTACGAGATCGCGCACTTCTGCGATCTGCTGCGTGCGGGCGAGCTCGAAAGCCCGGTGATGACGCACGATCATTCGCGGCGGATGATCGCGATGACGGACGCTGCGCGTGCGGCGCTCGGCGTGCGCTATCCGATGGATTGATGGGCGCTGCGCTTAGCGCGTGGCGTGTGCCGCCGCCCGCCACGCCCGCAGCGCCGAGCAATGCGCGATCCCGCTCAATGCCGGCTCGGCAGCGTGAGCCGCTGCTCGTACCAGCGCTGCACCCATTCGAGGATCTGGCACAGCACCCAGTAGACGCCCGCCGCGGCGAGATAGAGCGGCAGCGGCTGATAGGTCGACGCGATGATCTCCTGCGCGCTGCGCAGCAGCTCGGTGACGGTGATCACCGACACGAGCGACGTGTCCTTGATCAGGCTGATGAGGCTGTTCGACAGGCTCGGCACGGCGATCCGCAGCGCCTGCGGGCCGATCACGTAGTGCAGCGTCTGCCGCCACGACAGCCCGAGGCTGTACGCGGCGAGCCACTGCCCCTTGTCGATCCCGTTGATCGCGCCGCGCATGCTTTCGGACATGTAAGCGGCGACGTTCGCGGACAGCGCGATCACGCCGGCGGGCGTCGGATCGAGCGACACGCCGAGGCTTGGCAGTCCGTAATAGACGACGAAGATCTGCACGAGGAGCGGCGTGCCGCGCATCACGCTCACGTACGCGCGCGCGAGGCCGGCCAGCGCCCGGTTGCCGCCGATGCCCATCAGCGCGAGCACGACGGCGCCGACGAGCCCGAACAGCATCGACAGCACGGCGAACTTGACGGTCAGCAGCGCGCCCTGGAGCAGAACCGGGAGCGATTGGGCGAGGAGGGAAGTGATCGGCATGTGAAGCGGAGACGAGGCGTGAGCGAAAGCGCAATCATGAAAGCGCAATCATAAACCGGGCGCGCAATGCAAAGGGCGGCACCGTTGCGAATGCCGCCCTCGTTCGCCGCCGGATGAGGCGGTGAGGCTACGAATTACACGCTCACTTGACGGGCTTCGTCACGTCGATGCCGAACCACTTGTCGGAGATCTTCGTGAACGTGCCGTCGGCCTCGAGCTGCGTCATCGCGTCGGCGATCGCCTTCGCGAACTTCGGATTGCCCTTCTTGAACGGAATGCCGGACGGGTTCGCCGAGCCGACGTTCGCGCCCGGGCGCAGCGGCAACTGCGAGTTCTTCGTCAGGTACGCGAGCATCAGGCGATCGTTGAGCGCCGCGTCGAGCCGGCCCGCCGCGAGGTCGCGCAGGTATTCGGGCGCGCCCGGATACGTCTTCACGTCGACGCCGGGCACCGATTTCGCCATGTCCATGTAGTTCGTGCCGAGCGCGACGCCGAGCTTCTTGCCCTTCAGGTCCTCGAGCGATGTGAACTGGCGCGTGTCGTCCTTGCGCTGGATGAGCTGCGCGGACGAGAACGTGTACGCCGGCGAGAAGTCGAGCGTCTGCTTGCGCTGGTCGGTGATGCCGACCTGGTTGACGATCACGTCGAACTTGCCCGCCTGCAGGCCCGCGATGATGCCGCTCCATTCGGTCGTGACGAATTCGGGCTTCACGCCGAGCTTCGCGGCGACCGCCTTCGCGATGTCGACGTCGAAGCCGACGAGCTCGCCTTGCGGGTTCTTCGAGTTGAACGGCGGGAACGTGCCTTCGAGGCCGATCCGCAGCGTGCCGCGTTGCTTGACTTCGTCGAGCAGATCCGCCGCGTGCGCGGTGGCGGCGACGAACGACGCGCCGATCAGGCCGGCGACCAGAAGCTTCTTCAGCGATGCAATTTTCATCGTGTTGTTTCCTTGCCTGGGAGAGGGCCTTCGACGAGGCCTTGAAATCGATCGCCCGATGATAGCGAAATAACAATCGATATCTAAATATTGTTTGTTTATTTCTATATCACCGCGTTTGCCCGAGAGCGATCGCCTTCACGCATTCGGCGACGAGCGCCGGACCGCGATAGATGAAGCCCGTGTACAACTGGACGAGCGACGCGCCCGCCGCGAGTTTCGCACGCGCGTCGTCGCCCGAGAAGATGCCGCCCACGCCGATGATCGGCACGGCGTCGCCGAGCTCCGCGCGCAGCTTGCGGATCACCGCGTTCGACGCGTCGAACACGGGCCGCCCGGACAGCCCGCCTGCTTCGTCGGCGTGCGGCAGGCCCTTCACCGCGTCGCGCGACAGCGTGGTGTTGGTTGCGATCACGCCCTCGATGTCGTGGCGAAGCAGCGTCGCGGCGATTTCCTTCACCTGCTCGTCGTCGAGATCGGGCGCGATCTTCAGCGCGAGCGGCACGAGCTTGCCGTGCAGATCGGCGAGGCGCTGCTGCTTGTGCTTCAGCGCGGCAAGCAGCGCGTCCAGCTCGCCCGCGCCTTGAAGCTGGCGCAGATTCTTCGTGTTCGGCGACGAGATGTTGATCGTCACGTAGCTCGCGAACGGGTAGACGCGCTCGAGGCAGTACAGATAATCGTCGGCCGCGCGCTCGATCGGCGTGTCGGCGTTCTTGCCGATGTTCAGGCCGAGCACCCCGCGGTAGCGCGCCGCCTGCACGTTCTTCACGAACTGGTCGACGCCGCTGTTGTTGAAGCCCATCCGGTTGATGATCGCGCCGGCCTCGGGCAGCCGGAACATCCGCGGGCGCGGGTTGCCGGGCTGCGCGCGCGGCGTGACCGTGCCGACCTCGATGAAGCCGAAGCCGAGCGCGGCGAAGCCGTCGATCGCCGCGCCGTCCTTGTCGAGGCCGGCCGCGAGCCCGACCGGATTGCGGAACGTGAGCCCCATCACGGTGCGCGGCGCGTCGGGCACGCGAGGCGACAGTGCGCACGCGAGACCGGTGCGGCCCGCGGCGCCGAGCATGCGCAGGGTCAGATGATGAGCATCTTCCGCATCCATCTTGAAGAGGGACGCGCGGGCAAGCGGATAGAGGGAGCTGAACACGAAAAGGGGCGGCGGCAGCCGAAAAATTGACAACCGGTCATTTTAGCCGAGAAGCGCCGGCGCGCCTTCGTCGGGCGGTGCGGCGGCGGATGCGGCCGCGCGGCTTTCAGCGCGTGCCCGAATGGCCGCCCGGCAACGGCGCGCGCGCGAAGGCGGCGTCGACGGGCGGCAGATCGGCGAGCGTCGGGTCGAGCACTTTCCAGCGGCCGTCGATGAGCCCTTCGAGCGGATGGAAGTTCGCCTTGTAAGCCATCTTCGGGCTTTCGCGGATCCAGTAGCCGAGATAGACGTATGGCAGGCGCAGGCTCTTCGCCTGCTCGATCTGCCAGAGGATGTTGTAGGTGCCGTAGCTCGCGTGCGGCTCGTCCGGATCGAAGAACGTGTAGACGGACGACAGGCCGTCGCCGAGGATGTCGATCATGCTGACCATTCGCAGCGCGCTCGCGCCGTCCTCGGCTGGATCGAGATCGCGGAATTCGACGAGCCGCGAGTTGATCCGGCTCTGCAGCAGGAATTGTTCGTATTGATCGCGGCTGTCGCGGTCCATGCCGCCGCCCGCGTGGCGCGCCGATTGATAGCGCATGTAGAGCGCGTAGTGCTCTTCGTCGTAGTGGAGCGGCGACACCGTCGCGACGAGCGCGCGGTGGCGCTTCCATGCGCGCCGCTGCGCGCGGTTCGGCGCGAATGCGTCGACGGGCACGCGCACCGGCACGCACGCGCGGCAGCCGTCGCAGTACGGGCGGTACGTGAACACGCCGGAGCGGCGAAAGCCCGCCTTCACGAGCTCGGTGTAGATGTCGGAATTGATCAGATGGCTCGGCGTCGCGACTTGCGAGCGCGCAATGCGCCCGTCCAGATAACTGCACGGGTAGGGGGCCGTTGCATAGAATTGCAACGCCGAAAGCGGTGAAAGCGGCAGCTCAGTGGGATGAGTCATGGGCAGCTCTCGATGTATTGATGTTTTGCCGCGCTAACGATCGAACGCTTCCGCTGCCGTCGCCGAAGCGGCCTGGCCGAGCAATCCGGCGACGACGGTCTTGTCGAACCGCCAGGGTATCGGCGGCTCGGCGACGGCGCGGCGCACGTGCGCGACGAACGCCTTGCGCGCGATCTCGCGGCCGCCGAGCGACGCCAGATGCGACGTGTTCTGCTGGCAGTCTATCATTTCCACCCGGTGCTCGCGCAGGTGCGCGACGAGCGCGGCGAGCGCGATTTTCGACGCGTCGCTGACATCCGCGTACATCGATTCGCCGAAGAACATCCGGCCGAACGACACGCCGTAGAGGCCGCCCACGCGGCGGCCGTCGAGCCAGGCTTCGATGCTGTGCGCGTCGCCCGCACGGTGCAGCGACGAATACGCGTCGATGATCTCCGCGGTGATCCACGTGCCGCGCTGCCCGCGCCGCGGCGCCTGCGCGCAGGCGCGCATCACGCCGGCGAAGTCGCAGTCCACGCGGATTTCCCAGCGCGGCTCGCGCAGCACGCGCTTGAGCGTCTTCCTGAAGGTCGCCGAAACCCTGAATTCGGCGGGCACGAGGATCATTCGCGGATCGGGGCTCCACCAGAGCACCGGCTGGCCGTCCGAATACCACGGGAAGATTCCGCGCCGGTACGCGTCGATGAGGCGCGACGGCAGCAGGTCCGCGCTCGCGGCGAGCAGGCCGGGCGCGCCGCTCGCCGCGCCGAGCGCGCGCTCGACGCTCGGAAACGGATCGTCTGGGCCGAGCCAGGGGACCATGCGCGTGCCTAGCCGTTGCGCAGCGAGCGGAAGATGTCGCCAGTGTGGACGCCGTAGTCGCCCGCCTCGCGGTCGGCGAAGAAGAACCGCAGCGTCTGGCTGACGGTCGGGAACGCGATCTCGTCCCACGGAATGTCCGCCTCGTCGAAGAGCCGCACCTCGAGGCTTTCCTCGCCCGCCTCGAACGACGGATCGACAAGGCGCGCCAGGTAGAAGAGATGCACCTGATGGACGTGCGGCACGTTCAGCAGCGTGAAGAGGTTCTGCACCTCGACGCGCGCGCCCGCTTCCTCGAGCGTTTCGCGCGCGGCGGCCTCGGCTGTCGTCTCGCCCATCTCCATGAAGCCCGCGGGCAGCGTCCAGTAGCCGTAGCGCGGCTCGATCGCGCGCCGGCACAGCAGCACCTGATCGCCCCAGACGGGAATCGTGCCCACGACGTTGCGCGGGTTCTGATAGTGGATCGTGCCGCACTGGTCGCAGACGAAGCGCTCGCGATTGTCTCCCGGCGGGATGCGCGCGACGACTTCGTGACCGCAAACGGAACAGAATTTCATAGAAAGGGGATGGGAAATGGTGATGCGAGTGTATCACCGGGCGAGGGCATTCTCGTGCGCGCGAAGTCGAGCGGCGCCAAGCGGGCGGGCGCGGCGGCGCGGCCGGTTCGCGGGGCCGAGTGCGATCGCGATTTTTGTTTCGCGCTTTTCGTATCGCATTTTCGCGCCGCCTCCCGCATCGTCTTTCGCTCGTATCGCAGCTCGTCTTGTGCCGGTCGCATGCGATGGCGCGCGGATGCAGATCGGCGACGCAATCGCGCAGGCGTTGGAAAAGCAAAAAGCCCACCGTGGAGGGCGGGCTTTCTGATCGGTTTCGACGCGGATTCATCCGTTTTCGCATGCTCGCGATTGGGGCTTGCCTGCGAAAAAACTGGCTTGGTTGCGGGGGTAGGATTTGAACCTACGACCTTCGGGTTATGAGCCCGACGAGCTGCCAGACTGCTCCACCCCGCGTCCGTCGAAAAATGAAATTATAGGGAGTTACCCGGACAAATGCAACACCTTCCTGATGATTTCCGTTTGCCGACTCGCCCGAGCGGCTCGCCGAACAGCTCGCAGGCAGTGCTGCGCTAGAATCGGACCGTTTATCGGACCGTTATCGGGCCGCTTTACCGGTCGCTTCACCGGCCGCGCCGCAAGGGCCGCGCAGTGCGCATGCCATCCGGGACGGCGCGCGCCTTTTCCTTCCGTATTCCCGCTTTCGTTCGCCTATACGCTTCATGGATATCGCTCTCGATCTGCAGTCGATCGCCGTACAGGAAAAGACCCTCGTGTTCCCGCAGTTCGACGCCGCGCGCGCATGGGCGCTCGGCTCGCAACTGCGCGAACTCGCGCTCGCGCGCGGCCACGCGGTCGCAATCGACGTGCGCACGTTCGGTCAGCCGCTCTTCTTCGCGCTGCTCGACGGCGCGACGCCCGACAACGTCGACTGGGCGCGCCGCAAGGGCAACGTCGCCGCGCACTTCAGGCGCAGCTCGTATGCGGTCGGGCTGCGGATGCAGCAGGCGGGCGCGACGCTCGCCGACAAGCACGGGCTGCCTGTCGCCGAATATGCGTCGCACGGCGGCGCGTTTCCGCTGACGGTCGCGGGCGCGGGCGTGATCGGCTCGGTCACGGTGTCGGGGCTGCCGCAGCGCGGCGACCACGAGCTCGTCGTCGAGGCGCTGTGCGCGCAGCTCGGCCACGCGTACGAGACGCTCGCGCTCGCGAGGAGCTGACGCGATGCAACTGCCCGCTTACGCATGGCTCGCGATCGCGATCGTCGCCGAGGTGATCGGCACGTCGGCGCTGCGCGCGGCTGAAGGCTTCACGCGGCTCGGGCCGACGCTCGTCGTCGCCGCGGGCTACGGCACCGCGTTCTATTGCCTGTCGCTGACGCTCAGGAGCATGCCGGTCGGCATCGTGTACGCGATCTGGTCGGGCGCGGGCATCGTGCTCATCACGCTCGTCGCGGTCGTGCTCTATCGGCAGGTGCCGGACTGGCCCGCGATCGTCGGGCTCGCGCTCATCATCTCGGGCGTCGCGGTGCTCAACCTGTTTTCGAACATGCAGGCGCATTGACGGCCGCGCCCGCCCACTTCTCAATGTATGAACGCATTCCATTCCGATTCGCCCAAGTCCGACGTCCGCGCGCACGTCGCGAACCGCATCGGCTTTCTCGAGCTGAACCGCCCGCAGGCGCTCAACGCGCTGTCGACCGGCATGATCCGTGCGCTGCATCGCGCGCTCGACGCGTGGCGCGACGATGCCGACGTGCTCGCGGTCGTGATCCACAGCCCGCATCCGCGCGCGTTCTGCGCGGGCGGCGACGTGCGCTTCTTCCATGACGCGCACCGGCGTGGCGATCAAGCATCGATCGACACGTTCTTCATCGAAGAGTATTCGCTGAATCACGCGATCTTCACGTACCCGAAGCCGTATATCGCGCTGATGCACGGCGTCGTGATGGGCGGCGGGATGGGCATCTCGCAGGCGGCGAAGCGCACGGGCGGGCTGCGCGTCGTCACCGATTCGACGAAGATGGCGATGCCGGAAACGCGCATCGGGCTCTTTCCGGACGTCGGCATGAGCTGGTTTCTCGCGCGCACGCCGGGCGCGCTCGGCCGCTATCTCGCCGTCACGGGCGCGACGCTCGACGCGGCGAGCGCACTGTACGCGGGGCTCGCCGACGCCTATCTGCCGGATGCGGCGCTGCCGGCACTCGTCGACGCGCTGCGCGCCGAGCGCTTCGGCGACGGCGCGGCGGTGACGGCGCGCGTCGCGGCCGAAGCCGCGCGGCACGCGCCGGCGCCCGCGCCCGATGCGTCGGCGCTCGCGGCCGCGCGTGCGTCGATCGACCGGCATTTCGCGCAAGCGGACGTCGCCGCGATTGCGGCGTCGCTCGACGCCGAGCACGACGATGCGGTGCGCGCCGCGTGGGCCGACAAGGCGCGCGCGGCAATGCGCGGCGGCTCGCTGTCGCCGCTGTCGATGGCGGTGTCGCTCGAAGTCGTCGAGCGCGCGCGCGGCGCGACGATGGCCGACTGCCTGCGCCGCGATCTCGATCTGACGCGCTCGACGTTCGCGCGCGGCGACGTGATCGAAGGCGTGCGCGCGGTGATCGTCGACAAGGATCACGCGCCGAAGTGGCGCTATCCTGCGATCGCCGACGTGACGACGGAGGCGGTCGCGGCGATGTTCGAGAGCCCGTGGCGCGCGGACGAGCATCCGCTCAGGAATTTGCACGACTGACGATTTTGCGGATCGCGCGCGACATCGCGTGTGCGGCATCGCGTGATCGCTTCGCATTGTTCGAGCGGCGCTCGACAGGCGCGAGCCGAATCGATCCGGACGGTCGCTTCGAACGATCTATTCGCAGAAAAACGATGATCGGTTGGCGCGATGCGGGAGCGTCGATCCGTCGGCGTGCGCGCCGATCGACGCCGACGATCGCGCGATCGTCGGCGCGGATGGCGAGCGATCGCCGCTCCGCGCGGGGCGGCCGGCCGCGCAGCCGAGCGCCGCATCGCGCGCGCCGGGCCGGCGGTGCTCACGCGTCGCCGCCGCCGTCATCGTCCGACATGAACGCGCGCATGAACACGAGCGTGCCCCAGCCCCAGACCGCATTCGCGACGAAGCCGACGACGAGGGGCGGCAGCATGTTGCCGGCGGGCCAGATGCCGCGCAGCGGATCGATCGCGAACACGCGCGCGGCGGTCAGCACGATGCCGCCGAACACGAGCGACGGCACCCACGGCGCCGCGCGCTCGGGCGACACGCGCAACAGCCACGCCATCAGGATCGCCCAGCACGCGCTCATGATCGCGTTCGCGACGAATTCAGGAATGCCGAGCGGTGCGAACGGCGCGGTCGAGAAGCCCGTCGCGTCGATGAGGCCCGCCGTGTGCAAGAGCGCGAGCGTCGCTTCGCGGAAGAAGAGAGCGGCGAGAAAGCCGGACAGAAACGGCAGGATCACTTTCTGCATCGAGAGCGCCACGTGAAGGCGCGGCGCCATGCGGCGCGCGCCGGGTTGTCAGGGACCTGGTGCGACATTATAGGGGCCCGTGCGCGCATATTCGCTGCAGCAGCACGCTATGCACGAAAGCGGAAAACCTAAGCTCAAAAAAATCGTTCCTATACGAAACCGCGCTCCCTAGACTGATTCCCCGAGAGACGGCCCGGCCGCCCACCGCGCGACGGCGCGCGCGCATCGCGCGATCCGCCGCGACGCGTGTTTCCCGGCTCATCCGCGAGCGATGCGCGTGCCGCGTCGTGTCGCCGTTGCCCTTTTTTGCACGATCAGTCAGGCAGGAGCTTCGCATGAATGTGTTCTGGTTCATTCCCACGCACGGCGACAGCCGCTATCTCGGCACGGCCGAGGGCGCGCGCGCCGCGGACTACGACTACTTCCGGCAGGTCGCCGTCGCGGCCGATACGCTCGGCTACGACGGCGTGCTGCTGCCGACGGGCCGTTCGTGCGAGGATGCGTGGGTCGTCGCGTCGAGCCTGATTCCGGCGACGAAGCGCCTGAAATTCCTCGTCGCGATCCGGCCGGGCCTGTCGTCGCCGGGGCTGTCCGCGCGGATGGCGTCGACGTTCGACCGGCTCTCCGACGGGCGTCTGCTGATCAACGTCGTGACGGGCGGCGATTCGGCCGAGCTCGAAGGCGACGGCCTCTTTGCCGATCACGACACGCGCTACGCGATCACCGACGACTTCCTGCACATCTGGCGCAAGCTGCTCGCCGAATCGCACGAGAACGGCCGCGTCGATTTCGACGGCGAGCATCTGAGCGCGAAGGGCGGCAAGCTGCTGTACCCGCCCGTTCAGCGCCCGCATCCGCCGCTGTGGTTCGGCGGCTCGTCGCACGCCGCGCATGCAATCGCGGCCGATCACATCGATACTTATCTGACCTGGGGCGAGCCGCCCGCGGCGGTCGAGAGGAAGATCGCCGACATCCGCGCGCGCGCGGCCGAGCGCGGGCGCGAGATCAAGTTCGGGATTCGCCTGCACGTGATCGTGCGCGAGACCGAAGAAGAGGCATGGCGCGACGCCGACCGCCTCATCAGCCGGCTCGACGACGACACGATCGCGCGCGCGCAACAGGCGTTCGCGAAGATGGACTCCGAAGGGCAGCGCCGGATGGCCGCGCTGCACGGCGGCAAGCGCGGCTCGCGCCAGGAGCTCGAGATCTATCCGAACCTGTGGGCGGGCGTCGGGCTCGTGCGCGGCGGCGCGGGGACGGCGCTCGTCGGGAATCCCGAACAAGTCGCCGCGCGGATGCGCGAGTATGCGGCGCTCGGCATCGAGACGTTCATCCTGTCCGGTTATCCGCACCTCGAGGAGTCGTACCGCTTCGCCGAGCTCGTGTTCCCGCTCGTCAAGGGCGGTGGCGGCGCGCGGCGCGCGGGGCCGCTGTCGGGGCCGTTCGGCGAAGTCGTCGGCAATCAGTATCTGCCGAAGGCGAGCCAGAGCTGAGCGAGGAGGGCACCGACATGGCGATGACGCATCCAGGCGCGGGTTTCGCGGCTCGCCGCGCCGGCCAGGCCGCGCGCGCGATCGCGCCGTGGCTCGTGCCGCTTGCGCTCGTGCTCGCGTGGGAATTCGCCGCGCGCTCGGGGGCGCTGTCGAATCGCGTGCTGCCCGAGCCGTTCGCCGTCGCGCGCGCCGCGTGGACGCTCGTCGAATCGGGCGACATGTGGGCGAACGTGAAAGTCAGCACGTGGCGCGCGCTCGTCGGCTTTGCGATCGGCGGCGGCGTCGGGCTCGCGCTCGGCCTCGCGACCGGGCTTTCGAAGACGGCCGAGGTCGCGCTCGACTCGACGATCCAGATGATCCGCAACATCCCCGCGCTCGCGATGATCCCGCTCGTGATCCTGTGGTTCGGCATCGACGAGAACGCGAAGCTCTTCCTCGTCGCGCTCGGCGTGTTCTTCCCCGTCTACATCAACACGTATCACGGGATACGCTCGGTCGACGCGGACCTCGTCGAGATGGCGAGGAGCTACGGCGTGAGGGGCTTCGCGCTCTATCGCGACGTGATCCTGCCGGGCGCGCTGCCGTCGATTCTCGTCGGCGTGCGGTTCGCGCTCGGGCTGATGTGGGTGATGCTGATCGTCGCCGAAACGATCTCCGCGCAATCGGGCATCGGCTACATGACGATGAACGCGCGCGAATTCTTGCAAACGGACGTGGTGGTGGTCGGCATCCTGCTGTACGCGGTACTCGGCAAGCTCGCCGACGTGCTCGCGAAGTGGCTCGAGCGCGCGACGCTGCGCTGGCACCCCGCGTATCAACCGGGAGCCGACGCATGACTGGAACCACGCTGGCCGCCACATACGGCCCGATCGCGGGAGCGGATCTCGAAGCCGAGCTCGCGCAGGCGCGCACCGCCGACGGCGATGCGCAGGACGCCGCGGTGCTCGAACGCGACAGCGGCGCGCACGTGCTGCCGTTCGCGTCGGGCGGCGCATTTGGCCGTGCGCCGCGCGACGACGCTGACGCGCGGCGCGTCGCCGGCGACGGCGACGCATCGGTGCGCCTGACGCGCGTGAGCAAGCGCTACGGCGAGCGGGCCGTGCTCGCCGATGTCGATCTGGCGATCGAGCGAGGCAGCTTCGTCTCGATCGTCGGCCGCAGCGGCTGCGGGAAATCGACGCTGCTGCGTCTCGTCGCGGAGCTCGAGACGCCGAGCGCCGGCGCGCTCGTCAAGCGTGGCGAAGGCGGCGGCGCGCTCGATACGCGGATCATGTATCAGGACGCGCGCCTGCTGCCGTGGAAGACCGTGCTGCAGAACGTGATGCTCGGTCTCGGGCGACGCGCGAAAGACGACGCGCGCGCGGTGCTCGACGAAGTCGGGCTGCTCGCGCGCGCGAACGACTGGCCCGCGCAATTGTCGGGCGGGCAGCGGCAGCGCGTCGCGCTCGCGCGGGCGCTCGTCCACCGCCCGCAACTGCTGTTGCTCGACGAGCCGCTCGGCGCGCTCGATGCGCTCACGCGCATCGAAATGCATGCGCTGATCGAGCGCCTGTGGCGCGAGCATCGCTTCACCGCGCTGCTTGTCACGCACGACGTACAGGAGGCGGTCGCGCTCGCCGACCGGATTCTGCTCATCGAAGCGGGCCGGATCGCATTCGATCAGCGGGTGCCGCTCGAGCGGCCGCGCGCGCGGGCGTCGGCGGCGTTCGCCGCGTTCGAGGATCGCGTGCTGCAACGCGTGTTGACGGGCGCGGAGCCGGCGGATGCAACGCCGGCCGCCGCGATTCCGGACGGCGCTCCGCGCGGCCGCGCGGCGGCGGCGAGCGGATTGCGCTGGGCGGTATGACGGGCGGGCGACGACGCGCCGCCGCCCGCGCGATCGGACCGATCGCCACGATCAATCAGACGAACCATTCGGAGCGAATACCCGATGAGCATCACGGCAATCAACGTACGAAATCAATTCCGAGGCAAGGTGAAGGAGATCATCCGCGGGCCTGTCGTGTCCGAGGTCGACGTCGACACGCCGTTCGGCATCGTCACGTCGGTCATCACGACCCGCTCGATCGACGAACTGGAGCTGAAGGTCGGCACCGAGGTGGTGGCGCTCGTCAAGTCGACCGAAGTATCGATCGCCCGCCTCTGAGCGAGCGGCCGCCGCCCGCGCGCGCCCGGCCCGCGCGGGGCGACGCTTTGCGCCCGCCGGCGCCGGCTTCGCCGTTTTTCCGCGCATGAACGAAAGTGCTAGGATGGAACGAAACCGACGGCGGAGGCGGGCCATGTTTCCTACCCTGAGTCCCGAAGCGATCGAAGCGCTGAAATGGATCGACCAGTTCGGCGCTGGCCGCCCGCTGCCGGCGGGCTTCCGGCTTGCGCTTGAGGAGCTTCTGAACGACGGCTTCGTCTATCAGAGCGGCCCGGACCGGGTCGACATCACCGACGACGGCAAGGCTTACCTGTCTGAAGCGTACGATTGACGGGGATGGCGGACGCCGGGCGGAGCTTGCCTGTGCCGGCGTCGGCACGGCCGTCCGGATCGGGAGGCGACGAAATGGAACCGAAAGGCAGGGACATCGGCGACTTCGGCGAGGCCTACAAGGGCTACGACATCGAAGTGAAGACCGAGCAGGTCTGGGCGGGCGAGAAGGCGCATTACCGGGTGCTGCAGGGCGGCGCGGTGATGATCGACTGGCGGCTCGTGCACGTTGACGGGCTGTTGCTCAGTGAACGCCGGGTGATCGAGCAGACGCTCGCCGTCGCGCGATCGGCGATCGACCGGGAATTGCTGGGCGCTGGCGTCGTCTGACGACGCTTGCCTGGGAACTGGCCGGCATGCCGGCGATCCGATCGGCGGATCGCGGGGTGCGGATGTGGGTGTGGTGTCGGCGCGCAGCGGTCGCGCTGCGGGGGCCGAACGGGTATCGGCGCCGCACGCCGGTTGCCGTCTTGCATCGATCCGATCGAGCGAATCGGTTTTCACGAAAGCGCTTAACTCGCGATACAAATATTCACAAAGAATCGACATGTCGCGCGGCGCGCGTCGAATATACTGCAAAAGCATCTTCTCCTCGTGCCAAAGGATCTGATGCAAAAGAAAGCCCCGGCTGCGTAATGCGGTTGGGGCTTTCGCGTTTTGGGCGTCGAACATCCGGAGTGTCGGCGCAAAAGCGGCGCGCGAAACGGTGTGGCGTAGGGCCTGCGGCGATCAGGAGGATCGACGGTGGCTCATGAAGTGGAAATGGGCGCCGCGGGCGGGGAGGCCCAGGAAGCTTCTGCGTGCCGAGTGCGCGGCAGTGCGATCCCGGTGAAGTTTCGAATATCGTTTGATTGGCGCTGAAGATTTCGCGTTGTTTGCGAATCGCGGCAAGACATGCGCGTCGTTTCCGAATTCCTGTCGCGGAAAGCAAAACAGGCGCCGAAGCGCCTGTTTTGCAATGAAACTTTGGGGTGGCTGATGGGACTCGAACCCACGACGACAGGAATCACAATCCTGGACTCTACCAACTGAGCTACAGCCACCACTATTTTCTCTCCGTTTGATTCGCTGCAGCAGCGGCATCAATGAAGAAGCGAGATTATACAAAGGCCGTTTAGCTTTGCAAAGCCTTTTTTTCAAAAAGTTCTTCCGGGTTCGCCAGGTGTGTGCGTGCCTCGTCGAAGATCGATAGATCGCCACGCGCGAGACGCTTGTTGTCCGACAGGACGCGGCGCCAGCCGCGCGCACCCGCGACGCCTCGATACAGGCCGAGCGCATGCCGCACGATCGCGCCGAGATAGGTGCCGCGCGCGAGCTCGGTCGCGCAGTATTCGACGAGCTTCGCCTCCACCGCTTCGCGCGTCGGCGCCGGCGCGGTCGCGCCGTAGAAGCGTGCGTCGACGCCGGCGAGCACGTACGGATTGTGATACGCCTCGCGGCCGAGCATCACGCCGTCGACATGCCGCAGATGCTGCTCGACTTCGTCGAGCGTCGTGACGCCGCCGTTGATGACGATTTCGAGCTGCGGAAAGTCGCGCTTGAGCCGATACGCGTAGTCGTACTTGAGCGGCGGGATCTCGCGGTTTTCCTTCGGCGACAAGCCCTTCAGGATCGCGTTGCGCGCATGCACGACGAACACCTCGCAGCCGGCCGCGGCGACCGTGCCGACGAAGTCGCGCACGAACGCGTAGTCGTCGACCGAGTCGACGCCGATTCGATGCTTGACCGTCACCGGAATCGACACCGCGTCGCGCATCGCCTTCACGCAATCCGCAACGAGCCGAGGCTCGTTCATCAGGCACGCGCCGAACGCGCCGCGCTGCACGCGCTCGGACGGGCAGCCGCAATTCAGATTGATTTCGTCGTAGCCCCAGCGCTCGCCGAGTTTCGCGGCGTGCGCGAGATCGGCGGGCTCGCTGCCGCCCAGTTGCAGCGCGACGGGCGCTTCGTCGGGCGTAAACGCCAGATGGCGCGCGACGTCGCCGTGGATCAACGCGCCCGTCGTCACCATTTCGGTATAGAGCCACGCATGGCGCGAGATCGTGCGATGAAACGAACGGCAGTGGCGATCGGTCCAATCCATCATCGGGGCGACGGACACCCGGCGAGGACTGAGGGCAGGCGAAGCGGACATAGGCGGTACGGAAAAGCGCCGGGGCGCATGAATAACCGCATATTTTACCGCAAGGCGGCCGTCGGGCCCGCGCATGCGAATGCCGCGCGCTACACGCGCTCCGTGATCCGCGGCGCTTCGCGCGACGCGTCGTCGCTGTCGGAGTCGACATCGTCGCGCGGGTCGTCGAGCTGGCCTTCCCACTTCGCGACAACGGCGGCCGCGATCGAATTGCCGACCGCATTGGTCGCCGAGCGGCCCATGTCGAGGAACATGTCGACGCCCATGATCAGCAGCAGGCCGGCTTCGGGCAGGTGGAACTGGTTGAGCGTCGCCGCGATCACGACGAGCGACGCGCGCGGCACGCCCGCCATGCCCTTCGACGTCAGCATCAGCAGAAGCAGCATCGTGATCTGCGTGCCGAGCGGCAGGTGGACGCCGTACACCTGCGCGATGAACAGCACCGCGAACGTGCAGTACATCATCGAGCCGTCGAGATTGAACGAATAGCCGATCGGCAGCACGAAGCTCGAAATCTTGCGGTTCACGCCGAAGCGGTCGAGCGCGTCGAGCAGCTTCGGATACGCGGCCTCCGAGCTCGCGGTCGCGAACGACAGCAGGAACGGCTCGCGGATCAGGCGGATCAGCGTGAACGTGCGCTTGCCGAGGAACACGAGCCCCGCGAGCGTGAGCACGCCCCACAGCAGCGCGAGCGCGATATAGAAGCTGCCCATGAACTTCGCGAACGTGAGCAGGATGCCGAGTCCTTCCGTCGTGATCGTCGACGCGAGCGCCGCGAACACCGCGACGGGCGCAAACCACATCACGGCGCCCGTGACCTTCAGCATCACTTGCGCGAGATCCTCGATCACGCCGGTCAGACGCTTGCCGGCGTCGCCGAGCGCGGACAGCGCGGTGCCGAAGAAGATCGAGAACACGACGATCTGCAGGATCTCGTTGTTCGCCATCGCTTCGGCGATCGATTTCGGCACCAGGTGGGTCACGAAGTCCTTCAGCGTGAACGAGCTGGTATTCAGGTTGACGGCGGCATCGGTGGCGGGCAGCGGCAGGCTCAGATGACTGCCCGGCTGCAGGACCGTGGCGGCCAGCAGGCCGAGCAGCAGCGACGTGAGCGACGCGACGAAGAACCAGCCTAGCGCCTTCACGCCGACCCGGCCGACCGCTCCGGTGTCGCCCATGTGCGCGATGCCGACTGTCAGCGTCGCGAACACGAGCGGCGCGATGATCATCTTGATGAGACGCAGGAACACGTCGGACAGCAACGAGACGTAGCCGGCGATTTCCTTAGCGATCGCCGGGTCCGGAAACGCGCTGTGGCAGCCATAGCCGACCGCGATGCCGAGGATCATCGCAATCACGATGTACGAGGTGATGTTGCGTCTTTTCTTCATGAGGAGTCCAAATGCACGGCAGGTAATGCAGATGACGGCGCGGCTCGCCGGCGTGCAAGCAGTGGACTGGGAATCTGAGCTGTTCGCGCGCCTTCCGGTACGGCACGCACCAGACAATGCTCGCGGGAGACGGGTGGCGGACGCTCGACGCAAGCGGGCGCTATGGTACCTCAATTGACCGGGCCGCTTTCAAAAATGACAGCCGTTCGCTCGGGACATCGCGTCGCACGTGTGTCGCGCGGCCGTCGCCGCGCACGCCCCTGCGGATCGGCGGCGGCGGTGCGGTGCGCGCTGTTGCGGCGGCTCGTGATCGCGTTCGGGTGAGGCTGCCGAATGCGGTTTCGCCGGCTCGCATGTCACGAGGGCTTGCCGCATCGACCGGAGAAGAGCCGTGCGTCATACGTTTGGCTGCACGAACGGTTCGCGATCCAAAGTTTTTCCGGCATGCGGAAAACCGCCGCCAGATCGGCCGCGGCTGAATTCGTGCCGCGGTGAGCGGGCCGCCTCGCGCTCGCATGTCTACGCTCACGCGGGTTCCGGATCGCGGCGCGATCGTCGCCGTTGCGGGCGGCGGCCCGCGCCGTCACTCGACCTTGTCCGCCTGTCGCTCGGCCCAGCCCGGCCCCGGCATGGGCTCGACTTCCCGTGGATCGATCGGCTCGCCGCATTCGGAGCACACCATCACCGGATGCATCACGTGAGCGCATCGACGGTGGCGAAGCACGACGGGCGGCCCGTTGCCGTCGTCCTTCCAGCGGTCTCCCCACGCGGCGAGCGCGAGCAGCACCGGATACAGGTCGAGGCCTTTCTGCGACAGACGGTACTCGAAGCGCGGCGGCCGGTCCTGATACGCGCGCTTCGTGAAGATGCCCTCATCGACGAGCCGCGCGAGCCGCTCCGCGAGCACGTGGCGGGTGAGTCCCAGTTGCGTCTGGAACGCTTCGAAGCGGCGATGGCCGAGAAACGCATTGCGCAGGATCAGCATCGTCCAGCGGTCGCCGAGCACGGCAAGCGTGCGAGCGACCGAACATGGCATCGAGCCGACGTCGTCCCATTTCATGATCGGATTCCGTGAGAGCAGGGAAAGTGCGTTCGATTATAGAACGCACGCTCGAATCGGCCGCGCCCTTGTGTATTGACAGCCGATGAGCGTCTGCCAATAATGAGCGCCAATATAAGTTCTTTTTGGGAACTGATGGCGCGTCGCGCCGCGTTCCGCATCCCTGCGAGGAGTGTCGTCGATGAATCCGCTTTCCCTGTCCGGTCTCGAACTGTTGCGCGCCGCGGCGGCGGGCGACTTGCCCTCCGCGTCGATCGCCGAGACGATCCCGATGCGGCCCGAGAGCGTCGAGCTCGGCTACGTGAAGATGACCGCGCGCGCCGACGGCCGCCATCTGAATCCGCTCGGCGGCGTGCACGGCGGCTTCGCCGCCACGGTGCTCGATTCGGTCACGGGGTGCGCGGTGCATACGATACTCGATCCGGGCGTCGGCTACGGCACCGTCGATCTGCACGTGAAAATGCTGCGCCCGGTGCCTCGCGACGTCGATCTCGTCGCCGAAGGGCGTGTGATCCATCTCTCGAAGAGTCTCGGCGTCGCCGAGGGCACGTTGAAGACGCCGGACGACAAGGTGGTCGCGCACGCGTCGGCGACGTGCTTCATCCAGCGGCCGGCGTAAGCGGCATGCGTGGCGCGCCGGCGTCGAGGCGATGCCCTGAAGCAATTGTTCCGATGTGTTAGCTTTGGGTCTTTGCATTCGAAGCGACAGGAACCTTGGCATGGAATACCGCACACTCGGCGATTCAGGCGTCAAAGTTAGCCTGATCGGTCTCGGGACGATGACCTGGGGCGAGCAGAACACCGAAAGCGATGCGCATGCGCAGCTCGACTATGCGTTCGACCGGGGCGTCACGCTGATCGACGCCGCCGAGATGTATCCGGTGCCGCCGAAGGCGGAAACGCAGGGCCGCACGGAGACGTATCTCGGCACGTGGCTCGCGAAGCGCCCGGCGCTGCGCGAGAAGCTGACGATCGCAACGAAGATCGCCGGCCCTGCGCGCCAGCCGCACAACCCGACGCACATTCGCGGCGCGGGCAACCAGTTCGACCGCAGGAACCTGACCGAGGCGCTCGACGGCAGCCTGAAGCGCCTGCGCACCGATTACGTCGACCTGTACCAGTTGCACTGGCCGGATCGCAGCACGACGACGTTCGGCCGCCCCGCGTATCCGTGGATCGACGATCCGTACACGGTGCCGATCGAAGAGACGCTCGCCGTTCTCGGCGATTTCGTGAAAGCGGGCAAGGTGCGTCACGTCGGCGTGTCGAACGAGACGCCGTGGGGTGTCGCGCAATTTCTCCGCGCGGCCGAGAAGCTCGGCCTGCCGCGCATCGTCAGCATCCAGAATCCGTATAGCCTGCTGAACCGCACGTTCGAGAACGGCTTGTCGGAGTTCAGCCATCGCGAGCGCATCGGACTGCTCGCGTATTCGCCGCTCGCGTTCGGCTGGCTGTCGGGCAAGTACGAAGGGGGCGCGCGTCCCGAGGGCGCCCGCATCACGCGGTTCGAGCGCTTTCAGCGCTACAGCAGGCCGCATGCGGTGCAGGCGACGTCGCGCTATGTCGCGCTCGCGAGGCGGCACGGATTGTCGCCCGCGCAGTTCGCGCTCGCGTTCGTCAACAGCCGGCCGTTCGTGACGAGCAACCTGATCGGCGCGACGTCGCTCGAGCAATTGCGCGAAAACATCGCGAGCGTCGATGTGAAGCTGTCGCCCGAGATCCTCGCCGAAATCGACGCGCTCCATGAGCAGCAGCCGAATCCTGCGCCGTAACGGCTGACGGTCGGCGGCGCAGTCCTGCGGCCTGCCGAGATGGTGGCCTGTCGGCTTCGCGGATGCGCTGACGGCCCACCGGACGCCGTTCGGCAGGACGCCAGGCGCCGCCGCCTCGAATGCCCCAATCGGAGAATCGCGCGCCGCGTGCGATAATTGCCGCTTTCCGTTGGCTGTCCGGCTCGTCAGGCCGGACGCGTCATCCCGCATCCGAAACCGAGGCGCCGATGAGCCGCCGTCCGTCGCGTCATGACGCGACGCGGCATTCGTCCGTCTTCGGCTTTCTGCGTCGATGCGCCATAACGTTCAATCACACGCATTCACGGCGACCAGCATGAGCAGTTCCCGTTCCTACACACAGCATCCGGCGCTCGGCCTCGCGACGTTCGTCGTGCTGGCCGTCGCGGGCCTCTTCTACGTGAAGTGGTTTCCGTACTATCACAAGGCGTTCGTCGCGGCCGAGCATCATTCGATCGGCCAGTCGATCCTGATGGGCGCCGCGGCGCACGCGCCGGGGCCGTCGCTGCAGGCGGCGCTCGATTACGCGTGGGCATACGGCAAGGCGATCTGGCAGGCGATGGTGCTCGGCCTGCTGCTCGGCTCGGCGGTGCAGGCGCTCCTGCCCGCGCACTGGGTCGCGCGCGCGCTCGGCGGCACGGGCTTCGGCAGCGTCGCAGCGGGGGGCTTGCTCGCGCTGCCGGGCATGATGTGCACGTGCTGCGCGGCGCCCGTCGTCGCGGGCCTGCGCGAGCGCGACGCGTCGCCGGGCGGCGCACTCGCGTTCTGGCTCGGCAACACCGTGCTCAATCCCGCCGCGCTCGTGTTCATGGGCTTCGTGCTCGGCTGGCACTGGAGTGCGCTGCGGCTCGTGCTTGGCGTCGCGATGGTGTTCGGCATCGGTTATCTGATCAATCGTCTCGCCGGCGCGCAAACGCGCGTCGTCGACGATGCGCTGCGCGCGAAGCTCGTCGCCGAGCAGGCGGCGGCCGGCAACGCGTTCGTGCGGTGGATGAAGATTTTCGCGCGGATGACCGTGCGCCTCGTGCCCGAATACCTGGTGCTCGTGCTGCTGCTCGGCGCGGCGCGTGCGTGGCTGTTTCCGCACATCGGGCCGGACATCGGCAACGGGATCGGCTGGATCCTCGCATTTGCGATCGCGGGCATGCTGTTCGTGATTCCGACCGCGGGCGAGGTGCCGATCATTCAGGCGATGCTGTCGCTCGGCATGGGCGTCGGCCCCGCGGGCGCGCTGCTGATGACGCTGCCGCCCGTCAGCGTGCCGTCGCTCGCGATGCTGGCGCGCTCGTTCAAGCCGACGACGCTCGCGCTCGTCGCGGCGCTCGTCGTCGCGTTCGGGGTGGTCGGCGGGCTGGCGGCGGTCGCGCTCGGGTTCTGAGCGAGGTTGGCCGAACCGCGGGCCGAGTGACCGGACGGGGAAATCTGCTCGGCGGTTAGATGGTTCGGCGGTTCGGCGGGTGTGTGGTCGGTGCGGCCGGGGTGTCGGCGCATCGGCCGTCCGCATGCGGTGCACTCGATCGGGCCGGTCTCGGAGTCGAGGCCGGCCGTCATTTTTCAGAAGCAGAAGCAATCAGGAAAACGCATGACGCAACACAAGGTACATCCCCGCCTCGAACAGGCACTGACGCGCGGCGATCTCGCGATTCGCCAGGCCAACTCCACGCGCGCGACCGCGGTGCTGAGCGCGCTTGGCAAGATGATCGTCGAGGCGTCGGCGACGATCGGCGTCGACGCGAGCATCGACATTCCGCAGGGCGAGCGCGTCTACGATCCGGTCAACGGCGTGTGGCCACAGAAGATGCTCGTGTCGTTCGACGGCCCGGTCGGGGACGCCGATCCGGAGGAATTGCGTACCGTGTACCTGCTCGCCGACGATCCGGGCACGATGTTCCGGGTCGAATGGCACCGCGCGGACGGCAAGCTCGGCCGGCAGGAAGGCGGGCCGCTCGCGACCGTCGCGTTTCTGACCGATGTCGAGATGCCGTGGAGCGACGACGACGAGTGAGCGCAGCGCCGGAGGCCGCGCGGCGCATCGGCGCGGCGCGGTCCGAACGGCTCGCTCGTCCGGCATTCGGCGCGGCGCGCCGTCGCGGCGGCGCGCCGGCCGGGGCCGGCGCGGCCCGGTTGGTCAGCGCATCATCCGGCGCCTGAACAGGCGCGCGCAGACGAAGAATCCGCCGACCGCATACGCGGCGAGCATGGCGACGTGGAGCGCGACGTCGGTTGCCGGACGGTCGAGCATCGCCGGGCGGATCAGGTCGACTGCATTTGCGAGCGGCAGCGCGTGCGCGATGTGCTGCGCGAATTCGGGCAATTGCGTGAGCGGGAAAAACACGCCCGACAGCAGCAGCATCGGTGTCAGCACGAGCGTCTGATAGAACATGAAGAAATCGTAGGACGGCGCGAGCGCGGTGACGATCATCGCGAGGCTCGCGAACGCGACGCCGGCGAGCGCGATCACCGGCAGCGCGACGAGCATCGACGGAAACTTCGCATAGCCGAGGACGCCGGCGACGAGCATGATCGCCGCGCCCGACAGCATCGCCTTGCTCGCGGCCCAGACGATCTCGCCGAGCACGATGTCGCCGAGCGACAGCGGTGTGTGCATGATCGCTTCCCACGTGCGCTGCACGTGCATCCGCGAGAAGCCCGAGTACATCGACTCGAAGCTCGCCGATATCATCACGCTCGAGCCGACCGTTCCGGCCGCGAGGAACGCGATGTACGACACGCCCTCGACGTGCCCGACCATCAGCCCGAGCCCGAGCCCGAGGCCGAACAGATAGATCATCGGATCGGCGAGATTGCCGAACATCGACGCGATCGCCAGCTTTTGCCAGACGAGATAGTTGCGTCGCCAGACGGCGATCCAGTTGGTGGCGTTCGCGGGCAGCGCGAGTGCGAACGCCGATTCGCGCCGGCGGGGGGCGAGCGCCTGCGACGGCGTGTAGTGGCGTGTATCCATCGTGTCAATCCAGCATCTCGCGGCCCGTCAGCCGCAGGAATACGTCTTCGAGATTCGCGGGGCGGTGCAGATAGCGCAGGCCGGCGCGGCCCTTCAGGCGCGCGTTGATCGGCTCCGGGTCGCTGACGTAGCAAAAGAGCGTTTCGCCGCTGATCTCGGTGCGCTCGGCGAACGGCGCGAGCTCGTCGCGAAGCTGCGCGGGATCGGGCCCGTAGATTTCGATCACGTCGCAGCCGATTTCCGATTCGATCAGCGTGCGCGGCGCGCCTTCCGCAATCTTGCGCCCTTCCTCGATCACGCACAGGCGGTGGCACAGGCGCTCGGCCTCTTCCATGAAGTGCGTGGTGAGCAGAATCGTCTTGCCGCGCGCGAGGAGCGAGCGCAGCCGCTCCCACATCAGATGCCGGGCTTGCGGGTCGAGGCCCGTCGTCGGTTCGTCGAGCACGAGCACGTCGGGATTGTTGACGAGCGCGCGCGCGAGCGTGAGCCGCCGCTTCATCCCGCCCGACAGCTCGCCCACCTTCGCATCCGCCTTGTTTTCGAGTTTCGCAAACTCGAGCAGCGGCGGCACGAGCGCGCGCGCCTCGTGCGCGGCGAGCCCGAAGTAGCGGGCGAACACGAGCAGGTTCTCGCGAACGGTGAAGTCGGGGTCGAGGTTGTCGAATTGCGGCACGACGCCGACGCGCCGCCGCGCATGCCGCGCGCGGGACGGCACGGGCTCGCCGCACAGGCTGATCGAGCCTGCGTTCGGATGCGTGATGCCGAGCAGCATCTTGAGCGTCGTCGTCTTGCCGGCGCCGTTCGGGCCGAGCAGGCCGAAGCATTCGCCGGGCTGCACATGAAACGACAAGCCGTTGACGACGAGCTTGTCGTCATAGCGTTTCTCGACTTGTTGAAAATCGATCGGTGCGACAGACATGGGCAAGTGACTTTCAATTGGAATCGTGCGACACGAACGGGCCATTCTAGTGCATCGGCCGTATCGCTTCAGCGCGTTTGCATTGTCCCGGCGCAGATGTCGCTGCTTCCTGCGTCGCATCATCGCGCTTTCGCGGTGCAACGCGAATCAGCGTTTTCCAGCGCTTGCATCTGGAATTGCGGCGCAGCATGATGAATCCGTGCGCGAGTCGCGCATTGGGGAGGCCGAAATGGCTAGCTACAAGAAGATTCTGCTGTGCTACGACGGCACGCTCGAAGGCCGCAAGGCGTTGCGATGCGGCGCCGATCTGGCGCTCGATCTGAAGGCGGAGACGCACCTGCTGTCGGTCGTCGACATGCGCTCGAGCATTGCGCAAAGCGCCGGCCTGCTGACCGACGTCGCGTGCAGCCGCTTCGAGGAAACCGCGCGGGAGATCCTGCAAGAGGGCGTCGACTGGCTGACCGAGCGTGGCGTGCACGCGCAGGGGCATTTCGCGTTCGGTTATCCGATCGACGAGATCGCGAATCTCGCGACGAAGCTGAACGTCGATCTCGTCGTGGTCGGCCATCGTTGCCGCAGCGGCTTGTCGCGGTGGTGGATGGGCTCCGGCAGTACGCAACTGCTCGACCGCGTGTCGTGCAGCATTCTGGTGGCGTGTTCGTCGCCTGCCGAGCAGAAAGCGGAAAGCGCGAAGGACGCGGCCGCGACGACCGGACACTGACGAGCCGCCGGCGCGGCGGTGGGCGAACAGGAATTGACGGATCGAGGGGGCGGCCGAGCGGTCGGGGCCGGCGTTGGCGGTTCTTCTTGGCCGCTGACGCTCGGGATTGGCTCGATCGGGTAAACGGCCCGCGCCGGTTCCGGCCCGTTCTCAGTGAAGGGCCCGCGGGCGGGTATCCCGGCGGTTTGCCGCGTGGCCGTTTGCTTCGCGCGGCGGTTTGTAGCGGTTTGCTTTGATGCGCGGCGCAAGTCGCCGTCAGATCGCGCGCGGCCGACACGCTCGCGCCCCGAGTCGGATTCAATCGTCGTGTAAATCGACTGCCGACAATTTCCAGCCCAAGACCCCGCTGCGACGAAAGACCGCAGCATAACGCGCGCTGCCGTCGTCGCGGCGATACGTGACGACGAATTCGTCGAAGCTTCGATAGCCGGCGCTTGTTTGCGGCGATGGGCCGGACGGCGAGCCCGACGCGGCGGCCGGCATATCGGGCGCGGGCGCCGATGCGGTTTGCGCCGCCGCGCCGCTTGCCGCAGGAGACGGGCTGCGCGCCGCGTCGGCGTTGCCTGCGCTGCCCGGCGGCGCGCCTGCGCCGGCTGAGGCCGTCACGGCCTGGCTGGCCGCTTGATCGCCGGGCCGATTCAACTCGGGCGGCCGTTGTCCGGGCCGCGCGCGCGGCGGCAGGCCGCTCATCAGCGCGGCGACGCCTTCAGGCGTCGCATAGGCGTCGACCAGCGGGCCAACGAGCGCCGAGCCGATCATCGCGCCGATGATCGCGAGCGGGTTGTCGCGCTTTTGCGCGTCGATGCGCCGCATCAATTCATCGGTCAGTTGCTGCTTCAGGCTGATCCGCAGCGCGGGGAAATCGACATAGGCGCTGATCGCCTGCGCGTCGCGCGCGTCGATTGCCTGCCTCATCTGCCTGAGCGCGAGATAAGGCGACGCGTACGCATACACCACCGCGGCAGCGGCGACGATCAGCGCCACGACGACCGACGCCGGCTTCAGGAAACGCCCTCGCAGGCGTGCAGTGGAATTCAAGCGGTCTCCCCCGACGAAACGAACGGGCCCTGGTCCGTTACAGACCTTGCTGCGTCAGCGAACGTTCCTCGGCGATGCATCGATCGATCATTCGGCAGATCGCGTCGACCGTGCCGACCATGATGAATCGCGACGGCCCGTGATAGACGCGAACCGGCGCACGCCGCGCGGGCTCCGCATGATGGAGCGAGCCGTTCAGCGACACACGTGCGAACGCCGGGAGCGCGGACGGCAGCAGCGACGGCTGGGCGTTCGCATTGTCGCGCGAATGAGCGGCGACGAGCGGCGCGCACGGCGTGCGACCGCGCAGATGGCGCAGACGGCCGAATTGGCGGAAGGGCAGCAGGCGGGCGAGGCGTTCCATGAGGTTCTCCAGATCCAGTCGAATGGCGGATAGACGGGCGGGGCCGCGGCTGGCCGAAAGGCGGTCAGAACTCGCCCGGGCGGATCAGCCCGACGGCGATGCCTTCGAGCGCGAATTCCGCGCTGCCGGCCTTCACGAAGATGTTCTCGTAGTCGGGGTTCTCGGCGATCAGCTCGATGCCGCCCGGCCGGCGCTTCAGGCGCTTGACCGTGACGTCGTCGCCGAGCCGCGCGACGATGATCTGGCCGTCCTTCGCCTCGGTGCGCTTCTGCACGGCGAGCAGATCGCCGTCGAGGATGCCGGCGTCGCGCATCGACAGGCCGCGCACCTTCAGCAGGTAATCCGGCTTGCTCGAGAAGAGCGCGGGATCGCAAGCGTAGTGCTGCGAGATGTGTTCCTGCGCGAGGATCGGGCTGCCCGCCGCGACACGGCCGACGAGCGGCAGCGACAACTGCATCAGCGCCGCGTGCGGCAGCGTTAGCTGATGCGGCGCATCGTCGATGCCGAGCAGGCGGATGCCGCGCGACGCGCCCGCCGCCAGTTCGATCACGCCCTTGCGCGCGAGCGCCCGCAAGTGCTCCTCGGCCGCGTTCGGCGAGCTGAAGCCCAGCTCGGCGGCGATTTCCGCGCGCGTCGGAGGAAAGCCCGAGCGCTCGATCGCGCGACGAATCAAGTCGAACACTTGCTGCTGGCGGGCGGTGAGTTTGATCATGGCATGACTGTATGGATAGACAGTGAGCTGTATTTTTATACAGTATCGCGGGAAATTCAAGCGTTACTTGAAGTTCGGCGCTATCGCGGCGATTCCGCCGCGATCCGGCTGCGTCGAAGCGGCGCTTCGGACGCGATAGTCGTCGATTGGGCGCCCCTTACCACTTTTGAGTATTAAAAAATGAGGAACGATTATTTTTAATGATGAAACCTGTTCGTTAGACTGGCCCGGCATCGCAAACAAACCGCAACGAACGACCCACGCATTTGGAGAACAACGGATGGTCAAGCGCAACACGGGGCTGGCAGGCGGCGCGCGCCGTCTCATCGCATCATTCGCGCTCGGCGCGGCGGCGGCGCTTGGCGCGCTCACGCCGGCGCTCGCGGAAACGACGTTCCTGAACGTCTCGTACGACCCGACGCGCGAGCTCTACCAGGACGTCAATCAGGCGTTCGGCAAGGCGTGGAAGGCGAAGACGGGCGAGACGGTGAACTTCAAGCAGTCGCACGGCGGCTCGGGCGCGCAGGCGCGCTCGGTGCTCGACGGCCTGCAGGCCGACGTGGTCACGCTCGCGCTCGCGTATGACATCGACGCGCTCGCGAACAAGGGCCTCATCGACAAGGACTGGCAGAAGCGCCTGCCGGACAACGCGTCGCCATACACGTCGACGATCGTGTTTCTCGTGCGCAAGGGCAATCCGAAGGGGATCAAGGACTGGGACGACCTCGTGAAGCCGGGCGTGTCGATCGTCACGCCGAACCCGAAGACCTCGGGCGGCGCGCGCTGGAACTACCTCGCCGCGTGGGCGTACGCGCAGCACAAGCCGGGCGGCAGCGCGCAGACGGCGAAGGATTTCGTCACGAAGCTGTACAAGAATGCGGGCGTGCTCGATTCGGGCGCGCGCGGCGCGACGACGAGCTTCGTGCAGCGCGGCATCGGCGACGTGCTGATCGCGTGGGAGAACGAGGCGTTCCTGTCGATCAAGGAATTCGGCGCCGACAAGTTCGAGATCGTCGTGCCGTCCGCGAGCATTCTCGCGGAGCCGCCCGTGGCGGTCGTCGACAAGGTCGTCGACAAGAAGGGCACGCGCAAGCTCGCCGACGCGTACCTGAATTTCCTGTACAGCAAGGAAGGGCAGGAGATTGCCGCGCGCAACTACTACC
The DNA here is from genome assembly GCF_001513745.1 of Burkholderia humptydooensis. Classification (NCBI taxonomy): domain Bacteria; kingdom Pseudomonadati; phylum Pseudomonadota; class Betaproteobacteria; order Burkholderiales; family Burkholderiaceae; genus Burkholderia; species Burkholderia humptydooensis. Next base: position 2,294,727 of record NZ_CP013380.1, on the reverse strand, counting down.
GGCCGCGCTCGAAGGACGTGCCGGCGGCGCTCACGAAGCAGTTCCCGAAGCTGAAGCTGTACACGGTCGACGACACGTTCGGCGGCTGGACCCACGCGCAGAAGACGCATTTCGCCGACGGCGGCGTGTTCGATTCGATCTACAAGCCGCAATGAGCGAGGGCGGGCGGCGCGCCGCACGGGCGCGCCGTTTCGCGACAACACGATATCGGGCCGGCGGACGCGCGTTGCAGCGCGTCCGCCGAGCCGTTGGACCCATGTGCATCACCCTGGAAGAGCATTCCGCATGACGACGTTCACCTTCCGCAAGCCGAGCGCGCTGCCCGGATTCGGCGTGACGCTCGGCATCACGCTGGCCTACCTGAGCCTCGTGGTGCTGATTCCGCTCGCCGCCACCTTTCTGAAGACGGCCACGCTCACGTGGGACCAGTTCGTCGCCGCGACGACGTCGCCGCGCGTGCTCGCGTCGTACCGGCTGACGTTCGCGGCCGCGCTGGGCGGCGCGCTCGTCAACGCGGTGTTCGGCTTTCTCGTCGCGTGGGTGCTGGTGCGCTACACGTTTCCGCTCAAGCGGCTCGTCGACGCGATCGTCGATTTGCCGTTCGCGCTGCCGACGTCGGTCGCGGGCATCTCGCTCGCGGCCGTCTACGCGCAGAACGGCTGGATCGGCGGCCACCTCGCGCCGCTCGGCGTCAAGATCGCGTTCACGCCGCTCGGCGTGCTCGTCGCGCTGACGTTCATCGGCCTGCCGTTCGTCGTGCGCACCGTGCAGCCCGTGCTCGAGGACTTCGAGCGCGAGCAGGAGGAGGCGGCCGCGTGCCTCGGCGCGCCGCGCTGGCTCACGTTCCGCCGCGTCGTGCTGCCCGCCGTGACGCCCGCGCTGCTGACGGGCTTCGCGCTCGCGTTCGCGCGCGCGCTCGGCGAATACGGCTCGGTGATCTTCATCGCCGGCAACGTGCCGATGAAGTCGGAAATCACGTCGCTCCTCATCATCACGAAGCTCGAGCAGTACGACTACGCAGGCGCGACCGCGCTCGCCGTCGTGATGCTCGTCGTGTCGTTCGTGATGCTGCTCCTCATCAACACGCTGCAGTGGTATCTGCAGCGCCGCACGAGCCGCGGCGCGAGCGGCCCGGCGCCGGCGGCGCACGCGGCGACGGCACTCGGAGGCGCGCAATGAGCCACGATACCGTTCGATCCCGCGCGGCCGCCGCGCGCGCCGATGCCGGCCGCGACGCAAGCCTCGACTCCCGCCGCGCCGCCGGCGCGCCAGCGCGAGCGCGCCGCCTCGATCCCGTCAGCGAGCCGCGCGCGGTGCGCTGGCTGCTCACGGGCGCGGCGCTCGCGTTCCTCGCGCTCTTTCTCGTCGTGCCGCTCGCCGCAGTGTTCTTCGAGGCGCTGCGCAAGGGCGTCGATTTCTATCTCGAATCGCTCGCCGATCCGGATGCGTGGTCGGCGATCACGCTCACGCTGACCGTCGCCGCGATCGCCGTGCCGCTCAATCTCGTGTTCGGCGTGTGCGCGTCGTGGGCGATCGCGAAGTTCGAGTTCAAGGGCCGCGCGCTGCTGACGACGCTCATCGACCTGCCGTTCTCGGTGTCGCCCGTGATCTCGGGCCTCGTCTACGTGCTGCTGTTCGGCGCGCAGGGCTGGCTCGGCCCGTGGCTGCAGGCGCACGACGTGCAGATCATCTTCGCCGTGCCGGGCATCGTGCTCGCGACGATCTTCGTCACGTTCCCGTTCGTCGCGCGCGAGCTGATTCCGCTGATGCAGGCGCAGGGCTCCGACGAGGAAGAGGCCGCGCGCGTGCTCGGCGCGTCCGGCTGGCAGATATTCAGGCGCGTTACGCTGCCGAACGTGAAGTGGGGCCTGCTGTACGGCGTGATTCTCTGCAACGCGCGCGCGATGGGCGAGTTCGGCGCGGTGTCGGTCGTGTCCGGCCACATCCGCGGCCAGACAGACACGATGCCGCTGCACGTCGAGATTCTCTACAACGAGTACAACTTCGCGGCCGCGTTCGCGGTGGCGTCGGTGCTCGCGCTGCTCGCGCTCGTCACGCTCGCGCTCAAGCTCTTCGCCGAGCGGCGGCTGTCCGCCGAACTCGGGGACGGCCGCGACGGCGCGCCCGCCGCCGCCGCGCACCCGGGCGCCGCCGTCACTTCGTCGATTTCGTAAAGAGGCAAACCAGATGGGCATCACCGTTCGTAATCTGCACAAGCGGTTCGGCGACTTCACCGCGCTCGACGACGTCACGCTCGATTTCCCCGCGGGCGAGCTCGTCGCGCTCCTCGGCCCCTCCGGCTGCGGCAAGACGACGCTGTTGCGCGTGATCGCGGGCCTCGAGCACGCGGATTCGGGGCAGGTCGTGCTGCAGGGGCTCGACGTCGCGTCGGTCGGCGCGCGCGAGCGGCAGGTCGGCTTCGTGTTCCAGCATTACGCGCTCTTCCGGCACATGACGGTGTTCGAGAACGTCGCGTTCGGGCTGCGCGTGAAGCCGCGCCGCGAGCGGCCGAGCGAAGCCGCGATCCGCGCGAAGGTGCATGAGCTGCTGTCGCTCGTGCAGCTCGACTGGCTCGCGCAGCGCTATCCGTCCGAGCTGTCGGGCGGCCAGCGGCAGCGGATCGCGCTCGCGCGCGCGCTCGCCGTCGAGCCGAAAGTGCTGCTGCTCGACGAGCCGTTCGGCGCGCTCGACGCGAAGGTGCGCAAGGAGCTGCGCGGCTGGCTGCGCCGGCTGCACGACGATCTGCACATCTCGACGATCTTCGTCACGCACGATCAGGAGGAGGCGCTCGAGGTGGCCGACCGGATCGTCGTGCTCAATCACGGCCGCATCGAGCAGGTCGGCAGCCCGCAGGACGTCTACGATCATCCGCGAAGCGCGTTCGTCTACGAGTTCCTCGGCGCGGCGAACCGGCTCGACGGCACCGTGAGCGGCCAGGGCTTCGTCGCGCACGGCGCGGCGCAGGCGATCGCCGTCGATGCCGATTTCGCGGGCCCGGCGCGCGCGTACGTGCGCCCGCACGATCTCGAGCTCGTCGCGCCGCTCGCGCGCGCGGACGGCATCGCGGCCGACGTGCGGCGCGTCGTGCCGCTCGGCGGCTCGGTGCGCGTCGAACTCGCCGCGCGCACGGGCGGCGTGCTCGAGGCGGAGCTCGATCGCAACGCGTGGCGCGCGCTCGCGCTCGACGTCGGCGACGCGCTGACCGTCGTGCCGCGCGCGGTACGCGTGTTTCCGGTGCGCTGACGGCGGGCCGGCGAGCGCTTCGCGCATGCGGATTTCACAGACCAACAAGGACATCGCCCGAGAGGCTACCCATGAATTTCCAACAGTTGCGCTTCGTGCGCGAAGCGGTGCGGCAGAACATGAACCTGACGGAGGTCGCGAACGTGCTGTACACGTCGCAGTCGGGCGTGTCGAAGCAGATCAAGGATCTGGAGGACGAGCTCGGCGTGGACATCTTCATCCGCCGCGGCAAGCGCCTGACGGGGCTGACCGAGCCCGGCAAGGCGGTCCATCAACTGATCGAGCGGATGCTGCTCGACGCGGAGAACCTGCGCCGCGTCGCGCGCCAGTTCGCGGATCAGGACAGCGGCCACCTCGTCGTCGCGACGACGCATACGCAGGCGCGCTACGCGCTGCCGAAGGTGGTCCGCCAGTTCACGGAGGTCTATCCGAAGGTGCATCTCGCGCTGCGCCAGGGCAGCCCACAGCAGATCGCGCAGATGATCCTGAACGGCGAGGCGGATCTCGGCATCTCGACCGAGGCGCTCGACCGCTATCCGGACATCGCCACGTTCCCGTGCTATTCGTGGCATCACGTCGTCGTCGTGCCGAAGGGGCATCCGCTCGTCGGCCGCGAGAACGTGTCGCTCGACGACATCGCCGAGTATCCGATCATCACGTACGACCAGGACTTCACCGGCCGCTCGCACATCGACCAGGCGTTCGCGAATGCGGGCGCGGTGCCGGACGTCGTGCTGACGGCGATCGACGCGGACGTGATCAAGACCTACGTCGAGCTCGGGATGGGGATCGGCGTCGTCGCCGCGATGGCGTATGACGCGCAGCGGGACACGGGGCTCGTCGCGCTCGACACGCAGCACCTGTTCGAAGCGAGCACGACGCGCGTCGGCCTGCGGCGCGGCGCGTTCCTGCGCGCGTACGCGTACCGGTTGATCGAGATGTTCGCGCCGCATCTGTCCGAAAGCGAGATCGCCGGGCAATTGCGGGAAGCGGCGGCCTGAGCGCCGGGCGCGGGCGGCGGCGGGGCCGCGCCGACTGTCGTTTTCCTGTCCGGGTCGGCTCCGCACAAACCCTTAAATGCCCGAATCGGCGTTGCGTAATGCGAAGAAAAGGCTGACGATAGGCGCTCCCGATATCAAGAAAAAGGACCGGGATGCGCAGTTTGCGCGGCCGACCGTACGCAGGCAGTCTCTTCCGACGTATTCCCTTCGTGGCGCAGATGCTTGAAACGCCTTGTCGGTTTGGTCTGAGCAAACGTTTGCTCGTCGTGAAAACGACACTCGATCCGTCCGGGACCACAACCACTGCCAGGAGAGTCGCATGGATGTCAGCCTCCGCCGCCGCGTGCTAGCCGCCGCGGCCGTTTGCGTCGCCGTCGCCGCTGCCGGACCGTTCTCGGTCGCGCGCGCCGAGACCGCGCACAAACCGAAGGTCGCCCTCGTGATGAAGTCGCTCGCCAACGAGTTCTTCCTCACGATGGAGAACGGCGCGAAGGAATACCAGAAACACAACGCGAGCCAGTTCGATCTCGTCACGAACGGCATCAAGGACGAAACGGACACCGCGAGCCAGATCCGCATCGTCGAGCAGATGATCGTGTCGAAGGTCGACGCGATCGTGCTCGCGCCCGCCGATTCGAAGGCGCTCGTGCCCGTCGTCAAGAAGGCCGTCGACGCGGGCATCGTCGTCGTCAACATCGACAACCGGCTCGATCCGGACGTGCTCAAGTCGAAGAGCCTGAACGTGCCGTTCGTCGGCCCGGACAACCGCAAGGGCGCGCGGATGGTCGGCGACCACCTTGCGAAGCGGCTGAAGGCGGGCGACCAGGTCGGCATCGTCGAGGGCGTGCCGACGACCACCAACGCACAGCAGCGCACCGCAGGCTTCCAGGACGCGATGAAGGCGGCGGGCGCGAAGGTCGTGTCGGTGCAGTCGGGCGAATGGGAGATCGACAAGGGCAATGCGGTCGCGTCCGCGATGCTCAACGAATACCCGAACCTGAAGGCGCTCCTCTGCGGCAACGACAACATGGCGATCGGCGCCGTGTCCGCGGTGCGCGCGGCGGGCCGCCAGGGCAAGGTGTACGTCGTCGGCTACGACAACATCAACGCGATCAAGCCGATGCTCAAGGACGGCCGCGTGCTCGCGACCGCCGACCAGTACGCGGCGAAGCAGGCCGTGTTCGGCATCGACACGGCGCTCAAGGCGCTCGCCGAGCATCGTAAGCAGGCCGACATGACGGGGGTCGTCGCGACGCCCGTCGATCTCGTGACGAAGCCGTAATCCGGCGCGGCGGCGCGCGCCGCGCCGCTCAAGAACGCCGCGAGGCGGCCGATATCAGGTCAGAGCGTGACCGCGGCCGCTTCGCGTCCACGTCCGCGCGGCTCGCGCGGATCGCGACGACCGTTTTTCACCAGGATCGCGATGGATTCGACCGACCCAGATTCGACGCCTGATACGCCGCCTACGTCGACTATGCCGACGCTCGTCGTGACCGGCATCGGCAAGACCTACGCCGAGCCCGTGCTCGCCGACGTGTCGCTCACGCTCCATCCGGGCGAGGCGCTCGCGCTGACGGGCGAGAACGGCGCGGGCAAGAGCACGCTGTCGAAGATCGTCGCCGGGCTCGTCGAGCCGACGACGGGCGCGATGCGGCTCGCGGGCGCCGCGTACGCGCCGCAAAGCCGCGCGCATGCGGAGGCGCTCGGCGTGCGGATGGTGATGCAGGAGCTCAACCTCGTGCCGACGCTCACCGTCGCCGAGAACCTGTTTCTCGACCGCCTGCCGCACCGGTTAGGCGTGATCGACCGCCGGCGGCTCGCGGCCGACGCGCGCACGGCGATGGCGCGCGTCGGGCTCGATTCGCTCGATCCCGACACGCCCGTCGGCGCGCTCGGGATCGGTCATCAGCAGATGGTCGAGATCGCGCGGAGCCTCGCGGGCGACTGCCGCGTGCTGATCCTCGACGAGCCGACCGCGATGCTGACCGCGCGCGAAGTCGAGCTGCTGTTCGACCAGATCGCGCGGCTGAAGGCCGACGGCGTCGCGCTCGTCTACATCTCGCACCGGCTCGAGGAGCTCGCGCGCGTCGCGCAGCGGGTGGCGGTGCTGCGCGACGGCCGGCTCGTGCATGTCGACCGGATCGACGCGCAGCCGGTCGAGCGGCTCGTCGCGCTGATGGCCGGGCGCGAGATCGCCGAGCAGGCGGTGCACGGCGCGCGAGCACCGGGCGCGCCGCGCCTGAGGATCGAGCGGCTGTCGCGCGGCGACGCGGTGCGCGATGTGTCGTTCGACGTGCGCGCGGGCGAGATCTTCGGCATTTCCGGGCTGATCGGCGCGGGGCGCACCGAGCTGCTGCGGCTCATCTACGGCGCGGACGCGGCGGATGGCGGCGCCGTGTCGGTCGGCGACCCGCCTCGGCCCGCGGCGATCCGCTCGCCCGCCGACGCGGTGCGCCACGGCATTGCGCTCGTCAGCGAGGACCGCAAGGGCGAGGGGCTGCTGCTGCCGCAGTCGATCGCGGCGAACCTGTCGCTCGGGCAGCTTGCGCGCGTCGCGCGCGGCGGCGTCGTCGACGGCGAGCGGGAAAGCGCGCTCGCCGCGCGGCGGATCGATACGCTGCGCATCCGCGCGCGCGGCCCCGCGCAGCCGGTGGCGGAGCTGTCGGGCGGCAATCAGCAGAAGGTCGCGATCGGCCGCTGGCTCGGCCGCGACATGGGCGTGCTGCTGTTCGACGAGCCGACGCGCGGGATCGACGTCGGCGCGAAGTTCGACATCTACGCGCTCCTCGACGCGCTCGCGCGCGAGGGCCGAGCGATCGTCGTCGTGTCGAGCGACCTGCGCGAGCTGATGCTGATCTGCGACCGGATCGGCGTAATGTCGGCGGGGCGGATGCACGCCGTGTTCGAGCGCGGCGCGTGGACGCAGGACGCGCTCCTCGCCGCCGCGTTCGCCGGCTACGCGCGCCGCGACGCGGCATTGCAGCCGCCCGGCGACGCGCGAAGCGCCGCGTAGCGGCCGCGCCCGACGCGGCTCCGAAGCCGCCGCGCGGCCCACTCCCTCATCCATAATCGAGACAGCAACACCCAGGATTTTCACGATGAACGACCGATCCATCGACCGACACGCCGATAGCCCGTCCGGGCAGGCGGCGGCCGTCACGGCGAAGCCGGCCGGCGTGCGGCTCGGCCTGTCGAACTATGTCGGGCTCGCGCTCGCGCTTCTCGCGCTGATCGCGCTCTTCTCGATGCTCAGCTCGCATTTCCTCACGTACGACACGTTCAGCACGATCGCGAATCAGATTCCCGATCTCGTCGTGCTGTCGGTCGGCATGACCTTCGTCCTCATCATCGCGGGAATCGACCTGTCGGTCGGCTCCGTGCTCGCGCTCGCGGCGTCGGTCGTGAGCGTCGCCGCGCTGCGCTGGCAGTGGCCGCCGCTGCCCGCCGCGCTCGCCGGCGTCGCGGCCGCCGCCGCGACGGGCACGCTCACGGGCGCGGTGACGGTCGGCTGGCGGATTCCGTCGTTCATCGTGTCGCTCGGCGTGCTCGAGGCGGCGCGCGGCGTCGCGTATCAATTGACGAATTCGCGCACCGCTTACATCGGCGACGCATTCGATTTCCTGTCGAACCCGATCGCGCTCGGCATCTCGCCCGCGTTCCTGATCGCGGTGGCGGTGATGGCCGTCGCCCAGTTCGTGCTCGCGCGCACGGTGTTCGGCCGCTATCTCGTCGGCATCGGCACGAACGAGGAAGCGGTGCGACTGGCCGGGGTTAACCCGAGGCCGTATAAAATCATCGTTTTCGCGCTGATGGGCGCGCTCGCGGGGCTCGCCGCGCTGTTCCAGATCTCCCGGCTCGAAGCCGCCGATCCGAACGCGGGCGCGGGCCTCGAGCTGCAGGTGATCGCGGCCGTCGTGATCGGCGGCACGAGCCTGATGGGCGGTCGCGGCTCGGTCGTCAGCACGTTCTTCGGCGTGTTGATCATCTCGGTGCTCGCGGCAGGGCTCGCGCAGATCGGCGCGAACGAACCGACCAAGCGCATCATCACCGGCGCCGTGATCGTCGTGGCCGTCGTGCTCGACACGTATCGCAGCCGGCGCGCGCGGGGATAGCAAAGAACAACGAACCAGAGAGAATCGGAATGGCGACGATCAAGGATGTGGCGGCCATCGCCGGCGTATCGTTCACGACGGTATCGCACGTGGTCAACAACTCGCGGCCCGTGTCGGCCGACGTGCGGGCCAAGGTCGAGCGGGCGATCCGCGAGCTCAACTACGTGCCGTCGGCCGTCGCGCGCTCGCTGAAGGCGCGCTCGACGGCCACCATCGGCCTCGTGGTGCCGAACAGCACGAACCCGTACTTCGCCGAGCTCGCGCGCGGCATCGAAGACCAGTGCGCGCTGTCCGGCTATTGCGTGTTCCTGTGCAACTCGGACGACGATCCCGAGAAGCAGCGCAACTACCTGCGCGTGCTGCAGGAAAAGCGCATCGACGGGCTCATCATCGCGTCGGCGGGCGACGACGCGGTGCTCGCGCAGTCGCTTGCCGACACGCGCGAGCCGCTCGTCGTCGTCGACCGGAACATCGAGGGGCTCGCGGCCGATCTCGTGCAGATCGACCACGAGCGCGGCGCGTATCTCGCCACGCGCCACCTGCTCGAGCTCGGCCACGCGAAGATCGGCTGCATCACGGGCGCCGTGTCGACCGCGGTGAGCGCGATGCGCGTGCACGGCTTCATCCGCGCGATGGCCGAGCGCGGGATCGACATCGTGCCGGGCGCGATCGCCGAAAGCGACTTTTCGTGCATCGGCGGCTATCACGCGGCCGTGCGCCTCTTCGACACCGTGCGCCCGAGCGCGATCTTCGCAGGCAACGACCTGATGGGGCTCGGCGCGCTGCGCGCGGCCGCCGAGCGCGGCATTCGCGTGCCGTCGGACTGCTCGATCATCGGCTTCGACGACATCGAGCTGTCGCGCTACACGTATCCGGCGCTGTCGACGGTCGGCCAGTCGGTGCGCGCGCTGGGCGAGATGGCCGCGCAGACGCTGATCGAGCGGATCGGCTGCGGCGCGTCGGGCGCGCCGCAGCGCCGGCGCGTCGTATCGCCGCGCCTCGTGCTGCGCGAATCGACGACCGTCTACGTGGAGCCGGCCGACGCCGGATATCGAGGATGACGGCCGCCGTCGAACGCGCCGCCGGGCGGGCCGCGCCCGCGCGCGCCGGCAGGGTGATGGTGATCGGCAGCCTCAACATGGACCTCGTCGTGCGCGCGCCGCGGCTGCCGCAGCCGGGCGAGACGCTCGCCGGCCGCTCGTTCGCGCAGGCGGCGGGCGGCAAGGGCGGCAACCAGGCGGTCGCGGCCGCGCGGCTCGGCGCGCAGGTCGCGATGCTCGGCCGGGTCGGCGCGGACGCGCACGGCGCCGCGCTGCGCGCGGGGCTCGTCGCCGAGGGGATCGACTGCGACGCGCTGTCGGTCAGCACGACGGCGACGACGGGCGTCGCGCTCATCGTCGTCGACGATGCGAGCCAGAACGCGATCGTGATCGTTGCCGGCAGCAACGGCGAGGTGACGCCCGAATCGATCGCCGAGCACGGCGCGGCGCTCGCCGCGGCCGACGTGCTGATCTGCCAGCTCGAGACGCCCGACGCCGCGGTCCGCGCGGCGCTCGCCGCCGGCCGCCGGCTCGGCAAGACGGTCGTGCTGAATCCGGCGCCCGCCGTCGGGCCGCTGCCCGCCGACTGGCTGCCGCTCGTCGACTATCTGATCCCGAACGAGATCGAGGCCGCCGCGCTGACCGGGCTGCCGGTGCGCGACCCGGCGGGCGCCGAGGCCGCCGCGCGCGCGCTCGCGGCGGCGGGCGCGCGCAACGTGATCGTCACGCTGGGCGGCCAGGGCGTGCTCGCGCTGACGGCGGACGGCGCCGCGCGCCATTACCCGGCGCCGCGCGTCGCGCCCGTCGACACGACGGCCGCGGGCGACACGTTCATCGGCGGCTTCGCCGCACGGCTCGCGGCGGGCGACGCGCCGCACGACGCAATCCGGTTCGCGCAGCGCGCGGCTGCGCTGTCGGTCACGCGCGCGGGCGCGCAGCCGTCGATTCCGACGCTCGCCGAGCTCGACGCGTTCGCGCCGGACCCGTCCTGACGCGCGCCACGCCGCACCGGGCTTCGTCAGGAAAAAGAAAGAAAAATGTCGAACCCGGTGGCCGTGGCGAACGAGATTTTCTTCACACGGACGCCCGCCCGGATCAAGTCTTCCTGTCGAAAGCCGTAAACCAGGCGTAGCCGAGCAAGCGTTTCGCCATTGCGGGCCGCCGCCTTCGTCTTTGCGACGCATCACAGGAAGAACCATGCTGCTGAAGAACATCTCGATCAGGACGCGTCTCGCCGTCACGATGGCGCTCCTTTCCGTCCTGCTGTGCGTCGTCGGCGCACTGGGCCTCATCGGCATGAGCCAGGCCAACGACGCGAACGAGCAAACCTCGTCGAACCAGTTGCCGAGCGCGATCGACGTCGCGAGCGCCGAGCTGTTCGCCGCGCGCGAGCGCCTCGTGCTCGACCGCGCGGCGCTCCTCGCGGGCACGCCGGACGCCGCGCCGACGATCGAGCGCGCGCGCAACATGCGCGGCGTCTCCGATTCATGGTGGAAAAAGTACCTCGACTTGCCGCGCAACGGGGAGGAGGACCGCTTCGCGCAGGACGTCGCGTCGAAACGGCAGATCCTGCAGCGCGAGCTCGACGGGTTCGTCGAGCTCATCAACGCGAACGATCACGACAGGATCATCGTGTCCGCGAAGCGGATGCAGAGCGTGTTCAACGATTTCTCGCTCGCGAGCGAGGCGCTGCGCACGTTTCAGCTCAAGCAGGCGGGCCTCAATTTCAGCGCTGCGCAGAGCGTATATGCGGCGAGCCGGATCGCCAGCATCGTCGCGCTCGTGCTCGGCCTCGCGATCTCGCTCTATTGCTTCCTGAGCCTGCGCGCGGCGATCGCACGGCCGCTCGCCGACGCGCTCGGCCACTTCGACGCGATCGCCGCGGGCGAACTGCGCCGCCCGATCGTCGTCGCGCGGCGCGACGAGATGGGGCTGCTGCTCGAAGGGCTCGCGAAGATGCAGGCGAGCCTCGCCAACACCGTGCGCTCGGTGCGCGTCGGCAGCGAGTCGATCGCGACGGCGGCGAGGCAGATCGCGGCGGGCAACGTCGATCTGTCCTCGCGCACCGAGCAGCAGGCGGCGGCGCTCGAAGAGACGGCGTCGAGCATGGAGGAGCTGACGGGCACGGTGCGGCGCAACGCGGACAACGCGCGGCAGGCGAGCGCGCTTGCCGCGAGCGCGTCGGAGATCGCGAACAAGGGCAATGCGGTCGTCGGCCAGGTCGTCGGCACGATGGGCGACATCAACCAGAGCTCCGCGAAGATCGCCGACATCATCACGATCATCGAGGGGATCGCGTTCCAGACCAACATTCTCGCGCTGAACGCAGCCGTCGAGGCGGCGCGCGCGGGCGAGGAGGGGCGCGGCTTCGCGGTCGTCGCGGGCGAGGTGCGCAGCCTCGCGCAGCGCTCGTCGACGGCCGCCAAGGAGATCAAGGAGCTGATCGATACGTCGGTCGAGCGCGTGCGCGCGGGCTCGACGCTCGTCGACGACGCAGGCCGCACGATGAGCGAGGTGATCGGCGCGGTGCAACGCGTGACCGACATCATGGGCGAGATCGCGGCGGCGTCGGACGAGCAGAGCACCGGCATCGACCAGGTGTCGCGCGCCGTGTCGCAGATGGACGAAGTCACGCAGCAGAACGCGGCGCTCGTCGAGGAGGCCGCGGCGGCCGCGCAATCGCTCGACGAGCAGGCCGCGCGGCTGCGCGCGACCGTCTCGGTGTTCCGCGTCGATGACGGCGATGCGCGCGATGATGCGCCGCATGCGCCGGCGCGGGCAGCGGCCGGCGTCGCGCACGTCGCGCACAGGGCGGCGGTGAGCGCGGCTGCGCCGGCGCGTGCCGCCGCGTCTTCCGGCGCGCCGGCCGTGGCGGCGGCGCACGCGGCGCTCAAGCCCGCGCCGTCCGCACCGTCCGCTTCGGCCGCGAAGGCTGCGCCCGAGCCCACGGCCGCGGCGGCGGCCAAGCCGAAACCCGCGCCTGCGCCGCGCGCCGCGCCGGTTGCCGCGGCGTCCGCCGTGAGCGACGGCGATTGGGAGACCTTCTGACATGAACGGGAAAACGTATCGGACACCGATCTATCCCCAATTTGATTGAACGACGACGCCCGCCACCAGCGGGCGTTTTCGCATCGCGACCGGCCGCTCGCGGATTCGTCGCGCGAAACGCAGCAGGCGTTGCGCGATGCGCGAGGAGGTCGGCATCGTTATCTCGATATTCGGCGCCGAGAAGCGTCGCGATGTCCGCCGATTCGCGATGTCGCCTACGCGCACGTCGCCTACGCGCACGTCGCCTACGCGCGTCCACCGCGCGCAATCGTCCGCATCGACGTCACGGGCATCACGCTGTTGCGCGCACCGCAAAAAAATTTGTAACGGCGCGTTCACGCTGTCGTCGCAATCGGCGTGTCGTGCGTGTATGGAAAGAAGCGGTGGAAAGAAGCGGGGAGGGGTTCGGCGAGCGCCGGAACGTCAACGGACGAGACGATTCGCTGCCTGAATGGAGAGCGCCGATGCAGTGTTGGTGCGAAGCGGGAGAACCATTCTAGGGCAGCGGAAAGTGCTTTCCAAGCAGCGTTTTCCGCAATGTTGAAAACCGCTGCGAGGCCGTTGAAGTAGTTCGTGAAAAAAAAAGTAAATGGGTTTAGGATGAAATCGAACGGTCCTGCTTCGACACGATCTATACGAAGGCAAGATCGTCTTCAGACTCAGGCGAGGAGGTAGCATGGATATTTATAGCAGCTTCGCGAACCGCTTCGAAAAAACGCGAGAGGAAGAGTTCTCGCTGGAGGAGTATCTCGCGCTCTGCAAGAACGATCCATCGGCGTACGCCGCTGCCGGCGAACGCATGCTGGCGGCCATCGGGGAGCCGGAACAGATCGACACGCGCAACGATCCGCGCTTGTCGCGGATTTTCGCGAACAAGGTCATCAAGGTGTACCCTGCGTTCCGCGAATTCTATGGCATGGAAGAGGTGATCGAGCAGGTGGTCGCCTATTTCCGCCACGCGGCGCAGGGGCTCGAGGAGAAGAAGCAGATTCTCTACCTGCTCGGTCCGGTGGGCGGCGGCAAGTCGTCGATCGCCGAGCGCCTGAAGCAACTGATGGAGCGCGTGCCGTTCTACGCGCTCAAGGGCTCGCCCGTCAACGAATCGCCGCTCGGCCTGTTCGACTACGACGAAGACGGCCCGATCCTCGAAGAGCAATACGGCATTCCGCGCCGCTACCTGAAGAGCATCCTGAGTCCGTGGGCGGTCAAGCGCCTGCACGAATACAACGGCGACATCCGGCGCTTTCGCGTCGTGCGTCGCTATCCGTCCATCCTGCGGCAGGTCGGCATCGCGAAGACCGAGCCCGGCGACGAGAACAATCAGGACATCTCGTCGCTCGTCGGCAAGGTCGACATCCGCAAGCTCGAGCAATACGCGCAGGACGACGCCGACGCATACAGCTACTCGGGCGGCTTGTGCCTCGCGAACCAGGGCCTGCTCGAGTTCGTCGAAATGTTCAAGGCGCCGATCAAGGTGCTGCACCCGCTCCTCACCGCGACTCAGGAAGGCAACTTCAAGGGCACGGAAGGCTTCGGCGCGATCCCGTTCGACGGCATCATCCTCGCGCACTCGAACGAGTCCGAATGGAAGGCGTTCCGCAACAACCGCAACAACGAGGCGCTGCTCGACCGGATCTTCGTGGTCAAGGTGCCATACTGCCTGCGCGTGTCGGAGGAGATCAAGATCTACGAGAAGCTGATCCGCAACTCGTCGCTCGCCGAGGCCGTGTGCGCGCCCGGCACGCTGAAGATGATGGCGCAGCTCTCGGTGCTCACGCGCCTGCACGAGCCGGAGAACTCGAGCCTCTTTTCGAAGATGCAGGTGTATGACGGCGAGAATCTGAAGGACACCGATCCGAAGGCGAAGTCGTACCAGGAGTATCGCGATTACGCGGGCGTCGACGAAGGGATGACGGGCGTGTCCACGCGCTTCGCGTTCAAGATCCTGTCGCGCGTGTTCAACTTCGATTCGACGGAAGTCGCGGCGAACCCGGTGCACCTGATGTACGTGCTCGAGCAGCAGATCGAGCGCGAGCAGTTCCCGCCGGAAACCGAGCAGAAATATCTGTCGTTCGTGAAGGACCTGCTCGCGTCGCGCTACGCGGAGTTCATCGGCAAGGAGATCCAGACGGCGTACCTCGAATCGTATTCGGAATACGGCCAGAACATCTTCGACCGCTATGTTACGTACGCGGACTTCTGGATCCAGGATCAGGAATTCCGCGATCACGACACGGGCGAGAGCTTCGACCGCGCGGCGCTCAACGCGGAGCTCGAGAAGATCGAGAAGCCGGCGGGCATCAGCAATCCGAAGGATTTCCGCAACGAGATCGTGAATTTCGTGCTGCGCGCGCGGGCGGCGAACGGCGGCAAGAACCCGGCGTGGGTCAGCTACGAGAAGCTGCGCGTCGTGATCGAAAAGAAGATGTTCTCGAACACGGAGGAATTGTTGCCGGTCATTTCGTTCAACGCGAAGGGCTCGGCGGAGGAACAGCGCAAGCACGAAGACTTTGTGAACCGGATGGTCGCGAAGGGCTATACGCCCAAGCAGGTGCGGCTCCTGTGCGACTGGTATCTGCGCGTGCGCAAGTCGTCATGACGCGCGCAACGCGACGCCCGCGCGGCCGCGCGCGGGCACCTTGAGAGACGCCGCCCGCATTGCGGCAGCCCCGCGTGCGCGGCGTGCGTCCCGGCGTATCGACATTCGAGCGGGAGACCGGGCGTGCTTCATCAAATCATCGACCGCAGACTGGCCGGCAAGAACAAGAGCATTGCAAACCGCGAGCGCTTCCTGCGCCGCGTCAAGAACTACATTCGTCGTGCAGTGTCCGACGCGGTGCGCGATCGCAGCATCAAGGACATCCAGGGCACGCAGAGCATCACGATTCCCCGCAAGGACATCGCGGAGCCGACGTTCCGGCACGGGCCGGGCGGCAAGCGCGAGCTCGTGCATCCGGGCAACGCCGATTACGTGCGCGGCGACAAGATCCCGCGTCCGCCCGGCGGCGCCGGAGGCGGCGGCAGCCAGGCGAGCAACGAAGGCGAAGGTCAGGACGACTTCGTGTTCGAGTTGTCCCGCGAGGAATTCATGCAGTACTTCTTCGACGATCTCGAACTGCCGCGCCTCGTCAAGACCCACCTGCTGACCGTGCCGAGCTGGAAGAGCGTTCGCGCGGGCTGGGCGGCGGAGGGCACGCCGAACAACATCGACGTCGTGCGCTCGCTGAGAAGCGCGCTCGGCCGCCGCATCGCGCTCGGCTCGCCGCTCGTCAACGAGCTGCACGAGCTCGAGGAGAAACTCGCCGCGCTGAAGGAAGAGCCGGGCGATCACCGTGTCGAGATCGCGCAGCTCGAGGATGCGATCCATCATCTGAAGGGCCGCATCTGGCGCATCCCGTTCATCGATCCGTTCGACCTGCGCTACGTGAATCGCGTGAAGATGCCGCAGCCGTCGAGCCAGGCGGTGATGTTCTGCCTGATGGACGTGTCGGGCTCGATGGACGAGCAGCGCAAGGATCTCGCGAAGCGCTTCTTCATCCTGCTGTACCTGTTCCTGAAGCGCAACTACGAGCGGATCGAAGTCGTGTTCATCCGTCATCACACGCGCGCGGAGGAAGTCGACGAGGACACGTTCTTCCATTCGACCGAAAGCGGCGGCACGGTCGTATCGAGCGCGCTCGAGCTGATGCGCAAGGTGATGGAGGAGCGCTATTCGCCGACCGAATGGAACATCTACGGCGCGCAGGCGTCGGACGGCGACAACTGGACCGACGATTCGCCGAAGTGCCGCAAGATCCTCGACGAGGACATCCTGACGAAGGTGCGCTACTTCGCGTACATCCAGGTGACGCCCGAGGAGCAGAACCTGTGGCTCGAATACGCGCAACTGGCGTTGTCACAGCCGCATCTCGCGATGAAGAAAGTGGAATCGGCGGCCGACATTTATCCCGTGTTCCGGGAGCTCTTTGAAAAGCACGTGGAAACCTGATGACGACACGCCACTTGCACAACGAAGCGCGCGGCTACGAGCCGCGGCGCAAGAGCGACGAAGCGTCGGGACGCGCCGCGCGCGAGCGCGGCGCATCGCCCGAAGCGGCGGCGCAGCACCCAGAGGCAGAGGCGCCCGCGAGCGGGCTCAAGGAAGCGCGTATGAACGTTGCCGACCGCAAACCGTTGCCGTGCCCGTCCGACTGGACCTTCGAGCTGATCGAGGAGTACGACACCCACATCTCGCAGGTCGCGGAGCAGTACGAGCTCGACATCTACCCGATCCAGCTCGAGCTGATCAGCGCCGAGCAGATGATGGACGCGTATGCGTCGGTCGGGATGCCCGTCAACTACCGTCACTGGTCGTTCGGCAAGCACTTCCTCTCGACCGAGAAGAGCTACCGCCGCGGGCAGATGGGGCTCGCGTACGAGATCGTCATCAATTCGAACCCGTGCATCGCGTATCTGATGGAAGAGAACACGATGACGATGCAGGCGCTCGTCATCGCGCACGCGGCATACGGGCACAACTCGTTCTTCAAGGGCAACTACCTGTTCCGCCTGTGGACCGACGCGCACGCGATCATCGATTATCTCGTCTACGCGAAGAACTACGTCGCCGAATGCGAGGAGCGCTACGGGCTCGACCGCGTCGAGGAACTGCTCGACTCGTGCCACGCGCTGATGAATTACGGCGTGGACCGCTACAAGCGGCCGCAGAAGCCGTCGCTTGCGAAGGAATCCGAGCTCAGGCGCGAGCGCGAGGCGTATCTGCAGTCGCAGGTCAACGAGCTGTGGCGCACGCTGCCCGCGAAGAAGCCCGAGTTCGCCGACGAGGAGCAGGAAGGCCGCTTTCCGTCCGAGCCGCAGGAAAACCTGCTGTACTTCGCGGAGAAGAACGCGCCGTTCCTCGAGCCGTGGGAGCGCGAGGTGATCCGGATCGTGCGCAAGATCGGCCAGTACTTCTATCCGCAGCGGCAGACGCAGGTGATGAACGAAGGCTGGGCGACGTTCTGGCATTACACGCTGCTCAACACGATGTACAACCAGGGCAAGCTCGCGGACGGCTTCATGATGGAGTTCCTCCATTCGCACAGCAACGTGATCTACCAGCCGCCCGTGACGAAGCCGTACTACAGCGGAATCAATCCGTACGCGCTCGGCTTTTCGATGATGAGCGACATTCGCCGGATCTGCGAGGCGCCGACCGACGAGGACTACGCGTGGTTCCCCGAGCTCGCGGGCAGCCCGTGGCTGCCCGCGCTCCACTATGCGATGCGCAACTTCAAGGACGAGAGCTTCATCGCGCAGTATCTGTCGCCGCATCTGATCCGCGAGATGCGTCTGTTCTCGGTGCTCGACGACGACATGCGCGACGCGCTCGAAGTGTCGGCGATCCACGACGAATCCGGCTACCAGTACGTGCGGCAGGCGCTGTCGCGGCAGTACGACATCCATCACCGCGAGCCGAACATCCAGGTGTGGTCGGTCAATACGCGCGGCGACCGCAGCCTCACGCTGCGTCACTTCATGACCGACAACCGCCATCTGTCGAACGACAGCGACGAGGTGCTCAAGCACATGGCGCGGCTCTGGCAGTTCGACGTGTTCCTCGAGAGCGTCGACGAGACGGGGACGGTCCGCAAGCGCTACGAGTGCCGCTACTCGGCGCCCGAAATACGGCTCTGACGGCGGCGGGGCGAGTCGCAGCGATCGCGGCAGTCGCCCTGGTGCCGAAGTCGACGGCGCCCATGCCGATGCGCTCGGCGTCGCGAGCGTCGTCCGTGGTCCGCCGCCGCTTGCGCGGCGCGCCGCCTTGCACGAAACGCGAGCCCTCGGGCTCGCGTTTTCATTGGATGACCGGTCGAGCGGAAATTATTTTTCGACATCGGGGCGTTCCCGGGCATCCAGAGACATTACATTTCGCTAAAATCGCCGCCACGCCAAGGTGGAACCGGTATCACCGCGCGTGTTGAACAAGAAGGCGGCAACTGTCACCGCCAGCCATCCAGAGAACTTCAAGGAACAGACCATCCATGAATGACCAGACCGCCTTCGCCGCCGTCGCGCGGCAAGACGTACGGCGCCGCGTGCTTGCGATCGTCGGCGCATCGTCGGGCAACCTCGTCGAGTGGTTCGACTTCTACATCTACTCGTTCTGCGCGCTGTACTTCGCGCCGGCATTCTTCCCGAGCGGCAACACGACGACGCAATTGCTCAACACGGCGGGCGTGTTCGCCGCCGGCTTCCTGATGCGGCCGATCGGCGGCTGGCTGTTCGGCCGCATCGCCGACAAGCACGGCCGCCGCACCGCGATGATGATCTCGGTGCTGATGATGTGCGGCGGCTCGCTCGTGATCGCGGTGCTGCCGACGTACGCGCAGATCGGCGCGCTCGCGCCGTTGCTGCTGCTCGTCGCGCGGCTGTTCCAGGGCCTGTCGGTGGGCGGCGAGTATGGCACGAGCGCGACGTACATGAGCGAGGTCGCGCTGGAGGGCCGTCGCGGCTTCTTCGCGTCGTTCCAGTACGTGACGTTGATCGGCGGCCAGCTCTGCGCGCTCCTCGTGCTCGTGATCCTGCAGCAGACGCTCTCGAGCGCGGAGCTGAAGGCATGGGGCTGGCGGATTCCGTTCGTCGTCGGCGCGGCGGCCGCGCTGGTCTCGCTGTATCTGCGCAAGTCGCTCGACGAGACGTCGACAAGCGAATCGCGCAAGGCGAAGGACGCCGGCACGATACGCGGCGTGTGGCAGCACAAGGGCGCGTTCCTGACAGTCGTCGGCTTCACGGCCGGCGGCTCGCTGATCTTCTACACGTTCACGACGTACATGCAGAAGTACCTCGTCAACACGGCCGGCATGCACGCGAAGACGGCGAGCAACGTGATGACGGCCGCGCTCTTCGTCTACATGCTGATGCAGCCGGTGTTCGGCGCGCTGTCGGACAAGATCGGCCGACGGATGTCGATGATCCTGTTCGGCACGGGCGCCGTGATCGGCACGGTGCCGCTGATGCATGCGCTCGGCGGCGCGACGAGCCCGTTCGCGGCGTTCGGCCTCATCGTCGTCGCGCTCGCGATCGTGAGCTTCTACACGTCGATCAGCGGCCTCATCAAGGCCGAGATGTTTCCGCCCGAGGTGCGCGCGATGGGCGTCGGCCTGTCGTATGCGGTCGCGAACGCGATCTTCGGCGGCTCGGCCGAATATGTCGCGCTGTGGTTCAAGTCGGTCGGCAGCGAATCGAGCTTCTACTGGTACGTGACCGCGCTGTGCGCGATCTCGCTCGTCGTGTCGTGGCGGATGCGCGATCCGAGCAAGGACGGCTACCTGCGCAACGAGCCCTGAGCGCGGCCTGGCCGCGCGGCGGGCGGCGTCCGGTTCGGCGCGCGCCGCGCGATGCCGGTCGGGCGCGGCGGGGCGCCCGCGCCGCATGATGCAGAACGGCGTTTCGCGTGATCCGCGAAGCGCCGTTTTTTCATGGCGCGCGCCGTTATCGCCGCGGCCGACAAGCGTAGCGGAATTGCTTCGTTGACCTGCGCGCGCGCACCCCTAGATTCGCTGTCTCGACGCAATTCATGGAGTCGTCATGACACGCGCATCGTCTTTCGGGCGACGCTCGCTCGCGGCCGCGCTGGCAGCCGCGCTCTCCGCCGCATCGTTCGTCGCCGCGCTGAGGCAGGCGGCGCGCTATGTGCAGGCGAACCCGGAAGGCGCGGTCGACACGTATCTGCGCGTGAACCGCTCGAAGGCCGATCGCGCGCTGCTGCTGAAGATCGTCAAGAATCCGCAGGTGCAGTTCAGGATCGCGCCGCAGAACACGTTTGCGCTCGCGACGTTCATGCATCGCGTCGGCGCGATCCGCCACGAGCCGAAGACCTGGCGCGATTATTTCTTCGACGACCCCGCGACTGCGCAGGGCAGTTGATGCGCGCGCCGTCCCGTTTCGCGAGGCGGGCTGCGTTCGGCACGGGAGTCGCCCCGACATCGACGCGGCATCGACGTGCCGTCAATGCGGCGCGCACGATATCGATATCGAAAATGCTTCGTTGTGCACAGCGGCGGCGAGTCTTAATCTGAATCCGTAGTTCGTGTGACACCTCCTTGACTGGGATTCTCGCCCGCTCTCGCAGCGGGCTTTTTTTTGGGTGCGCCCGGCAGGGCGCACTCACTGGGAGGTGAAAGTCCTCTACTCGCCCGGCAAGGGGAAGAGTTAGCCGAAGGCAAGGGTTTCCCGGGTGACTGGGAGTCTGAAGGAAGCTGGGAGGCAAAGCGCTGGCCTGACGAACAGGAAGCGGATATGAGGCGTAGCGACTGGGTAAGGTGTCCCAATTCACCGAAGCCCGAAACTTGCACCGACGTTGTTACGTAGATCCGACAGGCATAAGCGTGAAGGTGAGTGCGCAATACCCGGGGAGATCTGTTTCTGTGCTGGCGCGGTAAGGCCAGCTACCGAGGTCGAGAGGCGGCGGGACGCGGAAGCAGAAGTCAGCAGAAGGCATAGTAGGTCAAGGCGAAGGCGGAGAGCCGAAGAGGACCGGGACCGAAGGCCGGAACAGTGAATGCCGAGAGTAGGACGGATGATCTCGAAGCCTGTTATGGATGCAGAAGCGCTGGAGACAGTGGCCGAGCACGCGAGGGGTGGCCGGAAGCCACCGGGCTGCGTGCGGGGTGCGGAGACGGGCACGGCGACATCTGGGCAAACGAAATCGGAGGGCGACGCGCTGATGGAGCGCGTCGTGGAACGCGGCAACATGAGGCGAGCATACCGCCGGGTGCTGAGGAACCAGGGTTCAGCCGGGGTAGATGGGCTGAGCGTGGAAGGCCTTGGTGACTGGCTCAAGATGCACTGGCCGAGTGTGAAGCAGGCGCTGCTGGAAGGGCGGTACGTACCGCAGGCGGTACGCCGGGCGGACATACCGAAGCCGCAAGGCGGGGTGAGGACGCTGGGCGTGCCAAGCGTGGTGGACCGACTGATCCAGCAAGCGCTGCACCAAGTATTGCAACCGATCTTGGAGCCGACGTTCTCGGCGAGTAGTTACGGATTCCGACCGGGCAAGAGTGCGTTGGACGCGGTGCGTCAGGCGCAAGCCTATGTTCAGGGTGGTCGGCATTGGGTGGTCGATATCGATTTGGAGAAGTTCTTCGATCGAGTCAACCATGATGTGCTGATGGGCCGGGTTGCGAGGCATGTAAAAGACAAAGTGACGCTGAAGCTGATTCGCCGCTTCCTCGAAGCGGGGATGATGGCGCACGGCGTGACGCGTGCGAGGACGGAGGGCACGCCGCAAGGCGGCCCGCTGTCCCCGCTACTGTCGAATATATTGCTGAGTGATCTGGATCGGAGGCTGGAGAGCCGAGGGCTGGCGTTCTGCCGGTACGCTGACGACTGCAACATTTACGTTGGCAGCCAACAAGCAGGACAGCGCGTCATGGCGAGAATCAGGGCCTATCTCGAGAAGGTCTTGAAGCTGCGCGTGAACGAGGCCAAGAGTGCGGTGGCGCGGCCGAGCACGCGGAAGTTCCTGGGATACCGGGTGGCGGTGAGGTTGGGTCAAGCACAGATCCGGATTGCACCGGAAAGCATCAAGCGATTGATGACGCGGGTGCGGGATCTGACGTTGAAGGGAAGAAGCGGGTCCCTTGAGCAGACGATCCGGAAGCTCAACCCGGTCCTACGGGGGTGGGCAAATTACTTCCGGCTCAGCCAGCAGCACAAGCGGCTGGAGGGGCTGGACGGATGGTTGCGAAGGCGTTTGCGCTGCCTGATCTGGCGGCAGTGGAAGCGCCCCCGAACCCGAGAGCGCAACATGATCGCACTGGGCCTACGCCCGGAGCGGGCATGGAAATCGAGCGTGAACGGGCGAGGACCTTGGTGGAACGCCGGTTCTCACCATTTGAAGCAGGCGTTACCCAATGCCTACTTCGATGCACGGGGACTGGTCTCGATCCGTCGGACGGTGGATCGCCTCCAGAGCATTAACTGAACCGCCGTATGCGGAACCGCACGTACGGTGGTGTGAGAGGGCTGAGGGGGTAACCCCTCACCCTACTCGATTTCATCGCAGAAAACCGTGGAGCCTTGTAGGGCGATTGCGTAACCTGACGCGTGACTTTATGGAGGTCAGGAGGAAGAATTGCTCGATCGCAAGGCACTTCAGGCACTGGGTTGCTGGACAGGCTATCGGCTGGAGCGGGTGGAGTGGCCGCAGGGCGATAGCCGCACGCTGTCGCTGTACTTGAGGCCGGTCAGCAAGGTGATGTACTGCGAGCAATGCGCAGCGCGTTGCCAGCAGATTCATGAAACGACGGTGCGGCGGGTGCGCGATCTGCCGCTGTTCGAGTATCGGGTGGTACTGCATGTCCCCCGTCGCCGGGTCTGGTGCAAACGCTGCGGCAGGCCGAGGCAGGAGAAGCTTGACTGGCTGGGCCGCTACCAGCGAGCGGCGGTGCTCGCGCGCCTTCGCGGTATGCACCGCCTGCGCGACGCGCAGTGGCTGCGCAAGACATCGGTCGCGCTCGCGCTGATCGCCGCATGGGAAATCGCCGCGCGCGCGATCGACAACGATCTGCTACTGCCGCTCGCGTTGCTGTGAGCTCGCGTTCGGCGCGAGCGCGGGCGGCGGCGGGCTCGGCTGGTACATCTTCCAGAACCGCAACGAGCTCTACACGGACCGCGTGTTCGCCGGCCTGGCCGCGGTGATCGTGATCGGGCTCGTCGTCGAGCACGGCGTGTTCGACGCGCTTGAACGCGCGACCGTCAGGCGCTGGGGCGTGCACGCGCAGTAGAGCGATCGGCCGAATCCCGCCATTCATTCCGGATACCGAACGATCAACCGCGGATCACCCGCCGTTCGCCCGCGCGTTTCTTCATTCGATTGAGCGGGCAACGATGAAACCTGACGGGTGCATTTCGCCTTGCCTTCGAGGCTTTCATCGGATCCCAAAGCAAATTGAGGGAACGAGGGTTAGCCCCACTGTGGAACGTTTGCGTCGCGCCCGTTAAGCGGTACGGAAAGTCAAGCTTTCCAGCGTCGTGCCCACGGCGCTTCGATCATGCAGCCGTTCTTTCAGGAGACTCTCATGCTGCGTTTCATTCAATCGCTTTTGCGCGACGAGCGCGGGGTCAGCGCACTCGAATATTCAGTGCTGGCCGGCATCGTGGTGGTGGCAGTCGCTGCGGCAGGTGCCATCTTCGGCGGCAATTCCGGCTTGCCGAACCTGTTCCAGAACATGATCACCAAGGTGACGAGCGTACAAACCAACGGCCATTGACGACGAACCGGCCGGCGCCGCTCGCTGTGGCGCGCCGGCCGCGTTCCCCGATTTCACGAACGCCCATGATTCTCTCGCTCAAGCTCGTCGCCAGTTGGACGCTCGCGTCGCTCGCGCTCGCCGATCTGCGCGCGCGGCGGCTCGCGACGTTCGCGGTCGCGATCGTCGGCGCGCTGTATGGCGCGCTGGCGCTCGCGGGCGCGCCGGGCGACGGCGGCTTCGCCGCGCATGCGGCGCTCGGTGTGGCCGCGTTCGCGCTCGGTGCGGCGATGTTCCGCATCGGCTGGATCGCTGGCGGCGACGTCAAGCTCGCGGCCGTGGTGTTTCTGTGGGCAGGTCCCGCGCATGCGGGGCCGGTCGCGTTCGCGATCGGCGTCGGCGGTCTCGCCGTCGGCGCCGTCTGCATCGCGGCCGCGCGCGCGCCGCGCGCGCTCGCGTGGTTCGCGCCGGCGCGCGGCGTCCCGTACGGGGTCGCGCTCGCGGCGGGCGGCCTTTTCGCCGTGTGGGCGCCGGCCGCTTGCCGGCTGCCCGCATGTCTTGGATGACAGGCGGCCGACATGTCCCATTTTCTCAAGCTCGCCGGCCTGATGCTCGTCGCGGTGGTCGGCGCGTTCCTGTTTCGCGCGCTATATGTGGCGGCGTCGCAGCCGCGCCCGGCCGCGCCGCCGCAACAGGTGCGCGTGCGCGTCGCGGCCGCCGATCTGCCGGCGGGCCTGCTGCTGCGCGACGCCGATCTCGGCTGGAAGACGATGGCGCGCGGCGACGCGCCCGCCGGCGCGTTGATCGAAGGCGATGTGCGCAGCGACGCCAAGACCGCGAACGTGGCCATCGACGCGAGCGTTGCCGCAGCCGGCGATCTGAAGGGCGACCTGCTGCGCCATCCGGTGCGCGCGGGCGCACCGCTCGGCCCGGCCGACGTGATCCTGCCGAGCGCGCCCGGCTTTCTCGCGGCCGCGCTCAAGCCCGGCATGCGTGCGATCTCGGTCGCGATCGACGACGTATCCGGCAATGCCGGCCTCATTGAGCCGGGCGACTACGTTGACGTGCTGCTCACGCAGCAGCTCGCCGCGCCGGGCGGCGCGCCGGCCGACCCGGAGCGCGCGGTCGAATCGGAGACGATCGCCGCGCGCGTGCGCGTGCTCGCGGTCGGCTCCGCGTTCCAGCGGCCGAAGGAGGACGCCGCGCAGCCGAACACGCGCGCGCGCACGGTGACGTTCGAGGTGAGCTCGCACGATGCGCAGGTGATCACGGTCGGCGCGCATCTGGGCGCGCTGTCGCTCGCGCTGCGCAGCTTCGCGACGAGCGATCGCGGCGCGGGCGGCGTGGCGTTTGCGGAGCCGCCCGCGCCGCCGGTATGGGCGGGCGACGTGTCGCGCGCGCTGCGCGCGGAGGCGCCGGCCGCGCCGCCGCGCCGCGGAGGCGCCGCGCGTGCGGGGGCCGAGCGGCGCGTGATCGTCTATCACGGCTCGAAGCAGGACGACGCGGTGGGCGCGGGCGCCGGCGCGCCGCTGCCGGGCGGCGTGCCGCCGATTCCGACGCTGCCGCCGTTGCCGGGAGCGGCGACGCCGCCGGCCGGCGGCGCGCGGCCGGCGGCGTGACGGATGGCGATCGATCAGGAGGACGAGTCGAAATGGGGAGCGTGATTGGCGCGATCGGCGTGCGGCAAGCGGCGTCGGCATCGGCATCGCCGCACGCGGTGCGCTCACGCGCGCGTGCGAGCGGGCGGCGCGCGGCGGCGGCCGCGCTGGGGTGGCTCGCGGTTGCGCTGAGCGCGATGACGGTCGCGCCGCGGCTCGCGCGTGCGGCCGAGCCCGCGCCGGTGCTCGCCGTGCCCGCCGGCGGCGGCGAGATGGTGAAGCTGCCGGAGCCCGCGGTCGCGGTGTTCGTCGCGGACCCGGACGTCGCCGACGTGCACGTGCCGACGCCGCAGGCCGTGTTCGTGCTCGGCAAGAAAGCCGGCACGACGACGCTGTTCGCGCTCGGCGCGAACAACCGGACGATTCTGCGCGAGACCGTCGTCGTCGACGTCGACACGCCGTCGCTGCAGCGCATCCTCGACGCGCGCTTCCCTCAACTGCATCTGACGCTCGCGGGCGCGCCGGGCTCGCTGATGGTGAGCGGGCGCGTGCCGAGCGCCGCGGACGCGGACGCCGTTGCGCAGACGCTCAAGCCTTACCTGCGCCAGCAGGAATCGCTCGTCAACCGGCTCACGCTCGCGCGGCCGATCCAGGTGCATCTGCGCGTGCGCATCACCGAGGTCGACCGCAACATCACGCAGCAGCTCGGCATCAACTGGAGCGCGCTCGGCGCGAGCGGCAATTTCGTCGGCGGGCTGTTCAACGGGCGCACGCTGTTCGATACGGCGTCGAAGGCGTTCGATCTGTCGCCGTCGGGCGCATTCTCGGTGCTGGGCGGCTTTCACACGTCGCGCTACTCGATCGACGGCGTGCTCGACGCGCTCGATCAGGAAGGCCTCATCACGATGCTCGCCGAGCCGAACCTCACCGCGATCTCCGGCCAGACCGCGAGCTTTCTCGCGGGCGGCGAGTTTCCGATTCCGGTCGCGCAGGACACGACGGGCGCGATCACGATCCAGTTCAAGCCTTACGGCGTGTCGCTCGATTTCACGCCGACCGTGCTCGCCGACAACCGGATCAGCCTCAAGGTGCGCCCGGAGGTGAGCGAGATCGATCCCACCAACAGCGTGACGACGGGCAGCATCAAGGTGCCGGCGCTGACGGTGCGGCGCGTCGACACGACGGTCGAGCTGTCGAGCGGGCAGAGCTTCGCGATCGGCGGCCTCCTGCAGAGCAAGAGCAGCGACGTGCTCGCCGAGCTGCCGGGGCTCGCGCGGCTGCCCGTGCTCGGCAAGCTGTTCTCGTCGCGCAATTACCTGAACGACAAGACCGAGGTCGTCGTGATCGTCACGCCGTACATCGTGCAGCCGGCGAATCCGGGCGAGCTGCACGACGCGCTCGACGACGTCACGCGCCCGAGCAGCGACATCGAGTTCGTGCTGCAGCGCTCGCTCGGCATCGATCCGCTCGGCGGCGATGCGCCGCGGCTCGCGGGCCCGGCGGGCTTCGTCTACTGACGACGGAAGGCAAGAGGAACACGGAGGCATGCGATGGCGATTCGATTGGAACACACGCTGCGCCGGCGCGCATCGCGCGCGGTGGCCGCGTGCGCGTGGACGGCGCTCGCCGCGCTCGGCGGCTGCATGGCCGGCCATCCGCCGTACGGGATGCCCGATGCGTCGGTGATCGGCTACGACGCGCGCACGGGGCTCGCGCGCGCGCCCGACTGCGCGGCGCTCGAGCAGCGCTCGCAGATGATCGACGCGGGCCGCGCGCGGCCCGGCGTGAGCTTCGGCTGCGCGACCTACGGCAATCTCGCGGCGATGCTCGCGCGGCCCGCCGATCTCGTCGCGCCGCTGCCTTACGCGGGCGCGGACGCGGCGCTCGGCGCGAGCGCGGTGCGCCGTTACGACGAGGGCCGCACGACGCCGCTCAACCCGACGTCGACGACGACGTCCGTCACGCATTAGCGGAGGCGAGATGGGAGCACTCGATCTGATGGGCGGCGCGCGGCGCGCGAAGGACCTGCGCGAGGCGGCGGGCGGCGCGCGCCTGATCGCGATCGTTGCCGACACGGCGAGCGACGAAGCGATCCGCAACCTGATCGTCGATCAGGCGATGACGGGCGCGCACGTCGCGCGCGGCGCGATCGACGACGCGATCGCGCTGATGCGCGATCTGCCGCACGGGCCGCAGCATCTGCTCGTCGACGTGTCGGGCGCGGCGATGCCGCTGTCCGATCTCGCGCGGCTCGCCGACGTCTGCGATCCGTCGGTGAACGTGATCGTGATCGGCGAGCAGAACGACGTCGGCCTGTTCCGCAACATGCTGCGCATCGGCGTGCGCGACTATCTCGTCAAGCCGCTGACCGTCGAGCTCGTGCACCGCGCGCTGTCCGCGGCCGATCCGGGCGCGGCCGCGCGCACCGGCAAGGCGATCGGCTTCGTCGGCGCGCGCGGCGGCGTCGGCGTGACGAGCATCGCGGTCGCGCTCGCGCGCCATCTCGCGGACCGCGTCCGCCGCCGCGTCGCGTATGTCGATTTCGATTGCCACGGCGGCGCGGCGTGCTCGATGCTCGGCGTCGTGAGCAATCAGGGGCTCGTCGAGCTGCTGCAGAATCCGCAGCGGCTCGACGCGCAGTTGATCAAGCACGCGATGGTCGCGCAGAGCGACCGGCTCTCGGTGCTGTCGGCCGAGCTGCCGTACGACAGCGAGGCGCCGTTGCGCGCGGGCGCGGTGGCGGGGCTCGTCGGCGCGCTCCGGCATCAGTTCCATTACGTGCTGCTCGATCTGCCCGAGCGCGCGGGCCGGCTCGCCGACGAAGCGCTCGCCGCGTGCGCGAGCGTCTACATCGTCGCCGACCGCTCGGTGCATGCGGCGCGCGAGGTGGCGCGGCTGCTGCATCATGCGGAGACGCTCGACGGCGACGCGCACGTGTCGCTGATCCTCAACAACGCGCAGCAGCCGGTGCGCGGCCGCGTCGAGCCGGCCGACTTCGCGCGCGCGGTCGGGCGTGCGTCGGCGCTCGAGCTGCCGTACGAGCCGCTCACGCTCGCCGTCGCCGAGAATCTCGGCGCGGCGCTCGACGCGCCGCGCGGCGGCTTCGCGGCCGGCATCGCCGCGCTCGCGCAAGGGCTGACGGGTGCCGACGCGGCGAGCGCGCCGCGCCGGCCGTGGTACGCGCGGCTTGCCGGCGCGCGGGGCGCGCAATGATGTTCGGCCGCCGCCCGTCGTCTTCGTTCGCGCCCGGCGCCGACGTCGGCGTGCGCGAGTTCGCGAACGACGCCGCGTTGCCGGGCGCGACGCCCGCCGTTGGCCACGCGTCGGCGCCCGATGCGCCCGATGCGCCCAATGCGGGCGGCGCGTCGCGCGCGCGCGATCCGGCGGACGCCTCGCGCGCGAATCCGCCCGCGGGCGCCCGGCGGGAAAGCGGCGCACCCGACGGCCATCCGCGCGCGCCGCGCGACGCTCGGGACGATCGCGACGCTCGGGACAATCGCGACAATCACGACGATCGAAACGACCCTGACGGCTCCGGCCACGCGCAAGACCACCACGAGGCGCTGATCCGCTCGGAGACGTTCAGGACGATCCGCGCGGTCGTGTTCTCGTCGATGAACATGTCGGCCGCGCTGATGATGTCGCGCGCCGAGGTGCGCGAAGGCATCGAGCAGACGGCCGCCGACATGATCGCGCGCGAGCGCCTGACGGTGACGCTCGCCGAGCAGGCGCTCATCGTCGACGAGATCCTCAACGACATGTTCGGCGTCGGCCCGATCGAGCCGCTCCTCGCGGACGAGCGCGTGACCGACATCCTCGTCAACGGCCCCGACCAGGTGTACGTCGAGCGCGCGGGCAAGCTCGAGCTCACGCCGCTGAAGTTCCGCGACAACGCGCACGTGATCAACGTCGCGCAGCGGATCGCGGCGGCGGTCGGGCGGCGCGTCGACGAGAGCAGCCCGATGGTCGACGCGCGGCTCGCGGACGGCAGCCGCGTGAACGTCGTGCTGCCGCCGATCGCGATCCGCGGCGCGTCGATCTCGATCCGCAAGTTCGCGAAGCGCAACATCACGCTCGCGCGGATGGCGCAGCAGGGCAACCTGTCGCAGGCGATGGTCGAGGTGCTGAAGATCGCGAGCGCGTGCCGGCTGAACATCGTGATCTCGGGCGGCACGGGCTCCGGCAAGACGACGCTGCTGAACGCGCTGTCGCACTTCATCGATTCGCACGAGCGCGTCGTGACGATCGAGGACGCGGCCGAGCTGCAACTGCAGCAGCCGCACGTGGTGAGCCTCGAGACCCGTCCGGAGAACAGCGAGGGGCTGGGCGGCGTGTCGCAGCGCGATCTCGTGCGCAACGCGCTGCGCATGCGCCCCGACCGGATCATCCTCGGCGAGACGCGCGGCCCGGAGGCGTTCGACGTGCTGCAGGCGATGAACACCGGGCACGACGGCTCGATGACGACGATCCACGCGAACACGCCGCGCGATGCGATCACGCGCCTCGAGAGCATGGTGATGATGGCCAACGGCAACCTGCCGCTCGTGTCGATCCGCCGGCAGATCGCGAGCGCGGTGCACATGATCCTGCAGATCGAGCGGATGCGCGACGGCGTGCGGCGCGTCACGCGCGTGACCGAGATCGCGGGCATGGAGGGCGACGTCGTGATCACGCAGGATCTGTTCGCGTTCCGCTACGACGCGAGCGCGTTCCAGGAGCAGGTGCACGGGATGTTCGAATCGTCTTCGCTGCGGCCGGCGTTCGCGCAGCGCGCCGCGTATTACGGCCTCGAGGGCGCGCTGCTCGGCGCGTTGCAGCCGTGAGCGCCGCGGACGTCGTTGCCGTCGGCGCGTTCTTCGCGATCGTCGTCGCGGGCTTCGTCGTGCGCGCGCTGCACGATCTCGCGCGTCGGCGGCCCGCCGCGCGCGTGCGGGCGCGCGTCGGCGCGCTGCGCGCCGCGGGACGCAGCGCGCCGCCCGCGCGCGCGTCGCGCGTCGGCCAGCAATTGTTCACCCGCCCGCACGGCGAAGGCGAAGACGGCGCGCTGCGCGCATGGCTGCGCGCGCGCGGCGAGCGCGTGCGCACGGCGGCGGGCGCGGGCGGCGCGCGCGCGATCGCGTTCGCCTCCGCGCTCGCGGCGCTCGCGGGCTTCGTCGGCGCGTCGTTCGCGGGCGTCGCGCCGTGGCTGCGGATCGCGCTCGCGGCGGCGCTTGCGGCCGGCGCGGCGCGCGCCGTCTACCGGATTCTGATCGCGCGCTTCAAGCAACGCTTTCTCGGCGTGTTCCCGGACGCGCTCGATCTGATCATCCGCGCGGTGCGCGCGGGCATCCCCGTCGCACAGGCGATCGGCACCGCGGGCCGCGAAAGCGAGGAGCCCGTGCGCGCGACGTTTCGCGCGATGGGCGATGCGCTGCGCGTCGGCGCGGACCTGAAGGACGTGCTCGAGCAGCAGGCCGAGCGCCTGCAGCTCGCCGATTTCTCGTTCTTCGGCGTGTGCCTCGTGTTGCAGCGCGAGACGGGCGGCAATCTGACGGAGACGCTCGAGAACCTCTCGGGCATCATCCGCACGCGTCGCGACATCCGGATGAAGACGCGCGCGCTGACGGCGGAAGGGCGCATCGCGAGCAAGATCATCGCGGCCGTGCCGTTCGCGATCGCCGCGTTCCTGTTCGTCGTGAACCGGCCGTACATCGACCTGCTGTTCCGCACGCGCGCGGGGCACAAGATGCTGATCCTCGCCGCGGTGCTGCTCACGATCGGCCTCGCGATGATTCGCAAGATCGCCAACCTGGACACGTCGCGATGAACCCGGCCGCGCTGTCGATCGCCATCATGCTCGTGCTCGCCGCTGTCGTGGCGCTTGCGTGGCTGCTCGCGCGCGACGTCGCGGCGCGCCGGCGCGTCGCGCAGCGTGCGCGCGCGAGCGCCGCGCGCGCAGCGGCCGTCTACGCGCCCGTGGACGACGGCGCGCGCAGCGTGCCGCGGCGCGTCGCGCAGCGGGTGGCGTCGCTCGGCGAGCGGGTGCCCGTCGTCGACGCGACGCAGCGGATGAAGCTCGCCGCGCGGCTCGCGAGCGCGGGCTTTCGCGAGTGCCACGCGGTGTCGGTGATGGTGGGGCTCAAGCTCGTCGTCGGCGCGTGCGCGGGGCTCGCCGCGCTCGTCGTCGGCGCGCACGTGCCGCGCGCCGGCGATTATGTCGTGCTGCGCGTGCTGATGATGGCGGGCGCGTTCGTGATCGGCATGATGCTGCCCGAGCACGCGCTCGGCTTCGCGGTCGCGCGCCGCCAGAAGACGATCGCCGCGTACCTGCCCGACGCGCTCGATCTGCTCGTCATCTGCACGAACGCGGGCAACAGCCTCTCGGTCGCGATCCGGCGCGTCGCGTCCGAGCTGAAGACGATCTGCCCGCCGCTCGCCGACGAATTCTCCGTCTGCGCGAACGAGCTGCAGATCGGCGGCGAGCCCGCGTTCGCGCTCAACGCGATGGCTGCGCGCATCGGCCTGCCGTCGATGCGCGCGCTCGTGACGACGCTCGTCCAGTCGCAGCAGTACGGCACGCCGATCACGCAGTCGCTGCGGATGCTGTCGCGCACGGAGCGCGCGATGCAGATGATCGCGCTCGAGGAAAAGGCGGCGAAGCTCGCGCCGAAGATGACGCTGCCGATGATGCTGTTCGTGATGCCGACCGTCGCGTTGATCGCGGCGGGGCCGGCGGTGATTCGACTGATAGCGGTGTTCCACAAATGAACGAGCCACATTTCGACGACGCATGCGATCGCGCATGCACGGCGCGGCGCATCGGCCGCGAGGGGCATGCAGGGCGGGCAGGGCGCGTGGGGCGCCTGCGCCGCGCGACGCCGGCCGCGCGGGTGTTCTCCCCGTTGTTCTCCCCGTTGTTCTCCTTGCTGTTCTCCCTGTCGTTCGTCGCGCTGCTCACGGGCTGCGCGAGCCACGGCGCGTTTCAGCCGCGGCCAGTGCTGTCGCAGCGCGGCACGGTCGGCGACAGCGATCTGACCGTCGCCGAGAGCGCGCTCGCGGCCGGCAACGCGGAGCTCGCGGCGACGCTCTTCGAGCGCGCGCTGAAGGCCGACCCGCGGTCGCTGCCCGCGCAGGTCGGGCTCGGCGATGCGATGTACCAGACGGGCGAACTTGCGCGCGCGGGTGTCTTGTATGTGCAGGCGGCGACCGCCGCGCCGGACGATCCGCGCGCGCAGTTGGGCCTCGCGCGCGTCGCGCTGCGCGAGCGGCATCTCGACGACGCGCTCGCGCGTTACGCGAAGCTGAACGCCGCGCATCCGGAGAACATCGCGGCGGCGGCCGGCCTTGGCACGGTGCTGGATCTGCTCGGGCGGCACGACGACGCGCAGAGCGTGTATCGCGCGGCGCTCGCGCGCCATCCGGACGCGCACGCGCTCACGACCGATCTCGGCCTGTCGCTCGTGCTCGCGAATCGCGCGCGCGAGGGCGCGAACGTGCTGCTCGACGTCGCGGGGCTGTCGAACGCGCCGGCGCAGGCGCGCGAGGACCTTGCGCTCGCATACGGGATGCTCGGCAACGACGATGCCGCGAAGCGCATCCTCATTCACGATCTGCCGGCGGCGTCGGCGGAGGACAACCTGCGTTTCTACCGGAACGTGCGCGAGCGAAGGGCGGCGGGGGCGGGCAGTCCGGGCGGCGCGCCGAATGTGACGAGTGCGGCAGGCAAGGCGAACGCGGCGCATGCAGCGGCGGCAGCGGGCGCGACCGCCGGCGCCGGCCCCGCGCCCGTGCGCGCGGAGATTGTCAAATGAAACGCGTCTCCCGGCTGGTGCGCGACGAGCGCGGCGTGGTGTCGCTCGAATTCGTGCTCGTGTTTCCGTTCATGATGCTCGTGCTGTTCGGCATCGTCGACACGAGCCTGCTGCTCTGCGACAAGGCGGTGATCACCAACGCGAGCCGAGAGGCCGCGCGCGCGGGCGTCGTCGTGCGCGTGCCGCAACTGGCCGCGACCGACATCGCGAACGTTGCGCTGTCGTACGCGCAGGGCAGCCTCGTGAGCGGCGGCACGGTCGGCGCGCCCGTCGTCAACGTCGACCAGTCGGCCGGCACGTCGCCCGGCAGCCCGTTGAAAGTGACCGTCAGCTACACGTATCAGGGCCTCGTGCTCGGCTCCGCGCTGAGCGCGCTGACGGGCCCGATCACGCTGACGGCCGTGACGGTGATGAACTATGAATGAGCGTCGCGCCGCCGCCGCGCGCCGCCGTGAGCGCGGCTCCGTCGTGCTGTGGTTCCTGCTGTTCCTGCCGGTGCTGCTGCTCTTCGGCGCGTTCGCGATCGACTTGCCGCACGTCGCCACCGCGCGCAACGAACTGCAGAACGCGGCGGATGCCGCCGCGCTCGCCGGCGCCGCGTCGCTCGAGTCGAGCCCGGGCGCGCCCGTGTGGGCGGCGGCCGCGAGCGCGGCAAGCGCCGCGCTGTCGCTGAACGCGGCCGACGGCGCGACGCTGTCGAGCGGCACGGTGCAGACGGGCTACTGGAACGTGACGGGCGCGCCCGCCGGCCTCGAGCCGACGACGCTCGTGCCCGGCGCATACGACGTGCCGGCCGTGCAGGCAACCGTCACGCGCGCGACGAACCGCAACGGCGGGCCGCTTGCGCTGCTGATGGGCGGCTTCCTCGGCCTCGTCGGCGCGCCCGCGGCGGCGACGGCGGTCGCGGTTGCCGCCGCGCCGTCGACGCTCGGCGCGGGCGGGCTTTTTCCGATGGTCATCGATCAATGCGTGCTCGACCAGTACTGGGACGCGCAGGCGGGCGCGCCGCGCGTCGATCCGGCGACGGGCGCGCCCTACGAGTTCCAGGTCGGCAACGGCCAGACTTACGGCGGCACATGCTATGCCGGCCAGTGGACGACGTTTCTCGTCAACGCGAACGACGTGCCGACCGTGCGCGGACTGATCGCGAACGGCAACCCGACGCCGCTCTCGATCGGCGACAGCATCTGGATCGAGCCCGGCATGAAGACTGCGATCTACTACGACGTGCCGGTCGGCGTGACGGTCGTCGTGCCGGTCGCCACGCAGATCAGCAGCAAGACCTATGTGCCGGTCGTCGCGTTCGCCGCGTTTCATATCGACGCGTCCAACGGCGCGAACATCAAGGCGATCACCGGCCACTTCGTCGGCGGTTACCGGATTCCCGCGAGCGCGGGCGGCGTCGGGCCCGCGTACGGCGCGTACGTCGCGCCGCGTCTCGCGTATTGAGCGCGGACGCACGCCTGCGGCCACGCGCATGATCGCGGCGCGCGCCGACGCGAACGCGCCGCGCCGCATCGCACGCCGCCCGCGCACGCGATAGCATGAAAACTGCTGAGTTCAGCAGCATTTCTTGGTTCGAAAACGGTGCATGCACTGATACGGTGACGAATTCGCGGCGCATCGCGCGCCGCGTCGCTCATCAGCCGGACGCGCCGGCGTCACCTAGAACAAGAGAAACGCACCAATGAAACTCAAGCCATTCGCTACCTGGCTCATCGGTCTGTCGCTCGTCGCCGCGCATGCGGCCGCGCACGCGGACCGCCTCGACGACATCAAGAAGTCCGGCGTGCTGCGCGTCGCGACGTTCGACAGCAATCCGCCATTCGGCTTCGTCGATCGGAAGACGAACCGGATCGTCGGCCTCGACGTCGACTATGCGCAGGCGCTCGCCGACAGGCTCGGCGTCAGGCTGAAGCTGCAGCCCACCAATCCCGCGAACCGCATTCCGTTCCTGACCTCGGGCAAGGTCGATCTCGTGCTGGCGAACTTCACGATCACCGACGAGCGCGCGAAGCAGATCGACTTCAGCATTCCGTATTTCGCGTCCGGCCAGCAGTTCCTCGCGAAGAAGGGCGTGCTGAAATCGGCCGACCAACTGAACGGCCTGCGCATCGGCGCCGACAAGGGCACGACGAACGAAGTCACGCTGCGCGAGAAATTCCCGAAGGCGACGATCGTCGCGTACGACGACACGCCGTTCGCGTTCGCCGCGCTGCGCGCGGGCAACGTGCAGGCGATCACGCAGGACGGCCCGAAGCTGATCGGCCTGCTCGCGAACGTGCCGGACAAGCAGAACTACGAAGTGCCCGCGTTTTCGATCTCGAACGATTACATGGGCGTCGGCGTGCCGAAGGGCGAGACGCGGCTCGTCGCGTTCGTCAACGATACGCTGACGAATCTCGAAGCGAACGGCCGCGCGGGCCGGATCTACGATGCATGGTTCGGGCCGAACACGAAGACGCCGCTCGCGCGGATCTTCCGGATCGGCGACAAGCGCTGAACGCAGCGCCGAGCCCGCTGAACCCGCGCGGGCCGCCTGCACGCCGCATGCGGCCCGCATTCGCGCGTGATGCGAGCGCGTGCGCGATCGAGGCGCGCGACACGCAATCGCGCGACACGCAACCTGCGGCCGCCCGCCCCGACGGCCCGAAGCAACGAGATGGACGCCTGGCTCGCTCCCAAATATCTGATGTGGTTATGGCAGGGCTTCCTGCTGACGCTCGGCCTGTCGTTCGCGGCGGCCGTCGCGGCGACGCTCGCGGGCTTCGCGCTCGCGATCGCGCGGCATGCGAAGCGCGCATGGCCGAGGCGCGCGGCGGCCGCGTACGTCGTCGCGTTTCGCAACACGCCGCTCGTCGTGCAATTGCTGTTCTGGTATTTCGGCGTCGCGTCGCTGCTGCCCGAGCCCGTGATGGCGTGGCTCAACGCGCGCCATGCGGCGGCCCTGGGCGGCGTCGAGCTGCATTGGCCGTCGTTCGAGTTCGTCGCGGGCTGGGTCGGCCTGAGCTGCTACACGAGCGCGTTCGTCGCCGAGGAGTTCCAGGCGGGGCTGCGCGGCGTGCCCGCCGCGCAGCATCACGCGGCGAGCGCGCTCGGCCTGTCGCCGCTGCAGACGTTCCGGTTCGTCGTGCTGCCGCAGGCGGTGCGGATCGCGCTGCCGCCGCTCTTCGGCCAATACATGAATCTGATCAAGAACTCGTCGCTGACGATGGCGATCGGCGTCGCCGAGCTGTCGTATGCGTCGCGCCAGGTCGAGACCGAGACGTTCCGGACCTTCGCCGCGTTCGGCGTGTCGACCGTGCTGTACATCGCGGCGGTCGCGGCCGTCGAAGCGTTCGCGCAATGGACGGTGCGGCGCCGCGATCGCACGTTCGCGGGGCGCTGACGATGGATCTGTCGATACTCGCGGACAACCTGCCGTACCTGCTCGTCGGCGCGTTTCCCGACGGCCCGCTCGGCGGCGCCGCGCTGTCGCTCGTGCTCGCGCTCGCGTCGGCGCTCGCATCGGCCGTGCTGGGCGTCGCGCTTGGCGTCGCGCTCACGCTCGCGACGGGCGCGCGGCGCGGCGCGCTCGTTGTCGTGATCGGCTTTTTCCGCGCGATTCCGGTGCTGATGCTGATTTTCTGGACCTACTTCCTGCTGCCCGTGCTGCTGCACGCGGACGTGCCGGGGCTCGCGGCCGTCGTGTGCGCGCTGTCGCTCGTCGGCGGCGCGTATCTCGCGCATTCGGTGCACGCGGGCATCCGGGCGGCGGGCGACGGGCAGTGGCAGGCCGGGCTGTCGCTCGGGCTCACGCGCTGGCAGACGGTGCGCCACGTGCTGCTGCCGCAGGCGGTGAAGATCATGACGCCGTCGTTCGTCAACCAGTGGGTGTCGCTCGTGAAGGATACGTCGCTCGCGTACATCGTCGGCGTGCCGGAGCTGTCGTTCGTCGCGACGCAGGTCAACAATCGGCTGATGGTGTATCCCGCGCAGATCTTCCTGTTCGTCGGCGTGATCTACCTGATTCTCTGCACCGCGCTCGACGTCGCGGCGACGTGGCTGCTCGCGGGCCGTCGGCGCGGCTCGCCGCGCGGCGACGAGGCGTCGCGCGCAACTGCCGCGCAGCCGGCGTCGGGCGGGCCGCGATAGCGTCGCGGCGTCACGACGACGCGTAATGCGTGTTGAAGATCGCGCGCAGCGTCGACGTATCGGTCGCGAACTCGGCCCACAGCGGCGCGTCGACCTGCGCGAAGCCGAGCGGCCGCGCGCCGCCCGATGCGAGCCGGAAGCGCGCCTCGCTCGCGACGCGCCTGAACGCGTCGAGCTGCATCGCCGACAGCGTGTTCTGCGCGTTGGCGAGCGCGACGAGCGGATCGACCGGCCGATCGTCGACGCGCACCTCGAAATGCAGATGCGGGCCCGTCGCCGCGCCCGTCGCGCCGACCGAGCCGATCCGCTGGCCCTGCGCGACCGTCATCCCGACGTCGAGCCCCGGCGCGAACGCCGACAGATGCGCGTAGTAAGTCGACGTGCGGTCCGGATGGTCGATGACGACATACTTGCCGTAGCCGAGCGCATCGTAGCCGACGAACGACACGACGCCCGCCGCCGCCGCGTCGACGCGCGTGCCGGCCGGCGCGGCGAGATCGACGCCCGTGTGCATTTGCAGGATGTGCGACAGCGGATGCACGCGCTCGCCGAAGTACGAGCTGATGCGCGTGCTGACGACGGGCATCGTGAGCGCGGGCGCGTCGAGCGGCGCGCCGTCGAACGCGTAGTACGCGCCGCCCGCCGCGCCCGGCGGCTTGAACCAGACCGCGCCGAACCGGCGGCCCGCGACGCGCAGCTCGAGCGCGGTCACGCGCGGCTTGCCCGATGCGGCGTCGAACGCGATCCGGTAGCGGTCGCCCTGTTGCGCGTTTGCGTGCGACTGCACGCGGTCGGCGATCAGGTCGCCGATCTGGATGCGTACTTCGGGCGGGATGTCGATCCGGTTCAGCGTGTCGGCGAGCGTGTCGTCGATCGGCCCGGCGCGCACGCCGCCGTCCGTGAGCGCGAGCACGGAATCGGCGAGCGAGAACGCGCGGCCGTCGTAGCCGAGCAGTTGGTTGCGGTGCGCGGCGAGCGACGCGAAGAGTCCGGGGCTCGCGCCGGGCCGCGCGAGTCCCGGCTGCGCCGGGCCGGGCTGCGTGACGTCCGCCTGCGCGTCGCCGAGCGTCGGGCCCGCCGACTCTTGGCGACGCGCGGCGAGCGTTCGCAGCGGCGCGGCAGGCGGGTTCTGCTCGGCGATCAGGCGCTCGAGCTCGCCCGTGACGAAGCGCTGCGCGCTCGGAAACGGCGCGTCGGCGAACACGCGCTGCGGCGTGCGCGCGGCGTTCGCGCCCGACGCATCGGGCGACTTCGACACGGCCGGCAGCGCCGCGAGGCCGCAGGCGATCAGCGCGCCGAGCGCGCCCGCCGCGGGCAGCTTGCGCCTGAACGAACGAGGAGGGGCCGAGCGAGCCGCCGATCCGGCGACGGACGCGGGATCGGCGAAAGAGACGGAAGAAACGGAAACGGATTGCGCGATTGGCTTGGCCAAGAGTGCCACATCCTTGAAAAGGGCGGTTCGAACGAAAAAGGGTGTGGGCGGCGACTGCGTCGGAGCCCGCGTCGGGGCGGGCCGGCAGCGCCTGGGCGTCAACGCGGCGAGGCGCGCTCGCGAACGGAACGCGCCCCGCTGCGCGCCGCTCGGCCCAACGACGCGGACGATGTCCGCTCCGAACGGCGATTCGGTTTCCGAGGGTTCAAACCCAGATGAAGCATCGACGCCATCCAGGATGACCGCGCGGCGCGCGCAAATGTTCCGGGCAATTTGACGATTTTATGTAGGGGCGGATACGCAAAGCCTGCGATGCGCGCTCAGCGCGCGTTTGCGCGCGACAAAGCGCGCGGCGCGCAATCTTCTGCCATCCGTAGAGCGGGCGACGCGCGCAGCGCATCGACGCCCGCGTCGAGCATCGCTTCGGCGTCGCGCCAGCGATCTCCGCGCAGCCGCGTCGTCCAGATCATCGAGCCGAAGATGCCTTCGAGCAGCGACAGCAGAAAGACGCCCGCCAGATGCACGTCGAGCGACGCGTCGAGTTCGCCCGCGGCGACCGCGCGGCGCAGCAGCGCCTTCGCGATGCGCAGCGTCTGCAATTCGTAGAGCGTGCGCCGGCGCATCAGCGGCGCGTTTTCTTCGCTCTGCTCACATTTCATGTAGAGGATCTCGAGCACGCGCTGCATCGAGCCGGGCTCGCCGCATTGGTGCAGATAGTGCGACGCGGCGAGCCGCAGCGTCGCGAGCGTGGGCCGCTCGTCGGACAGATCGAAGCCCTCGGCCGCGCGCGAGAACGCGCGGTCGCACACCGCGACGCACACCTCGATCTTGCCGTTGAAGTGCCCGTAGACCGCGCCGCGCGACATGCCGGCCGCCTCCGCGATGTCCGCCATCGCGGTCTGGCCGACGCCCTTTTCCAGCAGCACGAGCTCGGCGGCGTCGAGGATCCGGTTCTTCGTGTTCAGCGATTCTTCGCGCGTCTTGCGGGCCATATGGGTGTTGCTCCCTTTCGAATGCTTGTCGCTTTCTTACGACAATATGTCGGGCGACACTATTTAATCAATCGTGACTGATTATAATCGATCGCCCCGACCGGCCCCGAATTCGTCCCGGTCGAGCGACTTGCGAGGAAAAAATGAAATACGAATGGGCACGCATGCGCCGCTTGTCGGCGGCGCTCGCGGTCGCGGCGTTCGTCGCGGCCGGCTGCGGCAAGCACGAAAGCGAGCACGACGCCGCCGCGCCGCGCGAGGCGAGCGTCGTCACGGTGAAGAAGACATCGGTGCCGCTGTCGGTTGAATTGCCGGGCCGGCTCGACGCCTACCGGCAGGCCGAGGTGCGCGCGCGGGTCGCGGGCATCGTGACCGCGCGCACCTACGAGGAAGGGCAGGAAGTCAAGCGCGGCGCGGTGCTGTTCAGGATCGATCCCGCGCCGTTCAAGGCGGCGCGCGATGCGGCCGCGGGCGCGCTCGAGAAGGCGCAGGCCGCGTATCTCGCGGCGCTCGACAAGCGCCAACGCTACGACGAGCTCGTGCGCGACCGCGCGGTCAGCGAGCGCGACCACACCGAGGCGCTCGCCGACGAGCGGCAGGCGAAGGCGGCCGCCGCGTCGGCGCGCGCGGAGCTCGCGCGCGCGCAACTGCAGCTCGACTATGCAACCGTCACGTCGCCGATCGACGGCCGCGCGCGCCGCGCGCTCGTGACGGAAGGCGCGCTCGTCGGCCAGGATCAGGCGACGCCGCTCACGACCGTCGAGCAGCTCGATCCGATCTACGTGAACTTCTCGCAGCCCGCCGCCGAGGTGGAATCGCTGCGGCGCGCGGTGAAGAGCGGGCGCGCGGCGGGCATCGCGCAGCAGGATATCGAGGTGACGCTCGTGCGTCCGGACGGCAGCACGTACGCGCGCAAGGGCAAGCTGCTGTTCGCGGATCTCGCGGTCGATCCGTCGACCGACACGGTCGCGATGCGCGCGCTCTTTCCGAATCCGGAGCGCGAGCTGCTGCCGGGCGCGTACGTGCGGATCGCGCTCGATCGCGCGATCGCGCGCGACGCGATCCTCGTGCCGCGCGACGCGCTCCTGCGCACGGCCGACGGCGCGACCGTCAAGGTTGTCGGCCAGAACGGCAAGATACGCGACGTGACGGTCGAGGCCGCGCAGATGAAAGGCCGCGACTGGATCGTCACGCGCGGGCTCGCGGGCGGCGAGCGTGTCGTCGTCGACGACGCCGCGCAATTCGAAGCGGGCGCGACCGTGAAGGCGGTCGAGCGCGGCGGCGCCGCGCAACCGGCCTCCGGTTCCGCCGTGGCCGCCGCGCCCGACAAGCGCCAAACCTGACAAGCACAATTCGATCATGGCTCGTTTCTTCATCGATCGCCCGGTGTTCGCGTGGGTGATCTCTTTATTCATCATGCTGGGCGGCATCTTCGCGATCCGCGCGTTGCCCGTCGCGCAGTATCCGGACATCGCGCCGCCCGTCGTCAGCCTCTACGCGACGTATCCGGGTGCATCCGCGCAGGTCGTCGAGGAATCGGTCACGGCCGTGATCGAGCGCGAGATGAACGGCGTGCCCGGCCTGCTGTACACGTCGGCGACGAGCAGCGCCGGCCAGGCGTCGCTGTCGCTCACGTTCAAGCAGGGCGTGAGCGCCGATCTCGCGGCCGTCGACGTGCAGAACCGCCTGAAGACCGTCGAGGCGCGGCTGCCCGAGCCCGTGCGGCGCGACGGCATCTCGATCGAGAAGGCGGCCGACAACGCGCAGATCATCGTGTCGCTCACGTCGGAGGACGGGCGGCTGTCGGGCGTGGAGCTTGGCGAATACGCGTCGGCGAACGTGCTGCAGGCGCTGCGGCGCGTCGAGGGCGTCGGCAAGGTGCAGTTCTGGGGCGCCGAGTATGCGATGCGGATCTGGCCGGACCCCGTCAAGATGGCGGCGCTCGGCCTGACGGCGTCCGACATCGCGTCGGCCGTGCGCGCGCACAACGCGCGCGTGACGATCGGCGACGTCGGCCGCAGCGCGGTGCCGGACAGCGCGCCGATCGCGGCGACCGTGCTCGCGGACGCGCCGCTCACGACGCCCGACGCGTTCGGCGCGATCGCGCTGCGCGCGCGCGCCGACGGCTCGACGCTCTTTTTGCGCGACGTCGCGAGAATCGAATTCGGCGGCAACGACTACAACTACCCGTCGCTCGTGAACGGCAAGACGGCGACCGGCATGGGCATCAAGCTCGCGCCCGGCTCCAACGCGGTCGCGACCGAGAAGCGCGTGCGCGCGACGATGGACGAGCTCGCGAAGTTCTTCCCGCCGGGCGTGAAATACCAGATTCCGTACGAGACGGCGTCGTTCGTGCGCGTATCGATGAGCAAGGTCGTGACGACGCTCGTCGAGGCGGGCGTGCTCGTGTTCGCGGTGATGTTCCTCTTCATGCAGAACTTCCGCGCGACGCTGATTCCGACGCTCGTCGTGCCCGTGGCTCTCCTCGGCACGTTCGGCGCGATGCTCGCCGCGGGCTTCTCGATCAACGTGCTGACGATGTTCGGGATGGTGCTCGCGATCGGCATCCTCGTCGACGACGCGATCGTCGTCGTCGAGAACGTCGAGCGGCTGATGGTCGAGGAGAAGCTGCCGCCGTACGAGGCCACCGTGAAGGCGATGAAGCAGATCAGCGGCGCGATCGTCGGGATCACCGTCGTGCTGACGTCGGTGTTCGTGCCGATGGCGTTCTTCGGCGGCGCGGTCGGCAACATCTACCGGCAGTTCGCGTTCGCGCTCGCGGTGTCGATCGGCTTCTCGGCGTTCCTCGCGCTGTCGCTCACGCCGGCGCTCTGCGCGACGCTGCTCAGGCCCGTCGCCGACGACCATCACGAGAAGGACGGCTTCTTCGGCTGGTTCAACCGCTTCGTCGCGCGCTCGACGCAGCGCTACACGCGGCGCGTCGGGCGGGTGCTCGCGCGCCCGCTGC
The DNA here is from genome assembly GCF_001513745.1 of Burkholderia humptydooensis. Lineage (NCBI taxonomy): Bacteria > Pseudomonadati > Pseudomonadota > Betaproteobacteria > Burkholderiales > Burkholderiaceae > Burkholderia > Burkholderia humptydooensis. The sequence continues at coordinate 2,252,135 of NZ_CP013380.1, read as the reverse complement.
GCTGGCTCGCCGTCTACGGCGCGCTGACGGCCGCCGCCGCGCTGCTGATCACGAAGCTGCCGGCCGCGTTCCTGCCCGACGAGGATCAGGGCAACTTCATGGTGATGGTGATCCGCCCGCAGGGCACGCCGCTCGCCGAGACGATGCAGAGCGTGCGGCGCGTGGAGGAATACGTGCGCACGCATTCGCCGAGCGCGTACACGTTCGCGCTCGGCGGCTACAACCTGTACGGCGAGGGGCCGAACGGGGGGATGATCTTCGTCACGATGAAGGACTGGAAGGCGCGCAAGCAGGCGCAGGATCAGGTGCAGGCGATCATCGCGGGGATCAACGCGCGTTTCGCGGGCACGCCGAACACGATGGTGTTCGCGATCAACATGCCTGCGCTGCCCGACCTCGGCTTGACGGGCGGCTTCGACTTCCGGCTGCAGGACCGCGGCGGGCTCGGCTACGGCGCGTTCGTCGCCGCGCGCGAGAAGCTGCTCGCCGACGGGCGCAAGGACCCCGTCCTCACCGATCTGATGTTCGCCGGCACGCAGGACGCGCCGCAACTGAAGCTCGACATCGATCGCGCGAAGGCGTCGGCGCTCGGCGTGCCGATGGAGGAGATCAACGCGACGCTCGCGGTGATGTTCGGCTCCGACTACATCGGCGATTTCATGCACGGCTCGCAGGTGCGCCGCGTGATCGTGCAGGCGGACGGGCTGCACCGGCTCGATCCGGGCGACGTGACGAAGCTGCGGGTGCGCAACGCGAAGGGCGAGATGGTGCCGCTCTCCGCGTTCGCGACGCTGCACTGGACGATGGGCCCGCCGCAGTTGACGCGCTACAACGGCTTCCCGTCGTTCACGATCAACGGCGCGGCGTCGGCCGGGCACAGCAGCGGCGAGGCGATGGCCGCGATCGAGCGGATCGCGTCTGCGCTGCCCGCGGGCATCGGCTACGCGTGGTCGGGCCAGTCGTACGAGGAGCGGCTCTCGGGCGCGCAGGCGCCGATGCTGTTCGCGCTGTCGGTGCTCGTCGTGTTTCTCGCGCTCGCGGCGCTGTACGAGAGCTGGTCGATTCCGTTCGCGGTGATGCTCGTCGTGCCGCTCGGCGTGATCGGCGCGGTGGCGGGCGTCACGCTGCGCGGGATGCCGAACGACATCTATTTCAAGGTGGGACTGATCGCGACGATCGGGCTGTCCGCGAAGAACGCGATCCTGATCGTCGAGGTCGCGAAGGATCTGGTCGCGCAGGGCATGTCGCTCGCCGATGCGGCGCTCGAGGCGGCGCGCCTGCGGCTGCGGCCGATCGTGATGACGTCGCTCGCGTTCGGCGTCGGCGTGCTGCCGCTCGCGTTCGCGACGGGCGCCGCGTCCGGCGCGCAGATCGCGATCGGCACGGGCGTGCTTGGCGGCGTGATCAGCGCGACGCTGTTCGCGATCTTCCTCGTCCCGCTCTTTTTCGTGTGCGTCGGCCGCGTGTTCGACGTCGTTCCGCGCCGCCGCGGCGGCGCGCACGCGGCACTGGAGATCAAGTGAAAGCGATGATGAAACCCCTGGCCCGGCGGCGCGGGCCGCGCGCATGGCCGGTCGCGCTCGCGGCGGCGCTCGTCGCGGGCTGCACGCTCGCGCCGCGCTACGAGCGGCCGGCCGCGCCCGTGCCGGTGAGCTATCCGTTGGCGGCGAGCGCGCCGCACGGAGCGAGCGCCGTGCGCCCGGCGGCGGTGGACGGCGGCTCGCGCGATGCCGCGAACGCGTCCGGCGGCGCGCACCAGGTGCGCGAGGCGTCCGAGGCGCACGACGTGCGCCTCGACGACTGGCGTGCGTACTTCACCGATCCGGCGCTGCGCGCGCTGATCGACGCGGCGCTCATGAACAATCGCGACCTGCGGATCGCGACGCTGCGCATCCAGGAAGCGCGCGGCCTTTACGGCGTCGCGCGCGCGGACCGGCTGCCGTCGATCGACGGCAGTCTCGGCTACGAGCGCACGCGGCTTTACGACCCGGTGCTGCGCGAGAGCGCGACGAGCTCGCTGTATCGCGCGAGCGTCGGCTTGAGCGCGTTCGAGATCGACCTGTTCGGCCGCGTGAAGAGCCTGTCGGACGCGGCGCTCGCCGAATACTTCGCGACCGCCGAAGCGCAGCGCGCGGCGCGCCTCAGCCTGATCGCCGAAGTCGCGTCCGCGTATGTGACCGAGCGCGCGCTCGTCGATCAAGTGAAGCTCGCGGAACGCACGCTCGCCGCGCGCGACGCGACTTACGCGCTCACGCAGCGCCGTTACGCGGCCGGCACGAGCACGGCGATCGAGCTGCGCACGGCCGAGATGCTCGTCGCGGCCGCGCGCGCGTCGAAGGCGGCGCTCGAGCGCGAGCACACGCAGGCTGCGAGCGCGCTGAAGCTGCTCGCGGGCGACTTCTCGGCGGCGCTGCCCGCCGATGCGCCCGCGCTCGACGAGCTCGCGGTCGCGCGGGTGTCGCCGGGGCTGTCGTCGGATCTGCTGGAGCAGCGGCCGGACATCCGGCAGGCCGAGCAGCGGCTCGTCGCGGCGAACGCGAACATCGGCGCCGCGCGCGCGGCATTCTTCCCGCGCATCGCGCTCACGACCGACGTCGGCTCGGTCAGCGACGCATTCTCGGGGCTCTTCTCGGCCGGCTCGAGCGTGTGGACGTTCGCGCCGCGGCTCACGCTGCCGATTTTCGCGGGCGGGCGCAATCGCGCGAATCTCGAGCTTGCCGACGCGCGCAAGCATATCGCGGTCGCCGAATACGAGAAGACGATTCAGACGGCGTTCCGCGAAGTCGCCGACGCGCTCGTCGCGCGCGATCAGATCGACGCGCAGCTCGCCGCGCAGCAGGCGGTCTACGGCGCGGACGCCGAGCGGCTGCGGCTCGCGGAGCGGCGCTACGGCAGCGGCGTCGCGAGCTATCTCGAACTGCTCGACGCGCAGCGCAGCACGTTCGAGTCCGGGCAGGAGCTGATTCGCCTGAAGCAGTTGCGGCTCACGAATGCGATCGCGCTGTATCGCGCGCTCGGCGGCGGCTGGTCGCGCGCCGCGTGCGACGGCGAAGACGCGTGTGCGTGAACGCGTCGACGCGCGTGTTCATCGACGGCGATCGCCTGCCGGTCGTCCTGGTTCGCATGAAATGACGAAGCGGTCGGCCGGCGCCGCCGGATCGCGCGGACGGCCGCGCGTCATGCCTTCGCGTCGGCGTGCTCGGGCTGGCGGCGCCAGAACGTCCGGTATTCGTCGCACGTATCGATGAGGCGCCGGTGCGGGCCCGCCGCGACGAGCCGGCCTCCGGACAGGAACAGCACCTGGTCGGCCGCCTCGACGTTCGCGATCCGGTGGGTGATCAGCACGAGCGTCGTCCGCTTGCCGAGGCGCTCGCGCAGCATCGCGATGCCGAGCGTGTCGCTGTGCGGGTCGAGCCCCGACGTCGTTTCGTCGAGGACGATCGCGGGAACGTCGACGCCCATCAGCCGGACGAGCTCGACCTTCTGCACCTGGCCGCCCGACAGGCGCGCGCCGCCTTCGCCGACGTCGCCGTCGAGATCGACGCGCCGGCCGTCCTTGTGGAACGCGAGGCGCTCGAGCAGCCGGGTTGCGTCGATGTCGGTGAGCGTCGACGGGTGGTAGCGGACGTTTTCCCGCAGCGAGCGGTTCAGGAGCGCGACGTCCTGCGGGACGTACAGCGCGAAGCGGCGGCGCGCGTCGTCGCCGACGCTGTACAGGTCGACGCCGTCATACGCGACGGCGCCGTCGTCGGGCGGCAGCAGCCCGGCGACGATCTTCGCGAGCGTGGACTTGCCCGAGCCGTTGTGCCCGACGATCGCCGTGTAGCTGCCCGCCGGCAGATCGAACGACATCGGCTCGATCGAGAAGCGCCCCGCCCGGGCAAACGCGAGCCGGCGCACCGCGATGTGCGCGGCCGAGCCGCCCGGGCGCGCAAGCGCGCGCGCGCCGCCGTCGCCGCCGCCGCCGCCGCCGCCCGCGCGCGGCGCGATCGCGAGCGCTTCGCGCACGTTCGCGAGCGCCGCGCCCGCCTGGCGAAGCACGAATCCGTACGCGCCGAGCGGCAGCGCGAACTGCAGCACGTACGTCTGCAGCAGCATGAAATCGCCGAGCGTGATCCGGTGGGCGGCGATGTCGCGCACGCACAGCACGAACATCGCCGCCATGCCGAGCGCGATGATGCCGTACTGACAGGCGGCCGCGCGCGTGAGCAGCCACGACCGGCGCCAGTCGACATCGAGGCGCGCGACGGCGCGCGTCGCGACGTAGTCGATTTCCTGCGGCACCGCGCCGTTGTAGACGACGCGCGGCGCATTCGCCAGCACGTCGCCGAGCGCGGCCGACAGCGCGCCCGCCGCCTCGTTCGTCGCCGCCGCGCTGTTCTCGTACTGCTCGGCCGACAAGTGAGAAAACACGAAGTAGGCGGCCAGCACGGCAAACAGGATCGCCGCGTACCGGAGCGGCACGAGCAGCGCGATCAGCACGATCGCGACGACGAGCTGGATCGCCACGGGCGCGATCTTCCACAGCACGCCTTCGATGATCACCTGCAGGCTGTACGGCAGGCGCTCGAGAAGGCCCTGCACGTAGCCGCTGTCGCTCGACGCGCGGCTCGCGAGCGCCGGCAGTTGCGCATGCAGCGCGCGGCGCAGCAGCGTATTCGACGTGGCGTGGACGATCTTGCCGGTGTATGCGAGCAGCGCGACCGACGAGACCGCGGACGCGGACCAGAGCACGGCGAACAGCACGATATCGACGGAAGCCTTCGCCGCGTCGAACTGCGCGCGCGACATCTCGTCGACCGCGAGCTTCAGCGCAACCGGGCCGAGCAGCATGAAGGCCGATGTCAGCGCCTCGATCAGCACGCCGGCGACGATCAGCTTTCTCGCCTTCGTTTCCTTGTCGACCATCAGGCGGACGACGTCCGCCAACGAGCGTAGCGCAGCAAGCTTCATGTCGATTCGCGATCGGGCCGGCAAGCCGGCGTTTCGAATGGGGAGGGCCCGGTTCCGGCGCGCGGCGGGACCGGATGCGGCCGCACGCGCGCCGTCGGGAGGGCGGCGAGACGGTTCGTCAGCATACCGCGGCGCGCCGGTTCGTCACGAAATTCTGCCAGGACGCGCAAAAAATCTCCACGCATCCGACGAGCGCTAGACTGATCGCGGCCGCGTTCTGTCCGACGCGCACCGCCTTGAGCGCGCGCGCGAGCTCGGCTTCGTCGAGCTTGCCGCTTCGCATCAGCACGCCGTCGCGGATCAGCTCGCGGAATGCGTCGTAGTGCGACACGATACCCTTCACGAAGCCGATGCCGAACGATCCCTTGGTCCTGCGCCACAGCACGTCGACGGGGGTGTGCGCCGACGCGATCTCGCGCAGCACGATCCGGTCGTTGCGGTGATCGAAGCTGTCGTAGCTGCGCAGGCCGAACGTCGCCTCGACGACCGGTTGCGCGAGATACGGATTGAGCCGGCGCGTGTACGCGGCGTCGGTGACGGGCGTCATGATCGACACGAACCGGTCGAGCACCGAGATCGACTCGTCGAGCGGCGCGCGCCGGCGCGGGATCTCGGCCGCCGCGCGCGGCGCGTGCGACGCGAACAGCCCGGACAGCGCCCGCTCCGACGCCGACGTGTCCTGTCCGAACAGCCGCCTTCTCAGCGCGATCTTCGCCGCCATCAGCAGGATGCGCGGAATCGAATCGTTGTGAAGCACCGCGAGCTTTTCCGCCGTGCGCAGCGCGAACGACCATCCCTTGGCGCGAAGCGCGTCGAGCACCGCGTTCGCGTCGGGCACCGCCTTGAACAGCAGATCGCCGCCCTGGCCCTCGAGCAGCACCGACGACGGACCGATCGCGTTTGACACCGCCCGGTCGATGCCGAGAAACAGCATGTCCTGGCTCAGCGCGGCGGGCGGAGTCTGCACGATCCGCTCGGAGAACGGCAAATGACGATCGATGTCGAGGCAGATGAGCGCCGCGCCGATCGAATCGGCGACGCGCGCCGCCATGTCCCGCTCGTAGCAGTCGGGCGACGACGTGGAGAACAGATGGACGGCGGCGAGCGGCGCGTTCGCGCCGAGCGCCTTGCGCAGGAAGATCGCGCCCGCGGACGAATCGACGCCGCCCGACAGCGCGGCGCACACGCTCGGGTGGCTGCGCGCGATGCTCGAATAGACGTCGTCGAGCGCCGCCGCGCACGATGCGCGGATGTCGTCCGCGGCCGGCGCGCGCGGCAGCCACGCGCGCTCGATCGCGCATCGTCCGTCGGCGTCGACGATAAGCGCGCATCCGGGCGGCACGACGCGGATCGACGCGAACGGCGTTTCGTCGAGCGGACCGAACTGCGTGCACGCGAATTCGATCAGGTAATCGAGGTTCCAGTCGATCGGCCCGCGATCGAGCAGGTTCGCCGCCTGTGGATCGACGTCGACGCGCCCGTGCTCGCCCGTCCGGTAATAGAGCCGGACCGAATGCAGCGGATCGGGCATGAACAGGCGGCGGCCGGTCGCCGCCTCGTCGAGCACGAGAAGGTACGCGCCCCAGACGGAGCGTGTGACGGCGTCGCGCGCGTCCGGCAACGTGCGGGCGCGCGCGAGCGAGCGCACGAGGCTCGAGTGCGCGTCGCGCAGGTACGCGCGGCCGGGGCCGTCGGCTTCGAGCAGCGTCACGCCGATCGGCCGGTCGGGGCCGGCCGCGCAGGACAGCCATTCGCGATACCCGTGCGCGTTCGTCCAAGCGCGACGTTCAAGCCGCCAGCCCGAACGGGGCGGCGCGTTCGTCATGTCGAGGCGTCCGATAGATTTCGCCATAGCTCTTTTTCAGCTCCGGTTCGTCGCCGCACACGCGCCCGTCGACCTCGACCCATGCATGGGCGACGAACGGCATCGGCCTCACGCCGATCACCAGTTGAGCGGGCACGTTCTCCCGTCTCAGGTGTGTGGCGAGCGCGAACGACATTTGCAGGCACGTGATGCGAATGGGCGACCAGATCGACGCGCGCAGATAGCGCTCGATCGTGCGAGACGGGGCGTCGCCGGCACGCGCGCCTTGCCCGGCGCGCGCATCAAGCCGATCGAGCAACGAGAGCGCGTGAAAGCCGCGGATCTTGAGCGACACCGCGCTTCGCACGATGCGCCAGAACGGCAGCCACTCGAAGCCGGACGCGCTTCGTTCGCCGAGCGTGCGGCTTCCCCAGACGCCCGAATCGAACGTGTCGAACGCCCACCCGCGGTAATCGGCAATGCGGCCCGGGGCGGACGCCGGCGATTCGGCGGCGACGATCCGGTCGGATATCAACGGCTTCAATGCATGCGGCGCATCGAGCGGCTTGAAATCCAGATAATGGTCGGCAAAAGCCTTCGCGCATGCCTCGTCATAAAGAAAATAACGCGACCGTTGCATATCGAGCGCGACGATCGCCTGATCGAATACTGCAATATGGCAATGGTTGGCTGGTGTCATGACTATTTATTCTGGTGGGGCAAAATGCCCCACCAGCTTCATGAAGCGCTACTCAGTCGGGCACGAGGCGCGACTTAATTGAACCCGAAACGCGAAATCACGCGGGCATCCGGGGTTTGGAAACCCGGGGTGCCGTGCGTCGAGGAAACCGCGTCCAGGCTGACGCCGTTGGAGCCGTGGATCGTCGAACGAAGCAGCTTCGCCAAAAGTCGAACCATTTCAATCTCCTAAAAAATATCGAGTGAGCCAACCGCCTTTCATGATAGTAAGGTAGCCGGCGTTAGGTTTATAGCATCGCCCGGAAAGAAATTCAATCGGAATATTCTTTTCTCGCCGTGGGTAATTTTATATCCCGGCATTGCGGAATTTATCTTGAATGAACGATTTATCTTTATCGAAAAAGTGAAATCGTGATTTGTCGGCTTGATTCATGAATTTGGAAGCGGAATAAATCCCGCATTGCCCGCATCGGGTTCCGCTGATCGCGCCGCCGGATGCGCGCAGGACCTGCTGCTTCGCACCAAATTTGACGCATCCGGCCTCCGCATTCGTCCGGATTCAAAAAAATACCAGCCCGGTGTCTGATTTTTAGTGGCCGGCCGGATGGCCGGCGACTATCGTTCGCACTACACAAAACGAACGGCGGAGCGCGTTGCCGAGCGCCCCGCCGCATCGAAGGAGCGGCGCGCGCGCCGTGGTCTGGAGAACAGGAGGAGCGTGTGCAGCCCGATCTCGAAGTCGTCGACGTGCGCCGTGGCGAGTCGTTCAAGGCGTGGTCGCATGGCTATCCGTACCGCACCGTGCGGTGGCACTTCCATCCGGAGTTCGAAGTGCATCTGATCGTCGAGACGACGGGCCAGATGTTCGTCGGCGATTACGTCGGCGGCTTCGGCCCCGGCAACCTCGTGTTGATGGGACCGAACCTGCCGCACAACTGGGTGAGCGACGTGCCGGAAGGCAAGACGATCGCCGAGCGCAATCTCGTCGTGCAGTTCGACCAGGCGTTCGTGTCGCGCTGCGCGGACAGCTTCACCGAATGGCGGCACATCGAGGGGCTTCTCGCGGACGCGCGCCGCGGCGTGCAGTTCGGCGCGCGCACGAGCGAGGCGATCCGGCCGCTTTTCGCCGAGCTGATCCACGCGCGCGGGCTGCGTCGCATCGTGCTGTTCCTGTCGATGCTGCAGATCCTCGTCGACGCGACCGACCGCGAGCTGCTCGCGAGCCCCGCGTATGAAGCCGATGCGTCGACCTTCGCGTCGACCCGCATCAACCACGTGCTTGCGTACATCGGCAAGAACCTCGCGAACGAATTGCGCGAGACCGACCTCGCGCGGCTCGCCGGGCAGAGCGTGAGCGCGTTCTCGCATTACTTCCGCCGGCACACCGGCTTGCCGTTCGTCCAGTACGTGAACCGGATGCGGATCAATCTCGCGTGCCAGTTGCTGATGGACGGCGACGCGAGCATCACCGACATCTGCTTCAGGAGCGGCTTCAACAATCTGTCGAACTTCAATCGTCAGTTCCTCGCGGTGAAGGGCATGTCGCCGTCGCGCTTTCGCCGCTATCAGGCGCTGAACGACGCGAGCCGCGATGCGTCGGAGGCGGCCGCGAAGCGCGGCGCGGGCATCGCCGGCGCGCCGGCGATCGTGCCCGCCGCGCAGGCGCGCGGCAACGCTCGGCCGCCCCCCGAAATCCTGCTGTCCGGCTGAAGCCGGCCCGCGTTCCCGAGCAACCCAGCCCAAAACGCGTCACGCCGCGCGCCGCTCTCGCGGCGCGCGGGGCGCGCTCATACCTAGAAAACGGAGACAACCATGATGGACACCGCTTTGTCGACGCCGGCTTCCGGCAACCGGGCCGCCCGCGCGCTGCGCGCCGCGGCGCTTTCGATCGCGCTCGGCGCCGCAGGCATCGCGCATGCGGCGCCGCTGAAGATCGGCATGACGTTCCAGGAGCTGAACAACCCGTACTTCGTGACGATGCAAAAGGCGCTCAACGAAGCGGCCGCGTCGATCGGCGCGCAGGTGATCGTCACCGACGCGCATCACGACGTCAGCAAGCAGGTGAGCGACGTCGAGGACATGCTGCAGAAGAAGATCGACATCCTGCTCGTGAATCCGACCGATTCGACGGGCATCCAGTCGGCCGTGGTGTCGGCGAAGAAAGCGGGCGCGGTCGTCGTCGCGGTGGACGCGAACGCGAACGGCCCGGTCGATGCGTTCGTCGGCTCGAAGAATTTCGACGCGGGCGCGATGTCGTGCGACTACCTCGCGAAGGCGATCGGCGGCAGCGGCGAAGTCGCGATCCTCGACGGCATTGCCGTCGTGCCGATTCTCGAGCGCGTGCGCGGCTGCCGCGCGGCGCTCGCGAAATTCCCGAACGTGAAGATCGTCGACGTGCAGAACGGCAAGCAGGAGCGCGCGAGCGCGCTCACCGTCACCGAGAACATGATCCAGGCGCATCCGTTGCTCAAGGGCGTCTTCAGCGTCAACGACGGCGGCTCGATGGGCGCGCTGTCCGCGATCGAGGCGTCGGGCAAGGACATCCGGCTCACGAGCGTCGACGGCGCGCCGGAGGCGATCGCCGCGATGCGGAAGCCGAACTCGAAGTTCATCGAAACGTCCGCGCAGTTCCCGCGCGACCAGATTCGCCTCGCGATCGGCATCGGGCTCGCGAAGAAGTGGGGCGCCAATGTGCCGAAGGCGATTCCGGTCGACGTGAAGCTGATCGACAAGGACAACGCGAAGACCTTCAGTTGGTGAGCCGGCGCGGCCGCGAGGCCGACGGCATGAACGAAGCGGGCGACGCGCGCCGCGCCGCGATGGAGGCGGTGGCGGGCGCGGCGCGCGCGAGCGAGGAAGCAATGGACACGATACTGGCGCTCACCGGCATCACGAAGCGGTTTCCGGGCGTCGTCGCGCTGCAAGGGATCGATCTGCGCGTCGCGCGCGGCGAGATTCACGCGCTGCTCGGCGAGAACGGCGCGGGCAAGTCGACGCTGATGAAGATTCTCTGCGGCATCCATCAGCCCGACGAAGGCACGATCACGATCGACGGCGAGCCGCGGCGCTTCGCGAACTATCACGACGCGATCGCGGCGGGCGTCGGCATCGTGTTTCAGGAGTTCAGCCTGATTCCGGACCTGAACGCGGTCGACAACCTGTTCCTCGGCCGCGAGTGGCGCGGCCGGCTCGGGCTGCGCGAGCGCGCGCGGATGCGCCGCGCCGCGGCGGACATCTTCGCGCGGCTTCGCGTGGCGATCGATCTGGCGGCGCCGGTGCGCGAGCTGTCGGTCGCGCAGCAGCAGTTCGTCGAGATCGGCAAGGCGCTGTCGCTCGACGCGCGGGTCCTGATCCTCGACGAGCCGACCGCGACGCTCACGCCCGCCGAGGCCGCGCACCTGTTCGGCGTGATGCGCGAGTTGAAGCGCCAGGGCGTCGCGATGATCTTCATCTCGCACCATCTCGACGAGATCTTCGAGGTGTGCGACCGGATCACCGTGCTGCGCGACGGGCAGTACGTCGGCGCGACCGACGTCGCGCGCACCGACGTCGGCGCGCTCGTCGAGATGATGGTGGGCCGGCGCATCGAGAACAGCTTTCCGCCGAAGCCGCGTCTCGCGCGCGATGCCGCGCCCGTGCTCGAAGTGGACGCGCTGCAGGTGCGCGAGAACGGGCCCGTGAACCGCTTCACGCTGCGCGAAGGCGAGATTCTCGGCTTCGCGGGCCTCGTCGGCTCCGGGCGCACGTCGAGCGCGCTCGCGCTGATCGGCGCGAAGCCCGCGCGCGTGCGGCGCATGCGCGTGCGCGGCCGCGCGGTGCGCTTCGCCGACCCCGCCGACGCGCTCGCCGCGGGCATCGGCCTCCTGCCGGAGAGCCGCAAGACGGAAGGGCTCATCACCGGGTTCTCGATCCGGCACAACGTCGCGATCAACAATCTCGGCAAGCACCGCAGCCTGCGCTGGCTCGTCGACGCGGCGGCCGAGACGCGCACGACGCTCGAGCTGATGCGGCGGCTCGGCGTGAAGGCGCCGACGCCGCAGACGCGCGTCGACACGCTGTCGGGCGGCAACCAGCAGAAGGTCGTCATCGCGCGCTGGCTCAATCACCACACGCGGATCCTGATCTTCGACGAGCCGACGCGCGGCATCGACATCGGCGCGAAGGCGGAGATCTACCAATTGATGCGCGAGCTGACCGCGCGCGGCTATTCGATCGTGCTGATCTCGAGCGAGCTGCCGGAGATCGTCGGCATGTGCGACCGCGTCGCGGTGTTCCGGCAGGGGCGCATCGAGGCGGTGCTCGACGGCGGCGCGATCGAGCCGAGCACGGTGATGACTTATGCGACTTCAGACGTACGCGGAGCGAATCATGAACATGCATGACCGGACGGCGACGCCGTCGTCTTCCTCTCCCGCGTCCGCCGCCGCCGGCGCGCGCGCGCGGCACGCGTTCGCCGCGCTCAGGCGCACGACGACGTTCTATCCGCTTGTCGGGCTCGTCGCCGTGTGCGTTGCGATGATGTTCGCGAGCGACAGCTTCCTGAGCGCGGCGAACCTCGAGAACGTGCTGCGGTAGGTATCGATCAACGCGATCATCGGCGTCGGGATGACCTGCGTGATCCTGACGGGCGGCATCGACTTGTCGGTCGGCTCGGTGATGGCGCTGTCCGGCACGCTGACGGCGGGGCTTCTCGTCGCGGGCGCGAACGGCGCGGCGGCGCTTGCCGCGGGCGTCGGCGTCGGGGTCGCGCTCGGCGCGGCGAACGGCCTGTTCGTCGCGTTCGCCGGGATGCCGCCCATCATCGTCACGCTCGCGACGATGGGCATCGCGCGCGGCCTCGCGCTCATCTATACGGGCGGCTATCCGATCGACGGGCTGCCCGACTGGATCCGCTTCTTCGGCAGCGGCAAGGTGCTCGGCGTGCAGATGCCCGTGCTGACGATGCTCGCGGTCTACGCGCTCGCCTGGCTGATGCTCGAGCGCATGCCGTTCGGCCGCTACGTGTACGCGATCGGCGGCAACGAGCACGCGACGCGGCTCTCGGGCGTGCGCGTCTCGCGCGTGAAGCTCGCCGTCTACACGTTCGCGGGGCTCACGTCGGCGCTCGCCGCGATCGTGCTGACGGGCCGCCTGATGAGCGGGCAGCCGAACGCGGGCGTCGGCTTCGAGCTCGACGCGATCGCCGCCGTCGTGATGGGCGGCACGTCGATCGCGGGCGGCCGCGGCTCGATCGTCGGCACGCTCGTCGGCGCGCTGCTGCTCGGCGTGCTGAACAACGGCCTGAACATGATCGGCGTGAATCCCTACGTGCAGAACGTGATCAAGGGGGCAATCATCCTGCTCGCGATCTACATCGGGCGCGAGCGGCGCAAGTGAGCTGCGCGGCGCATGCGACGCCGATATGCGCGGCGTGTGTCGCGTGCGTCGGGCACTTCGGGCACGCCGCGCACGGCGTCGCGGCGAGCGGCCGCACGGCCGGCATTCCACTTCTTCGAACCCAGCCAGGCAAACCGAAACCATGACGAATCGAAACGACGAAACGCAGCAGATGACGGCAGTCGTCTGCCACGCCCCCGAGGACTACCGCGTCGAGCGCGTCGCGAAGCCGCGCGCGAACGCGCGCGAGCTCGTGATCCGCATCGGCGCGTGCGGGATCTGCGCGAGCGACTGCAAGTGCCATTCCGGCGCGAAGATGTTCTGGGGTGGCCCGAGCCCGTGGGTCAAGGCGCCCGTGATTCCCGGCCACGAGTTCTTCGGCCATGTCGAGGAGCTGGGCGAGGGCGCGGCCGAGCACTTCGGCGTCGCGCTCGGCGATCGCGTGATCGCCGAGCAGATCGTGCCGTGCGGCAAGTGCCGCTACTGCAAGTCGGGCCAGTACTGGATGTGCGAGGTGCACAACATCTTCGGCTTTCAGCGCGAGGTCGCCGACGGCGGGATGGCCGAGTACATGCGCATTCCGCCCACCGCGATCGTCCACCGGATTCCGCTCGGCATCTCGCTCGAGGACGCGGCGATCATCGAGCCGCTCGCGTGCGCGATCCACACGGTCAATCGCGGCGACATCCAGCTCGACGACGTCGTCGTGATCGCGGGCGCGGGGCCGCTCGGCCTGATGATGACGCAGGTCGCGAAGCTGAAGACGCCGAAGCGGCTCGTCGTGATCGATCTCGTCGAGGAACGGCTCGCGCTCGCGCGCGAGTACGGCGCCGACGTGACGATCGACCCGACGCGCGAGGACGCGCCCGCGATCGTCCGGGCGCTGACGGGCGGCTACGGCTGCGACGTCTACATCGAGACGACCGGCGCGCCGGCGGGCGTCACGCAGGGGATGGACCTGATCCGCAAGCTCGGCCGCTTCGTCGAGTTCTCGGTGTTCGGCAAGGACACGACGCTCGACTGGTCGATCATCGGCGACCGCAAGGAGCTCGACGTGCGCGGCGCGCATCTCGGCCCGTATTGCTATCCTGTCGCGATCGATCTGCTCGCGCGCGGGCTCGTCACGTCGAAAGGCATCGTCACGCACGGCTTCTCGCTCGAGGAGTGGGACGAGGCGATCCGGGTCGCGAACTCGCTCGACTCGATCAAGGTGCTGATGAAGCCGCGCGGCTGACCGCGTGCCGCTCACCGAATCGCGGAGGCGACATGGAATGCGTGATTGGTGTCGACATCGGCACCCAGAGCACGAAGGCGGTTCTCGCCGGCATCGACGGCGCGATCGTCGCGCAGCACGCGGTGGCGTACCGGCCGGACACGCCGAAGCCGCTGTGGGCCGAGCAGTGGCCGCACGTGTGGTTCGACGCGGTGCGCGAATGCATCGCGCGCGTCGCGGCCGACGCGCGCGCGGCCGGCATCGGCGCGGCGTCGATCGGGGCGCTGTGCGTGAGCAGCCTGTACGGCGGCTCGGGGATTCCGGTCGATCGCGAGATGCGGCCGCTGCATCCGTGCCTCATCTGGATGGACCGGCGCGCGACCGACGAAGTCGACTGGGTGCGCGCGCACGTCGACGTCGCGCGGCTTCGCGCGATCACGGGCAACGGCGTCGACAGCTACTACGGCTACACGAAGATGCTGTGGCTGCGCGAGAAGCGCCCCGACGTGTGGGCGAACATCCGCTATTTCGTGCCGCCGAACGCGTATGTCGCGTATCGGCTGACGGGCGAGCTCGCGGTCGATCACAGCGCGGCGGGCAACATCGGCGGCGTCTACGATCTGAGCCGCCGCGACTGGTCCGACGAAGCGCTCGACATGCTCGGCATCCCGGCGACGATGATGCCCGAGCGGCTCGTCGATTCGGATGCGGTGGTGGGCGGGCTCCTCCCGCAATGGGCGGACGCGCTCGGCCTTGCGGCGGGCACGCCTGTCGTCGCGGGCGGCGTGGACGCGGCCGTCGCGACGTTCGCGGCGGGCGCGGCGCGCCGCGGCCAGCACGTCGCGATGATCGGCACGAGCATGTGCTGGGGCTACATCGCGGAGACGACCGACGCGCGGCACGGGCTCGTCAGCATGCCGCACGTGTTCGACGGCCGGCGCGACCTGTACGTGTTCGGCGGCGCGCTCACGGCGGGCGCGTCGGTATCTTGGTTCCGCGAGCAGTTCTGCCACGCGGAGCTCGAGGCCGCGCGCGCGAGCCCGGGCGGCGACGCGCACCGCCTGCTCGAAGCCGCCGCCGCGCAGGTGAGCGCGGGCAGCGACGGCGTGCTGTTCCTGCCGTACCTGATGGGCGAGCGCAGCCCCATGTGGGACCCGAAGGCGAGCGGCGCGTTCGTCGGCCTGTCGCTGTATCACACGCGCGCGCATCTGTATCGCGCGGTGCTCGAAGGGCTCGCGTACGCGCTCAGGCACAACATCGCGGCGGGCGCGGCCGGCGCGCGCGCGCTCGACGACCGGCTCGTCGTGGTCGGCGGCGCCGCGCATTCGGATCTGTGGATGCAGAGCATCGCCGACATCACCGGCTACCCGGTGTGGACGATCGCCGAGGACGTCGAGGCGGCGATGGGCGCGGCGCTGCTCGCCGCGCTCGGCGCGGGGCTTGTGTCGCGCGAGGCCGCGCGGCGCGGCTGGGTCACGCTCGCCGAGCGCGCACGCCCCGACGCGCGGCACGCGGCGCTGCACGACGCGCGCTTTGCGCTGTACGCCGGGCTCTATCCGGCGCTCCAACCCTTCATGCACGGATTGCAGACATCATGAGCGTCGCTTTCGATTTCAACGGCCGGTCGTTCCTCGTGACGGGCGCCTCGAGCGGGATCGGTCGCGCCACGGCCGTCGCGCTGCGCGGCTGCGGCGCGCGCGTCGTCGCGGCCGCGCGCAACGTGCGTGAGCTCGCGCGGCTTGCCGGCGAGACGGGCTGCGAGCCGCTCGAACTCGACGTCGGCGACGACGCATCGGTGAGCGCGGCGTTCTCCGGCGAGCGGATGCGCGGCGCGTTCGACGGGCTCGTCAACTGCGCGGGCGTGACGAGCCTCGCCGCGGCGACCGACACGACGGCCGCCGAGTTCGACCGCGTGATGGCCGTCAACGCGCGCGGCGCGATGCTGGTCGCGCGGCACGTCGCGCGCGCGATGATCGGCGCGGGGCGGGGCGGCAGCATCGTCAACGTGTCGAGCCAGGCGGCGCTCGTCGCGCTGCCGTCGCATCTCGCGTATTGCGCGTCGAAGGCCGCGCTCGACGCGATGACGCGCGTGCAGTGCGTCGAGCTCGGGCCGCACGGGATCCGCGTGAACAGCGTCAATCCGACCGTCACGCTCACGCCGATGGCCGAGCGCGCGTGGAGCGACCCGCAGGCGAGCGGGCCGATGCTCGCGGCGATTCCGCTCGGGCGCTTCGCGCGCGTCGCGGATGTCGTCGCGCCGATCCTGTTCCTGTTGAGCGACGCGGCCGCGATGGTGAGCGGCGTCGCGCTGCCCGTCGACGGCGGCTACACCGCGCGATAGCGCGCACGCGGTTCGCGGGCGTCGCGCTCGGGCCTCGGGCGCGCTCGCGGCGTGCCGTGGCCGCACCGGAGATCGCGAGCCGGCGATCCGCGAGCCGGCGATCGCGCTCGCCGCCCGCCCGCTCGCTCGCTCGCGTCACGCCCGCAAGAGGCGCGCGAGCGCGGCGCGGGGCACCGTGAGCGGCGGCGGCCCGAGCGTCACGTCGGGCGCGGCGATCGCCATCGACGTTTGCGCGAACGCGACGACATCGAAGCCTTGCGCATACGCGGCGTCGGCCGCCCGCGCGAGCCGCGCGCGATAGCCGGCCGCGTCGCCCGCATGGAATCGCGCCCACGCATCCGGAACGATCCGCACCTGCAGACGCGCGCCCGTCGCGCGCGCTTCCTCTTCGAACAACGCGCGGGTCGGCCGCTCGCTGCTTGGCGCCGCGCACAGCACGGCGATCCGCGCGCCGGCGTGCGCGCACGCACGGGCGAGCGCCGCGTCCGCGCGCACGACCGGCTTCGGTGGCGCGGCGAGCGCGTCGACGCTCGGCCCGAGCGGCGAGCACGTGAGGATCACCGCGTCGGCATCGCGCGCGAGCGCGACGAGCGCCGCGCGGGTTTGCTCGACGATCGGCTCGGGCAGCGCGAAAGCGGCGGCGCCGGCGGCCGCGGCCGCGCGCTCGGCGGCGGCGAGCAGGTCGGCACGCACGCCGTGCGCGAGCGAACCGGGGGCGAAACCGAGCGCGGCGGCGGCCTGTTCGAAGAGCGGCACGTTGCTGTCGGCGGTGTGCAGGCAGGCGATGACGGGCATCGGTCGAATGGCGATCAAAAGGTATTCAAAAAGGGCATTCGAAGGTCGCCGGAGCGGGGCGAACGCGGGATCGTACCGCCATCGTTGCGCGGGGGGGAACGAAGCGCCGCCGAAGTGCCGCAAAACGGCAAATCCCGCGAGATGATTTGGGTATCAATAAATAATATTGAGAACGATTCGCGTTTACGTTAAATTGCCTGCCATTGGGCAAACATCTGGAGAATGCATGGCGGAAGCGCTCGCCCGGCCGGCGCCGGCAAAACCGTTACCGATCCTCGATCCGAACGCGGCGTTTGCGCCCGGCCCGCGCGCGCCGTCGCGCGCCGCGGCGCGCGCGTCCGCGCATGGCGTGCTCGTCGACGTGCTGGTCGCGAACCGGCCGATGCTCGTCAAGCTCGCGCGCGGCTTCGTCGGCTGCGCGAGCCGCGCCGAGGACGTCGTGCACGACGTGTTCGTCAAGCTCGTCGATTTCCCGAACCAGGACGCGATCCGGCAGCCCGTCGCGTACGTGACGCGGATGGTCCGCAACGCGTCGATCGACGCGTGCCGCCGCCAGACGCTCGAGAACGCCTATCACGCGGACGAGGACGACGGCCTCGACGTGCCGTCGAACGAGCTGTCGCCGGAAGCGGCGCTCGCCGTGCGCGACACGCTGCGCCATGTGTACGACGCGCTCGCGCAACTGCCCGCGCGCAGCCGCGCCGCATTCGAGATGGTGCGGCTGCGCGAGGAGACGCTGCAGAGCGCCGCGCGCGCGCTGAACGTGTCGCAGACGCTCGTGCATTTCATGGTCCGCGACGCCGAGCGGCACTGCGCCGCGTGCGTCGACGCGTCCGAGCGCGGGCTCGCGTGCCCGGCGTTTTGCGGCGGCCGCGCGCGGCCGGTAAAAAAATGCGTGCGCGATTCGTCTATCGAGTAGACGCCCACGCGGCGCGCCCGGCGCGCCGTCCCTCGAACCTTTCCAGCGAGCTTTCACGATCATGACGCAAGCCCAGCAACCTGCGAGCGCGCCCGCCGAGGCCGACGACGTCGTCTACGCGGTCGTCGTCAACGACGAAGAGCAGTACTCGATCTGGCCGACGTTCCGCGCGCTGCCGGCCGGCTGGCGCGAAGCCGGCGTGCGCGGCCCGAAGGCCGACTGCCTCGCGCACATCGAGGCCGTGTGGACCGACATGCGCCCCGCGAGCCTGCGCCGCCATCTGGACGCGGCGAACGCGTCGTGATCCGGCGCGCGCCCTGTTCGCATCGTTCGTATCGCCAGAGCAAGAGGATTTCCGGATGACCCAGCTTTCGATGCCGGCCGCGGCGGCCCGCCCGACGCTCGGCGATCTGCGCGTCGAGCCCGGCCTGCCGACCGTCGTGTCGCCGCGCGCGGGCGCGGACATCGCGCTCCACGACGCCGCGCCGCTGTTGCGCGAGATCGCGAACGACGTCCTCGAGCGTGCGGGCGGCGTACTTTTCACCGGCTTTCGCGTCGCGTCGATCGAGACGTTCCAGCGCTTCGCCGCCGATTTCGGCGATCCGCTGATCGGCTACGAGTTCGCGTCGACGCCGCGCAGCCAGGTCGAGGGCGCCGTCTACACGTCGACCGAATACCCGCCGCACCGTTCGATCCCGCTGCACAACGAGCAGTCGTACACGCGCGAATGGCCGCTGCGGATCTGGTTCCACTGCGCGCTCGCCGCGCGCACGGGCGGCGCGACGCCGATTGCCGACAGCCGCGCCGTTTATCGCGCGCTCGATCCGGCGCTCGTCGCGCGCTTCGCCGAGCGCGAGCTGCTGTACGTGCGCAATTTCGGGCAGGGGCTCGATCTGCCGTGGCAGCAGGCGTTCGGCGCCGACGATCCGCGCGAAGTGGAGCGCATCTGCGCGGCGCGCGGGATCGACTGCGAATGGCGCGAGAGCGATGACGGCGAGCCGCTCTTGCGCACGCGCGAGCGCTGCCAGGCGGTGGCGCGCCATCCGCGCACGGGCGAGCCCGTGTGGTTCAACCAGGCGAACCTCTTTCACCTGTCGGCGCTCGACGAGGACATGCAGGAAGCGCTCGTCGACGCGGTCGGCATCGAGAACGTGCCGCGCAACGTCTATTATGGCGACGGCGCGCCGCTCGAGCCGGACGCGCTCGCCGAGATCCGCGCGGTGCTCGACGGCCAGCGGATCGTGTTCCCGTGGCGGACGGGCGACGTGCTGATGCTCGACAACATGCTGAGCGCGCACGCGCGCGATCCGTTCGAGGGGCCGCGCAAGGTGGTGGTGGCGATGGCGCGAAGCCACCGCGAAAGGAACGGCGCTTAGCGGATTGGGCGGATGACGAAACGATGAACAATAAAGCGGTGCCGGCGCTCGCGGCGCGCGCGTTGAGCGTCGGCTACCGGGATCACCGGGTGCTCGACGGCCTCGATCTGTCGATCGCGGCGGGGCGCGTGAGCGCGCTGTGCGGCCCGAACGGCTGCGGCAAGAGCACGCTGCTGCGCACGCTCGCGGGGCTGCAGCCCGCGCTGTCGGGCACGGTCGAAGTCAACGGCGCGCCGCTCGGTTCATACCGGCGGCGCGCGCTCGCGCGCACGCTGACGATGCTCGCGCAGTTCAACCAGATTCCCGCGGGGCTCACGGTGCGCGAGCTCGTCGCGTACGGCCGCTACGCGCACGGCGGCTGGCTGCGCGGGCTGTCGCGCGCGGACCGCGACGCGATCGACGAGGCGCTCGCGGCGACGGGCCTCGAGCGCGACGCGGCGCGTGATGTCGCCGCGCTGTCGGGCGGCGAGCGGCAGCGCGCGTGGATCGCGATGGCGCTCGCGCAGCAGGCGCCCATCGTGCTGCTCGACGAGCCGACCACCTATCTCGACATCCATCACCAGCTCGACATCCTGCGCGAGCTGCGGCGGCTCAATCGCGAGCGCGGCCTCACGATCGTCTGGGTGCTGCACGACCTCAACCAGGCGGCCGCGTACAGCGACGAGATCGTGCTGATGCGCGCGGGGCGGATCGTCGCGCAGGGCACGCCCGATGCGATGCTCGAGCCGCATCACCTGCAGGCCGCGTTCGGCGTGACGATGCTCAAGACCGCGCATCCGCTCACGGGCGCGCCGATGTGCGTGCCGGCATACGAGGGCGTGCTCGATGCCGATCCGGCGGACGCGCGCGGCGCGTCATGTGCGTCCGGTACGTCCGACGCGGTATGCGGCGCGTCCGGCGAGCGCCGCGCCGGCGCCCGCCCGCAACGGGATCTCGTCGCATGACGACGCTCGCGGTTCGCAAGCGGCTGCGCCGCGCCGCGCGCGCGCCGGACACGCCGCCGGCGTCGCGAGCCTCGCGCTCACCGGCGTTCGGGCGCGTCGGCGCGATTGCCGGCGCGCTCGTCGCGCTCGTCGTCGTCACGGCCGCGATGCGGCTCGCGCCCGAGCTGCGCGCGTGGCTCGCCGCGCCGGCGGGCAGCGACGCCGCGCAGCTCGCGCACGTCATGCTGTTCGATCTCGCCGCGCCGCGCGCCGCGGCGGCGCTCGTCGCGGGCGGCTGCCTCGCCGTCGCGGGCGCGCTGTTCCAGTCGCTCACGCGCAATCCGCTCGCCGCGCCTGATCTGCTCGGCATCACGGGCGGCGCGCAGCTCGGCCTGATCGCCGCGATGCTCGCGCCGGCGCTCGCCGGTCAGGCGTCGGTGCCGCTGCTGTTCGTCTGCGGGCTCGCCGCGGCCGCCTGCGTGTCGGCCGCCGCGGGCGGCTGGCGCGCGACGCCGCTGCGCCTCATTCTCGCGGGCAGCGTCTGCATGCTGCTGTTCTCGGCGGTCACGACGCTGTTGCTCGCGTTCTTCGAGGAGACGGTGGTCGGCGCATCGCTGTGGGCGAGCGGCAGCCTGTATCAGCCGGGCGCGGCCGGGCTGCGCGACGCGCTGCTGTGGCTCGTCGCGCCGCTCGTCGCGCTGCCGCTCGTGATCCGGCCGCTCGATCCGCTCGCGCTCGGCGACGACGCGGCGGCCGCGGCCGGCGTGCGCGTCGACGCGACGCGCCTCGCGGCCACCGTCGTCGCGGTCGGCTTCGCGAGCGTCGCGGTCAGCATCGCGGGGCCGCTGTCGTACATCGGCCTGATCGCGCCGAACCTGATCCGGCCGATGCGCGGCGCGAGGGCGTCGAGGCTCGGCGCGCTCGTGCCGCTCGCCGCGCTCGCGGGCGGCGCGCTCGTGCTCGTCACCGACAGCGCGGTGCTCGCGCTCGGCCTCGATGCGACGCTGTCGACGGGCGTCGCGATCGCGTTCGTCGGCACGCCGCTGATGCTCGCGATGATCCGGCGCGGCGCGGCGTGGTCGGGCGCGGCGCAGCAGGCGGCGGCGCACGCGCAGCCGGGCATGCGCGGCTGCGCGCGCGTCGTCCGCGCGCTCGCCGCGCTGCCGTGGCCCGCCGTCGCGGCGCTGCTGTTGTCGGCCGCCGCCGTGCTGCTCGCGCTCGGCGTGTCGTTCGGCCCGGTGTGGATCGGCCCCGGACGCTGGCTCGCGGCGCTCGCGCAGCGCGACGACGTCGCGCGGATGGTGCTCGACCTGCGCGCGCCGCGGCTCCTGTGCGCGTTGCTCGCGGGCGCGCTGCTCGGCGCGTCCGGCGTGCTGATGCAGAGCATCGTGCGCAATCCGCTCGCCGGGCCCGAGGTGCTCGGCGTCACGCAGGGCGCGGGGCTCGCGACGCTTGCCACGCTCGTCGCATGGCCGCTCGCCGCGCACGGCGCGCTCGTCGCCGCGTCGCTCGCGGGCGGCGGCGCGACGCTTGCGCTCACGCTCGCGCTCAATCGCCGGCATCGCTATGCGCCGCTCGCCGTCGCGCTGACGGGCATCGTGATCGGCACGCTGTGGACGACGCTCGCGCAATGGCTGATCACGCAGGAGAGCGTGCAGCCCGCGCGCTTCGTCGTCTGGCTCGTCGGCGGCACTTACGGGCGCAGTTGGGGCGAGGTCGTCGCGCTGCTGCCGTGGTGCGCGCTCGCGGCGCCGGCGCTCGTGCTGCTCGCGAAGCCGCTCGATCTGCTCGCGCTCGGCGACGATCAGGCGGCCGCGCTCGGCCTGCCGATCGCCGCGCTGCGCCCGCTCGTGCTGACGATCGCGACGCTCGCCGCATGCGCGGCGGTCGCGGCGGTCGGCCCGGTCGGCTTCATCGGGCTGATGGCGCCGCATCTCGCGGCGATGCTCGGCGCGCGCGCGCACGCGACGCGCCTGTGGGTGGCCGCCGCGTGCGGCGCGCTGGTGCTCGCCGCGGCGGACGTCGTCGCGCGCACGCTGCTCGCGCCGCGCGAGATTCCGGCGGGCGTGCTGACCGCGCTGATCGGCGCGCCGTACCTGCTCGCGCTGCTGATCGCCGAAGCGCGGCGCGAGCGGCGCGGCGGCCGATGAGCGCGAGCCTGCGCGCGACGCGCTTTTCGACGTTCGCGCCGGCCGCGATCGCGCATTATCTCGAGCACGTGTGGCTCGGCGCACCCGACGCGCGCGACGAGCCCGCGCTCGCGGCCGACGGCGGCGAGCCGCCGGACCTGATCCCGGCCGCGGCGCTCGCGCTCAGGCGCGATGCGCTCGTCGACGCGATGGCCGCGCTGTACGGCGGCGATCCGTGCACGCATGCGCGCGCGCTCTTGTCGCAATGGAGCAAGCACTACTTCAATCTGGCCGCGTCGGCGGGCTTCGCGGCCGCGCTGCTGCTCGGCCGGCCGCTCGACATGACGCCGTCGCGGATGCGCGTCGCGCTGCGCGCCGGGATGCCGGTCGCGCTGATCTTCGAGGCCGACGCGCTGCGGCCCGCGCAAGCCGAGCCGGCGTCGCGCTATGCGGCACTCGTCGACCATCTGCGGGCGACGATCGATGCGCTCGCCGCGCTCGCGAAGCTGTCGCCGCGCGTGCTGTGGGCGAACGCGGGCAACCTGCTCGACTACCTGTTCGAGCAATGCGCGGATGCGCCGCGCGCGGCGGCCGACGCCGCATGGCTGTTCGGCCCCGTCGACGCGCGCGGCGAAGCGAATCCGCTGCGGCTGCCGGTGCGCCGCGTGAAGCCGTGCTCGGCGCGGCTGCCCGATCCGTTCCGCGCGCGCCGCGTGTGCTGCCTGCGCAATGAAATTCCTGGGGAAGACCAACTGTGTGGAAGCTGTCCGCTGTTGTTGACGATGTGCGACGAAGCGCTCGCGAAGCAGGACGCCGCGCATTGACGGCGCGAGTGGGGCAAGGGCGATGCGCGGCGGGGCGACTGTCCGTTGCGCGGGCGATCGTGTCTGCGGCGGCTGCGCAGGTGGCGCTGGCCGCGTGCGTCGCGCACGCGGCGCCGCTCGCGCAGGCGGGCGAGCCGCCCGGCGTCTGCCGGCCGCTCGCCGCCGATCCGACCGTGTCGCAGTTCAGCCGAGGGCTGCCCGCGCGGCCGATGCGCATCGTCGTGCTCGAATTCATGTTCGCCGAGGATCTCGTCGCGCTCGGCATCACGCCGGCCGGCATGGCCGATCCCGCGTACTACCCGGTCTGGATCGGCTACGAGGACGCGCGGCTCGCGCATGTGCAGGACGTCGGCACGCGGCAGGAGCCGAGCCTCGAGGCGATCGCGGCCGCGAAGCCGGACCTGATCCTCGGCGTCGGGCTGCGGCATGCGCCCGTCTTCGGCGCGCTGTCGCGGATCGCGCCGACCGTGCTGTTCAAGTACAGCCCGAACTACGTCGAGGACGGACGGCAGGTCACGCAGTACGACTGGGCGCGCGCGATCCTGCGCACGATCGGCTGCCTGACGGGGCGCGAGCGCGACGCGCGCGCGGTTCAGGCGCGCGTCGACGCGGGGCTCGCGCGCGACGCGGGGCGGATCGCGGCGGCGGGGCGCGCCGGCGAGCGCGTTGCGTGGCTGCAGGAACTGGGCTTGCCGGATCGCTACTGGGCGTTCACGGGCAACAGCGCGCCGGCGGGCATCGCGCGTGCGCTCGGCCTCGAGCCTTGGCCGGGCGAGCCGACGCGCGAAGGCACCGCATACGTGACGTCGGAGGATCTGCTGAAGCAGCCGGGTCTCGCGGTGCTGTTCGTCAGCGCAACCGGGCCGGGCGTGCCGCTCGACGCGAAGCTCGATTCGAGAATCTGGCGGTTCGTGCCGGCGCGCAAGGCGGGCAGGGTCGCGCTCGTCGAGCGGAACATCTGGGGGTTCGGCGGGCCGATGTCGGCGTTGAGGCTCGCCGACGAGATGACGGAGCGGGTGCTGGCGTTGCCGAAGCCGGGGGCGGACGCGCCGCCGCGGTGACGCAGGCCGGCCGCGCCGCCGCCGATTGCTGCCGATCGCCGCCGATCGCCCTTGGATTGTCCCCCGCGTTCGCCCGATGCGCCGCGCTATCGCTCCCGCGGCATCGTTGCGGGCCGAAGGTACGCGAACATGTGCGAGACGCAGTCCGGCTTGCCCAGCGCGACGCCGTGATTGCGCAGAATCGCATAGGCGGCGATCGCGTGAAAGTAGAACTGCGGCAGCGCCCAATCGCGCCCAATCGCGGACGTATTGCTCGCCCGTCATGTCGAACACCGCGCCGTCGGGCAGTTCGAGCGCGATCGGCCGTTCGGCGCCTTCGTCGAGCGCGTGCGGTGCGAGCGCGCCGAGGAATGCGAGTGCATCGGCGATGCAGGTCTGCGCATCGTGCAACGAGCCGGGCGCCGCATCCGCATTCCATCCCGCGCGGCGCAGCGCGAGCAGCGACTCGGGAAGCGCGTCGCCGCGCAGGCGGTAGACCGGCTCCTGCGCCTGAAAGGCCGTGAAGCGGACCTGGGCGGCGAGCGCAAACATGTCGGCGGCGAGCCGTTTCGACAGCAAATCACCCGGTTCGCCGCGCCGATCACGCCGCGCGCCGCGCCATCACCCCTCGGTCCCGTTCGCGAGCGCCGCGCGCCGCGCGCCGTGCGTTTCGCTAACGATCTTCCCGTTATCGAGCTTCAGCACCCGGTCCGCGATCGGGAAGTAGCGGTCGTCATGGCTGATCACGATCACCGTCTTGCCGCGCGCGCGCAGCTCCGGCAGCAGTTGCTCGTAGAACACCCCCTTGAACGCCGGGTCCTGGTCGGCCGCCCATTCGTCGAACAGATAGAGCGGCCGGTCCTCGAGATACGCGACGACGAGCGCGAGCCGCTTGCGCTGCCCGGTCGACAGCGCGCGCGTCGAGAACGCGCCGTCGACGACCTGCACCTTGTGGTCGAGCGAGAGCTTCGCGACGAGCGCGTTCGCGCGCGCGTCGGCCTGCGCGCGCGCCGCGTCGCTCGGGTCGACGATGCCGAGCAGCGCGTCGAACAGATGGAAATCGTTGAACACCGCCGAGAAGCGCTCGCGGTACGCGGCGCGCTCGGCGAGGCCGACCGGCTTGCCGTCGAGCTCGATCGTGCCGCCTTCGGGCTCGTACAGGCCCGTCAGCACCTTCGCGAGCGTCGTCTTGCCGCTGCCGTTGCCGCCGACGATGAACACGAGCTCGCCCGGCTTGAGCGTCAGGTCGATCGGCCCGACGCGGAACATCCGCTCGTCACGCTCGTGGAAATACGAATGCGTGACGCCGCGCAGCGCGAGCGTGTCGAACGGCACGTGCGACGCGGTCTCGTCGGGCGGCGGCGCGGTGCGCAGCGCGCCGAACTGCGCCATCAGCTTCTCGATCCGCTCGAGCGATACGCGCGCCGCGTTCAGCGTCGGCACGTTGTTGAGCAGGCCGTCGAGCGGCAGCAGCATGAACAGGAACACGACGACGTAGCCGGACGCCGCGGGCCCGTCGCCGCGCACGCCGAGCGCGGGCCAGAACGCCGCGACGCCCAAGAACACATAGAACAGGAACACGATCCAGCCCACGC
Organism: Burkholderia humptydooensis; assembly: GCF_001513745.1. Classification (NCBI taxonomy): domain Bacteria; kingdom Pseudomonadati; phylum Pseudomonadota; class Betaproteobacteria; order Burkholderiales; family Burkholderiaceae; genus Burkholderia; species Burkholderia humptydooensis. The sequence goes on along the minus strand of NZ_CP013380.1, from coordinate 2,226,148 downwards.
CGATCGCGTACGCGCTGAACGCGCGGCGGCGATGGTCGCGCACCTCGGCGATCGCCGCGCCGAGCTGCCCGTCGACGAACTGGCGCGAGCGCGCCTGATGCAGCTTCAACTCCTTCGCGCCCGAAAAGAGCGCGCCGAGATAGCCGAACAGCCTGTCCTGCGAGCGGCCCGCATCCTCGAGCCAGGCGATCGCGCGCTTGTCGCCCGCGTGATAGCCGAGCGAGCCGACGAGGATCGCCGCGACCGCGAGCAGGCACACGGGCCACGACAGCCACGCCAGATAGCCGAGGCAGCCGAACACGATCGAGCCGTGCATCACGAGATTGGGCAGCGCGAAGAACAGCATCGACACGTTGGTCGCGTCGTCGGTCAGCACCGACTGGACCGGCGCCGCGCCGATCCGCTCGACGTCCTGCAGCTCGGCCGCCGCGACGCGCCGCGCGACGTGCTCGCGCAACTGCGCCATCGTGTCTTGCGACAGCCGCGCGAACAGCACGCCCGTGACGATCCGGGTGACGAGCGCGATCACCGCGCACAGGCCGAAGCGCCATGCGAGCGACGCGTCGGCGGCTTGCGGCTCGGAGAGCGCGCGGCTCAGCGTCGCGACGAGCAGCACGCTCGACGCGCCGTTCATCACGCATGCGGCGAGCGCGATCGCGAACGCGCCGCGGGAGCGCTTGAGCAGCGCGACTATCAGGCGCCGCGCGTGCTTCACGGCGGGGCGGGAATCGGTCGAGGGCGGGGCGTCGAGACGCCCGGTGGCATCGGTCATCGGCGGAGCACGGGTCAGTGAAGGAAACGAATCGGCGCTTCGGCGGCGAAGCGAACGGCAAGGCGCGGGGCGCGCCTCTTCTGTCTGCTAGACGAATGGGCGCGCCGAATCTTTACCTGTGCTTCATTCGCGCGGTGCTTGCGCCGGTGCTTGCGCTTTACCCGCGCCGCGCATCTGCGCGTCGCCGGCGTCGCGCTGCGCTGCGCGACACGCCGTTCGTCGACGAAGGTAAAAACAGCCCGGTAAAAAATTTCGCGCGCGATTCGTCTCACTGTTGAAGCGGCCCGCTTGCGGCCGGCGACTTGAACGAAACGGCCGAGGCGGCCGGAATCAACGGACTTCACGCCCTATGACGAGCTTTCCGACTGCGCTGCATCATCGAATCCACGCGCTCGCGCGACTCGACCCCGACGCGCCCGCGCTCGCGTCGTTCACGCCCGACACCGTGCGCCTGTCGCGCGGCGAACTCGACGACCGCGCCGCGCGCCTGGCCGCGCAACTGCGCGCGGCGGGCGTGGCGGCGGAGGTGCCGGTCGGCGTGTGCGTCGCGCGCGCGTGCGACCTGTTCGTCGCGCTTTTCGCCGTGATGAAGGCGGGCGGCGTGTTCGTCGCGCTCGATCCGCGCCATCCGGCCGCGCGGCTCGACTGGGTCGCGCGCGACGCGGGGCTCGCGCACGGGATCGTCGATGCGTCGGCCGACGCCGCGATGCGCGCGCGCTTCGCGCAGTGCTTCGACGTCGCGAGCGTCGCGGCGGCGGACCCGGCCGCGCCGCGCGAGCACGGCGCGGCGGTGCATCCGCGCGCGGCCGCGTACATGATCTACACGTCCGGCTCGACGGGCACGCCGAAGGCGGTCGTCGTCGAGCACGGCCCGCTCGCCGCGCACGGCGACGCGCTCGCCGAGTCGCTGCCGATCGGGCCCGGCGATCGCGTGCTGCATTTCGCGTCGGTGAACTTCGACGTCGCGATCGAGGCGTGGCTCGTGCCGCTCGCGGTCGGCGGCAGCGTCGTGATCAGCGATCCGCCGCCGTTTCCGCCCGACGCCGCGCATGCGCTGATTTCGCGCGAGCGCGTGACGAACACGACGCTGCCGCCCGCGTACCTGCGCGAGTTCGCGGCCGTGTGCGCGCGCGAAGGCGTGCCGCCGTCGCTGCGCGTGCTGCTGTTCGGCGGCGAGGCGATGTCGCAGGACGCGTTCGACGAGATTCGCCGCGTGTTCCCGGCGATCCGCCTCGTCAACGGCTACGGGCCGACCGAAACTGTGATCTCGCCGATGCTCTGGCCGGTCGATCCGGGCACGGTGCCCGCGCTGGACGACGGCAACGGCTACGCGTCGTTGCCGATCGGCTGGCCGATCGGCTGGCGCGCCGCGCGCGTCGAGCATGCCGACGGCACGGTCGCGCGCGGCGACGCGGGCGAGCTGCTGCTCGGCGGCGCGTGCCTCGCGCGCGGCTATCACGGCCGCCCCGCGCTGACGGCCGAGCGCTTCCTGCCCGATCCGGCGGGCGAGCCCGGCGCGCGGATCTACCGGACGGGCGACCTCGCGCGCGAGCGCGCGGACGGCGCGTTCGACTATCTCGGCCGGATCGACGATCAGGTGCAGGTGCGCGGCGTGCGCGTCGAGCCGGGCGAGATCGCCGCGTGCCTGCTCACGCATCCGGGCGTGCGCGACGCGGGCGTGCTCGCCGAGACGGCGGGCGGGCGCACGCAACTGATCGCATGCGTCGCGCTCGCGGCGGCGCAGCGCGAAACGTCGGCCGGCGATGCGCGTTCCGATGCGCGGCCGGACGACGACGCGCTGCGCGCGCACGTCGCCGCGCATCTGCCGGCCGCGTGGCTGCCGCATCGGTTCGTGCGCTTCGACACGCTGCCGTACACGCTGAACGGCAAGCTCGACCGCGCCGCGCTGCGCGACGCGGTTGCGGCGCAGCCGGCCGGGGCCGCCGCGGACTTCGACGCGCCGCGCACCGACACCGAGCGCCGCGTCGCCGCGCTGTGGCAGCGGTTGCTGCACGACCCGGCGCCGATCGGCCGCGTCGACCGCTTCTTCGTGCGCGGCGGCGATTCGCTCGCCGCGATGCAACTGCAGGCGGCGATCCGGCTCGACTGGCGCGTCAACCTGCGGCTCGACGCGATTTTCGACGACGCGCCGCTCGCCGAACTCGCCGCGCGCATCGATGCGGCCGAGCGCGAAGAGCAGCGGCCGGCCGCGATCGGGACGCCTGCGACGCGCTCGATCACGGCCGATGCAATCGACGCGGGCAACGTGGACAAAGTGGGCGGGGCGGACGAGGCAATCGAAACAATCGAAACGGCCGGCGCGTTCGAGCGTCCCGCCTCGTTCGCGCAGCAGCGCTTCTGGGTGCTCGCGCGCACGCAGGACGCGGGCGCCGCGTATCACGTGTCGTTCCACTGGGACGTCGACGGCGCGCTCGACCCCGGCACGCTGCAGCGCGCGCTCGACACGCTGATCGCGCGTCACGAGGCATGGCGCACGACGCTCGTCGAGAACGACGACGGCGTCGTCGTGCAGCGCATTCACGCGGCGCTGCCGGTGCGGATCGCGGCCGTCGACCTGCGCGGCGAGGCCGGCGCGTCGCGCGCCGCGCGCCTGGCCGAGTTGACCGAGCGCCACGCGAGCGCGCCATTCGACCTGTCCGACGGCCCGCTCGTGCGCGCGCTGCTCGTCACGCTCGCCGACGGCGCGCAGCGCTTCCTGCTGACGACGCACCACGCGGTCAGCGACGGCTGGAGTTCGCGCTGCGCGTTCGCCGAGCTGACGGCCGCGTACGCGGCGCTCGCCGAGGGCCGGGCGCCCGAGCTGCCGGCGCTGCCGATCCAGTACGCCGACTACGCGCAATGGCAGCGCGACGCGCTCGACGCGAACGAGACGGCGCGCCAGCTCGCGTACTGGCGCGCCGCGCTCGCGAACGCGCCCGGGCCGCTCGCGCTGCCGCTCGACCGGCCGCGCGCGGCCGAGCGGGACTATCGCGGCGGCCGGCTCGCGCGGCGTCTTTCGCCCGCCGCGTCGGACGCGGTGCGCGATGCCGCGCGGCGGCTGCATGCGTCGCCGTTCACCGTGCTGCTCGCCGCGTTCGACGCGTGGCTCTTTCGCCTGACGGGCGAGCGCGATCTCGCCGTCGCCGCGCCGATCGCGCAGCGCGCGCGGCCGGAAACCGCGCCGCTCGTCGGCCTGTTCCTCAACACGCTCGCGCTGCGCGCGCGCGTGTCGCCCGCGCAGTCGTTCGAATCGCTCGTCGCTTCGGTGCGCGACGCCGCGTTCGGCGCGTTCGCGCATCAGGACGTGCCGTTCGACAAGGTGGTCGACGCGGTGAAGCCGCCCGTGCGGCGCGGCGACGAGTGGCTGCGCGTGAAGTTCGCGCAGCAGTTCGATCTGGCGCTCTCGGCGACGCTGCCGGGCGCGACCGTGCGGATGGCGCCGGGGCTCGATCCGGCCGCGCGCTTCGATTACGCACTCGATTTCACCGACGATGCGCGCGGCATCGAATTCGTCGCCGCGTATGCACAGGACGGGATCGACGAGGCGACCGCGCAGGCGTGGCTCGACAGCTTCGCGGCGCTCGTCGAGGACGCGGTGCGCGATCCGCGCCGCACGATCGCCGAGCTCGCGGTCGCGCAGGGCGGCGCGCCGCGCGCGCTGCTCGCGGGCCGGCCGCTCGCGACCGCGCCCGACGTGCTGGCGCTCTTCGCGCGCGAGGCGGCCGAGCATCCGCATCGGATCGCGCTCGCGGACGCCGACATGCAGCTCACGTTCGCCGAGCTCGACGACGCGTCGAACCGCGTCGCGCTCGCGCTGCGGCGCGACGGCGCGCGCGTGAAAGCGTCCGGCGTGGCGACGCCCGGCATGGAGACGCCCGTCGCGATCTGCATCGAGCGTTCGGCGCGCTTCGTCGTCGCGTTCGTCGGCGTGCTGAAGTCGGGCGCGTATGCGGTGCCGCTCGATCCGGCGTCGCCGCGCGAGCGGATCGCCGCGGCGCTCGCCGCGTGCGGCGCGCGCCGGATGCTCGCGGCGGGCGATCCCGGCGCGCTCGGCGATTTCGACGGCGTGGCCGTGCAGGACGTCGACGCCTGCGCGCACGACGCGTCGCTCGCGAACGCTGCGGCGCCACGCGTGCCGCCGCAGCCCGAGCAGGCCGCGTATCTGATTTTCACGTCGGGCTCGACGGGCGCGCCGAAGGGCGTCGTCGTGTCGCACCGCTCGCTCGCCGATTACGTCGCCGGGATGCTCGACGAGCTCGCGTTCGCGCCGGACGCATCGATGGCGATGGTGTCGACGGTCGCGGCCGACCTCGGCCACACGACGCTGTTCGGCGCGCTGTGCTCGGGCCGCACGCTGCATCTGCTGCCCGCGCACGCGGCGTTCGATCCGGACCGCTTTGCGCAAGAAATGGCGGCGCGCGAGGTCGGCGTGCTGAAGATCGTGCCGAGCCATCTGCACGCGCTGCTCGACGCGCAGCGCGCGGCCGACGTGCTGCCCGCGCACGCGCTCGTCACGGGCGGCGAGGCGCTGCCGTGGTCGCTCGTCGAGCGGATCGCCGCGCTCAAGCCCGGCTGCCGCGTGATCAATCACTACGGGCCGACCGAGGCGACCGTCGGCGCGCTCGTGTGCGACACGTCCGCGCCCGCGCAGGCCGATTTGCGCGCGGGTGTGACGAGCGCGAGCGAAGCGGGCGGCGCGCCGGCGCGCGGCGTGCCGCTCGGCCGCCCGCTGCCGAACGCGCACGCGTGCGTGCTCGACGCGTACGGCGCGAGCGTGCCCGTCGGCGCGATCGGCGAGCTGTATCTGGGCGGGCCGGGCGTCGCGCGCGGCTACCTGGGCCGCGCGGCGGCGACCGCCGAGCGCTTCGTCCCGCATCCGCACGAGGCGGGCGCGCGCGTCTACCGGACGGGCGACCGCGTGCGGCTGCGCGCGGACGGCCGGCTCGATTTCCTCGGCCGACTCGACGATCAGGTGAAGATCCGCGGCTACCGCGTCGAGCCGGGCGAGGTGAGCGCCGCGCTGCGCGCGCTGCCGGGCGTCGCGCAAGGAGAGACGCTCGCGGTCGGGCACGAAGGACGGCTGCGCCTCGTCGCGTTCGCGACGCCCGCTGCCGGCGCGCGGATGTCGGGCGACGCGCTGCGCGATGCGCTCGCCGCGCGCCTGCCCGACTACATGGTGCCCGCCGCGCTCGTCGTGCTCGATGCGCTACCCGTGACCGCGAACGGCAAGATCGATCGCGCGGCGCTGCGCGCGCTCGCCGAGACACCCGCGCCCGCGCCCGCCGCCGACGAGGACGCGCCGCAAGGCCCCGTCGAAGAGACGCTCGCGGCCGTCTGGCGCGACGTGCTGAAGGCGACGCGCATCGGCCGTCACGACAACTTCTTCGAGCTCGGCGGCGATTCGATCCTCGTGTTGCAGGTGATCGCGCGCTCGCGCAAGCGCGGCGTCAGGTTCACGCCGAAGCAGTTGTTCGACGGCCCGACGCTCGCCGAGCTCGCGCGCGTCGCGGCGGCGATCGAGGCCGCGGCGCCGAGGGAGGGCGCGGCCGCCGACGCGAGCGCCGCCGCCGCTGCGCGACCGCCGTCAGCCGCGCGACCGGACGAAGCGCGGCTCACGTCCGCGCAGCGGCGTTTCTTCGATCTTGACATCCCGCGCCGCGGCCACTGGAACCAGTCGATCGAGCTCGACGTTTCCGGCGTGTTCGATTTCGACGCATTCGCGCGCGCGTTCGACGCGCTGCTGACCCACCACCCCGTGTTCCGCGAGCGCTTCGCGCAAACGGGGGAAAACGGCGCATGGCAGATGTGCGCCGCGCCGCGCGCGTTCGACACGCTGCCGCTCGCCGCCGCCGCCGTGCGCGACGAGGCGGATGCGCTCGCGCAGTTCGACGCGCTGCAGGCCGCGCTCGACCTGACGCGCGGCCCGCTCGCGTGCGCGTTCGCGGCGGCGCTGCCGGCGGGCGCGACGAAGCTCTATCTGGCGATTCATCACGCGATCGTCGACGGCGTGTCATGGCGCGTGCTGCTCGACGATCTCGACGCCGCGTATCGCGCCGCGTGCGAGCGCCGCGCGGTGCGGCTCGGGCCGACGGGCGCGAGCGCGTCCGAATGGGCGGCGCGTCTTGCGCGCGCGGCCCGCGATCCGGCCGGGCCATTCGCGGGCGAGCTGCCGTACTGGGCCGCGCTCGCCGCGCCGCACGACGATCTGCGGCTCGACCGTCCCGACGCGGCGGCGACCAACGCGGACGCCGACGTCGTGATCCAGACGCTCGACGCGTCGCTCACGCGCGACGTGCTGACCGACGCGAACGCCGCGTACCGCACGCACGCGGTCGAGCTGCTGATCGCGGCGCTCGTCGCCGCGCTCGGCCGCCACACGGGCGCGGCGGCGTGCCGGCTCGAGCTCGAGGGGCATGGTCGCGAGGCGCTCTTCGACGACATCGACGCGAGCCGCACGCTCGGCTGGCTGACGAGTCACTATCCGGTCGCGTTCGCGGTGGAGCCGACGCCCGCAGCGACGCTCGCCGGCGTGAAGGACGCGCTGCGCGCGGTGCCGAACAAGGGGCTCGGCTTCGGCGTGCTGCGCCATGACGGCGACGACGCGACGCGCGCCGCGCTCGCGCAGGTCGCGCGTCCGCGCGTGACGTTCAACTACCTCGGCCAGTTCGATGCGCCGCGCGACGCCGCGCTCGTGCCGCGTTTCGGCGGCGCGGGCCGCGAGCGCGACCCGGCGGGGCCGCTTGGCAACGCGCTCGCGATTCACGCGTATGTCGACGAGAACGACGGCCGCGCGCTGAAAGTGCACTGGGTGTACGGCGCGACGCAGTTCGACCGCGCGACGATCGACGCGCTCGCCGCGCAGTTCGACGCCGCGCTGCGCACGCTCGCCGCCGCGTGTCGCGCGCGCGTAGCCGAGCGCGGCGCGGGCGCGACGCCCGGCGACTATCCGCTCGCGCGCGCGGCCGGCCTCACGCAGGCGGCGCTCGACCGGCTGCCGTTCGACGCGCGCGCGATCGACGACATTTATCCGCTGTCGCCGATGCAGCAGGGCATCCTGTTCCATTCGCTGTTCGCGCCGGAGCGCGCGACGTACGTGAACCAGCTCGTCGCGACGCTCGTCGAGCCCGACGTCGAGCGGCTGCGCGCCGCGTTCGACGCGGCTGTCCCGCGCCACGACATCCTGCGCACCGGCTTCGCCGCGCACGAGGCGGCGCCGATGCAGATCGTCCACCGCCATGCGCGGATGCCGGTCGAGATCATCGACTGGCGCGGCGCGCACGCGTCGGCCGGGGAGCGCGACGCGGCGCTCGATGCGTGGCTCGCCGGCGACCGCGCGCGCGGCTTCGATCTCACAGCGCCGCCGCTGATGCGCGTGACGCTGATCCGCACGGGCGAGACCGACTGGCGGCTCGTCTGGACCCGTCACCATCTGCTGCTCGACGGCTGGAGCACCGCGCGCCTCTTCGCGGACGTGCTGCGCGACTACATCGAGCCGCCGCGCGCGAATCCGTTCGCCGCGCCGGCGCGCACGCGCTACCGCGATTTCATCGCGTGGCTCGCGCGGCGCGATGCCGACGCGGACCGCGCGTTCTGGCTCGAACGCGTCGCGCGGCTCGACGAGCCGACGCGCGTTGCCGAGCGCGAGCACGGCGCGATCGGCGCATCCGTCGCGGCATCGGACAGCGCACCGGGCGAAGTACCGGGCGACGCATCGAGCGACGCATCGGACGACAGCGCGGCCGCGCGCGAGACGGCCGGCCGCGCGAACTGGCGCGCGACGCTGCCCGCCGCGGACACCGCGCGCCTTGCCGAGGCGGCGCGCCGGATGAAAGTGACCGTCAACACGATCGTGCAGGGCGCGTGGGCGCTTGCGCTGCAGCGAATGACGCATCGCACGGCGGTCGCATTCGGCGCGACGGTCGCGGGGCGCCCGGACGCGCTGCCCGACGTCGACACGGTGCTCGGTCTCTTCATCAATACGCTGCCGGTGATCGCCGCGCCGCTGCCGCAGCTCGCCGCGCGCGACTGGCTCGCGAGCCTGCAGCGCGACAACGCGGCGGCGCTCGAGCACGCGCACACGCCGCTCTACGAGATCCAGCAGTGGGCGGGCCTGGGCGGCGCGCTGTTCGACACGCTCGTCGTGTTCGAGAACTATCCGGTCGACGAAGCGTGGCAGGGGCGCGATGCGCGCGCGCTGCAAAAGCGCGACCTGCGCAACATCGAGGCGACCGATTTCGCGGTGACGCTCGTGATCGAAGCGGGCGACACGCTCGCGATCGACTACGGCTACGATCCCGCGCGAATCGGGCAGGCGCGCGTCGAGGCGCTGCACCGCGCGTTCGCCGCGTGCATCGCGGGCCTCGTCGGCGATCCCGACGCGCCGCTCGGCGCGATCTCGTGCGCGGGCGCCGACGATCTCGCGCTGATCGCGCGCAGCAACGCGACCGATGTCGACTGGCCCGCCGCGCAGCGCGCACCGCTTTTCGCGCAATTCGAGGCGGCCGCGCGCGCGCGGCCCGACGCGATCGCGCTCGAAATTGCCGATGCCGGCGGCGGCGGCACGGTCGCGCAGATGCGCTACGGCGAACTCGATGCGAAGGCCGGGCGCGTCGCGGCGGCGCTCGCCGCGTGCGGCGTGCGGCCCGATTCGGTCGTCGCGCTGTGCGTCGAGCGCTCGTTCGACATGGTCGTCGCGCTCGTCGGCGCGATGAAGGCGCGCGCCGCGTATCTGCCCGTCGATCCCGACTATCCGGCCGAGCGGGTCGCGTACCTGCTCGGCGACGCGAAGCCGCCCGTCGTGATCACGCAGGCGCATCTGCGCGCGCGCGTCGGCGCGGCGCTGGCGGGCGCGGATGCCGTCGTCGTCACCGTCGACGAATTGCTCGAACGCGCGCCGGCCGCTCGTCCGGGCAAAACCGCAACCGCAACCGAAAACGGAGCCGACCGCATCGCGGCGGCGGCCGACGTCGCGCCGGACCAGCTCGCGTACCTGATCTACACGTCCGGCTCGACCGGCCAGCCGAAGGGCGCGGGCAACACGCACGGCGCGCTCGCGAACCGGATCGCGTGGATGCAGCGCGCGTACCGCCTCACGCCCGGCGACGTCGTGCTGCACAAGACGCCGTTCGGCTTCGACGTGTCGGTGTGGGAGTTCGTGTGGCCGCTCGCCGTCGGCGCGACGCTCGCGATCGCGGCGCCCGGCGATCACCGCGATCCGGCGCGCCTCGTCGCCGCGATCGACGCGCATCGCGTGACGACGCTGCACTTCGTGCCGTCGATGCTCGCCGCGTTCGTCGCGTATCTCGACGATTTCGGCGCGGCCGCGCGCTGCGCGAGCGTGCGCACGATCGTCGCGAGCGGCGAGGCGCTCGCGCCCGAGCTGGTCGCGCGCGTGGCCGCGCTGCTGCCGCACGCGCGGCTCGACAACCTGTACGGCCCGACCGAGGCGGCGATCGACGTGTCGCACTGGCGCTGCACGGCCGACGACGCCGCGGCCGCCGCGGTGCCGATCGGCCGGCCGATCGCGAACGTGCGGTTGCACGTGCTCGACGCGGCGCTGCACGCGGTGCCCGTCGGCGCGACGGGCGAGCTGTATCTCGGCGGCGCCGGGCTCGCGCGCGGCTACCTCGGCCGCGCGGCGCTGACGGCCGAGCGCTTCGTGCCCGATCCGTTCGCACCCGGCGCGCGCCTGTACCGCACGGGCGACCTCGCGCGGCGGCGCGCCGACGGCGCGCTCGACTATCTCGGCCGGATCGACACGCAGGTGAAGCTGCGCGGCCAGCGCATCGAGTTGGGCGAGATCGAGGCGCTGCTGCGCGCGGCGCACGGCGTGCGCGACGCGGTCGTGATCGTGCGTGACGAGCGGCTCGTCGGCTACGTCGCGTGCGCGGCGCCCGCCGAATTCGACGCGGCCGCGCAGATCGAGCGGCTGCGCGCGCAACTGCCCGCGTACATGGTGCCCGCGCAGCTCGTCGCGCTCGAGGCGCTGCCCGTCACGCCGAACGGCAAGTGCGACCGCCGCGCGCTGCCGGCGCCCGTGTTCGACGCGCGCGTCGTCGACGCGCCGCGAACCGACACCGAGCGCGCGCTCGCGGCGATCTGGCAGCGCGTGCTGAAGCTGCCCGACATCGGCCGCGACGACGATTTCTTCACGCTCGGCGGCCATTCGCTGCTCGCCGCGCAGGCGAACGCGCAGGCGAATCTGCAGTGGTCGCTCACGCTGCCGCTGCGCACGATCTTCGACGAACGCACGCTCGCGCGCTGCGCGGCGGCGATCGACCGCGCGCACGAAGCCGGCCGCGACCACGACGCCGCGAGCGCGATCGACGCGCTGCTCGGCGAGTTCGAAGCCCAGTAAGGCGCCCAATCAAGAGCACAGGAACCCGCATGAAGGAGCCCGCATGACCTCCCCCGATCTGCTGTCGCTCGCCGCGCGCTTCGCGCGGCTGCCCGACACGCAGCGCAAGCAGTTCCTCGCGAAGCTCGGCGACGCGGGGATCGATTTCCGGATGCTGCCGATCCCGCCGCGCGAGGACCGCGCGGCGAGCGTGCCGGCGTCGTTCGCGCAGACGCGCCTCTGGCTGCACGCGCGCCTGCTCGGCGAATCGGCCGCGTACCACATCACCGAGCGGCTGCACCTCGACGGCGCGCTCGACGCGAACGCGCTGCGGCTGTCGTGCGACGCGCTGATCGCACGCCACGAGGCGCTGCGCACGACGTTCGCCGAAGGCGCCGACGGCGTGCTGCAGACGGTGCACGCGCCGATGCGCTGCCCGTGGCGATTCACCGATCTCGCCGGCGCGAGCGCCGCGGCGCGCGACGCGCGCGCGGCGGCCGTCGCCGAGCGCGACGAGACCGAGCCGTTCGATCTCGCGCACGGCCCGCTCGTGCGCGCGCACCTGATCCGGTTCGATGCGGCCACGCACTGGCTCGTGCTGACGACGCACCACATCGTGTCGGACGGCTGGTCGGCCGACGTGATGCTCGCCGAGCTGTCGTCGTTCTACCGGTCGTACACGACGGGCGACGCGGTGTCGCTCGCGCCGCTGCCGGTGCAGTACGCGGACTACGCGCTCTGGCAGCGCCGCTGGCTCGACGCGGGCGAGGGCGAGCGGCAGCTCGCGCACTGGCGCGCGACGCTCGACGCGAGCCGCGACGTGCTGCTGCTGCCGGGCGCCGCGACGCGGCCCGCGCGGCGCGGCGCGAGCGGCGCGCGCCATGCGTTCGACGTGCCCGCCGCGCTCGCGCAACGCACGCGTGCGCTCGCGCAGACGCGCCGCGCGACGCCGTTCGCGGTGCTGCTCGCCGCGCTCGCGACGCTGCTCGCGCGCGCGAGCGGCGAGCCCGAGATCCGGATCGGCGTGCCGTCGGCGAATCGCGAGCGCGGCGAGACCGTCGGGCTGATCGGCTTTTTCGTCAACACGCTGACGCTCGCGGCGAAAACGCCCGCGGCGCTCGCGTTCGACGCGCTCGTCGACGCGACGCAGCGCGGCCTGATCGATGCGCAATCGCACCAGGACGTGCCGTTCGATCAGGTGGTCGACGCGCTCGGCGTCGCGCGCAGCGCGAGCCACCATCCGCTCTTTCAGGTGATGGCGGCTTACGGCGCGCGGCGCGTGCTGCCGTCGTTCGCCGACGTGCGCGCGACCGAGCTGCCGTCGGGCATGCCGTACGCGAAATTCGATCTCGCGCTCAGCTTCGACGAGCGCGACGACGGCGGGCTCGACGCGCGCTTCGTCTATGCGACCGACATTTTCGACGCCGACGCGATCGAGCGTTTCGCCGCGCGCTACGTCGAACTGCTCGCGCACGCGCTCGACGCGCCCGGCGCGGCGCTCGGCGACCTGCAATGGCTGCCTGAGGCTGAGCGCCGTCAGCTCGCCGCGTGGAACGGGCAGACGCATGATTTCATCGATTTCTCGGGTCACGAGGCGCGCCGGGCAGCGCCGGAGCGCGGCGTCGGCGCGAGGCTCGGCGAGCCATTCGTCTCGGTCCACGACCGGATCGCCGCGCATGCGCGCCGCTGCCCGGACGCGCGCGGCGTTGCCGACGTCGAGCGTGCGCTCACGCGCGGCGAGGTCGACGCGCGCGCGGCGCGGCTCGCGAAGCGCCTCGTCGCGGCGGGCGTGCGCGCGGAGATGCGCGTGGGCGTCGCGCTGTCGCGCTCCGTCGATCTGCTCGTCGGGCTGATCGCCGCGCTCAAGTCGGGCGGCGCGTTCGTGCCGCTCGATCCGAGCCACCCGCGCGAGCGCCTCGCGCAGATGCTCGACGACGCGCAGATCGCGCACGTGATCACCGAGCGCGGCAGCGTCGACGCGCTGCCGCTCGCGGGCGCGACGCGCGCGTGGCTCGTCGACGATGCGATCGCCGACTCGGAGATCGACGGCGTCGCGCTGCCCGACGTCTCGCCGCATCAGGCCGCATACGTGATCTACACGTCGGGCTCGACCGGCAAGCCGAAGGGCGTCGTCGTCGATCACGGCGCGTTCGCGCGCCATTGCGAGGCGATCGCCGCGCGCTACGGCGTGACCGGGCGCGACGTGTTCATGCTGTTCCAGTCGGTCAATTTCGACGGCGCGCACGAAGGCTGGTTCTCGCAGTACCTGTCGGGCGCGGCCGTCGCGGTGACGGCCGACACGCTGTGGCCGCCCGCGCGTACCTGCGAGCTGATCGCGCGCGAGGGCGTGACGATGACTTACGTGCCGCCCGGCTGCGCGACGCAGCTCGCCGAATGGGCGCTCGAGCACGGCGCGCCGCCGTCGCTGCGCTCGATCACGGTGGGCGGCGAGGCGACGTCGCGCGAGGCGTTCGCGCTGATGCGCCGCGCGTTTCCGAACGCGCGTGTCGTCAACGGCTACGGGCCGACCGAAACGGTGATCACGCCGATGCTGTGGATGTTCGCGCCGGGCGACGATCCGGCCAGGCTCGCGGACGCCGCGTATCTGCCGATCGGCACGCTCGTCGGCGCGCGCACCGCGCACGTGCTCGACGCGCGCCTGAATCCGCTGCCTGTCGGCGTGATCGGCGAGCTGTATCTGGGCGGCGAGGGCATCGGGCTCGCGCGCGGCTATCTGGGGCGCGCCGCGCTCACGGCCGAGCGCTTCGTGCCCGATCCGTACGGCGCGCCCGGCGCGCGGCTGTACCGCACGGGCGACCTCGTGCGCCGCCGCGCGGACGGCGTGTTCGACTTCATCGGCCGCATCGACCATCAGGTGAAGCTGCGCGGGTTGCGGATCGAACTGGGCGAGATCGAGGCGCAGCTCGCCGCGCACGACGACGTGCGCGAGGCGGTGGCGATGGTGTTCGGCAAGGGCGCGCAGGCGCGGCTCGTCGCGTTCGTCGAGCTGACGGGCGACGCGCGCGAGCGCGCGCGGCGCGCCGACGCGGCCGGGCTCGACGCGCATCTGCGCCGCACGCTGCCCGACTACATGGTGCCCGCGCACATCGTCGTGCTCGACGCGCTGCCGCGCAACGCGAACAGCAAGGTCGACCGCGCGGCGCTGCCCGAGCCCGCGCACGTCGCGCGCGCCTACGAGGCGCCCGAGGGCGACATCGAGACGGCGCTCGCGGGGATCTGGCGCGAAGTGCTCGGGCTCGAGCGGGTCGGCCGCGCCGATCATTTCTTCGAGCTGGGCGGCCATTCGCTCGCGGCGGTGCGCGTCGCGACGCGCGTCGCCGAGCGGCTCGCGCGCGACGTGCCGGTGCGCGCGCTGTTCGAGGCGCCGATTCTCGCGCCGTATGCGCAGTGCGTGGCCGCCGCCGCGCAGGCGCACGCGCCGCACGGCGCGCCCGGCGCGAGCGCCGCAGCGCATGCGCCCGACGCCGACGGCGTGCTGCCGCTGTCCGCCGCGCAGCGCGGCCTGTGGTTCCTGTGGCGCGCGCAGCCGGACAGCGCCGCGTACAACATTCCGGTTGCGCTGCGGCTGCGCGGCGCGCTCGACATCGATGCGCTCGCCGATGCGTTCGCGCGCGCGGCCGCCCGGCATCCGGCGCTGCGCACGCGGATCGTCGCGCGGGCGGACGGCGCGCCGGGGCAGCGGATCGTGCCGGCGCGGCGCGTCGATTTGCCGATCGTCGACCTGCGCGCCGATTCGCGCGCCGCGGACGACGACGCGCGGCTCGCCGCCGCCGTCGCGCTGACCGACGACGACGCGCTCGCGCCGTTCGATCTTGCCGCCGATGCGCCGCTGTGGCGCGCGCGCGTGGTCCGGCTCGGCGCGCACGATCACGTGTTGTCGCTCGTCATCCATCACATCGTGTCGGACGGGCAATCGATCGATCTGTGGCTCGACGAGGTTCGCGCGGCATACGTCGCGCGGCGCGTGGGCGAATGGACGCCGGCGGCGCCGGATGCGCGGGCCGGGACGCGGGCGGATCGGCATCCGGATTCGCGCGACGCCCTGGTGCTGCCCGCCGCCGCGCCGCGCGCGCGCCTCGCATTCTGGCGCGAGGCGCTCGCCGGCGTGCCGTCGCACGCGCTGCCGCCGCCGCGCACGGGCCGCGCGGCGGCGCCGCGCTGGGACGCGGGCCGTCTCGCGTTCGCGCTCGACGGCGCGCTCGTGCGCCGCGCGCGCACGATGGCGCTCGCCGCGCACGCGACGCTGCCGATGCTGCTGCACGCGGCGCTGAACGCGGCGTTCTACCGCGCGACGGGCTCGACCGATCAGCCGGTCGGCGTGCTCGCGTCGACGCGCGAGCTGACGGGCGACGCGGCCGAGCGCGCGCTCGGGCTCTTCATCAACGCGGTCGTCGTGCGCACGCGGCTGTCGGGCGCCGATACGCCGGCCACGCTCGTCGCCGCCGTGCGCGACGCGGCGCTCGCCGCGTATGCGCACGCGGACGCGCCGTTCTGCGACGTCGTCGCCGCGCTGCGCGCGCCGCGCGCGGTCAACGGCAATCCGCTGTTCCAGGTGATGTTCAACTACCTGCGGCCGGCGGGCGCCGCCGCGCGCGACTGGGCGGGGCTTGCGGTCGACGAATTCAACGACGTCCGGCACCGCGTCGTGTTCGAGCTGGAGCTCGACATCGTCGAGCATCCGGACGGCCGCGTGACGGGCGCGTTCTCGTATGCGACCGAGCGCGTCGACGGCGCATTCGTCGCCGCGCTCGCGGCCGACTATCTGGACGTCGTGCGCGGCTTCGTCGACGCGCCCGCGCGCGCGCTCGGCGCGTGCGCCGCGCGCTTTCCGCTCGATATGCACGATATGCACGATGGGCGCGCCGCGCGGTCGCCGTCGTCGCACGCGGCAAGCGAGGCCGAGCGCCGCGCGCACGCGCTCGCCGACGTGTGGCGCGCGGCGCTCGGCCTCGCCGCGCCCGCGCCGCACGACGACCTGTTCGAAGCGGGCGCGACATCGTTCGACGTCGTGCGCTTCGTCGACGCGGCGCGCGCGGCCGGCTTCGCGCTCGCAATCGCCGACGTGTTCGCCGCGCCGAGCCTCGCGGCGCTCGGCGAGCGCGCCGCGCATGTGGCGGGCCAGCCGGCCACGGAGGCGCGCGATGCCGATTGAGCGCCGCCCGCCGTATTCGCCGCGCCGGGAGCGGATCGGCCGCATCGGCGATGCGCTCGATCCGCATTGCGTTTTTGTCCGGCCGGCGCCGTCCGCGCGCCGGCCACACCGTTAAGGGAATCAGAGACATGCAGAGAGATACCGTATTCGACCTGATCGGCGTCGGCTTCGGACCGTCGAACCTCGCGCTCGCCGTGCGCCTCGCTGAAGCGGGCGACGCGGCCGCGTTCACGCATTGCTACGTCGAGCGCCAGCCGGCATTCGGCTGGCACCGCGGGATGCTGCTCGACGACTGCCGGATGCAGATCTCCTTCCTGAAGGATCTCGTCACGCTGCGCGATCCGAAGAGCCGCTTCACGTTCATCAACTACCTGTACGAGCACGGGCGCCTGAGCGAATTCGTCAACCTGAAGAACTTCTACCCGACACGCGTCGAGTTCAACGATTACCTGAGCTGGGTCGCGAGCGCGTTCGGCGAGCGCGTCCACTACGGCGAGACGGTGACGGCGATCGAGCCCGTCGCGGCACCGGGCGCGCCCGGCGAGATCGACGCGCTGCGCGTGTTCTCGAAGGGCGCCGACGGGCGCGAGCGGCACCGCGTCGCGCGCGCGCTGTCGATTGGCGTCGGCGGCGCGCCGAGCGTGCCGGACGCGTTCGCCGCGCTCGGGCCGGCGTGCGTCGCCCATTCGTCGAACTACCTGACGTCGATCGACCGCTTGGTCGGCGCGCCGGACGCCCGTGCGCCGAACGCCCACGTGAAAAAACGCGTCGCGGTGATCGGCGCGGGCCAAAGCGCGGCCGAGGTGTTCGTCGATCTCGCGCGGCGCTTCCCGCACGTCGACGCGAGCCTCGTGATCCGCTCGGGCGCGCTCAAGCCCGCGGACGACAGCCCGTTCGTCAACGAGATCTTCAATCCGGCGTTCACCGACGTCGTCTACGCGCAGCCGGCGAGCGGCCGGCGCTCGCTCATCGAGCGCTTTCGCGACACGAACTACGCGGTGGTGGACCGGCCGCTCATCGAGCAGATCTACGAAATGCTCTATCTGCAGCGCGTGCCCGGCGCGTCGGACGGCGCGCCGCGCCACCGGCTGCTCGCGAACACCGCGATCGAATCGGCCGCGCGCACGGCGGATGGACAAGTCGAGCTCGCGTTGCGCGACCGCCTGACGGGCGACGCGCGCGCCGAGCGCTTCGACGCGCTCGTGCTCGCGACCGGCTATCGCCGCGACACGCATCTGCCGCTCCTCGACGCTCTCGCGCCGCATCTGGGCGACGCGCTCGCGGCGGGCGACGTCGCGCGCGACTACCGGCTCGCGACGCCCGCGCACTTCAAGCCGCGGATCTATCTGCAAGGCTGCTGCGAGGACAGCCACGGGCTGTCCGACACGCTGCTGTCGGTGCTCGCGCGGCGCGCGGACGAAATCGCCGCGTCGCTCGCCGATGGGGGCGACGCGGCCGAACACGACACAGCCGACCGGCGCGAAGACCGCGCGCGGCCACGACATGACAACAACGGGGTGAGCGACGGCCGGCTGGCCATCGCTCTTTGATGAAGGGGGCGGCCTCGCGGCCGCTTTGCAACTTGGAGCAAAGGAAGATGGAGTGGGCAACCAGCACGCGCGTGCGTGCGATCGCAGCCGCGGCAGGCGTGGCGTTCTACGCGGCGGCGGCGAGTCATGCGCAGGCACAGGCGACGCAGCCAGGAGGAGACCTGCGGCAGCCGGGCAGTCAGGTGAACGGGGGCACCGCGGCGGGCGGTACGTTGCCCGCGATCTCGGTGTCGGAGCAGACGGAGCGCGACGCGGCCGTCGGCCTCGTCGCGCGGCGCAGCACGACGGGCACGAAAACCGATACGCCGATCATCGAGATCCCGCAGACGATCAACATCGTCACCGCGCAGCAGATCGAGGCGACGGGCGCGACCGATATCAATCAGGCGTTCCGCTACATCCCGGGCTTCTCGAGCTACGGGTCGGACAACCGCTCGGACTGGTACGCGGCGCTGCGCGGCTTCACGCCGACCGTGTTCGTCGACGGGCTGCAGGTGCCGAACACGCTCAACCTGTCGAGCTGGCGCGTCGATCCGTACATGATCGACAGCATCGCCGTGCTGCGCGGCCCGACGTCGGTGCTGTACGGGCAGGGCGACCCCGGCGCGATCGTCGACGTGCAGAGCAAGCTCGCGAACGGCGAGCGCATCCGCGAGGTCGGCGTGCAGATCGGCAACTACGCGCGCAAGCAACTGATGTTCGACGTCGGCGACACGATCGACAAGGACGGCACGCTGTCGTACCGGATCGTCGGCGTGGGCCGCGACGGCAATGCGCAGACGGGGCCGCTCGCCGACCAGCGCGTGTCGTTCGCGCCGTCGCTCAAGTGGCAGCCGAACGCGGACACGTCGCTCACGCTCGCCGCGACGTACCTGCAGGACTGGGGCGACACGTCGACCAACTTCCTGCCGTCGCGCGGCACCGTGCTGCCGAATCCGAACGGCACGATCTCGAACGACCTGTACACGGCCGATGCGAATTTCGACCATTACCGCAAGAAGCAGTGGTCGCTCGGCTATCAGTTCGAGCACAGGCTGAACCCGGTATGGACGTTCCGGCAGAACGTGCGCTGGATGCACCTGTCGCTCGACGACGCGTCCGTGTACGGCGGCGGCCTCGACGACGCGGACCCGACGATGGCGACGATGACGCGCTACGCGGGCCTCTTCCAGTTCAACTACAGCCGCTTCGACGTCGACAACCAGGCGCAGGCGAAATTCGCGACGGGGCCGTTGAGCCACACGCTGCTGTTCGGCTTCGACTACAACCGGCAGACAACGACCGACAGCGAATGGCTCGCGAAGGGGCCGAGCCTGAATCTGTACCGGCCGGTCTACGCGCCGATTCCGGCCGACATCTTCAGCGGGCCGAACGCGTACCCGCGCACCGACACGAAGACGACGCTCAACGCGTTCGGCCTGTACGTGCAGGACCAGATCAAATGGCAGCGCTGGGTGCTGACGCTCGGCGGCCGGCAGGACTGGACGCGCACGTCGCAGGACGACATCGCGAACTCGGCGAGCTTCAGGCAGAACGACCACGCGTTCAGCGGGCGCGTCGGCCTCACGTATCTCGGCGACTACGGCCTCGCGCCGTATCTCAGCTATTCGACGTCGTTCAATCCGCAGATCGGCCTGAAGCTCGCGGGCGGCGGGCTCGCAACGCCGACCAAGGGCCGCCAGATCGAGGCCGGCCTGCGCTGGCAGCCGCCGGCCAGGAACCTGATGCTGAACGCGGCCGTCTACCAGATCAACCAGACGAACGTCGCGATGAGCAATCCGAACGATTCGACGAGCAGCACGTTCGTGCAGGTCGGCGAGGTGCGCTCGCGCGGGATCGAGCTGAGCGCGGTGGGCAACCTGTCGCGCGAGCTGTCGGTGATCGCCGCCTACGTCTACCAGGACGTGAAGAACGTGCAGGCGAACGACGACACGCTGAACAAGTGGCCCGTCGACGTGCCGCGCCCGCGCCAGATCGCATCGCTGTGGGCAGACTGGACGTGGCGCAACGGGCCGCTCACGGGCTTCGGCGTCGGCGCGGGCGTGCGCTACATGAGCGCGTCGGCGGGCGCGGCCGACAATTCGCTGACGGTGCCGAGCTACACGCTGTTCGATGCGGCGCTGCACTACGAGCTGCGCAACTGGCGCTTCGCGCTCAACGCGACGAACCTGTTCAACCGCCGCTACGTGGCCGGCTGCCAGTCGGATTCGGTGTGCCTGTACGGCAACCAGCGCACCGTGATCGCGACGGCGAAATACAACTGGTAAGCGCGTTTCATCATCCCAAGGGCGGCGCGGCGGCGCGCCGCCCGAACGAGAGGACAACACTGCGATGGCAAGGAAGAAGCTCGTCTACATCTGGTCGCTGAGAAACGCCGCCGCCGACAGGGCGGGGCAGCAGATCGACTACAAGGGCGGCACGCGCTACATGAAGTCGGTGCTCGAATCGCTCGTCGACGCATTGAACGACACCGAGCTCGGCGACGCGTACTCGCTCGAGCGCGTGATCTACGACGACGACGCGGGTTCGCCGCTCGACCGCGAGAAGCTCGCCGAATACGGCTTTGCGCACGAGCCCGGCAAGCGCTGGTTCTATCCGCCGGAGCTGCGCGTGCAGGGCCGGCTCGTGAACGATCTGCTGCTCGCGATTCCGTCCGGATACCGGCGCGAGCCGCTCGGCTCGCCCGCGCGGCCGGCGGGCAAGCACGCGTTCGAAGCGCGCCTGCGCGAGACGCTCGACGCGCTCGGCGCCGATCTCGTCGTGCTCGACGGGCTGCTAGTGATCCTCGACGAGCTCGTGCGGCCGGGCGCGCCGTATTGCCGGCGGGTCGTCAACATCCATCCGGGCATCACGCGCGCGGAGTCGCCATACGAGCGGCGCGGCGCGTATGCGACGCTCGACGCGCTGTTCGGCGCGCGCGGGCAGAAGGTCGTCGACTGGACGACAAAGCGGACCGTGCCGGTCGAGCCGCTGCGGATGACGGGCGCGTCGTTCCATTACGTCGACAACGGCGTCGATTCCGGCGAGGTGATCCACGACGTGCTGAACACCGAGATCGACCCGGACGACACGATCCTGGAGCTGCGCTGGAACAACTTCAACCGCAGCCTGTTTCCGGCGCTGCACGAGGGGCTCGCGATGATGGCGGGGCTCGACGCGCGCGTGGCGTGAGCGCGCGCGGGCGCGCCGCGGATGCGGCGCGCCCGCCTCGCGAGAATCCGTTCGGACGATACCGCGACGAGCGAGCGGATGACGGGTCAGGCGACGTTGACCGTCGGGTCCCACTTGACGTATCCGGCGAGCACCTGCTTTTCGCCGCTGTCGTCGAGCGTAAACAGCGCGGCCCACACGTAGAAGTTCTTGGCCTCTCCTTGCTGGGCCACCTTGGCGTCGCAACTGGAAAACGCCACCGGTCCGGTCGTGAACGGATAGCCGTCGGGCGGGGTCGGCTGCGCCGCGTTCTGGAGCTTGATCACGTTCACGTGGGACGGATCGAGTTGCGGATCGCCGCCCGTCAGCCTGTAGATGAAAGCGGCGTATTCGGAATTGCCGCTCGTGCTCGTGCAGTAGAACGACAGCGTGTCGGCGACATGGGCGTTGAGCGTGATGTTGCCGGGATCGTTGCCGACGCTCCAGCCGCGCGGGTCGTCCGACGACATGTAGATGTACTTGTGGCCGATCGGCGTTGCCGTGTCCGGCGTTTGCCCCAGATTTTTCTCTTGCGCCCTGACCTCGTCGATGATCGCGGCGACGTCCATCACCGTCATGACGTTGATCGTGATGTGGCTCGACGCGCTCGCGCTGTCGATTCTCGAATTGACCGTGACCATGATCTACCTCGTTCTGATGTGAAATATCCGTTTTTTGTCGAGCATTGCGCAGCGCGATCCGCGATCGCGATCCGGGCGAATGCCGCCCCGTGCCCGCTGTCGCCGGCGATGAGCGCCGACGATATGACCATGCTAGAAAGGCGCGAAGCAATGCGCCATTACACGGAATTACACCCGCATCTTCGAGGCGATCGCGCGACGGCTACAGCGCGTCGCGCGCGAACAGCGCCGCCGCCGCGCGCGGATTCGACGGCCAGTACGCGTGCAGATACGTCGCGACGATCGGCCCGTGCCGATAGACCGCTTCGCCCGCCGCGCCGTCGTCGGGCCGCGTCGCGCCGTGCCTCGGCGCAAGCGGCGTCGAAAACCGCGAGTAGTGGAACGTGTGCCCCGTCAGCACGCCGAAACGGGTCGCGAGCGTTTGCATGCCCAAGGCTGCGAAACGGCGCTGCATCGTCGCATGCCCCGGCACGAGGCCGAGCATCGGCGTCGTCACGCCGTCGGCGTCGGTGAGCGTTTCGCTCAGGTACAGCATCCCGCCGCATTCGGCGACGACCGGCTTGCCCGCCGCGACGTGCGCGGCAATCGAGCGCGCGGCCGTCGCGTTCGCCGCGAGCCGCGCCGCATGCAGCTCCGGATAGCCGCCCGGCAGGTAGAGCGCGTCGGAACCGTCGGGCACCGGCTCGTCGGCGAGCGGCGAGAAGAACGCGAGCCCGGCGCCGAGCGCTTCCAGTTGGTCGAGGTTCGCCGGATAGATGAACGAGAACGCCGCGTCGCGCGCGATCGCGATCCGCTTGCCGGCGAGGCTTGGCCCGGCGTCGGCGGCGCGGGCCGATGCGAAAGACGCGCCGCTGCCGTCTGCCGCGCGACTCGTCGCCGCATTCGCTTCGCCGTCGAACGCGAACTCGACGACGGGCGGCAGCTCGGCGAGCGCCGTGTGCGCGATCGCGTCGGCCGCGCGGTCGAGCCGCGCGTCAAGATCGGCGACGTCGTCCGGCTGATGCAGCCCGAGGTGCCGCTCCGGCAGCGCGATCTGCGCATCGCGCGGCAGATGGCCGAGCCAGCGGATCGATTCGGGCAGCGCGCTGCGCAGCAACTGCGCGTGGCGCCCGGAGCCGACGCGGTTCGCGAGCACCCCGTGAAACGGCACGCCGGGCCGGAAATGCGCAAGCCCGAACGCGAGCGCGGCGAACGTCTGCGCCATCGATTGCGCGGCGATCACCGCGGCGACGGGCACGCCGAACGCCTGCGCGAGATCGGCGCTCGACGGCGTGCCGTCGAAGAGCCCCATCGCGCCTTCGATCAGGATCACGTCCGCTTCGGCCGCGGCGCGCGCAAGCAGTGCGCGGCAGCCGCGCTCGCCGACCATCCCGAGATCGAGCGAATAGACGCTCGCGCCGCTCGCGCGCGCGAGCAGCATCGGATCGAGAAAATCCGGGCCGGTCTTGAACACGCGCACGCGCCGGCCGAGCCGCCAGTGATGGCGCGCGAGCGCCGCCGTCACCGATGTCTTGCCCTGGCCGGACGCGGTGGCGGCAACGAAGAGTGCGGGGCAGGCGGGCATCGCGTCAGAACTCCACGCCGCGCTGCGCCTTCACGCCTTGCTCCTTGTACGGATGCTTGACGAGCCGCATCTCGGTGACGAGGTCGGCCGCGTCGACGAGCGCGTCGGGCGCATGCCGGCCCGTCACGACGACGTGCAGCGCCGGATCGCGCGCGGCGAGCGTCGCGAGCACTTCGTCGAGCGGCAGGTAGTCGTACTTGAGCACCGTGTTCAATTCGTCGAGGATCACCATCCGGTAATCGCCGCTTTCGATCATCCGGCGCGCCTCGTCCCAGCCGCGGCGCGCGGTCGCGATGTCGGCGTCGCGGTTCTGCGTGTTCCACGTGTAGCCGTCGCCCATCGTGACGAAATCGCATTGCGCGTGCGCGCCGAGGAAATCGCGCTCGGACGTGTGCAGCGCGCCCTTGATGAACTGCACGACGCCCGTGCGCATCCCGTGGCCGAGCATCCGCACGGCCATCCCGAACGCGGCCGTGCTCTTGCCCTTGCCGTTGCCGGTGTGGACGATCAAAAGCCCCTTCTCGACGGTCGCGGCGGCCTGTTTCTTCTCGTGGCCCGCGCGGCGGCGCTCGGTCATGCGTTGATGCGATTCGGAATCGGTTTTCATCGACTGGAGTCCTGTGAGTCGTTGGGTTCGGGGATCGGCGCGCGTCACAGCGGGCCGGCGAGCGCGACCGTCACGCCGTCGAGCGCGAGCTTGCGCACGATGAGCGCGCCGTTCGGCGCGGCGAGCAGCGCGCACGGCTCGCAAACGCCGTCGATGCCGAAGCGCGCGCGCACGGCCGCGGACGGCGGGGCGCTCGCCGCGAGCGACGCGTCGCGGCCGAGGTGCGCAACGTGCGCAAAGTGGGCGAGACGGGCGAGGTGCGCGGCGATCTCGTCGCGCGAGAACGCGGCGAGCGGCCAGCCGTGGCGCGCGCAGCATGCGACGAGGCCGGGCTCGCGCGCTTTCGCGTCGAGCGTCGCGACGACGCCGACATCGGCGAGCGACGCCTCCGGCAAGCGGGCGAGCGCCGCGCGGATCGCCGCCTCGATCGCGTCGGCGGGCCGCCCCGCGCGGCAGCCGATGCCGAGCGCGACGCGCATCATCGGACGGCCGCGCGCGCATCGCGCTCGCGCGGGTTCCGGTGGCGTGAATCGGATCGGATCATGCGGTCTCGGCGATCGACGGCCGGCTTGCCGGCCGGGTGTCGGATCGCATGGGTTGCGTGGATGACGCGCCCGCTTCCGTCCCCGCGGAACCGGGCGTTCGGCGAGCGCGGCTCGCCCCGTGCGTCGGCCGGTATCCGGGCTGAGCGCTTGCCATCCCGCCGCCTTCCCGTCCGTGAAGACAGTGGCGCGTGGGCGGGATGCGCGACGCGCGGCGGGCACCGAACGCGCGCATACGATAGCACAGCGCCGGCGGGGCGGCCCGCCGCACGATCGCGGCGGCGCCTTTTGTTCTCCTTTTTGTTTGCTCTTTTGTCGGCGCTTCAGGGCTTCCGCATGAAGAGGCATGTCAGGCAAGGCCGAGGATGGAGTCACGCATAGCGGTATCCCATGCGGCGAGGTTACGGATGTTCTTCAGGCTCACCTTCTTGGGCTGCCGACTCTGAGCCAGCCGGGCGAGATTGAGTGTGATCTTGCGCAGACTGGCCATGTTGCGGGCGGCCAGGGTGTCGCGGATCAGGCTGGCATCCTCGCCCCACGAGACATCGAGGACCCAGTGCAGTTGGTTTTCGATGCCCCAATGAGCACGGATGATCGGAGCCATCTCAGTTGCTTTCACCGCTTTCGAGCTGATGTAGTAACAGCGCTCGGTCGTCACTTTCTCGCCAATCTGGCGTGTGCGCTCAAGCATCACCAGCCGCTGGAGACCCGCCCAGTGCTGTCCTGTCCCGCTCAGCCACGCCACATCATCGCTGACCCGGCAAACCCGGGTCTCCAGCCGCCCGTGGCCTTTGTCATGTTCGGTGTGCTCCCAGTACGAGCTTTCGAGCTTGCCGTCCTGGGCAGCCGCAAACCACTGGCGCACGCCTTCGGCCAGTCGCGGCTGATTGTCCTTGACCGCCAGAACGTAGTCGGCCCCGGCCTCCACGATCGTGCGTGCGATCTCGTGCTGCGTGCCGATCGCGTCGATCGTTATCGTCGCGCCCTGCAAATCGAGCGCGGCCAGCAATTCCGGGATCGCCGTGATCTCATTGCTCTTATCGGCCGTGCTCACTTGCCCGAGGCTCAAGCCGTTGTTCGAGCACCATGCCGACACCAAATGCAGCGCCGCATGCGTGCCGCTACGGTTGCCGCGCACCGCCTTGCCGTCAATCGCCACATGCTGGCCAGCCAGCGCCGGACACAGTTGCCCGACCCAGTCGATGAAGCAGCGCTCAAACGCTTTCGCACTGAGCGCGCCGAATACCCGCCGGAACGTATCGGGCGACGGCACGCCGTTCTCATACGCCAGATGGCTACGCAGCCAAGCAAGCTGCGTGCGGCCCCACAGTGTCATCGTTTCCCAGTCCTCGACGCCGCATAAAACCGCGCACAGGGCGGCAAACAGGATTTCCTGCAACGGATAACGGCAGGCGCGGCAGCGCGGGTCTCGCAGTTCGGCAAACGCGTCCATGATCGTTGGCATCTCTCGTCCGGCAAAAATCGAGAGTAAACCTGAGACGCCAAATGTTTACAACAACCTTTTCCGCTCTCAGCCTTGATTCATGGGGGCCTTCATGCGGAAGCCCTGGTCGGCGCTTTTGTCCGCCTTGACGCACCGCGCCCGCACGGCCTACACTCGCTCGCGTTTCGGTGCTCGCGTGCGGCTTCTGTCGCACGCAGTCAAACGGGAAACAGGGAGCGTCGCCGCGTCGCGGCTCGCCAACCTGTGCTGCCCCCGCAACGGTAAGCGAAGGCATCGCGCAAGCGGTGCGACGCCGGCTTCTCCGCGTGCCTGACGGCATGCGCGGCCAACCACTGGACGCATCGCGTCCGGGAAGGTGAAGCGGCGTTTTCGTCAGCCCGGATACCGGCCGAGACACGGGGCCCGTTCGCCGGTCGTGCGCATGCGCGGCCGCGGCGGCGAGCGGCCCCGAGGTTCAGCGCCGCGGGGATGCGGCGTATCGTCCACGGCTGCATCGCGCCGCTTGACGCGGCTTGCCTGCTTCATCCCCGTCCGCCGCCGCGCGCTTCGGCGCGCGCCGCGCATGTCGCGAACGCGCATGTCGCAAACGCGCATGTCGCGAACGCGCCGCCGCAGACGCATACCGGCGCGCGGGCGATCGACGCAAGGAAGGAGCGGGGAGCGCGCGCATCGCGCGCGATGCCGCGCGTGTTGGCATTCATCGTGTTTGTCGACCGTTCGCAAAGGGAGCGCCATGCTCAAATCGTTTCTCCGTCTCTTCAACGACAGCCCCGTCGAGTTGCGCAGCAAGATCGTCGGAATCTACGCGATGCTGATCGCGTTCAACGTCGGCGCGTGGGTCTGGGCGTTCGCCGCATTCCACGGCCAGCCGGTGCTGCTCGGCACCGCGCTCCTCGCGTACACGTTCGGGCTGCGCCACGCGGTCGACGCCGACCACATCGCCGCGATCGACAACGTCACGCGCAAGCTGATGCACGAGAAAAAGAACCCGCTCGGCGCGGGGCTCTTCTTCTCGCTCGGGCATTCGAGCGTCGTGCTGCTGATGACGGTCGCCGTCGCGCTGACGGCCGCGACGCTCGCCGAGCGCTTCGAAGGAATGAAGGCGTGGGGCGGCACGATCGGCACGAGCGTATCGGCATTCTTCCTGCTCGTGCTCGCGTTCGCGAACCTGCTGATCCTGATCTCGGTGTACCGCACGTTTCGCGCGGTGCGGCGCGGCGAGCCGCTCGTCGAGCAGGATCTCGACCTCCTGCTCAACCAGCGCGGCTTCTTCGCGCGGATCTTCCGGCCGCTGTTCGCGATCGTGTCGCGTAGCTGGCACCTGTATCCGATCGGCTTCCTGTTCGGCCTCGGCTTCGACACCGCGACCGAGATCGCGCTCTTCGGCATCTCGGCGACGCAGGCGCACGGCGGGCTGTCGTTCTGGTCGGTGATGGCGCTGCCCGTGCTCTTCACCGCGGGCATGACGCTCGTCGACACGACGGACGGCATCATGATGATGGGCGCGTACCGCTGGGCGTTCGTGCGGCCGATCCGCAAGATCTACTACAACATGACGATCACGTTCGTGTCGGTGCTCGTCGCGGTCGTGATCGGCGGCATCGAGGCGCTCGCCCTCATCGGCGGCAAGCTCGCGCTCAAGGGCGGCCTGTGGGACTTCGCAGCGATGGCGGCCGAGCACTTCGGCGTTCTCGGCTACGTCGTGATCGGCCTGTTCGCCGCGAGCTGGATCGTCTCCGCGCTCGTCTACCGGATCAAGCGCTACGACGACATCGACGTGACGATCTCCGCATGAGATCCGCGCGTGAAATTGCCTCGTGAGCCGCGCGCGTTCGCGCACCGCCCCGACACTGACCCGATACCGACCAACGGAACCACCATGCAGATGCGCAAAATCCCCGTGACGATCGTCACGGGCTTTCTCGGCAGCGGCAAGACGACGCTCTTGCGCCACATCCTCCAGCACGCGGGCGGCCAACGGATCGTCGTGATCGTCAACGAGTTCGGCGAGCTCGGCATCGACGGCGAGATCCTGAAGGGCTGCGGCATCGGCTGCGACGAAACCGGCCGCGAAGCCGACGGCCGCCTCTACGAGCTCGCGAACGGGTGCCTGTGCTGCACCGTGCAGGAGGAGTTCTATCCGGTGATGGAAAAGCTCGTCGAGCGCCGCGCGGACATCGATCACGTGCTGATCGAGACGTCCGGCCTCGCGCTGCCGAAGCCGCTCGTGCAGGCGTTCAACTGGCCGTCGATCAGGAACGGCTTCACGGTCGACGCGGTGCTGACCGTGGTCGACGCGCCCGCCGCCGCGCTCGGCCTGTTCGCCGAGAACCCGGTCGCCGTCGACGCGCAGCGCCGCGCCGATCCGAACCTCGATCACGAATCGCCGCTGCACGAGCTGTTCGCCGATCAGTTGTCGTGCGCCGATCTCGTGATCGTCAACAAGACCGATCTGCTCGACGACGCGGCGCTCGCGGCCGTCGAGACGACGATCCGCGACGAAGTTCCGCCGCAGGTGAAGCTCGTGCGCGCGCAGCGCGGCGAGCTCGATCTCGCGACGCTGCTCGGGCTGAATGCCGCGTCCGAGGAGACGATCCATCTGCGGCACGACCACCACGGCTCGGCCGACGATCCCGATCATCACCACGACGAATTCGATTCGGTCGTCGTCGAGGCGCGCGTGAGCTCGCGCGAGGCGGTGCTCGACGCGCTCGCGGCGCTCGTCGAGGCGCACACGGTTTATCGCGTGAAGGGCTTCGCCGCGCTGCCGGGCGCGCCGATGCGGCTCGTCGTGCAGGGCGTCGGCCGGCGCTTCGACAGCTATTTCGACCGCCGCTGGCGCGACGGCGAAGCGGATGCGAGCCGCTTCGTGCTGATCGGCGAGGATCTCGACGCGGCCGCGCTGCAGCGCGCGTTCGACGCGGCGCTCGCCGCGCGCGGGCAGGCCGCGTGACGCGGCGGCGGGCGAAGCGCGGCGCAGCCGGGCGCGATTGAAGCGGGAGTAGAGCGATGCATCTGTTGCGCACCACGCCGGGCGGTTTCGTCGACGATACGGCGGGCGTCGTCCGGATCGACCAGCGGCCGGCCGACATCGTGATCCTGAGCTCGGCCGACACCACGCTGTCGCTGCTCGCGAGCGTCGTGCCGACGCTCGGCGACGGCTTTCCGAGCGTGCGGCTCGCGAACGTGACGTTCCTCAGGCAACCGGCGTCGGTCGATTTCTACGTCGACGACGTGCTGCGGCATGCGCGCGCCGTCGTGATCGACCATCTCGGCGGCGAGACGTACTGGCCGTACGGGATCGAGCAGGCGGTCGCGCTCGCGGACCGCGCCGGGCAAAAGCTCGCGATGTTCTCGGGCGACCTGCAGGAAGATCCGAACCTGATCGCGAAGAGCACCGTCGCGCCCGGGCTGTGTCGGTTGTGGTGGCGCTATCTGCGCGAGGGCGGGCCGGCGAACGCGCAAGCGCTGTTGCGCAGCATCGCGCATCACGCGCTCGGCGTGGGCGGCGAGCCCGAGCCGCCGCGCCCATTGCCCGCCGCCGCGCTCTATCATCCGGGGCTCGCGAGCCCGAGCCTCGACGACTGGCGCGCACGCTGGCGCGAGCATGCGCCGGTGGTCGCGATCCTGTTCTACAAGGCGCACTGGCAGGCCGCGAACACCGCGGTGTTCGACGCGCTCGCCGACGCGCTCGCGCGCGCCGGCCTGAATCCGCTGCCGATCGCGGTAACGTCGCTGAAGGACGCGATGAGCCGCGCGGTCGTCGACGCACTGTGCGCGGAAGCGAACGTGTCGCTCGTGCTGAACACGACCGCGTTCGCCGCGGGCGCGCTCGACGCCGCCGAGCCCGAGGCGCTGGCGGGCGATGCGCCCGTGCTGCAGGTGATCCTGTCGGGCGGCAACCGCGACGCGTGGCTTGCCGATCCGCACGGGCTGAACGCGCGCGACATCGCGATGCACGTCGCGCTGCCCGAGGTCGACGGCCGGATCGTCACGCGCGCGGTGAGCTTCAAGGGGCTTGCGTACCGTTGCCCGCACACCGAGGTCGACGTCGTGCGCTACCAGCCGGACGACGAGCGGATCGCGTTCGTCGCCGAGCTGAGCCGCCGCTGGTGCCGGCTGCGCACGCTCGAGAACGCCCGCAAGCGCGTCGCGCTCGTGCTCGCGAACTATCCGGCGAGCGAAGGGCGGATCGGCAACGGCGTCGGGCTCGACACGCCGGCGTCCGCGCTCGCGGTGCTCGCGATGCTGCGCGACGAAGGCTATCGGATCGACGCGCTCCCGGGCGACGGCGACGCGCTGCTCGCACGGATCACCGAGGGCGTGACGAACGATCCGTCGACGCGCGCGTTGCGCCCGGCGTTCCAGAGCTATCCGCTCGACGATTACCTGCGCCGCTTCGCGCAGTTGCCGGCTGCGGTGCGCGATGCGCTCGACGCGCGCTGGGGGCCGCCCGAAGCGGACCCGACGCTGCGGCAGCGGCGCTTTCCGATCGCCGGCTGGCGCGCGGGCCACGTGTTCGTCGGCGTGCAGCCGTCGCGTTCGCACGGCAACGACGATTACGCGAACTACCACGACGCCGATCTCGTGCCGCCGCACGCGTATCTCGCGTTCTACTTCTGGCTGCGCGACGCGTTTTGCATCGACGCGGTCGTCCACGTCGGCAAGCACGGCAATCTCGAATGGCTGCCGGGCAAGAGCGTCGCGCTGTCCGATGCGTGCTGGCCGGATCTGATCCTCGGGCCGATGCCGCATCTGTATCCGTTCATCGTCAACGATCCGGGCGAGGGCAGCCAGGCGAAGCGGCGCGCGCAGGCAGTGATCGTCGATCACCTGATGCCGCCGCTCACGCGCGCGGAGAACTACGGGCCGCTGCAGGATCTCGAGCGGCAGGTCGACGAATACTACGACGCGCTGATGGTCGACGCGCGCCGTGCGAAGGTGCTGCGCGAGACGATTCTCGCGACCATCGTCGAGCACAAGCTGCACGAGGAATTGAGCATCGCGCCGCCTGCCGGGCGCGACGCGGAGGATGCGCTGCTCACGCGCGTCGACGCGTGGCTCTGCGAGCTGAAGGAGGCGCAGATCCGCGACGGGCTGCACACGTTCGGCAGTTCGCCGCGCGGCCGGCAGCGGCGCGACACGCTCGCGGCGCTCGCGCGCTTTCCGTCGGGCGACGGGCGCGGCGAGCACGCGGGGCTGATCGGCGCGCTCGCGCACGATCTCGCGCTCGGCGAATCGTTCGATCCGCTCGCGTCCGACTGGGCCGCGCCGTGGACGGGGCCGCGGCCCGCCGCGCTGTGCGCGATCGGCGACGAGCCGTGGCGGCACGCGGGCGACACGCGCGAGCGGCTCGAAGGGCTCGCGAGCCGGTTGATCGAGCGGATCAGCGCGGACGGCCGCGATGCGCACGGGCGTGGCGGCAAAGCGCTGCTTTGCGCGCATGCGTCGAGCGCCGCGCACGACCGCGCCACCGAAAGCCTCATCGGCCCAAGCGACGCGTCACGCGACGCCGGGACGCCGAACGACGCGCCGCGCCCGAACACAGCGGACTTCGCAGATCCCGCCTACGTCGCCGCGCACTGGCCGCGCACGCACGCGGTGCTCGAACGCATCGCGCGCGACGTGCTGCCGCGCCTCGACGCATGCGGCGACGAGGAACTGCGTCAACTGCGACGCGGCCTCGAAGGCCGCTTCGTGCCGCCGGGGCCGAGCGGCTCGCCGTCGCGCGGCCGGCCGGACGTGCTGCCGACGGGCCGCAACTTCTACTCGGTCGACACGCGCGCGGTGCCGACGCAGGCCGCGTGGACGATCGGCCTCAAATCGGCGCAGCAACTGATCGAGCGCCACCTGCAGGAGCACGGCGACTACCCGCGCGCGGTCGGCCTGTCGGTGTGGGGGACGGCGACGATGCGCACGGGCGGCGACGACGTCGCGCAGGCGCTCGCGCTCCTCGGCGTGCGGCCGAAGTGGGCGCCCGGCAGCCATCGCGTGACCGATTTCGAGATCCTGCCGATCGAGATCTTCGACCGGCCGCGGATCGACGTGACGCTGCGCGTGTCGGGCTTCTTTCGCGACGCGTTCGCGAACGTGATGCATCTGTTCGATGCGGCCGTGCAGGCGGTCGCCGAGCTTGATGAGCCCGAGCACCTGAACCCGGTGCGCGCGCGCGTGCGGCGCGAGGCCGACGCGCTCGTCGCGCGCGGCATGCCCGCCGACGAGGCGCGCCGGCGCGCCGGCTGGCGCGTGTTCGGCGCGCGCCCGGGCGGATACGGCGCGGGATTGCAGGCGCTGATCGACGGCCGCCGCTGGCAGACCGACGCCGATCTCGCGCACGCGTACCGGAACTGGGGCGGCTACGCGTACGCGCAGAACAGCGCCGGCGAAGCCGCGCACGACGCGTTCGGCGCGCGCCTCGCGATGATCGACGCCGTCGTGCAGAACCAGGACAACCGCGAGCACGACCTCCTCGATTCGAACGACTACTACCAGTTCCAGGGCGGGATGGCGGCCGCGGTGCGCCACGCGTCGGGCCGGCAGCCGGGGCTCTATCACGGCGACCACAGCAATCCGGCCGCGCCACGGATCAACACGCTGCGCGAGGAGATCGCGCGCGTGATCCGCTCGCGGGTCGTCAATCCGAAGTGGATCGACGGCGTGAAGCGGCACGGCTACAAGGGCGCGGCCGAGATCGCCGCGACCGTCGATTACCTGTACGGGTACGACGCGACCGCCCGCGTCGTCGCCGATCACCAGTACGCGCTCGTCGCCGACGCGTACCTGCACGACGCCGACACGCGCGCGTTCCTCGAGCGCTACAATCCGCACGCGCTGCACGGGATCTGCGAGCGGCTCGTCGAGGCGATGCAGCGCGGCCTGTGGCAGGCGCCGGGCGCGCACCGCGACGCGATCGAAGGCTATCTGCTCGCGAGCGAGCAGCGGCTCGAAGGCGGGCGGCGATGAGCGGCGGGGCGATCGACAGCGGGAGTGTCGCGCGCGGCGCGAACGGCATGAACGACGTTGCAAGCGCGGCGCGCGTCGCGAAACGCGCGGTCGAGCCGACCGTCGCGCCCGGCATATCCGATGCATCCGGCGCAACCGTCACCATCACGGGAACTCAGGTGAACCAAACGAACGAAGCCGGCGCGGCTGCGGCCGCCGCCTCCGACGACCGCGCACTGCCGGCCGTCTATCCGTTTTCCGCGCTGATCGGCCAGGCTGCGCTGCAGCAGGCGCTGCTGCTCGTCGCCGTCGATCCGGGGCTGGGCGGCGTGCTCGTCAGCGGCCCGCGCGGCACCGCGAAGTCGACCGCCGCGCGCGCGCTCGCCGAGCTGCTGCCCGAAGGGCGCTTCGTCACGCTGCCGCTGTCGGCGACCGATGAGCAGGTCACGGGCTCGCTCGACCTCGCGAGCGCGCTTGCCGACAACGCGGTGCGCTTCTCGCCCGGCCTCATCGCGCGCGCGCATCTCGGCGTGCTGTACGTCGACGAGATCAATCTGCTGCCGGACGCGCTCGTCGACGCGCTGCTCGACGCGGCCGCGAGCGGCGTCAACACGGTCGAGCGCGACGGCGTCTCGCACAGCCACGCGGCGCGCTTCGCGCTCGTCGGCACGATGAACCCGGAAGAGGGCGAGCTGCGGCCGCAACTGCTCGATCGCTTCGGGCTGATGGTCGAGCTCGCGAACTGCTACGACGCGGCGACGCGGCAGCGGATCGTCAAGGCGCGGCTCGCGTTCGATCTCGATCCGCACGGCTTTCGCGCGCAGTACCGCGACGCGCAGGCAGCGCTCGCCGCGAAAATCCGTGCGGCGCGTGCAGCGCTGCCAGCGCTTGCGTTCGACGACGCCGCGCACGCGCGCGTCGCCGAGCTGTGCATCGACGCGGCCGTCGACGGCTTGCGCGGCGACCTCGTGATGCTGCGCGCCGCGCGGGCGCTCGCGGCGCTCGACGGGGCGGCGAGCGTCGATGTGGCGCACGTCGGGCGCGTCGCCGCCGACGTGCTGCGCCATCGGCGCACGCGGCCCGAGTCTCGGTCTGAATCGTGGCCCGAATCGAAGCCCGAAGCGGCGACGGATGCCGCCGAGCGCGAAACCGCGACCGATCCGGCGCATCGCGATGCGCCGCCGCGCGATGCAGGCGGCGCGCGGCTGGCCGACGCGGCCGGATCGGCGCGTGATCGGGGGGCTGCGCCGTCCGATGCGGACCGACAAGCGGCGGGCGAGCGCCGCGCAGCCGCCGACGACAGCGACTGGGGCTATCTGCCGCCCGAGCCGGTGGGCATCGCGTCCGTCAAAGGCGTGATCCCGCTGCCGCTAAAAAAACGCTGAGCCATCGGACGGATGCCGCCGCTGTCGCCGCGCACGCGCCGGACAGCGGGCTTCGATGGCTCGAACGAGGCATGCGCCGCGACGATGCGCGAGGCCGCCCCGGCACGCGCATCGCATGGCGCGCGACGCTCGCGGCGAAGCGTGGCGAGGCGCTGCGCGCCGACCATCTGCGCTATCGGCCGCAGGCCGGCTCGCCGGGCGCGCTGCATTGCTTCGTGCTCGACTGCTCGGCGTCGATGCTGACGGCCGAGCGGCTTGCGCGTGCGAAGGGGCTCGTCGTCGCGCTGTTCGATTCGCTCGCGCGCGAGCGCGCCGACGCGGCGCTCGTCTGCTTCGGCGGCGGCTCGGCCGACGTGCGCTTCGGGCCGGCCGTGCCGCGCTGGTGGAACGAGCGCTGGCTCGCGCCCGTCGGCGGAGGCGGCGGCACGCCGCTCGCGCAGGGCATCGGCGTTGCGACGCGGCTGCTCGCGCGCGCCGCGCGCCGCCGCCCGCGGCAGCAGCGCTGGCTGTGGCTGCTGTCGGACGGGCGAACGGCCGAATCGCCGGCGCGGCCGGCGCTCGCCGACCGGGTCGTCATCGTCGACTTCGACGACGCGGCCGTGAGGCTCGGCCGCTGCGAGCGGCTCGCGCAGGCGTGGGGCGCGACGTTCGTCGCGCCCCACGCGCTCGCGCGCGGGAGCGTGTGACGGAACGGCGGGACTCGGCTGCCCATTGCACGCGCCGCGCGCCGATCGCCATCTCGATATGCGATCATCGACGCACTGTCCCCGATCCATCCCATCCCACGGAGCCTCAGCATGCTCGACGACCCGCCGACGATCGAAATCGAAACCGGCCCCCATCCCGCGTTCGCGGTGATCCTGATGCACGGCCTCGGCGCCGACGCGAACGACTTCGTGCCGCTCGTCCCCGAGCTGCGGATCGCGAACGGCCCGGCCGTGCGCTTCGTGTTCCCGAACGCGCCCGAGATCGCAGTCACCGCGAACAACGGCTATGTGATGCGCGCGTGGTACGACATCCTGTCGTTCGAAGGCGTGAACCGGCAAGTCGACGAAGCGGGGATCGACGCGTCGTGCGCGACCGTGCGGCGCCTGATCGCAGAGCAGAACCGGCGCGGCATCCCGACGTCGCGGATCTTCGTCGCGGGCTTCTCGCAGGGCGGCGCGATGACGTACTCGGCGGGCCTCACGCATCCGGATGCGCTCGCGGGCCTGATCGTGCTGTCGGGCTACGTGCCGTCGCCGCGCTTCATCGACGAGCGGCTCGCCGACGCGAATCGCACGACGCCGATCTTCGCCGCGCACGGCACCGACGACGACATCCTGCCGATCCGTCTCGGCGAGGTCGCCCGCGATTTCGCGCGCGAGAAGGGCGCAAGCGTCGACTGGCACGCGTACCCGATGCCGCATTCGGTGTGCATCGAGGAACTCGACGCGCTGCGCCAGTGGCTGCACGCGCGGATCGCGGCGCTTCAGACGGCATGATCACGCCCGTTCGGGGCCGCCGCCCGCGCGCAAGTGCGCTTGCGCGATGCCCTCGAACGCGTGCGCCGCGGACGGCGTGCGCGTCGCGTATGTCACGCACGCATCAAGGATGCGAATAGAAGCTATCGCTCCGCACGCTGCGCGCGCGGCGGTGCGTCCGATGATGCTTGCTCCGGTGCACGGGATGCCGATGCGGTTTCGCCTGACGCGTGCGCGCCTGCGCGGGCGCGGAAGCCGGCTGTGACGTGACGCCCGTCGGCGTCGTGCCGCCTTCGTCGAAATGGTAGGTCTGCTTTTGAGCCTGCGCGACGGATGCGACGAGTGCGACAGCCAGCGCGAGGCAGGAGAGGGTGACGCGTGACAGGAAGCGTTTCATGGCGGCTCCGGAAGGATCGGTGCGCTCAGGATACTGCAGCCGCGCGGCGTTGCTCCATCGTCCGATCGTCATATTGCAGCCGCGCCGACATCCGATCCGCCGGCGCGGCTCGCATCGCGATCCACGCGGGAGAGGCCCGCCCGCGGCCGGTCCCGCCGCGACAGCCGGCTACTGCGCGCCGGCGCGCGGCCCGGCCGGCGCGCTCACGCTCTCGCCCACGGCCCGCCCGCGGTCGGCACGTCGCCCTGCGTCCACCATTTCGCGCAATACTTCGCGCCCTGATACATCACGCACGCGCCGCCCGGATACGCGGCCGTCGACGACCACGCCGGCACGTTGCCGCCGACGGGCTTCCACACCGCCGCCTGCCCCGGAATGTCGCCCTGCGTCCACCATTGCGCCTGGTAGGTCGTGCCCTGGTACGTGACCGTCGCGCCCGCCGTGTAGACCTGCGTCGCCGACCACGGCGCGCCCGGCTGCGGCGTGCCGCCGCCGTCCGAGCCGCCGCCGTAGTTCGGGTCCTGCGTGACGCCCGAGCCCCAGTGGCCGCCCAGTTGCTTGAAGACCGACGAAAACGCATACGGCTGCTGCGCGACGCCCGAGCAGATCGGCGACGCGTATTGCGAGCCGCCGTCGCACGCCTTGTCGCGCGTGATCGACCAGATGCCGACGACGCCGTAGCCGTTGTTCGCAGCCGTCGTCTGCACGCTCTGCGCGTTCGCGAGCGTGAAGACCTCGCCCGCCACATCGTTGACGCCGATCATCGGCGTCACGCCGACGAGCTGCTTGAGCTGCGCGTCGGTCTGCGGCTTGCCCACCGACTTGTAGGCGGTGTCGAGCTGCGAGTAGAGGCCCTGCGCGGCGCTGATCGCGGCCGCGCCCATGTCGATGCCGGACGGGCCGTAATCCATCGTCATGATGTTCACCGCGTCGAGCGTCACGCTGTTCGCGAGCGCCGCGTTCAGCACGTTCAGGCCGTCCTGCACGAGGCCCGTGGGCATCGCCGGCAGCGTCAGCGTCACGTGCAGCGGCTTGCCTTTCGCCGCGTAGTCGGCCTGCAGTTGCGCGACCGCCTGGAAGTTGCGCGCGACGGCGGCCGAATCCTGCTGCGACGCGCCTTCGATGTCGAAATCGACGTGCGTGAGGCTGTACGTGTCGATCACGGTCTGGTACGCGCCCTTCAGCGCGGCGACGCTCGCGCACGCCTGCATCAGCGGCTGGCCGGCCGCGCCGCCGAACGACACCGCGACGTCGCCGCCTTTCGCGCGATAGGCCGCGACCGATGTCGCGATCTTGTCGAGCAGATCGCCCGTCGCGCCGTTGCCGATCGGCTGCACGCCGCCCCATGACGGCACGCACTGGTTGCCGCCCGACACGACGAACGCGAGCATGAATTGCTGGATGCCTTGCTGCACGCCGATCTGGTCGACGAGCGGCGTCGGATAGAGCGTCACGTCGACGTAGGGCGCGTAGACGCCCGCCGCCTGCGACGCGCCCGCCGCCGCGAACAGACAGCCCGCCGCGATCGCGCGCGGGACGATGCGGGACAACATGCTGAAGTTCATTGTTCTCTCCATGTTGATGGGTGGATATGCTGGCCTGCATATCGCCGTCGCGTCGCCGCGCTCGATGGGCGGTCGGCGCTTCGGCTTGCACATCATGGAGGAATCCACCGCATGATGGAATCGTTAGTCATTCTTTTTATTATTCGGATTCAAGGTTTGACGGACGACTTGATTTGATATCCGAAACGATTGGGCGTATTGGATTCACGGGTGAGATCGCGGCGCGTGCCGGGCGTCGCTGCGCCGCGGCGTCAGCGATACCAGCGCGGCGTGTACACCCAGTCGCGCGCGCCGTCGCGCACGATGCGCCGCGTCGTCGACGAGCCGACGATCACCATCGTGCGCATGTCGACCTGCTGCGCGGACAGCGCGGCGAGCGTCGTCGTCGCGAGCGTCGCGCCGGGGCGGCCGATGTCGCGGCCGAGCACGACGACCGTGTCCGGCGCGCGATGCCGGCGCACGATGTCGAGCGCGCGATCGAACTGCACGGGCCGCGCGCGCGACACCGGGTTGTAGAACGCGAGCGCGAAATCGGCGGCCGCCGCGTGGTCGATGCGCTTTTCGATGATCGCCCACGGCTTCAGGTTGTCCGACAGCGAGATGAGGCAGAAGTCGTGGCCGAGCGGCGCGCCGGCTTCGGCCGCCGTCGCGAGCGCGGCCGACACGCCGGGCACGACGTCGAGCTCGACGGCTGCCCAGCGCGCGTCGCCGGCGCCGTCGAGCGCTTCGAGCACGGCCGCCGCCATCGCGAATACGCCGGGGTCGCCCGACGATACGACCGCGACGCGCCGGCCCTGCGCGGCGAGCTCGAACGCGTGGCGCGCGCGCTGCAGTTCCTCGCGGTTGTCGGAGATGTGCAATTGCTGGTCCGCGCGGAACGGGCCCGCCATGTTCACGTAGGTCGCGTAGCCGACGATGTCGGTCGCGTCGGCAAGCGCCGCGCGCGCGGCGGGCGTCATCAGGTCCGCGCGGCCGGGGCCGAGGCCGAGCACCGTCAGGCGGCCGCGCGCTGCGCCGAGCGCATCGGCGTCGACGGGCGCGCCGGCGATGGCGATGGCGATGTGGCGCGGCGTCGGCGACGGCTCCGCATCGGCGCGCGGCGCATCGGCGCGGCGCGCGAGCGTGGCGGGCAGCGCGGCATCGAGCACGCCCGAGGCGTCGTGCGCGTTCGTCTCGATGAAACGCAACGGCACGCGCAGCGCGCGCGCCGCATCGGTCAGCGCGCGATCGGCGATGCGTCGCGCCGGCGCGACGACGGCCGCGAGCGCGAGCGTCGCGAGATCGTGCGCGGCGAGCGTCGCGACGATGCGCGCGGCGAGCGGCGGCAAGCCGGGCGATGCGGCGTTCGCGTTCGCCGCCGCGTTTGCAGGGGTGGATGCGAGTGCATCGTGATCCGAAGCGTTGCTCGCAACGTCGCCGATGCCGTTGGCGTCGCCATCGCCATCGCCGTCACCGAGCGCGACGACGACGCTACGCGGATGAATCAGCAATTCGCGCGCGTCGCCGCGCGACGCATGCGGCGTGACGCGGATCGCGTGCGGCGCGTGCGCGTCGCGCGGCAGCGCGACGTCGTCGAGCCACCGTGCGTCGCCTTCGATGCGCGTGCTTTCGCCCGCGAGCAGATCGGACACGAAGCGCTTGCCCGCGTCGAGATCGGCGAGCGCGTAGCCTTCGGGCGGATTCAGCATGCACGCGCCGAAGCGCAGCTCGCCGCTCGTCGTGATCGCGGCGGCGACGCCGAGCGCGTCGGCGATCTCGCGCGCGAGCACGTTCGCGCCCGCGAGGCCGCCCAACAGCGGCACGACCGCGCTGCCGTCCTCGGCCACGGCGAGCACGGGCGGCTCCGCGCCCTTGTCGGCGAGACACGGCGCGACGCAGCGGATCGCGATGCCGGCCGCGAACAGCGCGACGATCGGCGCGCCGCGCGCATACAGCTCGCGCAGGTGCGCGCCGAGCTCGGAAAACGCCACGTCGGCGTCGGCGCGCCCCGCGAGCGCGTGCACCTGCGCGCCGTCGAATCGCGCCTGGAGCCGGCGCGCGGTCGCGAGCGCGCCCGGCCCGAGTATCACGATCGCGGGCGCGATAGTCATCCTTGCCATTTTTCCCCCGGCACGACGAGCAGCGAAAAATACGGCGACGCCATTGGATCGACGTCCGCGAGCGGCACGATCCGCTGCGCGGCCATCGTCGCGCGCTCGACGTACAGCGCGCGCCGCGCGAGCCCGAGCTCGTCGAGCACGCGGCGCACCTTGTCGAAGTTGCGCCCGAGCTTCATCACGACGGCCGCATCGGCGCTCGCGAGACGCTCGCGCAACTCGTCCTCGGGCAGCACGCCGGAGAGCACCGAGAGGCTCTGGTTCCGGTAGACGAGCGGCACGCCGAGCACCGCCGCGCCGCCCAGCATCGAGCACACGCCCGGCACGACCTGGGCGTCGTAGCGCGGCGCGAGCCGGTCGTGCAGGTACATGTACGAGCCGTAGAAGAACGGATCGCCTTCGCAGATCACCGCGACGTCGCGGCCCGCGTCGAGGTGCGCGGCGACGAGCGCGGCCGCCGTGTCGTAGAAATCGGCGATCACGGTTTCGTAGCACAGGGGCGGCGGCAGTGCCTCGGTCGTCACCGGGTAGACGAGCGGCAGGTGCGTCTGCGCGTCGCCCAGGTGCGCCTCGACGATGCTGAACGCGTTGCCTTTCTTGCCCTTCGCGACGAAGTACGCGACGACGGGCGCGGCCTGCAGCATCCGCAGCGCCTTGATCGTCAGCAGCTCGGGGTCGCCCGGCCCGACGCCGAGCCCGTAGAGGCGCCCAGTCCTGCGCGTCATTCGGCCTCCGAAGCGAGCGCGTTGACGGCGGCGGCGACCATCGCGCTGCCGCCGCGGCGGCCCGCGACCGCGACGAACGGCACGCCGCGGCTGTCGGCCGCGA
Source organism: Burkholderia humptydooensis (assembly GCF_001513745.1). Classification (NCBI taxonomy): domain Bacteria; kingdom Pseudomonadati; phylum Pseudomonadota; class Betaproteobacteria; order Burkholderiales; family Burkholderiaceae; genus Burkholderia; species Burkholderia humptydooensis. The sequence continues at coordinate 2,185,633 of NZ_CP013380.1, read as the reverse complement.
GGAGCGCCTTCGATTCGGCCGCGCCGACGAAGCCGACCGGAAAGCCGAGGATGAGGGCGGGGCGGGGCGCGCCCGCGTCGATCATGTCGAGCAGATGGAAGAGCGCGGTCGGCGCGTTGCCGATCGCGACGACGCTGCCCGCGAGATGCGCGCGCCACAGTTCGAGCGCGGCCGCCGAGCGCGTGTTGCCGATCTCGCGCGCGAGCCGCGGCACGTCCGGATCGCCGAGCGTGCAGATTACCGGGTTGTTCGCGGGCAGCCGCGCGCGCGTGACTCCTTCGGCGACCATCCGCGCGTCGCAGAGGATCGGCGCGCCGGCCGCGAGCGCCGCGCGGCCCGCTTCGCCCGCGCCGTCGGAAAACCGCAGGTCGCGGACGACGTCGACCATGCCGCACGCGTGGATCACGCGCACCGCGAGTTTTTCGAGGTCGGGCGGCACGCCCGTCAGATCGGCTTCCGCGCGGATCGTCGCGAACGATTCGCGATAGATCGCGCCGCCGTCGCGAAGGTAGTCAAGCATCGAGGTCATCCTGAGTGGGCCGTGCGCCGAGCGCGAGCGCGGCGGCGGCCTGGTCGATCGTCAATTGGCGCGCGATGGCGCGGCCGAAGCCCGTCGCGCCGTCGCGCCGATAGAGGTCGTAGCGGCCCGCCGCGCTCGCGACGAGCGTGTGCGCGGCCGCATGCGGCAACGCGCACGAGCGCGCGCAGCCCGTGACGTGCACGTCGACGGGGGCGGCGAGGCGCGCGGCGAGCGCGAGCGCGTCGGCTTTCGTGTCGGCGGGCGCGCGCGCGCAGCCTGCCGAGCCCGCGCACGCGACGACGTGCGCGAGCGGAGCGGCCGCGTCGCACACGAAGCCGAGCGCGGCGAGGCGCGCGAGCGCGTCGGGCGCGGCCGCGCGCGCGACGGCGGGCAGCATCACGCCTTGCCACGGCGTGATGCGCAGCGTGCCGTCGCCGTGCGTGTCGGCAAGCGCCGCGAGCGCCGCGAGCGCGTTCGCGTCGAGCCGGCCGAGCGGCGGCTGCGCGCCGACGACGCAGCGCGCCGGGTCCCGTTCGGGCTGGATGCCGAAACGCAGCGCCGTGTCGACGCGCGCGCGCCGCCAGCCGGCGAGATCCGCGCGGCGCCGCAGCGCGAACGGCGGCTTCGATTCGGACAGCTTCGATTCGGCATGCGAAAGGAACGCGTCGGGCGCGCACGTCGCGAGCAGGTCGCGCATGCGCGTCGCGCCCGGCGGCGCGAGCTCGACGAAGCTCGTCACGAGCGCGCGCACGCACTCGACCGCGTGCGCCGGCGCGATGGCCGCGAGCGCGCCGGTAAACGTTGCGCCCGGTGCGACGCGCTCGCCGTCGACGGGCGGGCAGCCGGCGAGCCCGACCGCGAGCAGCATGTCCCCGCGCGCGTCGCGCAGCGCGGACAGCCAGATGTCGTGCGGGTGGTCGAGCGCGGCGAGCCGTTCGCCGCCGTCGAGCAGCACCGAGAATTTCGGCGACAGCGCGGCGCAGCGCGGCTCGGTCTGCAGCATCGCGAGGAGGCGGGCGGCGAGCGCGGCGCTGTCGACGAGCGCATCGGGGTCGCGCCCGGCCGTCGGGCTCAGCATCACGTTGCGCACGTCGTCGCGCGCGGCGACGCATGTGTCGGGCGGCGCCGCGGGCAGGCCGTCCGTCAGCGGCCCGAGCCCCGCGTCGATCAGCGCGCGGCTCACGCAAGCCTCGCTGCCGGCCCGCACGCCGCGCAATTGCAGGTTCGCGCGATTGGTCGCCTCGATCACGCCCGAGCCGAACGCGCGCGCGACGGCCGCCACCGCGCGCGCCTGCGCGGCGGCAAGCGCGCCGCCCGGCAGCTTGATCCGGCACAGGCCGCCGTCGCGCGCGGCGACGATGCGCACGAGTCCCGGACACGCGCTCGCGGCGCGCGCGGCGTCGGATGAAAAAACAGCGGTGCAAGGATTCAACAGCGCTCCGGATCAAGCGTCGCGCGGCGGCCCGAGGCGGCCGTTCCCGCGCGGCAAGCGCGCGAGCGGCGGGCTACGGCATCGGTACACCCCGCCCGATGAAGGCTGGCACGAACGAAACGTCCCGGCAGGTCTCCTGGCTGGCAGGTCGTCATCCGCAGCGGGCCTTCCCGGCGGCCGCGAAAAGGGCGGCCTGGCCAGTGGCGTGGATCGGATGCGGACTCGCTGCTCACAGTTGCGGGGGCAGCCGCAGCGGCGCGGCGCGCCCTGCGTTCCCTCTTGGGCCCCGTGGGGCGCCGGTCGACGGACGCTGTATTATGCCTTTTTTCGCGACGCCCGAGCGCGCGATGCGCGAGGCGGGCGACGCTTTCAGGATCGACAGGAACACGATGGAGCACGACGGATGAGCGCGTGGCTGACGGTGGTGGGCATCGGCGACGACGGATACGCGGGGCTCGGCAGGCCGGCGCGGCGCGCGCTCGCCGACGCGGCGGTGGTGATGGGCGGCGAGCGGCATCTCGCGATGCTGCCGGCGCGGCACGGCGCCGAGCGCGCGCCGTGGCCGAAGCCGTTCGATCTCGCGCCGCTCTTCGCGCGGGCTCCGGCGCGCGTGTGCGTGCTTGCGAGCGGCGATCCGATGCTGTTCGGCGTCGGCGCGACGCTCGCGCGCACGCTCGCGCCGCACGAGTGGCGCGTGCTGCCCGCGCCGTCGTCGCTGTCGCTCGCGGCCGCGCGCACCGGCTGGGCGCTGCAGGATGTCGACACGGTGTCGCTCGTCGGCCGGCCGCTCGCGTCTTTGCATCGGCATCTGTATCCGGGCCGGCGGCTGTTCGTGCTGAGCGCGGACGGCGCGACGCCCGCCGCGATGGCCGGCGCGCTCGCCGCGCGCGGCTTCGGGCCGAGCGCGATGACAGTGTTCGAGCATCTCGGCGGCCCGCTCGAACGGCGCATCGACGCGCGCGCCGACGCGTGGGGTGATGCGCGGGCGGCCGCGCTCAACGTCGTCGCGATCGAATGCCGCGCGTGCGGCGCCGCGCCGCGCCTGGCGCTCACGCCCGGCTTGCCGGACGACGCGTACCGCCACGACGGCCAACTGACGAAGCGCGATCTGCGCGCGCTCGCGCTCGCGCGGCTCGCGCCCGCGCCGGGCGAATTGCTGTGGGACGTCGGCGCGGGCTCCGGGTCGATCGGCATCGAATGGATGCGCGCGCATCCGAGCTGCCGGACGATCGCGATCGAAGCGCATCCGGACCGGCAGCGCTTCATCGAGCACAACCGCGACGCGCTCGGCGTGCCGGCGCTCGAACTCGTCGCCGGCCGCGCGCCCGACGCGCTCGCGGGCCTTGCCGCCCCAGACGCGGTGTTCGTCGGCGGCGGCGTGAGCCGCGACGGCGTGCTCGACGCGTGCTGGGGGGGCCTGAAGCCGGGCGGCCGCTTCGTCGCGCATGCGGTGACGCTGCAGGGCGAGGCGGCGCTCGTCGCATGGCGCGAGCGGCACGGCGGCACGCTCGCGCGCGTGTCGGTCGCGCACGCGCAGCCGCTCGGCGGCTTCGACGCCTGGCGGCAGGCGCTGCCCGTCACGCTGTACGACGCGCGCAAGCCGCGCGGCGCGCAGCCGGAGCACGGATGATGCGCGACGAAACCCCCGAGCAGCCGCGGCCGCTGCGCTTCGGCTACACGACGGGCAGTTGCGCGACCGCGACGTCGCTCGCGGCCGCGCGCCTGCTGCTGACGGGCCGCGCGAGCGACATGGCCGACATCGTGCTGCCGAAGGGGCAGCACGTCGCGATGCGTCTCGCGTTCTGCCGCGCGACGGACGCCGGCGGCGCGGAGGCGGGCACGATCAAGGACGCGGGCGACGACCCGGACGTGACGCACGGCGCGCTCGTGTTCGCGCGCGTGCGGCTCGTTCACGAGCCGGGCGTGCGCTTTCGCGCGGGGCCGGGCGTCGGCACGGTCACGCGCGCGGGGCTCGCGATTCCCGTCGGCGAACCCGCGATCAACCCGGTGCCGCGCCGGATGATGAGCGAGCATCTCGCGGCGCTCGCGGCCGAGCACGGCTATGCGGGCGGCTTCGACGTCGCGATCGGCGTCGAGAACGGCGAGGCGCTCGCGCAGAAGACGATGAATCCGCGCCTCGGCATCGTCGGCGGATTGTCGATCCTCGGCACGACGGGCATCGTGCGGCCGTTCTCGTGCTCCGCGTATATCGCGTCGATTCACCAGGGCATCGACGTCGCGCGCGCGAACGGCGTCACGCACATCGCCGCGTGCACGGGCAATGCGAGCGAGGACGCGGTGCGCGCGCGCTACGGCCTGCCCGACATCGCACTGATCGAGATGGGCGACTTCGCGGGCGCGGTGCTCAAGTACCTGCGCCGCGCGAGCGTCGCGCGGCTCACGCTGTGCGGCGGCTTCGGCAAGCTGAGCAAGCTCGCGGCGGGCCATCTCGATCTGCACAGCCGCCATTCGAGCATCGACTTGCCGCTGCTTGCCCAATGGGCGGGCGAAGCGGGCGCGAGCACGGTGCTGCAGCACGAGATCCGCGCGGCGAACACGAGCCAGCAGGCGTTGGCGCTCGCGCTCGCGCATCACGTGCCGCTCGGCGACGTCGTCTGCGCGCACGCGCGCCGCGTCGCGCGCGACATCGTGCCGGACGAGGTCGACGTCGAGGCGCTCGCGATCGACCGCGAGGGCCGCATCGTCGGCGTCGCGCGATGAGCGCGCGCCGCGTGTTGCTGCTCGGCGGCACGGGTGACGCGCTGCGCGTCGCGCGCACGCTCGCGCCGCACGACGTGTACAGCCTCGCCGGCCTCGGCAAGGTGCCCGACGATCTCGCGTGCGACGTGCGAGTCGGCGGCTTCGGCGGCGCCGACGGGCTCGCGCGCCATCTGCGCGAGCACGCGGTCGCGCTCGTTATCGACGCGACCCATCCGTTCGCCGCGCGGATCAGCGCGAACGCGGCCGCCGCGTGCCGCGCGGCGGGCGTGCCGTATTGGGCGCTGCGCCGCGCGCCGTGGCGGCCGCGGCCGGGCGACGACTGGCGCGGCGTCGCGGACTGGGCGGGCGTTCTCGCCGCGATCGCGCCGTTCGCGCGGCCGCTTTTCACGCTCGGGCGCGAGCCGCTCGCGCATCTCGACGACATTGCGCCGCATCAGCACTGGCTCGTGCGCTGCCTCGACGCGCACGCAGGCAACGCGCGCGCGCACGTGCTCGCCGCGCGCGGGCCGTTCTCGGTCGAAGGCGAGCGCGCGCTCTTCGCGACGGCTGCAATCGACGTCGTCGTCAGCAAGAACAGCGGCGGCGCGGCGACGGAGGCGAAGCTCGACGTCGCGCGCGAGCGGCGCTTGCCGGTTGTGATGGTCGAGCGGCCGGCGCTGCCGGATGCGGATCGCGAATTCGGCGATATCGCGGCGCTCGTCGACGCGCTGCGCGCGTTTCGTGCGGTTCGTGCGTTTCGTCCGTTTCGCGCCTTTCGCACGCCGTGACGGGCCGCGCGCGAGCGCGCGTCGGCGAATCCTCGAATCGAATCATCGAACGAATGACGGAGTATTTTGAATGACGGTGTACTTCATCGGCGCGGGTCCGGGCGACCCCGAGCTGATCACGGTGAAGGGCCAGCGCCTCGTGCGCAGTTGCCCGGTGATCCTGTACGCGGGCTCGCTCGTGCCGGCCGCGGTGCTCGGCGGGCATCGCGCCGAACTCGTCGTGAACACGGCGGAGCTCGATCTCGACGCAATCGTCGCGCTGCTCGCGCAGGCGCACGGAAAAGGGCAGGACGTCGCGCGCGTGCATTCCGGCGATCCTTCGCTGTACGGCGCGATCGGCGAGCAGATCCGCCGGCTCGCCGCGCTCGGGATTCCTTACGAGATCGTGCCGGGCGTGACAGCGGCGGCCGCGTGCGCGGCGGCGCTCGGCGTCGAGCTGACGCTGCCGGGCGTCGCGCAGACCGTGATCCTCACGCGCTACGCGGGCAAGACGGCGATGCCCGAAGGCGAATCGCTCGCGAGCCTCGCCGCGCACCGCGCGACGCTCGCGATCCATCTCGGCGTGCGGCATCTCGCGCGGATCGTCGACGACGTGCTGCCGCACTACGGCGCCGATTGCCCGATCGCCGTGATCTATCGAGCGAGCTGGCCGGACGAGGCGCGCGTGACGGGCACGCTCGCCGATATCGTCGGCAAGGTCGCGGGCGCGCGGATCGAGCGCACCGCGCTGATCCTGATCGGGCGCGTGCTCGACGCCGAGGGCTTCGACGAATCGACGCTCTACGCGAAGGCGTGAAGGCCGGGGCGCGTGGCGCGGATGCGCGGTCGGATCGTCAATACGGCTTCGCCGCGGGCATCACGACGTGGGCCGGCTCGCTCTCGTTCCAAAGACGATCGAGCGCCGTGACCGCGTAGCGGTAGCCGCGATCCGCGCGCGCGGTGATGTCGACGAATTCGGTTCCCCGAACCGTTGCGAGCAGATGGCGTGCATCGTGGTTGCCGCACATGTCCTGCCGCCCAAGCTCGTGACGATAGACCGCGTATGACGCCGTCGCCTTCGAGCGCGGCTTCCATCGCAGCCGCACGCCGTCGGGCGGGCGTTGCGCGCGCAGGTCCTTCACGGGCGGCGGCGCCGCTCCGTCGAGCGCGGGCATCGCCGGCACGAGCGCCGGCCGCGAATACCAGGTGCGATTGACGAGCGTCGTCGCGCCGAGCCGGTCCGCGCGCACGTCCTTCGCGGAGAAGTAGACGTCGCCCTTCACCTCGGGCGCCGTGCGATTGAACGCCAGGTGGTTGCTCAACTCGGCCGGATCGGACCAGCCCGGCGATTGATTCGACGTGCCGACCTTGTACGCCGCCTGCCCGATATACAGGTGCACGTCGCGGCCGCGCGCCTCGTTCGCCCACCACGACACGACCTTGTCATAGTCGGCAGGCGCGAAGCCGCGCGCCCAGTACGCCTGCGGCACGACGTAGTCGATCCAGCGCTCGCGCAGCCAGCGGCGCGTGTCCGCGTACAGATCGTCGTAGGTCTGCACCGAAGCCGACGTCTGCGAGCCCTGCGGATCGGTGGCCGCGTTGCGCCAGACCGCGAACGGCGAGATCCCGAACTTCACCCACGGCTTCGCGGCCTTGATGCGCCGCGCGAGCGACTCGACGAGACGATCGACGTTGTCGCGCCGCCAGTCGGCGTGCGTCGCGAAGCCCGCGCCGTATTGCGCGTATGCCGACGCATCGTCGAACGCCGCGCCCGCGACCGGGTACGGATAGAAGTAATCGTCGAGATGCACGGCGTCGATGTCGTAGCGGCCGACCGCGTCCATGATCGCATCGACGACGAACGCGCGCGCGGCCGGCACGCCCGGGTTGTAATACAGCTTGCCGCCGTAGCGGACGATCCAGTCCGGATGCAGGCGCGCCGGATGCGTGGCGGCGAGCGCGTCGATCCGGTCGTCCATCGCGACGCGATACGGATTGAACCACGCGTGCAGTTCGAGATTGCGCCGATGCGCCTCGGCGACGGCGAACGCGAGCGGATCGTAGCCCGGGTCGCCGCCTTGCGTGCCCGTCAGATACTTCGACCACGGCTCGAACGGCGACGGCCAGAAGGCGTCCGCGGTCGGTCGAACCTGCAGGATCACCGCGTTGCGGTTCATCCGCACCGCGTCGTCGAGCCACGCGCCCAGCTCGGCCTGCTGGTCCGCGACCGATAGGCCCGGGCGCGACGGCCAGTCGATGTTGGTCACCGATGCGATCCACGTGCCTCGGAACTGGCGCTTGGGCATCGTCTCGTCCGGTCGGCACGCGACTTCAGGCTCGGGCGCGGCGTCCGGCGCAGCGGCGCACGCGCCGGTCGACAGCACGAGCGCGGCTGTGGCGAGGTGACGGAATCGAGTCGACAGCATGGGCAGGTCCTTGGGCCGGATCAGCGTGTTGAGACGAGGAGATCCAGTAGGGACCGTCACGCCCGGAGCGAGTTCCGGAGCGGGCGGGACGGGGGCCGTTCACGCGCCGCTTCGCGCGGCGGCGAGCCGCGGCGGCGCGAAGCGTGCGGCCATCGCGGCCATCACGACGCACACCGCGGCCATGAAGCCCCAGGCCGGCGACAGATCGTCGACGTTCTGCCGGATCACGCCGGCGACGAACGGAAACAGGCCCGCGATCAGATAGCCGATGCCCTGGACGAAGCCGGTGAGCGCGCCGGCTTCGGTCGCGCTTGTCGCGTGGTCGAGCGTGACGATCAGCGACAGCGGAAACAGCGCGCCGATCCCGAGGCCGAGCAGCAGCGACGCGGGCAGCGCGGAGCCGAGCGGCGCGGCGATCAGCGCGATCAGGCCGACGAACAGCGACGCGATCGCCGCGAAGAGCGCGGGGCGGCGGTCCGGCAGCCGGTCGATGAACGCCGACACGGCGAGCCCCGCGACGACCTCGGCGAGCGTCACGCCGCCGAGCAGGCCGCCCGCCGCTTCGGGCGACCAGCCGAGCGACATGTAATAGGGCGGCAGCCACGCGAGCACGAGCGTATAGGCGCCCGTGCCGAGGCCGAAGAACGCAGCGAGCAGCCAGGCACGCGCGCCGTGCGTGCGGCGCGCGGCGGGGCGCGCTCGCGCGTCGCGGGCTGTCGCGCGGGTCGCGAGCGGCCACAGCAGCGCGGCCGCGACGGCGGGCAGCGCCCAGCCGGCGAGCGCGGAGGTCCATCCGATCGCGTGCGCGGCGAACGGCGTCGCGACGCTCGCGAATACGGCGCCGCCCATGATCGACGTCGAATAGAAGCCCATCACGCTGCCCGCGCGCGCGGCGAATTCCGCCTTGATGAACCCGGGCAACAGCGCCTGCACGGCCGCGATGCCGAGCCCCGCGCACAGCGCGGACGCGAGCAGCGCGGCGGGCGCGCGCGCCGCGCCGCGCGCCGCGCACGCGAGCCCGATCAGCGCGACGCCGAGCCAGACGCCCGCGCGCACGCCGGCGCGGCGCGCGAGCCACGGCGCGGCGAGCGCGCCCGCGCCCATCAGCAGGACCGGCACGGTCGTCAGCAGGCTCGCGGCGCTGTCGGACAAGCCGCTCGCGCGCTGGATCGTGTCGAGAAGCGGCCCGACCGATGCGAGCGCCGGCCGCAGGTTGAGGCCGACGAGTATGATGGCGGCGAGCCGCCATGCGGGAGAAAGGAGTCTGTGCATGAGCGTGGATGCGGCGCGCGTCCGGACGTTTGCCGGGCGTGCGCGTTGCGTATAATTGTCTCGACATCAAGATAGATTCGACTTGTCTCTACGTCAAGATAACTTGGACGAACAGGAGGGTTAATGGATCGCGCAGCCCATGCGATCGAGCAATGGCGCCGCGAGCGCCCGGATCTCGATCCGTCGTCGATGATCGTGCTCGGGCGGCTGCAGGAGGCGGCGCTCGTCATCGCGCGCGACAGGCTCAATCCGCTTTTCGCGCGCTACGGCCTGCAGCCGGGCGAATTCGACGTGCTCGCGACGCTGCGGCGCAGCGGCGCGCCTTACGCGCTGACGCCGACGGCGCTCTACGACGCGGCGATGATTTCGTCGGGCAGCATGACGAACCGGATCGATCGGCTCGAGAAGGCGGGGTGGGTCTTGCGGCGTCCGAACCCGGCGGACGGGCGCGGCACGCTCGTCGCGTTGACGCGCGCGGGGCTCGCGCTGATCGACGACGCCGTCGTCGCGCACGTCGACAATCAGCGGCGCGTGCTGTCCGCGCTCAGCGCCGCGGAACAGCGTCAGCTCGCGAAGCTGCTCGACAAGCTGTTGCAAGGGCAGGCGCAGGGCTGAAGCGCCGGGCCCGTGCCGCGACGATCGCGCGCCGGCGGCGCGTGTTTGACGGGACGCGCTCCCCGGATCGACAGCTCGATACCCGCCATGCGATCCGGGGAACCGCTTTGCCGATGACTTCGGGATGCCGAACATCATCGCCGCCGCTCGTCCTGCCAACGACCTCATCGATTCGGTTGCAATTCCGAAGGGATCGTCTGCGCATCGAATGCCTGCGCGCTGCCCGGATCGACCGGCTGATACTCGAAGCTCGGCGCGGGGAGGGGCTTCGCCGCCGGATTCGGGATGCCGGACATCATCGCGGTGGCTTGCGCCTTCAACGACATCATCAGTCCGATGACAGCATTGAAGCGGTCGCCTGGGGTTTGTCCGTTGAACAGCGCATGCAATGTCTTCAGCAGGCTCGTATAGGTGTAGTTGAAGTTGTTGCAGGCACGCCGCTGCGCGGATCCGGAAGGATAGTCGGCGACCTTCGGGTTGCCCGGCACGTCATAGACGCCGCTCGGATCGAAGACGATGGAATCGCCTGAATACGAATAGCCGGACTGGTCTTTCACGAGTTTTCGCCCCTGCTTGATTTGCATGAGGCGGTAGTAATGCGCGTAGCGGTAGCGCCCGACCACCTCGGTCGGCGATTTCGACGTGCCTTCTCCTTCTTCGACGATCGTGCGGATTGCCTGCTGCGCGGTTGCGACGTTGGTGACGATGACGGCGTCCGGCATCAGAGCGGGGCCGATCTGATTGCGGGGCGGGTTGATGAATGCCTTGTCGCCGACTTCGCCGATCATGTTCGAGATGAGGCTGTAGAACTGGCCGATCGTCAATCCCCGCGCGGCGTCGATTTCGAGGAGCGCCGATGTCGCGCGGAAGCGCGCCTTCCACGTTCTCAGAGAGTGTTGCACGTCTGTCATCGCAGCGCCTGTCAGTGCGCCAACCCGCAACAATGAACCATGCAGTTTGCCGACGATGGCGAAGCCTCGTTGGTCGATCGCTTGGATCGCGTGAAACAAATGCGCTCCCGCCATCGCGCAGCGGAACGGATTCCGCCCGGCCACGCGCGCAAGGCCGCCCTCGCGGAAACGGCAATGCCCGGCAAACCTGCGGCAATCCCACTACATTTTCCAGGTTGAACTTCAGCCGTCGGATACCTTAAATACGCTGGGCGTGACCTGAAGACACGCGACGCCCCTCGATATTGAGGCAGCCTACCGCTCAGTGGAGAAAACCACCATGTCGACAACTGTTCTAGGTTTCAAAGGAAGGGTGACTATCGCAATCAACAAAGTGACCAAGCAGTATCCGCACGCCAAGCTCTATGAAGCGGATGGTGTGGCCTCAGGCGGCCCGACCACTGACCCCAAGCAAATCGACAAACTGCGAGTCGTGTTTCAAGACGAGAACAACACTGTCATCATCGAATCCACAAGCTACGACGAATTCGGTTCCCCCGTGCTTTATCCAGAGCCCTGGGTCGGAGACGTGGTGATCGAATGGCCCGTCAAGCTGGATCTGGACGAGGCCGATCGCGCGAAGAACGCAGCGGGGCAAACAGGCGCATACGATACGGTCGCGCTGCGCAATCCGCTCGGCCCCAAACCAGGAAACCCCCTCTATATTTTCGGTTCGGGGTCCCGCCAGGCGAGGAAATTCGTGTTCGTAGACGCGATAACCGGAAAAGTGACCGTTGGGGAATGACGAGCGGGGATGAAGGCTCGATTCGCACTCGGATGGTGTGTGCCGCAGCGGTGACGCGCGATGAGCGATGAGCGATCGCATCGTCGGTGATCGGCTTCGACAATGCACGGGGCGCGTTCGACGCGCGCCCAACGGCTCGCGCGCTCAGCCTCGTCGAGATCGGCGCGCTGCATCGCAGGCGGCTCGTGCCGCGGGCGCGAGCCGCGCCCGCATGGTGCGATCGCTACCCGCGCCGCGCGCTACGGGCAGCCGCACCGCGCAGAACGCGCCGTTCGGGCCGCCGACTTCGCACGGCAGCCGCAACCGGTTCGGGCACACCGCCTTGGTTCAACGTCCGCGCCGCGAGCGCGCATGTCGCGCGAATGGGGCCTTGAGATTGGCTCGCGGCACACTGGTTCACCAGCATGGCAGTTCGAGGCGTTCAATTTCCGGGAGAGCATGCAATGGGAACAATCGAAAATCATTCGCGTTCTTACGGCGACGGCAACCTTCGGAACCGGCTCAGGCAAGCTTGCCTGTATGGAACGATCGGCCTTGTGGCATCGCTGAGCGCGACTTGCGCGATGTCCGCACCCAATGACGACGCGCATGCCACGGCTGAGCACCGCATGCCGCACATGGAAAGCGAGCACATGATGAGCGCGCCGCCCGGCAGCAGCACATCGTTCTCGCTTTCGAAAATCGCGGCCGACGATCCCGAGCCGCCGACGGATTTCCGCCTCGGGACACTGACGAAAAAAATCAAGACGGAAAACCCGCAAACGCAAGCTTTCTTCGATCAAGGCTTGCGCTTCTACTGCGCGTTCAACTTTCGCGAAGCGTACCGCGCGTTCAGGGCCGCGCTCAAGCGAGACCCCGACTGCGTCATGTGCCGATGGGGGATCGCGATGTCGCTGGGCGTGAACATCAACCAGCTCGATCAGCCGGAAGCGGATCGCCAGATCGCGCAACAGAATCTCAAGGACGCACTTCGCATACGTGATGCCGATCCGAAGGAACGCTCGCTCGTCGACGCATTGCTACCGCGCTATGAAGCTCATGCGCAACTACCCGGCGAACTCGAGCGCCAGAACCGGCGCAACCGAGACTACGCCGAGGCGATGGCCGCGCTGGCCCACCGCTACCCGGACGATCCCGACATCCAAACCCTGTACGCGGATGCCGTGATGAACCTCAAGCCTTGGGAATACTGGGACCGTCAGGGGAACGCCACTTACCGTGACATTCCCCAGGCAGTCGAAGCGATCGAAGGCGGGCTGAAGGACCATTCCGATCACATGGGTCTCATCCATTGGTACATCCATATTCGCGAGGGATCGACCGAGCCGAACGACGTGACGCCTTATGCGGACAAACTGGCCAAACTCGCGCCCGATGCCGGCCACTTGGTTCACATGCCCTCGCACATTTATTACCGCACCGGCGCGCACCTGCAATCGTTCGAAGCGAATCGGGACGCAACGTTGAGCGACGAAGGCTACTTCAAGAAAGTCGATGCCAAGCTCGCGGGCGGCATCGATCATCCGGACGGCGACCGTTATCGCTGGGGCTACTACCGGCACAATATCCATTTCGCGCTTGCTTCGGCGATCATGGCCGGCAACGTCGAGAACATGAGCTGGGCGGCTGATCGTCTGCGGAAATCGGAAGGCGAAGGCATTACGTTCCGGACCGACCGTTATCGCGGCATCTATTACCAATCGCTGCCGTATTTCATGTCGCCGGACGAGATTATCCGGCAGCCGCCACCGCACGGGACAGAAAAGGACTGGCGCTTTGCAAGCGTTTCCTGGAACTACGCACAAGCGCTTGCATACGTCCGCAAACACGATGTTCGCGGTGCGCAACGTGCGTACGCGAAACTTGTAAAGGACGTGATCGCCTTCAGGAAAGAGCGGCCCGACGAAGTGATGAACAGCCAGACGGCAGAAATCATGCAATCGGTCGCGCGCGCGCGGATCGACCAGATGAAAGACGACGCGCAACGCGGGGTGCGCATTCTCGAACGCTCCGTCAAGCAGCAGGACAAGATGAACTACGACGAGCCGCCTTATTGGATGGTTCCGGTCAGGCAAACCCTGGCCGCGCTCCAGATCGGCCTCGGCCAATACGACAAGGCGATCAAGACGCTCCACGCGTCGCTCGGCGACGACGACCCGAAACACAACGCGTACACGAGTTTCAGAGGCAACAGTTGGGCCTATTTCGGCTTGACGCAGGCCTATGAAAGAATCGGGCTAGGAAATTTGACACCCGAGCAGCAAAAGGACTACGACAGCGCGCGGAGCCGGCTCGCCGAATACTGCCCGCCCGACAAGAATGTTTGCGCTTTGTCGCTCGATCGTATGTAGGTGGGCAAACACGGTCGGCTCCGAGTTGAAAATCCGCCGGCTCCGGCGCCTTTGCTCGCTGGTCGCTGCTCGCGGCGCATGCGGTTGGCGCTTGGCGGCGTCAAGCACAAAGCGTTCGACGCTGTCGCTGGCGGATGGCGCGGAGACGATTTCGATAAACGCCTCGCCTATGACGGCGAGGCGTTCGAATCGAATGCGCGGACACCTCGCGTCGCGCAGTCAAGCAAGCGCACGCTCGCCAACCCACCGGGGTCGATCGAGACCACGGTCAAACGGAACAATTCTCCGCGATGAAACGCGCCGTTCGTTGCGACGCCAATGACATCGGGCGCGGCCTGCTTCCGCTGCGGATGCTCAGCAAACCACCCGAATATCTCGACGATCCATCAGGCCCCGGGGCGTCGAAGCATTGCTTTCCCGGCCCGATCAACGGTATGCGGTCCATGAACGTATGCGATCCACGAACGACGTCCTTCAGAGTAAATCGGTGGAGTGCGTGATGTGTGGTAGCGAAGCGCATCAGCGCAGGTCGGCCGGCATTTTCCAGGGCAGCAACGCGTCGTAGTCGTCGACGGTCTTTGCTAGCGGCAGGCGCCTTACACTTGTGAAAGTATCCTGGATAGGTTCTCTCAAACTCAGTCTGATTCATCACGGATTCCTCCGCATTTACCAATTTACTATTGCTTCCCGAGCTTGAACCCCAGTTCTTTTGCTTTCTCGCCAACCGACATAAGGGAAGTGCCGTCAGCCAGCACCTGTGCAAAGCCGACTCCGATCAATATGGCAATAGCCGCAGTCATGTGGGTCAGACTAGCCTTATCTTGAGCAGAAAAATTCGGCGAGATTTCAGCGTTCGTCAGGCGCCGTGTCACTTGCAACCGCGCGCCATGCGCGTAGTCGCAGATCGACGGCCAATGTGCGCGATGTAGCGTTGAAAACTGTTCCGTCTCGAAGTCCGGGTTCTTCTCCAACTGATCAATCATCTTCTGCGCGCTAGGAAATTCTTTGTGGGTGTCATCTTCCGCAAACGAGCGCAACCAACCCATGTTCGCGCAAGATTGAATCCATCGTCCCCTTACGTATGCCTCGTAGGCCGCGCGAAAGAGCGCGAACGCCGACGCAGTCATGTCGAGCTTGATCAGCTCGACGATAGCTGAAACGTGATCCAAGGCAAGGGAATAAAAGCACGCTGCTATTGGCTGTGGAACGCCGTCCTCAGTCTGCTTGCCATCGACCTCATCCCAAAGCCACGAGACGAGAGAGGCCAACACATCAAGCGATGGCTCCTGCCAGTCGGTCGGAATGTTCGACATGCTCCCTCCCATCAATATACGCGCGCAGCGATAGACTTGGCCGTCCAGGAAACGAAGGTTTGATGGACGCCGGCCCGTGCAACCGGGTGCGGGCGGCGAATTGCACCAAGAGCGTCCAATATCGGCTTCCATTTTTCAACATCCGACGATACTGAATTTTCAGCGGACAAACTGGAATTCCTATGTTGATAGGATACGCTCGCGTCTCCACGGACGATCAGCAACTCGACCTGCAACGCGACGCATTGGCACAGGCCGGGTGCGAACGCGTGTTCGAGGACACCGCGAGTGGCGCGAAATCGGAACGCACCTGCTTAACGGCGCTGCTTGCCTCCTTGCGTCAGGGCGACACAGTGGTGATCTGGCGGCTGGACCGGCCTGGGCGCTCGCTGAAAGACCTGATCTACCTCGTCGAGCGGCTTGACGCCGCCGGCGTCAGCCTGCGCAGCTTGCAGGAAAACATCGACACTGCGTCGATCGGCGGCCGCCTGGTGTTCCATCTATTCGGCGCGCTGGCGGAGTTCGAGCGCAACCTGATCCGCGAACGCACGCGCGCGGGTCTCTCTGGCCCGCGCGCGTGGCCACAAGGGCGGACGCAAGAAGCGGCTCGATCCGGAGCGCGAGCAACTTGCCCTGCAGCTCTATCACGAACGTCGCCACACCGCCGAAGAAATCTGCCGGTTGACGGGCATTGGCCGCTCGACCTTATACAACTATCTGGCCGAGGCAGAACTCAATGCCCAGCGGGCGGCGTAAGGCGATCCCGCCCGACTCGCTCATGCAATTGCGGCAGCGGCTCGACCGTCTGCCGCATAAATGCCCCGAACGGGCTGCCCAGGTCGGGGCAGTCGCCGAACTGTACGGTGTTTCGACGACCAGCGTGTATCGCGCACTGCATCGCTTCC
The DNA here is from genome assembly GCF_001513745.1 of Burkholderia humptydooensis. Taxonomy (NCBI): domain Bacteria; kingdom Pseudomonadati; phylum Pseudomonadota; class Betaproteobacteria; order Burkholderiales; family Burkholderiaceae; genus Burkholderia; species Burkholderia humptydooensis. The sequence goes on along the minus strand of NZ_CP013380.1, from coordinate 2,169,637 downwards.
AGCAACCTCATTCCGCGCATCGTGCCGACTACGGCAAGCCACGGGTATTGCAGCAGACGGAGCTGGAGCGCTACTGCGAACTGATCGCCGCGCTGAAGCTGCGGACCACGAACAAGCAGGGGCGGCACCTCTCGACCAAGCGTGCGATCGAGCTGCTGGAGGAATACGGCGTCGAAACGGTGCAAGGCCTGGTCAAAGCGCCCCAAGGCGTGTTGCGCGTCCCGACGATCAATCACTATCTGTCGGCGCTGCGACTGGACCAGCCGCACCTGCTGCGGCAACCGCCCGCGGTACGGTTCCAGGCCGAGCATGGCAACGACTGCTGGCAGTTCGACATGTCACCCTCAGACCTGAAACACATTGAACGACCGGCCTGGATCGATCCGACGAAGGGCGAGCCTACGCTGATGCTGTTCGGCGTAGTCGACGATCGCAGCGGCGTCGCCTACGAGGAGTATCGCTGCGTGTATGGCGAAGACGTGGAATCGGCGCTGCGTTTCCTGTTTAACGCGATGGCGCCGAAATCCGACCCCGGCTTCCAGTTCCAGGGCCGACCGAAGATGATCTATCTCGACAACGGTCCGGTCGCCAAGAGCCGCGTGTTCCAGAATGTGATGCAGGCACTGGGCGTCGAGTGGCAGACACATATACCTGCGGGCAAGGACAGCACGCGCACCAGGGCGCGATCGAAGGGCAAGGTCGAGCGGCCGTTTCGCACGATCAAGGAAGCGCACGAAACGCTGTATCACTTCCACAAGCCGGAGACCGAGGCACAGGCGAATGAATGGCTGTTGCGCTATCTGCTGCGCTACAACGATCAGCGGCATCGGTCAGAGAAGCACTCTCGGCTCGAGGACTGGCTCACGTATTTACCCGCTGAAGGGGGGCGCGATATGTGCACGTGGGAACAGTTCTGCCGGTTCGCGCGCGAACCGGAGCGGCGCAAGGTTGGCAACTCAACTATTCCCTCGTACGCTGGGCCAAACGGAAATACAAACGACTGGGTAGCGCCTCACGGGCGACGGCCTGGCTAAAGCGCGTGGTTGCGCGGTGGCCTCGGCTGTTCGCCCACTGGTCTATTACTCATGCCGGTCTGGCTGGACGATAGGAGCCGGATGAATCGAGAGATTCACGTCCGGTTGCGTGAGGGCCTGAGGGTGAGATTCCCTTGGGCTACTCGACCAGCTAGCCGGTTGAGCGACGCGCGCCCCTTCGCGCGCCGCACCGCCCCCCATCCCCACTCGAAACCCGTCGCCGGCAATGCGGCCGCCGCGGCGTCACGGATGCAAAAAAGTCTTGCGGCAATTTTGATTGCCATATACTTGCATCATGCAAGTACCTGATCGGGAGCCGCCCGCATGCCTGCCGCACCGTCCGCCCCTCGCGCGCCGAAGTCGTCCGGATCGCAGAAGCCCGCCGCGCCGCTGCGGCTCGGCAACTGGCTCCCGTATCGGCTGTTCGTCGTCGCCGCGCAGGTCGCACGCCCGCTCGAGGCGTTCTATTCCGAGCGCTTCGGCCTCACGCAGGCCGCATGGCGCATCCTCGCGGTGATCGCCGAGCGCACCGGCGCGAACGCGACCGAGATCGGCCTCGCATGCGCGCTCGATCCGTTCACCGTGAGCCGCGGCATCGGCCAGCTCGTCACGCTCGGCTTCGCACGGCGCACGGCCGCGAAGAACGACCGGCGCTTCGCGTCGGTCACGATCACCGCGAAAGGCCGCGCCGCGTTCGACGAGATCGCGGCGCTCGGCATCGCGATCGAGCGAAATCTGCTCGCGACGTTGTCGAACGACGAAACGCGCGTGCTCGACGCCGCGCTGCGCAAGCTCGAGAACGCGAGCGCGCGGATCGAGGCCGGCGACTGGCGCGCGCTCGTCGGGCAACGCTCGCGATGACCGCGCTGCTCTTCGGCCTGACCGCGCTGCTGTGGGGCGGCGGCGCGCTCGCGACCGCGATGCAGGCGGGCGCGACGCCCGTGCTCTGGTCGGTGTCGATGCGCATGGCGCTCGCGGGCGTGCTGCTGCTCGGCTACGGACGGTGGAAGGGCCACGCGCTCGCGATTCCGCGTGAGGATCGCGTATTCGTCGCGCTACAGGGCGCGCTCTTTTTCGCGTTCGCATTCATCACGTTCTACGAAGCGACGCGACGCATTCCGAGCGGACTCGCCGCGCTCGTGCTGTCGACATCGTCGCTGTTCGCCGCGCTGATCGGCCGCGCGCTGCTCGGCACGCCGCTCACGCGCGCGCTGCTGTGGGGCGCCGCGTGCGGGATCGCGGGCGTGGGCATCATCGTCGGCCCGTCGCTCGGCGCGGTGCGCGCCGATTCCGCATCCGGCTTCGCGTGGGCGCTTGCGGCCGCGGTCGCGACCGCGGCGGGCACCGTCGTCGGCGCACGCAACCAGCGCGCGGGACTGCCGACCGTCGCGATCCTCGGCTGGGGCGCGCTCGTCGGCTCGGCGACGAGCGCCGCCTGGGCCGCCGCGCAGCACGTGCCGTTCGTCGCCGACTGGTCGGCGCGCTATGTCGGCAGTCTGCTGTATCTCGCGATCGGCGCGTCGTGCGTGACGTTCATGCTGTACTTCGACCTCGTGCGACGCCTCGGCCCCGGCAAGGCCGCCTATACGCTCGCCGCGGTGCCGATCGTCGCGCTCGGGCTGTCCGCGCTGTTCGAAGGGCTGCATCTCGATGCGCGGATCCTCGCCGGCGCGGCGGCCGTGCTCGCCGGCAACGTGCTCGTGCTGCGCGGGTGAGCGGGGCGCGCGACATCCGCCGGCGCCGTGTCAAGCGAGCCGCTGCGTGACCATCACCGTCATCGGCCACATCAGCGCGTAACCGGTGCGCGTCGTGCTCACGCTCAGGAACGCCTCGGCCGCCGCGAGACAATCGTCGTCCGAGTACGCGTCGGTCGCGGAGAAAAGCAGCCTCAGGAAATGGCCGATCGACTTGCGGCTGTCGAATTCCCACGGCACCGTCACGTCGTGGAAACGCGGTTCTGCCCAGCCCGTCAGCGCGCACAGCGTTCTCGCGAAATCCTCGGACAGGAACGCGACCTCGTGTCCCGTCGAGCAGCTCTTCGCGATGAAGCCGTCGAAGTAGCGCGCGAGCGGCGTGCCCGCGAAGATGTCGTAGATCACGAAGCGCGCGCGAGGCCGCGCATGGCGCGCGCTCGCGGCGAATGCGGCGGTCTTGTCGGGCACGTGGTGGATCGCGCCGCGGCTCCAGATCGCGTCGAAATCGCGCGTGTCGAGATCGAGCGCGTCGGCGGCCTGCTGAACGACACGGATGTTCGAATCGGGCATGCCGCGCAGCGCGTCGAGTTGCTCGATCGACGGATCGGTCACGACGAGGCGCCCGGACGGGCCGAGCGCGGCCGCGATCGCGCGGCTGAAGTAGCCGCTGCCGCCGCCGATTTCGAGAATCGTCTCGCCCGGCGACGGCCGCAGGAAACGATGCATGCATGCGATGTCCTGCAGCCACGCGTCGGGGTAGAGCGACAGCGCGTCCTTGTAGTGCGTCGCGCGATTGCCCGCGAATTCGATGACGTCCATCATGGGAGATCTCCAGGCTGCCGGGCGTCTCCGGGTCCGCGGCCGCCGTGCGTTCGGGATTGTTTTTCGAATGGGCGTTGGTCGTGCGTGTGCGCTTGCGCGCGGTGCGGGCGGGGCCCGCGCATGCGTGGACGAGGCGAGCTGGTCTCCTCGCGCCGTCCCGGCTGCATTCGTTCGGCTCGTTCGTCACGACGACGTCTGTGTCCGGGCCGTTCTGCGGCGCGCTCCGGCCCGCATCGCCCGGCGCCGGACGTCGTCGTGCGCACGCGCGGCCGTTGCGTCCCGCCTCAGTCGGGCACCGGCACGAGCGCGCCGCGCTGCACGCGGTAAACCGTCACCGCGCCGTTCACGTTGTCGCCCTGCGGATTGAAGCGGATGCTGCCGATCACGCCGTCGTAGCGGGTCTTCGCGAGCGCGCCGAGATAGACGGCCGGATCGGTCGAATTCGCGCGGCGCATCGCGTCGGCGAGCAGCATCACCGCGTCGTAGCCGTACGGCGCGAATACGATCACCTTGCCGTAGCGGGCCTCGAAACGCCGCTCGAACGCCGCGTAGCCCGCCATCCTCGTGCGCGGGTCGCCCGCCTGCGTGCAGAACTGGCCTTCGTTCGCGCCCGACGACAGCGCCGTCCACTGCCCGGTGCACACGCCGTCGCCGCCGACAAACGCCGCGTCGATCCCGAGCGCCTTCATCTGCCGCACCATCGGCCCCGCCTGCGCATCGGCGCCGCCGTAGACGATCACGGCCGCATGCTCACCTTTCACGCGCGTGAGGATCGACGCGAAATTGACCGCGGTGTCCGTCGTGTAGTCGCGCGTGATTCGCGTGACGCCGTTCGCGCGCAGCGTCTTCTCCGCCTGATCGATGAGGCCCTGGCCGTACGCGCCGCGATCGTCGATCAGCGCGATCGGCGCGCCTTTCGCGAGCTTGGCGGCGAGCGCGGCGAGCGACGCGCCTTGCTGGCTGTCGGTCGCCATCAGCCGGAATGCCGTCTTGTAGCCTTGCTGCGTATACGCGGGATTGGTCGCGGCGGGCGCGATCTGCGCAATGCCGGCCGCCGCGTAGACCTTCGCCGCGACGATCGTCGGCCCCGAGTTCAGATCGCCGACGACGCCCGCGACGCGCGCGTCGACGAGGCGCTGCGCGACCTGCACGGCCTGCCGCGGATCGCCCTGATCGTCTTCGACGACGAGCTCGAACTTCACGGGCTTGCCGCCGATCGCCGGCGGCGCGCGGTTCAGATCGTCGACGGCGAGCTGCGCGCCGTTCTGCACATCCTTGCCCAGATGGGCGACGGGCCCCGTCAGCGGCATCGCGACGCCGATCCGGACGACCGATTGCGCATGCGCGTCGAACACGACGGCAGCCAGCAGCGACAGACACCCTATGCGAACGTTCATGTCGACCCTCGCTCGAAAAAAACGTCACGGTTTTCGATCCGCCGGGCGGCCGCGAAAAGATCCGTCGATTCGGATGCCAAATCGTTTTACGCATGAATCGACGGCAGCGGGCACGCCCGGCCGGAAGCTCGCCGCGCTCTCAGGTTCTCGTTATGTTCCGCGCGCGGTGCGGCGACGCCGCTCGCGAAGCCAGGCCCCCGGAATGGGCGACAAAGCCGGCGCTCAAGGCTCGTCGAGCAGACGCCGCCAGCCGACGATCGCGATGCGCTCGCTCTCGCGCCCGATCTTCAGCAGCGCGGCGTCGAGCATCGCGCGCTCGCCGGGCGTCAGCACGTCCAGCATCCGTTGCTCCGCCGCGAGGCCCACGGCGGCGATCTCGTCGAATGCATCGCGGCCGGCGGGCGTCGCCACGACGCACGCGTAGCGACGGTCGTTGCGCGCCGCGTCGCGCCGGGCGAAGCCGACCGCGACGAGCTGCGCGATCCCTCGGCTGACGGACACCGAATCCATGCCGAGCGCCGCGCCGATCTGCCGCGCGTTCGCGCCGGGCCGATCGACGATCGTCGCGAGAATCCGCCATGCTTGCTGGCTGATCCCGTAGCGCGGCCCATAGAATTCGGCGAGCAGGCGCGCGACGTGCTGCGCGGGCAGGAACAACTGATACGGAAGCCATTCGTCGAGCCGCAGCGCCGCCCCCGACTGTTTGCCGATTGGTTGCATTTTGAAAATACTCGAGCCAAAAAAAACGGCGGATGCCGGTCCCGTATTCGAGTCGCCGCCGTTGCTGTTACCGCTTTATTGCGTGCGTCGCGTCCTCTCGTACCGCGTGCGCATGCAAGGAGCGGACCAGGGCCGGCGCGATCGTTGGCCGACGCGGCTTCCCGGGCGAATGGCCGCGAAATGGCCACGCAATGCCCTGAAACGGCGTCGCGCTTTATGCACCACTCGGGGAATGATCCGCACCAAGGTGCATCCGGCATGTCGTGAATGGAGGCATGCGACGCGCGAGCGCGCGGCGGCCGGACATCGGGATTTCGGCGGAAAAATCGACGGGCAAGGAACGCCCGGACGGGACGCGCGCGGCTCCGCATGCGCGATGCAACGAAGCCGCGACGAAGCCGCGATAAGAGGTGAGACGAAGCGGAACGAAGCGCTTACGGCCGCGCCGGAACGTTCAACCCGCGCGCCACCGCCGGCCGCGCGACGAATGCGCCGAGCACGCGCGCGACGTTCGGATAGCGGTCGAATTCGACGAGCTCGCGCGCTTCATAGAATCCGATCAGGTTGCGCACCCACGGGAAAGTCGCGATATCGGCGATCGTATAGGCGTCGCCCATGATCCACCGGCGATCCGCGAGGCGGCCGTCGAGCACGCCGAGCAGGCGCTTCGCCTCGCCGACGTAGCGGTCGCGCGGCCGCTTGTCCTCGTACTCGCGGCCCGCGAACTTGTGGAAGAAGCCGAGCTGGCCGAACATCGGCCCGATGCCGCCCATCTGGAACATCAGCCACTGGATCGTCTCGTAGCGGCGCGCGGGATCGGCCGGAATGAACTGGCCCGTCTTGTCGGCAAGGTACAGCAGGATCGCGCCCGATTCGAACAGCGCGAGCGGCTTGCTGCCCGGGCCGTGCGGATCGATGATCGCCGGGATCTTGTTGTTCGGGTTCAGCGACAGGAACTCGGGCGACATCTGGTCGTTCGTGTCGAAGCGCACGACGTGCGCCTCGTACGGCAGCCCCGTTTCCTCGAGCAGGATCGACACCTTGACGCCGTTCGGCGTCGGCAGCGAATAGAGCTGGATGCGGTCCGGATGCTGTACGGGCCATTTCTTCGTGATCGGGAACTCGGAAAGATCGGACATGGATGGACTCGGTCGATGAATCGATGATGAACGCGCGACGCGCTGCCGGGCAAGCCGGGGCGGGCGGCGCGGTCCGCACAATGTAGCCGATCCCGCGCATTGTTGCTGGCGGCGGCGCGAGATGACGAAATCGTGACATCGCGCGAACGCTTTCGTCAGGCGTGGCGAACCTGGTCGCGGCAGCGCGCATGCAAAGTGCGCAGTGCAATGGAGCTTGCCAGCCGTCAGCGCCGCCCGTCGGCCGCCGCGTGCTCGCGCAGCACCGCGATGAACGCGCGCAGCTTCGGTGGCACGTGCTTGCGGTTCGCGTAGTAGAGCCACATCGGCGGCAGCGTCCGGCATGCGCCCGGCAGCACCTCGCGCAGCGTGCCGCGGCGCAGGTCGCCCGCGATCCGCTCGCGCATGAACACGAACGCGATGCCCGCGCCCGCGCGCGCGGCGTCGATCACCGCGCCCGTATCCGTGCTGACGAAGCGGCCGGCGACGTCGAGATCGACGTCGCGGCGGCCGTCGCGCAGCGGCCATTTGTGCAGGCGGCCGCTCTTCGGGAAGCGAAAGCGGATGCACATGTGCCGCGCGAGGTCGGCGACCTTCGCCGGCGTGCCGTGTTGCGCGAGATAGCCGGGCGTCGCGACGAGCGCGCACGTGAGCGCGGGCGCGATCCTCACGCCGACCATCCCGGGATGCAGCCGGTCGGCGAGGCGTATTCCGGCGTCGAGCCGCTCCTTGACGATATCGACGAGATGATCCTCGTAGCGGATCTCGACGCTCACCTTCGGATAGCGGTGGAAGAATTCGGCGAGCACGTCGGCCGTCACGACCGATTTCGCGAGATGCAGCGCGCTGATCCGCAACAGGCCCTCGGGTTCGTCGCGCGCGTCGTTCAGCGCGTCGCGCGCCTCGACGACCTGCCGGTACGGCTGCGCGGTCGCGTCGCAATAGCGCTGGCCGGCCTCCGTCAGGCTCACGCCGCGCGTGCTGCGGCTGAAGAGTTTCACTTTCAGCTCGCTTTCGAGCTGCCCGATCGCGAGGCTCACCGCAGCGGGCGTGAGGCCGAGCGCTGCCGCCGCGCGCGTGAAATTGCCGTGCGTGACGACGCTCATGAAAACGTGGAGGCCGCCGAGCGGATCGCGTCGCAGAGTCATTAGAAAAACTTGATACGTTTGTGAGCGGAATGCCGATTCTCTCAGATACCGCCGATCTCTACACTGGCTCGCAGTCGAACCGCACAAGGAGCCGCCGATGTCCGCCGAACTCACGCTTCAACACGCGCAGCGCATCGTCGAGGCTGGCGTCGCCCGCGCCGCGCGCCGGAACGGGGCGGGCGTCGCCGTCGCGATCGCCGTCGTCGATGCGGGCGCGCATCTCGTCGCGTTCGCGCGGATGGACGGCGCGTTCATCGGCGCGATCGACCTCGCGACGCGCAAGGCCGGCACGGCTGCGCGCTTCCGGACGCCGAGCGCGTCGCTCGGCGCGCTGTCGGCCGCCGACGGGCCGATCCGCACGATCGAACACAGCAACGGCGGGCTCGTCACGTTCGGCGGCGGCCTGCCGCTCGTCGGCGCGCACGGGCGTTGCGCCGGCGCGGTCGGCGTGTCGGGCGGCGCGGTCGACGACGATGTCGCGATCGCGCAGGCGTGCGTCGACGCTTTCGCCACTCATCTGGACACAGCACAAGGAGCAAGGACATGACTGACAAACGCATTCTGGTGACGGGCGCAGGCTCGGGATTCGGCCGAGAGGTCGCGCTGCGGCTCGCCGCGAGGGGCCATCACGTGATCGCGGGCGTGCAGATCGTCCCGCAGATCACCGAGCTGAACGCCGAGGCTGCGCGGCGCGGCGTCGCGCTCGACGCCGTGAAGCTCGACGTGACATCCGCGCGCGACCGCGAGCAGGCCGAGCGCTGGGAGATCGACGTGCTGCTGAACAACGCGGGCGCGGGCGAGGCGGGCGCGCTCGTCGATCTGCCCGTCGACATCGTTCGCGAGCTGTTCGAGATCAACGTGTTCGGCCCGCTCGCGCTGACGCAGCAGGTCGCGCACGGGATGATCGCGCGCGGGCGCGGCAGGATCGTGTTCGTGTCGTCGATCGCGGGGCTCGTCACCGGCGCGTATACGGGGGCGTATTGCGCGTCGAAGCACGCGGTCGAAGCGATTGCCGAGGCGATGCACGCGGAGCTCGACGCACACGGCATCCAGATCGCCGTCGTCAATCCGGGGCCGTACAGCACGGGCTTCAACGACCAGATGATGGAGACGCCGCGCCGCTGGCTCGACCCGGCGCGCGCCGCGGCGACGCCCGAGAGGCTGACGTTCCCGTTCGAGCAATACGATCCGCTGGAGATGATCGAGAAGATGGTCGACGTGACCGAGGGCGATGGCGGGCTGTTCCGCAACCTGCTGCCCGCCGCCGTCGAGCAGTTCGTGCGCGACGAGCAGGCGCGGGCGTGGACGCGCCGCCAGAACGAGCGGCGCGGCGCGTGAGCGCACGACGCCGTGTGCATCGCGACTGCGGCGGCTGAGGCGGCTGCGGCGACGATCATCGCGCCGCCAACGCGGCTCGGCGGCTCAGGCTGCGCAGCGGACAGCCCGCCGCGGCCGCCGTTCCATGTCACCGCGCGGTTACTGCGGCTTCCGGTAGCGAATCCCGTCGACCTTCGTGCTGACCCGCGTGCCGGCTCGGCCCTCGGCGATCGCGACGATGTCGGCGAGCGAGCCGATCACCGCATCGTGCCCGGTTTGCCGCGCGAACTCGATCGCCGCCTGCACCTTCGGCCCCATCGAGCCGGCCGCGAAGCCGAGCCGCTCGAGTTCGTCCGGATGCGCGGCTTCGATCAGCGCTTGGGTCGGCTTGCCCCAGTCGATGTACGCGCCGTCGACATCGGTCGCGATCACGAGCAGGTCCGCATGCAATTCGCGCGCGAGCAGCGATGCGCACAGATCCTTGTCGATCACCGCCTCGACGCCCGAGAGCTTGCCGCTCGCATCGTAGCGCGTCGGAATGCCGCCGCCGCCCGCGCAGATCACGATCGTGCCCTTCTCGAGCAGCCACTTGACCGGCCGGATCTCGAAAATGCGCCGCGGCCGCGGGCTCGGCACGACGCGGCGGAACTTGTCGCCGTCGGGCGCGATGTGCCAGCCTTTTTCCCGCGCGAGCCGCTCGGCCTCGCCGCGCGAGTAGACGGGGCCGATCGGCTTCGTCGGATGCTCGAACGCGGGATCGGCCGGATCGACCTCGACTTGCGTGAGCAGCGTCGCGAACGGCGCGTCGGGCGGCAGCAGGTTGCCCATTTCCTGTTCGATCAGATAGCCGATCATCCCTTCCGTCTGCGCGCCAAGCACGTCGAGCGGGTAGGGCGCGACTTCGGCGTATGCCGCGCCCTGCAACGCGAGCAGGCCGACCTGCGGCCCGTTGCCGTGCGCGATCACGAGCTCGTTGCCGGGCGCGATCTGCGCGATCTGCGCGACCGCGATCTTCACGTTCTCGCGCTGCTGGGCTTCGGTCATCGGCTGATTGCGCTGCAAGAGCGCATTGCCGCCCAATGCGATGACGATACGCATCATGTTTCTCCTTGTTGTGCCAACGGTGCGGACGGCGCGGCCTCGCGCGCCATCCGGTTCGATTGCGCGCGCCGGGCCGTCAGATGCTGCCGAGCGTCGACACGAGGACCGCCTTGATCGTGTGCATGCGGTTTTCCGCCTGCTCGAACGCGATGCAGCGCGGCGACTCGAACACTTCGTCGGTGACTTCGATGCCGTCCTTCAGGTGCGGATAGCGCTCGGCGATCTGCTTGCCGACCTTCGTTTCGCAGTTGTGGAACGAAGGCAGGCAGTGCATGAAGCGCGTGCGCGGATTGCCCGTCGATTCGATCAGCTTGCGGTTCACCTGATACGGCAGCAGCGCGTTGATCCGCTCGTCCCACGCCTCGATGGGCTCGCCCATCGACACCCACACGTCGGTGTGAATGAAATCGACGCCCTTGACCGCTTCGTATGGATCTTCGGTCAACGTGAGCCGCGCGCCGCTTTCAGCCGCGAACGCCTCGCACTGCGCGATGAAACCGGCGGCAGGCCAGAGCGACTTCGGCGCGCCGATGCGCACGTCCATTCCGAGCTTCGCGCCGATCAGAAGCAGCGAATTGCCCATGTTGTTGCGCGCATCGCCGAGATACGCGTAGCTGATGTCGTGCAGCGGCTTGTCGCTGTGCTCGCGCATCGTCATCACGTCGGCGAGCATCTGCGTCGGGTGGTATTCGTCGGTGAGCCCGTTGAAGACGGGCACGCCCGCGTGATGCGCGAGCTCCTCGACGATCTCCTGGCTGAAGCCGCGGTACTCGATCGCGTCGTACATCCGGCCCAGCACGCGCGCCGTGTCCTTCATGCTTTCCTTGTGGCCGATCTGCGACGACGAAGGATCGATGTACGTGACGTTCGCGCCCTGGTCATACGCGGCGACCTCGAACGCGCAGCGCGTGCGGGTGGACGTCTTTTCGAAGATGAGCGCGATGTTCTTGCGCAGCAGGCGCGGCTGCTCGGTGCCGCTGTACTTCGCGCGCTTCAGGTCGCGCGCGAGGTCGAGCAGATAGCGCAGCTCGCGTGCGCTGTGATGGATCAGGCTCAGCAGATTGCGATTGTGCAGGTTGAAGCTCATCTCGTTTCTCCGTAGGTTGGTCGGGGCCAGCGGCGCATGCGCGCGCGCCGCGACGCTTGCGTCAGTAGTCGACGGGGTCGCGCAGGACCGGGCAGGTCATGCAGTGGCCGCCGCCTCGGCCGCGGCCGAGCTCGCTCGAGCCGATCGTGATCACCTCGACGCCCGCCTTGCGCAGCAGCGTGTTCGTGTACGTGTTGCGGTCGTAGCCGACGACGACGCCCGGCTCGATGCAGACCATGTTGTTGCCGTCGTCCCATTGCTCGCGCTCGGCGGCGAAATCGTTGCCGCCCGTCTCGACGACGCGCAGCGACTTCAGGCCGAGCGCCTGCGCGACGACGTCGATGAACGGCTTGTCCTCGCGCTCGATGTCGATGCCGTAATGCGCGTCGCCGCCGGGGCGCAGCGAGAACGGCACGATCCGGTTCACGACTTCGGGGAAGATCGTCACGAGATCGCGATCGCAGAAGCTGAACACGGTGTCGAGGTGCATCGACGCGCGCGAGTTCGGCAGCCCGGCGACGATCACGCGCTCGGCCGCGCCCTTGGCGAACAGCGACTGCGCGAGCTGGCCGACCGCCTGGCGCGACGTGCGCTCGCCCATCCCGACGAGCACGACGCCGCGGCCGATCGGCATCACGTCGCCGCCTTCGAGCGTCGCCATGCCGTGATCCCGATCGGGGTCGCCGTACCAGACGTCGAACTTCGCATCGGCGAACGCCGGATGGAATTTGTAGACCGCGGCGACGAGGAGCGTCTCCTGCCGGCGCGCGGGCCAGTGCATCGGATTGAGCGTGACGCCGCCATAGATCCAGCACGACGTGTCGCGCGTGAACATCATGTTCGGCAGCGGCGGCAGCACGAACGACGACTTGCCGAGATAGTCGCGGAACAGCGTGAGCACCTTCGAGCGCTCGGCGCCCGGAATGTCGCTCGCCGCGACGCCGCCGATCAGGAACTCGGCGAGCGCGCGCGGCTCGAGGCTCTCGAGCCACGCGCGCACTTCGTCGACGAGGCCGATGCCGACGTTGTCCGGCGTGATCTTGCGATCGAGAATCCACTTGAGCGCGACCGGGTTCTGCACGGTCTCGGTCAGCAGGTTGTGCATCTCGAGCACCTCGGCGCCGCGCTCGCGCATCTTCGACATGAAATCGAAGTGGTCGCGCTTCGCCTGGTTCACCCACATCACGTCGTCGAACAGCAGCTCGTCGCAGTTGCTCGGCGTGAGGCGCTGGTGCGCGAGGCCCGGCGAGCAGACGAGCACCTTGCGCAGCTTGCCGACTTCGGAATGGACACCGACTTGAGGAGTGGCTTGGGACATGTTGATTACCTCTTCGATCAAAGTGTGATGAGCCCGCGGTGGAGCGCGTAGGCCGCGGCGAGTGCGGCGGCGGCCGCCGCCGCGAAGATCAGCTTTTCGGCGGCGGTGAAAACCGGCTTGCCGAGCTCGCGCTTCGCCTTCGCGAAGAAGAGCGCGCCCGGCGCATAGAGAAGGGCGGACAGCAGCAGGTACTTGACGCCGCCCGCGTACAGCAGCCACACCGCGTAGAGCACGGCGAGCGCGGCGACGAAAAGATCCTTGCGGCGCGCGCGCGCGTCGCCCTCGTAGGTTTCGCCGCGCACGGCGATGAGAAGCGCGTAGGCGGCCGACCAGAAGTACGGGATCAGGATCATCGACGTCGCGAGATAGATCAGCGACAGATAGGTGCTTCGCGAAAACAGCGTGATCAGCAGGAACACCTGGACCATCGCGTTCGTGAGCCAGAGCGCGTTCGCCGGCACGTGATTCGCGTTCTCCTTGCGCAGGAACGCGGGCATCGTGTGGTCCTTCGCGGCAGAAAACATGATTTCCGCGCAAAGCAGCACCCACGACAGCAGCGCGCCGGCGAGCGACACGACGAGGCCGGCGCTGATGAGCACCGCGCCCCAGTGGCCGACGACGTGCTCGAGCACGGCCGCCATCGACGGGTTCTGCAGCTTCGCGAGCTGCGGCTGCGTCATGAGGCCGAGCGACAGCACGTTCACGAGCACGAGCACGAGCAGCACGCCGACGAAGCCGATCACGGTCGCGCGGCCGACGTCGCTGCGCTTTTCGGCGCGCGCCGAGAAGATGCTCGCACCCTCGATGCCGATGAATACCCAGACGGTCACGAGCATCATGTTGCGGACCTGGTTCATCACCGAGCCGAGCGACGGATTCGTGCGGCCCCAGATATCGGTGCGGAACACGTCGAGCTTGAACGCGAAGAAGCAGATCAGGATGAAGACGGCGAGCGGGACGATCTTCGCGACGGTCGTGACGAGATTGACGAACGCCGCCTGCCGGATTCCGCGCAGCACGAGCAAGTGCACGGCCCATAGCAGCACCGATGCGCCCGCGATCGCGGCGGGCGTGTTGCCTTCGCCGAACACCGGGAAGAAATAGCCGAGCGTCGAGAACAGCAGCACGAAGTAGCCGACGTTGCCGAGCCACGCGCTGATCCAGTAGCCCCACGCGGACGAGAAGCCCATGTAGTCGCCGAAGCCTGCCTGCGCATACGCGTAGACGCCGCCGTCGAGCTGCGGCTTGCGGTTCGCGAGCGTCTGGAACACGAACGCGAGCGTGAGCATGCCGACCGCGGTGATCGCCCAGCCGATCAGGATCGCGCCCGCTTCGGCGGTGGCCGCCATGTTCTGCGGCAGCGAGAAAATGCCGCCGCCGATCATCGATCCGACCACGAGCGCGGTGAGCGCGCCGAGCCGCAGCCTGTTCGTCACGGATTGCGCCGCGACGTCTCGTTCTTGTGTCACTTCAGCCATGATGTTTCCTCGCAATCGCGTTCGCGCAAAAACGCGGCGCGCACGCGGCCATCGCGCGTCCGCCGGGGGCGGGGGAGCACGGCGGTTGCCGCTTGCGCGCGGTCCGGCGGAACGCGCGTCGTTTGAATTGGGTCGATGCTTGCCCGTTCGGGCGTTATCGGCGGAGCGTCGTCATGGGCGTGCTCCTTGCCGCTTGTGTCCGGGCTTCGCGTTGACGCCGCACCTCGGCTGCGTCGCTGCGGTCCCAGAATGAAAAGAGCCAGACGCCGATCCGGCGCCGCTTCCAGTACATGCCGTGCAGCCGGCGGCGGATTTCCGCGAGCGCGCTCCAACTGGCGCCGTCGATATCGATCAGCGCGCCCGGCCTCGGGCCCGACTCTCCGATGAATTGAATATCGGTAAATGTCTTTCCGGTGTATTTGAATAGAAAAGCCTGCAGCTCTTCTCGCGTGACCCCCGGTTGAATATTTTCAATGCAGATTCTCATCGTGCTTTCCTGCTTTTCCGTTCGACCTTGCTCACGAGCGCTTTTGGCGCCGCATTTACGCACGCGACCGAATCAGGCCTTGAATCCCGCTTCTCGTGTGCAAAACGAGCCGATCGAACGCGTTCCAAATCCGTCAAATTCGGCATTTGAATTCGCTGTCGTCGATTCAATTCTTCCCGATGGCTTACTGATTGGAAACAATTTAAACGGCACTTCATGTCATGGATCAAAAAACGCCGGAAGGCAGCCGGAAGGCGGTCGGAGCATGTGCAAACGGTGCTAGGATCGGTGTGCATGTCGCTGTCGTACACGCACGCGGCGAGCACGTTTCAACGGCACGGATCGGCATTCGTCGGACAGGTAGGTGCCTGTCGCGATGACCTCGTTCGATACGATTCCATCTTGCTGAAATCGCTGCAGGCCGCGCGTGCCGAAGCCGACACGGGCGGGCTGCGCTGCGCCAAAAGCGATGCCGGGCGCCGCTCGCGCCGCGCGCGGCCGGGCTACGCGCAGCCTTCGCGCCGCGCCGCGCCCGCCGGCGCGAGCCATCGGCCGAGCGCGCCGAGCGCGTCGTAGATCAGCACCGCGAGCAGCGCGACGACGAGGCCGCCTTGCAGCACGAACGCGGTGTTCGCCGTCTGCAGCCCCGCGATGATTACGTCGCCGAGTCCCTTCGCTGCGACGGTCGAGCCGATCGTCGCCGTGCCGAGATTGATGACGACCGCAAGCCGGATGCCGTTCAGGATCACCGGGAACGCAAGCGGCAGCTCGATCCACGCGAGCCGCTGCAGCCCGCTCATCCCCATCCCGCGCGCGGCGTCCACGGCGTCGGCGGGCACGTCCTGCAGCCCCGCGATCGTGCTTTCGAAGATCGGCAGCAGTCCGTACAGGATCAGCGCGATCAGCACGGGCTTCACGCCGAAGCCGATCGCCGGCACCGCGAGCGCGAGCACCGCGACGGGCGGAAAGGTTTGCCCGATGTGCACGACGCTGCGCGCCACGGGCAGGAACTCCGCGCCCGCGCGCCGCGTGACGAAGATCCCCGCCGCGAGCGCGACGATCGCGCCCGCCGCGCTCGCCGCCGCGACGATCGCGAGATGCGACAGCGTCAGGTCGAGGAGGCTCGCGCGCCGGTAGATCGCGGGCGCGCCGTTGTCGGCGAACGGCGCGAAAAGGGGCTCGAGCCAGCCGGGCCGCGCGAGCATCACGGCGAGCACCGCCAGCGCGGCGATGCGCGCAAGCGTGACGCCCGCGCGCCGGCTCGCTGCGCCGAGCGCGCCCGGCGCGCCCGTATTGCGCGCGGCGCTCGCGGCTTTCATCGCGCGCCTCATTCCGGCCGCTTCGCCTGCGCGACGATCGCATCGAGCGTGATGCGCGTCGTCACCGCGCCGTCGGCGCTCGATACGGGCAGCATGCTCACGCCGCGCCACAGCAGCTCGGAGATCGCGTCGCGCAGCGTGAGCGCGCCCGGGATCGGCTCGCCGGGCGCGGCGCCCGGCTCGGCGAGCGCCGCGACGCGCGTGAGCGCGAGCAGGCGCAGCGGCCGGTCGAGGCCCGCGACGAGCCGCTCGACGACGCCCGGCTGCGGCCGGCCGAGAATCTCGGCGGGCGTGCCTGCCTGCAGGATGCGCCCCGCGTCCATCACCGCGATCTGGTCGCCGAGCCGCAGCGCCTCGTCGATGTCGTGCGTGACGATCACGATCGTGATCTTGAGCCTGCGCTGCAGCGCGACGAGATCGTCCTGCGCCTTGCCGCGGATGATCGGATCGAGCGCGCCGAACGGCTCGTCCATCAGCAGGATCGCGGGCTCGGCCGCGAGCGCGCGCGCGACGCCGACGCGCTGCTGCTGGCCGCCCGACAACTGGTGCGGCAGCTTGCGCGCGTATGTGCCGTAGTCGAGCTCGAACAGCTCGAGCAGCTCGCGCACGCGCGCGTCGATGCGCGCCGCGCGCCAGCCGAGCAGGCGCGGCACGGTCGCGATGTTGCGCGCGACCGTCCAGTGCGGAAAGAGGCCGTGCCCCTGGATCACGTAGCCGATCCCGCGCCGCAGCGTCTCGGCGGGCACGCTCGCGGTGTCGACGCCGTCGACGCGAATCGTCCCGCTCGTCGGCGCGATCAGCCGGTTGATCATCCGCAGCAGCGTCGACTTGCCGCTGCCCGATGCGCCGACGAGCGCCGTCACCGTGCCGCGCGCGACGGCGAGCGACACGTCGTCGACCGCGGCGAGATCGCCGAACAGCCGGCTCACGCGTTCGATCTCGATCATCGGCGCGCTCCTTTCGCGAGGTCGGTCGCGGCCTCGAACAGCACGGCGGTGACGAGCGCGAGCGCGATCGTCGGCAGCGCGCCGAGCAGCACGAGATCGGTGGCGGACTGGCCGATCCCCTGGAAGATGAACGTGCCGAAGCCGCCGCCGCCGATCAGCGCGGCGACGGCCGCCAGGCCGATGTTCTGCACGAGCACGATGCGCACGCCGGAGAGCACGACGGGCAGCGCGAGCGGCAGCTCGATCGCGACGAGCCGCTCGCGGCCCGTCATCCCCATCGCGAGTGCCGCCTCGACGACAGTGGCCGGCACCTGCGCGAAGCCGACGACGACGCTCGATACGATCGGCAGCAGCGCATACAGGAAGAGGGCGATCAGCGCGGGCGCGACGCCGATGCCGCTCACGCCGAGGCGGGCGGCGAGCGGCACGCACGCGGCGAGAATCGCGAGCGGCGCCATCAGCAGGCCGTACAGCGCGATGCTCGGAATCGTCTGCACGACGTTCAAGAGCGGCAGCAGCGCGCCGCGCAGCGCGGCGAAGCGCGTGCAGCCGATGCCGAGCGGCACGCCGAGCGCGACGGCCGCCGCCACCGAGCCGGCGACGAGCGCGAGGTGGCGGATCGCCTCGCTGCGGAACGTGTCGGCGCGCACCGCGTATTCCTGCATCACCGACAGCCCGTCCCAGAAGCCGCCGTGGATGAACGCGGCGAGCGCCCCGAGCGCCGCGGCGAGCGCGACGAGGCGCATCGCCGGGGTGGGCGCGATCCGGGCGAGCGCGTCGGCGATCAGCACCGCGAACGCGAACAGCAGCAGCCAGGCGCCCGCCGCGGGCGACACGCGCGCGAGCGGCGTATCCGGCGTGACGAGATGCGCGGGCGCCGCGCCGAGCGCCACGCACAGCACGAGCACCAGTACGACGCCGACGGCGGCGCGCGCGGCCGCGCGGCTGCGCGCGAGCGCGAAGAGCGCGCCTGCCGCCCACAGCGCGTCGAGCGCGTAAGCGTGGAGCGCCGGAAACACCGCGCCGAGCGCGAGTTCCGAGCCCGCCGCGATCCGGTTCGCGCGCAGCGTGACGAAAGGCTCGACGAACGCCGCGTACGCGACGAGCGCGGCGATCAGCGCGCCGACCTTGTCGACGCGCGCGGCCCATCCGGGAATCGCGCGCGGGCGCGGCGCGGGAGCGGGGGCGCCGGCCCCGCCCGCCGTGCGCGCCGTCATTTGACGAAGCCCTTCGCTTTCAGATAGCTCGCCGCGACGCTCGCGGCCGGCTCGCCGTTGATCTGGATTCGCGCGTTGAGCGTCTGCAGCGTCTTCAGATCGAGGCTCGCGAACACGGGCTTCAGATAATCGGCGATCTGCGGATGCGCGTTGAGCACCGCCTCGCGGATGATCGGCGCGGGCGCGTAGACGGGCTGCACGTGCTTGTCGTCGTCGAGCACCGCGAGCCCCGTGGCCGCGATGCCGCCGTCGGTGCCGTAGACCATCGCGGCGTTCACGCCGTCCGTCTGCTGCGCGGCGGCCTTGATCGTCGCGGCGGTGTCGCCGCCCGACAGCACGAGCATCTGCTCCGGCTTCAGCTTGAAGCCATACGCCTTCTCGAACGACGGCAGCGCGGACGCGCTGTTGACGAACTCGGCCGACGCGGCGAGCTTCACCTTGCCGCCCGCGCCGACCCACTTGCCGAAATCGCTGAACGTCTTCAGATGCTGCGTTTGCGCGATCGAATTGAGCACCGCGACGCCCCACGTGTTGTTCGCGGGCGCGGGCGCGAGCCAGACGATCCGGTTCGCCGCGTAATCGAGCTGCTTCGCGAGCGCGTAGCCTTGCGCGGCGTTCTTCCACGCGGGATCGTCGGCCTTGTTGAAGAAGAATGCGGCGTTGCCCGTGTATTCCGGATAGATGTCGATTTGGCCCGTCGTCAGCGCCCGGCGGACGATCGGCGTCGCGCCGAGCCCGATCTTGTCGACGACGGCGATGCCGTGCGCCTTCAGCACCTGCGCGATCACGTTGCCGAGCAGGTTGCCTTCGGTGTCGATCTTCGACGCGACGGTGACCGCGCCGGCGGCGCGCGCGCCGGGCGCGGCGGCGCAGAGGGAAACGGCGAGCGCGGCGGCGGCCGCGGCCGCGCGCACGGGACGGCTGAAACGGGGGACTCTCATCGGGGCTGGCACTCCTGTCGGACAGCGGATGAACGGATGCGACGGCGTGCGCCGGCCCGGGCGGCGGGACTCGGCCGTGGGCGAAGCGGGGGCCGATCGCAGGCGGCAGGGGTTCAAGGTACTTGAGCGGGCGCGCTTTGGCAAACAAGGGCGCGTTCACGCGCGGGCCGGATCGGCGCGGATCATCGCGAACCATCGTTTTGGACTGCGCATTTCCGTATCGCGGCGATACAATGCGACGGACGGCGCCGCGCGTGGAACGGATATTGCGCCGCACCGCCGCCCGTCGCCTCGAATCGTCTTGAGCCGCTTTCCCGCCGATTGCCGTCTACGTCAAGGAGCGTCCATCGTGAGCAGCGATCCCAACACGGCGCCTCCGTCCGCGCCGCAAAACATCTACGACGACGCATCGTTCTTCGAAGGCTACCAAACGCTTCGACAGGGCGACACCGGCCTGAACGGCGCACTCGAATTTCCCGCGATGAAACGTCTGCTGCCGAACCTGGCGGGCCTGCACGTGCTCGACCTCGGCTGCGGCTTCGGCGATTTCGCCCGCTATGCGCGCGCGCGCGGCGCGGCGACGGTGACGGCCGTCGACGTGTCGTCGCGGATGCTCGACGAGGCGCGCGCGCGCACCGACGACGACGCGATCACCTATCTGCAGCGGTCGATCGAGACCTATCACGCGGCGACGCGCGCGTTCGATCTCGTCGTGTCGTCGCTCGCGCTGCACTACGTCGAAGATTACGCGGGCGTCGTCGCGCGGATCTACGACGCGCTGCGCTCGAACGGCCGCTTCGTGTTCTCGGTCGAGCATCCGATCTGCACCGCGTATCCGCACGGCTGGGTGCGCGACGAAGACGGCCACAAGCAGCACTGGCCCGTCGACCGCTACCGGCAGGAAGGGCGGCGCGACACGCGCTGGTTCGTCGACGGCGTCGTCAAATACCACCGGACGGTCGAGACCTACGTGAACACGCTGCTGAAGGCGGGCTTCACGCTCACGCACCTCGGCGAGCCGGCGCCGATTCCCGACGCGCTCGCGGTGCGGCCGGACCTCGAGGCGGAGTGCCGGCGCCCGCCGATGCTGTTCCTCGCGGCGATCCGGGCGGGGAGCTGAGCGGCGGCCGCGCGCGCCGGCGCATTGGCCCGCCGACGGCGGCCGATCGGCCGTGGCCGGCGTCACGTTCTTCGCGCATACGATCCGCCTCCATCCCATCAATCCCATCCATGCCTCCGACCGAATCTGAATCTTCGTCCGCCCGCGCGCCGGCGCTCTTCGAAATCGACGACCTGTGCGCGATCGTGCTCGGCGCCGACGATATTCCCGCGATCCAGGCGTTCTTCGAGCGCAACCCCGAGTATTTCGTCGACACGACGGGCAAGCCGCCCGCACCGGACGAAGCGGCCGTCGAGTACGCGGGCATGCCGCCTGCCGACCGGGGTTGCACGGCCAAATGGACGATCGGCTTTCGGCCTTCCGCGCCGGCCGGCTGCAATGCGCCGACGCCTTCGTCGCCCGTTTCGTCCGGCGCGCACGCGCCGCTCGCCGCGTTCGCGACGCTTTTCGCCGACATGTTCGCGCCGGGCATCTGGCACGTCGATCTGTTCATCGTCGAGACCGTGCGGCACGGGCAGGGTGTCGCGCGATGCATTTATGCGGCGCTCGAGGCGTGGATGCGGGCGCGAGGGGCGCGCTGGCTGAGGCTCGGCGTGGTCAGCGGCGCGCCGCGCGCGGAGCGCTTCTGGGCGCGCGCAGGCTACGCCTGCGTGCGCACCGTCGAGAACGTTCCGATGAAAGACGCGGTGCGCACGGTGCGCGTGATGGTCAAGCCGCTCGACGGCGGCGACGTGCGCGCGTATCTCGATCTCGTCGCGCGCGATCGCCCGACGCGGCCTGATCCGGACTGATCCGGACTGATCCGGACTGATGCGGACTGATGCGGACTGCGCCGAGATCGTCGGCCGAATCGACGTGACCGGCGGGCTTCCGCGCGCGCCGTCTCATTCCCGCGATCGGCGCGCCGGCCCCGCAAGCCCTTCGCCAGCGCCGGCCGGCAGTGCGGCGAACATCGGCACCGACGCGAGCACGACGAGCGCGATCGCCACGAACGCGCACGCGAAATCCGCCTGGCTTGCCCGGCCGCGCCCGCCGATCAGCATCGCCAGATGCAGCGCGCCCGCCGCGACGGCGACGCCCGCCGCCCGCATCAGTTGCTGCGCGGCTCCCTGGAACGACGTCGCGGCCGACAGGCGCTCGCCCGGCACGTCGGAGAACACGAGCGCGCCCAGCGACGCGAAGCTGAGCGAGCGCGACAGCCCGCCGATCAGCAATAGCGAGAAGACGGCCGCGGTCACTCGGAAGTTGCCGGCGCGCATCAGGATTCGGCCCGCATGACGAATCGGCGGAGAAATCGGCGACGAAATCGGCGACGAAACGGCGGGCGGCCCAGGGCGGCGCTCACGACGCGCGCTCGCGCGCGGCGGTTTCGCCGCGCGTCGCCCCGGCGGCATGCGCATGTGCGCCGTCGCGCTCGCCTTCGCCGCGCCAGTCGACGGCGAACGCATAACGCGCGAGCCGCTCGGCGAGCGCGCCGTGCGCCCCGCGCACGGCGACCTGCGCGACGAGCCCGCGCCGCGCGTCCTGCACGACGTCGACCCGCTCGAGCGCGACCTGCGCGTCGCGCGCGCACGCGGCCACGACATCCGCGATTTCCAGCCGCTGCAGCTCGGGCTTGAAGATCTTGCCGACCGCGGTCGTCGGCACCGCGTCGAGTATCCTCACGTGCTTCGGCACCGCCGCGCGCTCGGGGATCGCGCCCGCGGCGAACGCGAGCAGCGCGGCTTCGTCAGCGCTCGCCCCCGCCTTCAACTGCACGTACGCGACGGGCAGCTCGCCCGCGTGCGCGTCCGGGCGGCCGATCGCCGCCGCGAGCGCGACGGCCGGGTGGGCGGCGAGCGCGTCCTCGATGATCCGTGGATCGATGTTGTGCCCGCCGCGAATGATCAGCTCCTTCTTGCGGCCGACGAGCCAGAAATAGCCGTCGGCGTCGCGGCGGCCGAGGTCGCCCGTGTTCAGCCACCGCTCGCCCGCGATGTCGATCCACAATCCGCGCTCGTGCGCCGGATCGAGGTAGCCGCGAAACACGTTCGGCCCCGCGAGCGCGATCAGCCCGACCTCGTCGACGAGCGCGTCGCGCACGTAGCGCCCGGTGTCGTCGACGATCACCGCGCGCATGCGCTGATAAGGCAGGCGCAGGCCGATCGAGCCGATGCGCCGCTCGCCGTCGAGCGGATTCAGCGACGCGATGCATGCGCTCTCGGTGAGCCCGTAGCCCTCGACGATCTTCACGCCGGTCGTGCGCTCGAAGCCGCGAGCGAGCCCGACTGGCATCGGCGCCGCGCCGCACGCCGCGTATTCGATCGAGCGGATGTCGTGCCGGCCGACGGGCTGCTGCAACAGCGCCGCGAAAAGCGTCGGCACGCCGGAAAACGCGTTGATCCTGTAAGCCTCGACGATCGCCCAGAAGCGCGCGATCACGTGCTTGCCGCGATAGCCCTGCGGCGTGCCGAGCACGACGTGATGGCCGCGCAACCACGCCATCAGGCCCGTCACGAGCTGGCCGTTCACGTGAAAGAGCGGCAGCCCGCAGAAGATGGTGCGCGCGTCCTCGCCGTCGCGCGCCTGCGTCTCGCTCGCCGCCCACACGTCGAACACCTCGCAGCCGTGCGTGCGCACCGCGATCTTCGGGCGGCCCGTCGTGCCGCCCGTGCAGAAGTACGACGACGGCTCGTCGGGCCCGATCGTGCGCGGCCGGATCAGCCGGTCGCCCGGCTGCCGCCGCATCTCGGCGTGCAGATTGACGATCCGGACCCGCTCGCCGCGCAGGCGCGCCTTCTCGCGGCGCTCGACCCACGCGAGCGCCGCGCGCTTGGCGAGCGGCACATAGGGCCGCAGATCGACCCACATGACCGTCTCGACGGTCGGCATCGCGCTCAGATGCGGCGCGAGCTTCGGCCAGATGTCGACGCCCGGCGTCGGCGCGACGCAGATCAACACCTTCGCGCGCGCCGCGTCGACGAGCTCGGCGATCTGCGCGCCGTCGAGGAGCGGATTGATCGCCATCGCGATGCCGGCCGCCTCGCCGCCCCAGATCGCGAAATGCGTGTCGGGCAGGTTCGGCAGCACGAACGCGGCGACGTCGCCCGCGCCCACGCCGACGCTCGCGAGCACGTTCGCCGTCCTGACGATGTCGGCGCGCAGCTCGGCGAAGGTCCACGTGTGCGACCGGTCGAGCCGGTCGGCGTCGAGAAAGAAGGTGAGGGCGGGCGCGTCGGGCGTCTTCGCCGCGCGCTCGTCGAAGATCTGCAGCGTGTTGGCGGGCAGCGCGCGCGCGTGCAGCGGAACGCGCTCGATCTGCTCGATGTCATGGATGTCGCGAACCGCCATGCATGAACTCCTGTCGGACTGTGAAAGCCGTGTGTCGGATGCGAACCGCCGCCGCGCCTTGCAGCCGGTAGGCAAGGCGCGGCGGCGGTTCGTTCGGGCGGCGCCGGGACGCAATGGCGCGAATGCGACGAGAGTGTAACGTGCCGCGCGCGGGATCGCCGGCCATCGGCACCCGCTCCTTCCGTTGCGTCACAGCGCGGCGAGGACGTGGCGCCGGAACGCGCCGTCGCTCCGGGCGTTCGCCACGTGCGGCCGGATTCGTCCGAATAGAGCCCCGGTTGCGCAGACGCCGCGGTCATAGACGGATTCAATTTGCATCGGCGCTTTTGACGACATTCAATAGGCATCCCACCCCAAGCCGTTTTTGTCCGTCTTTCCTCCTTGCGGAGCGCAAACATGGTTCAGAACCGCGTCAGCGTCAACGAGATCGTCCAGGCAATCGCTTCCGAAACCCACACGCCCGCCGACGCGGTGTCGCGGCTTTACGAAGAAACGCTCGCCGAATACAGTGAAGGCGCACGGGTGCGGGATTATCTGACCGTGCTCGTCGCGAAGCGGGTGAGAGAGACACTGCGCAATCGAACGCATTGATCGCGTGCGTCGCGCCGCCTCGCGTGGTGACACGCGATCGTCATCGAATACGGCGAAGCGGTTCGCCGAACGTTTCGCTGGAAACGCGACCCGGCGCTGCTTTCGGCGATGAAAGCTGCGGCCTTCGTCGGACGGTGTACGCTCCGACGTGATTGCCCTTGTTTTCCCGATGTTTTCCTCGTCAATATCGAAACGCTGCTCAAGCATTCGGCGTGGCGGCCGTTACCACGTGGTAATGCGCCGCACGGCGTTCCGCACGCCACGCCGACGTTCTGACGGCGGCGCGCGCCCCACACGAGGAGGACAGCGCAATGAATGCAATTCTGAAAGCGCCGCGCGCGGCGCGCATGGGCGGACAGGACACGGCACGCGATGCGCAGGAGTTCGTCACGTTCCGCCTCGGCGCCGAGGAATATGGAATCGACATCCTGCGCGTGCAGGAAATCCGGTCGTACGAAGAGCCGACGCACATCGCGAACGCGCCGGCGTTCATCAAGGGCGTGATCAACCTGCGCGGCGCGATCGTGCCGATCATCGACCTGCGCCTGAAGTTCGCGCTCGATTCCGCCGAGTACAACACGTCGACCGTGGTGATCGTGCTGAACGTCGCGGCGCGCACGGTGGGCGTCGTCGTCGACGCGGTGAGCGACGTGCTCGAACTCGCGGCCGCCGACCGGCGGCCGGCGCCCGAATTCGGCGCGGCGATCGACACCGGCTTCATCACGGATCTCGGATCGATCGCGGGCGAAGACGGCGACCGGATGCTGATTCTGCTCGACATCGAGCGGCTGATTGCGTCGGCCGACATCGGGCGAGTCGGTTGAGCGGGCGTTGCCGCGTTACCGCGGAGCAGGGCGATTGCGGGCAGCGCCGGCGATGTCGACGCCGCCCGTCGTGCCTGGGCGATCGCTTCAGGCCGCTTCCCGCGAATCCGCCGCGGCGGCGGCCGAACGCATCGCGCCGGACCGCGGCCGGATCGCGCCGACCGGCACGCCCGTCACCGCCATCGCGATGCCGGCGAGCCGCGTCCCGCCGAGCGGCTCCCCGAACGCCGCAACCGCGAACAGCACCGCCGACGCCGGCGCGACGGCCGTGAACAATGCGGCCTCGGTGCCGCTCGTGCGCGCCGAGCCGGCGTACCAGCACAGATAGCCGAGCACGGTCGGCACGAGCGCGTGGTACGCGATCGAGGTGCTCGAATGCGGCGCGCACGTCGGAGAACAGATGGACCGAGTCGACGACCGGTTTGATCGCGTGCCGATCGATTGCGCGGGCGAGCGCTTCGAACGACTGCCGGCTGCCTACCGAGACACCGTGAATCGACGCGCGCGTCAGCATCAGCGGAATCGCATCGATGCGCACCTTCGGGCTTCCCAGAAAGCCGACCTGGACGAGATGACCATGATCCGCGACCGCGCCGATCGAATGCACCACATTGTCGCCGCCGATGAGCTCGACGATGACGTTCGCACTTCGGCCAGTGGTGGGCGCGAGGACGGCATCCTCCCATTGTCAATGCCTCGGCTTGCGCGGACGGATCGCCAAACGCGTCGACGAATATTGTGCAGCCGTAGCGTTGCGCGAGCTCGGCAACGTCCGGCGGCGCGGCATACGGTACTGCGCTGAGGGGGGCGGGAGGCACGCCGCACGCAAATCTTTAGCGTACGACGACCGGGCCGTGCGCCCAATATCCCGTACGGACCGTGACGACGGGACTCGCGACCACCGGCCGCACGGGCGTGACGTACGCGGGCGTCACCACGACAGCCGGCGGCGGGACGACGACGGGCGGTGGCGCGATCACGGCCGGCACGGCGTAGACGGGCACCGCGGGCGCCGCCGCGACGACCGGCGCAGTAACCGGCACTGTGATGCCGACGGCGACACCGGCGAATGAGGAGGGGGCAATCAGCGCGAGCGCGAGACCGCTTGCGGCGGCAAACGATGCATGCAGTTTCATGGCAGTTCCTTGATCAGAAAGGGATCGGCTGGCCGCGGCCAGGACGACATCGCCACGTTAGAAGCAAGGCCGATGAAAATCTGTTGGGAAATCATGTCATCTCGTTTCAACGGATTCACGACATCGTCTGACATGAATTGCTAACAGTTTTTTCGGACCGGATTCTCTACATTGCGAGGCATCGAATCACCCAATCCGTCTCGGGAGAGTCCACATGACGAAGATCTATCTTGCCGCCTGCGCTTCGCTGCTGATCGCGCTCCGCATCGAGCCGGCCCTCGCCGAGGCATTCGGATACGGTCGCGAGGCGTCGGTCCGGAGCGCATCCTGCGGCGGCGGCAACTGTACGCACCGTGGCGCGTTCGTCGGCCCGCGCGGCGGCCTGACGACGAATGACGGCACGGTCACGCGTACGGGGCCGGGGCAGTTCGCCAACACAGGAACAACCGTCGGTCCACGCGGCGGCCGCTATGAGCACAGCGGGACGACGGCCTGCAGCGGCGGCACTTGCACGCACGACGGCAGCATGACCACGCCACACGGGCAGACGATCGACACGGCCGGCAGCGTCACGCGATCGTCGCCCGGTCACTATTCGTCGACCGAGACGGTCACGGGGCCGAACGGCACCTATACGCATACGGCCAGCACGAGTTGCGCTGGCGGCGGGTGTACGCATTCGGCGAGTGTCGCCGGCTCCGACGGCCATTCCGTCAGTTGGACGGACACGGCGACGCGAGTCGCGCCCGGAGTCGTGACGACGACGAGCAGCGTGACGGGACCGCGCGGCGGGACAGTGACGACGGGTGGGGTGGTGGTCGCGGGTGCCCCGCGCGTCGCCGTCGTCGCGCCACCGCCTCCTGTCACCGTCGTCGCGCCCGCCGTGGTCGCGGCGCCCGCCGCGGTTGCCGTTGTGCCGCCCCCGGCGCCTGCTGTCGTCGTCCGTCCGCGCGTCTGGGTGCCCGAACATTGGGTCGGCGGCGTCTGGGTCACGGGACACTGGTCCTGAGCATCGGATCGGCCGATCCGATCGGCGCGGCAGGCGGACGTTCCCGGACCGTCACGGCAGCGTCGCGCCGCATTCTTTATTACCGCCGAATACGGTGCGCGTCCGAGCCCGGACATGCGCGACACCGCTGGCAAGCCATCCTGACTCCTTGTAAGGAACACCATTCGATGTTGACTCGTACGACTCGATTCGACGGGCCGGCGCACGTTGCCGCGCGTTGCGGCGCCGTCGCGGCCGCGCTCGCGCTTCAGGCCATCGTCGGCAATACTCACGCATTCGCCCAGTCTTCCGCGACGGGCAGCGTCGGCCTGGACCTGGCAGCGGTGCCGCGCTACGCGGGCGCAAGCAGCTATCACGTGCTGCCACTGCCGGCGGTGGCGTTGGCCGGCCATTCCGCGTCGAACTGGCATGTCTTCGCGAGCGGTCTCGAGGCCGGCGCCGCGTGGTCGGTCACGCCGAACCTCTCGATCGGTCCGCTCGTCGGCCTGGGGCTCGGTCGCAAGGAGGACGACGCGGCGATCCTGAACGGCACCGGCAACATCGCAGACAGCTTTCTCTACGGCGCATTCGTTCGCTGGCAAGCGGGCCCGGCGAGCGCCAACGTGCGCTTCCTGCAGTCGGCCCATTCAGGCTACGGCAATCACGTGACGCTGGCGCTCGCATACCGGATCTTCGACGGGCCGCGCGATCGCGTGACCGCGTCGCTGAGCACGGTCTGGGCCAACCGCTCGGCCGCGCAAACCGAATTCGGCATCGACGACGCGCAGGCGGCGGCCAGTGCCGCCCATCTGCCGACTTATGCGCCGTCGTCGGGCTTCCAGCGCACTGATCTGCGGGTGACGCTCGAGCACCGGCTCGACGCGCACTGGTTGGCACGCGCGGGCGTGGGCGCGGGCACGCTCGTGGGCGACGCGGCCAACAGCCCGATCGTCGAGCGGCGGGCAAGCGTGTTCGGCTCGATGGGTGTCGCTTACCGCTTCTGATAGGTTCGTCGCGGCGTACCGTGACATGACTTGACATCGAGTTGTAACAGACCGAAATCTTTGCTCACTTTAGCGTTCTGCAATTCGCCACTGGCGAAAAGCGACTTTTTTTATCATCTTTACCAAGGAGAACAGAATGAACCGTTTTAGTCTGATGCTCGTAGCTGCGCTCGGCACATCTTTCGTCCTCGTGTCGAACGCGATGGCGCAACAGGATGACGCAATGCAGCAGAAGCTCGAGGCGCGCTTCGCAGCGGCTGACGTCAATCACGACGGCAAGCTGACACGCTCGGAAGCGCAGGCCGGCATGCCTCGCGTCGCACAGCATTTCGACCAGATCGACACGGCGCACAAGGGTTACATCACGCTCGCCGATCTCAAGCAGTTCGCCGCACGCAACCAGCGTTGATCGGACGTGACGGCGCCCGTTCATCTTTTTCAGCACAGGAAATCGCCCGGTCGTGATGCCGAACGCCACCTCTTGCCCGAATGACATCCCGTCAGGCCGCATCATCGTCCTGGACGACGAAGCGGAGATCCGAAACATACTGCAGCGCTTTCTGGCGTCGCACGGCTTCGATGTTCGGTCGGCGAGGAACAGCACCCAGCTCGACGTCTTTCTCGAGCGTCAGCCATACGATCTGCTGATTCTCGACATCATGATGCCCGGCGAGGACGGGCTGGCCGTCTGCCGACGGCTGCGCGCGCGGGGACAAACGATCCCGATCCTCATGCTGACGGCGCGCGGCGATCCGGTCGATCGTGTCGTCGGGCTCGAACTGGGCGCGGACGACTATCTGGCGAAACCGTTCCTGCCGCGCGAGTTGCTGGCCCGCGTTCGCGCGATGCTGCGTCGTCAGCAAGTCACGCTGCGCCAACGCGATCTGCGCGATGGCGCGCTGCAGGAAAGCGGGGGGGCGATACTGCGTTTCGGCGGATATCAACTCGACACCGGACGCCAGGAGCTTGGCGGGCCCAACGGCGCCGCTGTCGAGGTCGGGTTGGCCGAGATGCGTCTCCTGTGCGCGCTCGCGCAAACACCGAACCGGCCCGTGAGCCGTGCGAACCTGATCGAGCGGGCGCGTGGGCCAAACTACGATGCGAACATGCGCAGCGTCGACGTGCAGGTACTGCGCCTGCGGCAGATCATCGAAGCCGATGCGTCTGCGCCGCGCCATATCCGGACGATATGGGGTATCGGCTACATGCTCGTCGCGGAGCTGGAATCATGAAGGTGCCGCGGCCACGCACGCTGCTCGGACGCAATCTGCTGTTGCTGGTCTGCATCGTCGCCGCGAGTCAAGTGGCGACGGCCGTGCTCTATTTCCTGCTGATCCAGTTGCCGAGGATCGACGAGATCGCGTCGGTGGTCGCTTCGCAGACGAAAGCCGTCGAACGGCTGCTGGCCGCGCGGCCGGAGCCGGAGCGTCGACGCGAAGTCGTCGCGATGAACGGCGGCCTGCAGGGCCCGCCCGAGCGGCATCTGACCGCCGTGCCGCGCAACTACCAGATCCGTCGCTTCGTGACGCAGCTCGCCGCGCGGCTGACGCCGGGTACGTTGGTGCTGTGGGAGGGCGGCCCGCAACACCGATTCTGGGTCAGGCTCGCGATCGACCGCGATAGCTACTGGGTCGCGCTGCCCGTCACGGCGCATATCGGAAATGCGCAACCATGGAGTGTCGCGTGCCTGTTGCTGGTGTTCGCGACCTTTCCGGTATTCGGTGCTTGGATGATCCAGCGCGATACGACGGTGCCGCTGCGACGCCTGTCGCGTGCTGCTGCGACGATCGAGCGTGGTGAGTGGCCCGACGCCGTGCCCGTCACGGGGCCCGCCGAGCTGGCGATGGTCGCCGATGCGTTCAACCGGATGGTCGCGTCGCTCGCCGTCATGGAGACGACCCGCGCCGAGATGCTGGCGGGTATCTCTCACGACATCCGCACGCCGCTCACGAAGCTGCGGATGGCGATCGCCGCGCCGGAGGCATTCGATGCGCCGCGAGAGAGTGCCGAGCGCTTCGTCGCGGAAATCGACGCGATCGTCGACCAGTTCATCGATTTCGCGCGCAGCGGGGACGGCGAAACGGTGTTGCCGGGCGACCTGAATGCGCTGATCGAGCAGCTCGTCGCGGACTACACCGGCCTCGGATATCGATTCGACATGCGGCTCGCGCCGCTGCCGGCGATGCGATTTCGTCCGGTCGGCATGCAGCGTCTGCTGATGAACCTGATGCACAATGCGGCGATACACGGGCGGGTCGGGCTGTCGGTGCACACCTCGGTGGAAGGCGGGCGAGTCGTGATCCGCGTCGAGGATGCCGGGCCCGGCGTGCCGGAAGACGCGTTGCCGCTTCTCACGCAACCGTTTCGGCGCGTCGAGCGGCCCGACCGTCCATCGGGCGGCACGGGCCTTGGGCTCGCGATCGCCGAACGCATCGCCCGTCAGCACGGCGGCCGGCTCGATCTGTCGCTGCGCAACAGCGGCGGGCTCAAGGCTACAGTGCGGCTGCCCATTGCATGAACAGTCATCGACGCTCCCAGCAACGGGAAACTGATGTCGGATTGTGACGAGGGCATTCCATGTGATGAGAAAATTCGATAATTGATATTATGTCAAATTACTGCAGTTAACGAGAAACTGGCATTCCTGAGTGCGGCACCTCCCCGGTCACCCATTGAATGGTCGACGGCGCGCCGGCCGGCGCAATCTCTAGCGTCTCCGAGATCGCGCGGGTGCGCAGCACGTCGCCCAGCCGGCGCGGCTACTGTAGGATTTAGACGAGGCTCGAAATCAGGTATCAGGTGACACCCGCACGTTGCGCGATGGCCGTGCCGTGCGATCGGAATGCCGCCATCCGTCATCGACGGATCGCCTTCCACGATGATGTTCGGCGACACATCGGGATGCTGCGGGCACGACACGCGATCCCCCTTGCGAGCGACATAGCGGCTGTCGAAGCGCATTGTGCTGGAGCCCGTTTCAACCTTGCCGCCATGGTCGATGGCGTCACCGACGCGGATGAGATTCATCATTGGCGGTCTCGCTTACGGGTACATGTATTCGGTGTGATGTCCGACGAATTTGTCGCCAACAAATTCAAAACAGAAGTCTCCTTCCTCAAACGATCTGTAGACCAGTATCGCGCCACCAATACACACTTTGTTGCTGCTAATGGAGTAACTAATTTTTCCTTCGTCTTTAGCGGCACGTCGGCCATGCTTAAATCCAGAAAATGCGTCGATTGGACGTGGATAGACTACCCCGGTTTTGGTGTCGATTGCAACAACCGACCTTTGGTGATAATTTTTGAATTCCGGATAGGCCAAGACAATATAGTGCTGGTTAAAATTCGCCGCCTGCGTTTTCAGTGCGTCGCTGTACGCGGCGACATGCTTTTCATCGAAAAAATCAACCGGACTGTATTGAAAAGAGCATTTTGTTAAATCCGATGTCACGTAGGAAATTTTCACCTCTGTGTACGCGTGATTTTTCGTGGCGCCTGCATTCGGTTGTTTTGCACAAATTCCGAAAGACAAAACTGCAAGGGCAGCCAAAATGGTCGAAACAAGTAATTTTTTCATGTCGCCTGCCTACCTGGAGCTTTGAATTTCTTCGAGTATTTCTCGCAGTTTCTTAGTGGAAGTCATGCTAGCTTTATTAGCCGCGCCTTCGTTTTGAAAGTAAGTTAAAGTTCCATCAGAAAGAACTTTCTCTTTGGTTCCATCCGGGTGCTTCTTCACCTTGTTAGTCGGGTATCCATTGGGGACTGCAATCGAGGCCCACTCTTGGGATGCCGCAAACACGGCATCATCGATAGTCCCTTTCCATCTTTTTACAAACGCAGACAATCTACCGCCGCCAGCTTTGTCAAACAGGAAGTCTCGAAACACTCGCTCCTGCATGTCGGCATCGTATATTTCATTCCCGCTAAGAGAAAGGCGCGCCTTTCCCGCGCCGAGCGTTTCGAATGTGGTTTGATATTTCCCAGTGGCGAACATTCGATTTACATTCGTTCCTGATAATGGCTCGGTTGCAAGAATTTCGTTGATAGTCTTTCTCGTAACGGGGCCGGCAGCCCCGTTACTATCTTCATGCCCCGATAATCGGGGCTTTGGCCAGCCAGGCCCGGCATGATTCCCGCCCCCAGTCGCAGTCATGATCCGGGGGGTGTTGTCACCGGGCCCGGTGGGTGGCTGGTGATCGCTGATAGGGGTTTGGCCGGGCTTTCCCGACGCCGTCCGTAACGTGGATGCCGAGACTTGCCACCGTTGTTGCAGGCCAATCCGTTCACTCTGCACAAACCGCGATGCAAGAAACCAAACAACATGACGCCGTCGATGTCTTCGTCGGCGTCGACGTCGGTAAAGGCCAGCATCACGCCGTCGCACTCGATCGAAACGGCAAGCGTCTTTACAACAAGGCACTACCCAACGACGAGGTCAAGCTGCGCGCCCTCATCGCCGAACTCAAGACTCACGGTCGACTGCTGTTCGTCGTCGATCAGCCTTCCACCATCGGTGCGCTTCCTGTAGCCGTCGCCCGCGCTGAAGGCGTACTCGTCGCCTATCTGCCCGGACTGGCCATGCGCCGCATCGCTGATTTGCATGCCGGCGAAGCCAAGACCGATGCCCGCGACGCCGCGATCATTGCTGAAGCCGCCCGCTCGATGCCACATACGCTGCGCTCGCTTCGACTGGCCGACGAGCAGCTCGCCGAACTCACCATGCTCTGCGGCTTCGATGACGACCTCGCCGCTCAGGTCACGCAAACCAGCAACCGCATTCGCGGCCTGCTTACTCAAATCCATCCGGCGCTCGAACGCGTTCTCGGACCGCGCCTCGACCATCCGGCGGTGCTCGATCTGCTTGAGCGCTACCCGTCCCCGAGCGCACTTGCTGCTGCCAATGAAAAGACGCTCGCCAACCGCCTGACCAAGCTCGCACCGCGCATGGGCAAGAACTTGGCGGCCGAAATCGTTCAAGCGCTGAACGAGCAAGCCGTAATCGTGCCCGGCACGCAGGCCGCCACCATCGTCATGCCTCGTTTGGCCCAGCAACTTGCCGCCTTGCGCAAGCAGCGTGACGAAATCGCTGCCGAAGTTGAGCGGCTGGTGCTTGCTCACCCTCTTTGGCCAGTCCTGACCAGCATGCCGGGAGTCGGCGTCAGGACCGCTGCCAGACTCCTGACCGAAGTCGCCCAAAAAGCCTTCGCCACGGCTGCTCATCTGGCGGCCTACGCTGGTCTCGCGCCGGTCACCCGGCGCTCAGGCTCGTCGATCCGGGGCGAACACCCGTCCAGACGTGGCAACAAGGTGCTCAAACGCGCCTTGTTCCTCTCCGCCTTCGCTGCCTTACGAGACCCAGTCTCACGGGCCTATTACTTGCGCAAGATCCAGCAGGGCAAGCGCCACAACCAGGCACTCATCGCGCTCGCACGGCGACGCTGCGACGTCCTGTTTGCCATGCTGCGCGACGGCACCATTTACCAACCCAAGTCAGCCCCTGACGCTTGACGAAACACATAGGGGCACCCCCGCGTATGTGAGAGTGACCGACATGACCGCCCGAAACACCTTTCGTTTCGGTGTTATAGGCATCATACTCCCCTTCGCCACTCGCGATAATATCCCCGATCTTCCTTATAAGTTCGTCCAACGCGGTGCTGGCACTGACTTTGAAATTCCCAACGATTTCAATCGGATGGAAATGCCACGGGTTCGGTTCCTTCGGGAAACCATCCACCTTTTTTTCAACGACCTGCTCCCACCACTGCAATTTCCCGATCCGCTCGATCTCGGTCTTCCACAGCCACAGCAGTTTCTTCATGAGCGGCGACAACGCTTCCCACTTACCCAGGCCGCCGCCCCACTCGCTCTCACACCGTACCACGAGGTGGGAGAGGGCTTCAGCGGATCGCGAATCGTCCCGCTTGCGCCGCTCGGCTTGTCCCAGCTTCCGCATTTTTCGAGAATCTGCCCAGTCGTCACGTTCTCGATCAAACCGCCCTTGATGCTGATGTACGATCCGCCCGCACCGATCCACACTTCTTTCGCGGCCGTAAAAATCAACCGCCCGTCCGCGCTTTCGATCTTCACATCCTGCAGCGCCACCAGCGACGCCGTGCTACTTTGCGCCTGAATGTCCACCGGCCCCTTCGCCGCGAAAATCTTGATGCCGAGGTTCTGCGCGAACAGGCTGATCTTGTCGAGCACGCTCGCCAGTAGCGACTTGCCGGCCGCAAGGTTGACGTTCTTGCCGGCCACCATGTTCGTATGCTGGTTCGCCGTGACGTGCACCGATTGCTGCGTCGACGCGGCGATGCCCTCGGGGCTCGACAATAGCATCACCGGCTTCGAAAAGCCGTTCGCATTGCCGGTGCCGCCGCCGGCCGTGCGGCCGCCGCTGGTCGAACCTGCGACCGCGCGCTGCGTCGCATCGGTGAACGACTTCAGCGCGGTCTGGCCGTCTTGAAGGCTTTAAGCTCGGTTTGTTTCGCTGGCTTTCGACACAGTGTCGAATACGGCCTCCGCGCTCGCGAGCGGCTCGGTCGCAGCCGTCACGTTCAGCGGCTGCGGTGGCCGGCTGGGTCGAAACATACAGCCCCTGTTCGGCGCGCACGGCGCCGTGTGCGCCGGACTTCAGGTCGAACCCGTTGTCGAGGAACGCTCCGCGCGTGTTGTCGGACTGTTCGATCAGATAGCCCAGATGCAGGTGAGAGCTGTAGCTCGATGAGTACAGGTGGACCCGGTTCTGGCCGCTCGAGTCGTCCATCACGAGCTGGTTGAAACCGTCGCCACCGTATTCGCGAGACCGAAAGCCGGACAGCAGGCCGTGCGTATGCCATACAGGCATCGTCGCGCCCCCATGCAGTCTCGAGATGATCACCGGCCGGTCGCAATCGCCGTTCACGAATCCCAGGAGCACCTGGTCATCCTTGCGCAACGGGAAGTAGTCCCCACGCTTTGCGCCGGCGTCCGGCATGGCCGCGCGGATCCACGACGTCGATTTCGTGTTGTGATCGTTCCGGCTGTTCGATCGCCGTCTGCAGGTGCATCTCCGGCTTTCCTGCCAATCTCGCCGGTCACTGCTCAGTTTGAGGAAGCTCAACCAAGACGCGAAGCGGACCTGAAAATACGAGAGCGATCCATCACTTCCCAGACGCCGAACCTGCTGTACGTAGCCGTGAATCGGCAGATATTCACCGTCTGTCTGGCAAATCCAGAGCGTGACGGGCTGCAGCATCAGTGCGTTGAGCTTGATCTTGTCGCCAACGACCGATGACGCATCGACGACTACCTCGAAATTGCGCCCGAGCCTCGCATGAATCTTGACGTACAGCGGCACCAGCCAGTCGTCGCCGAGCGGCGTGTCGAGTTTGACGATGCGATCGAACTGCGCGTGCCCGCCGCGCAGCGCCTTCAGCAAGACTTCCCCGCTCATGCTGACATCCCATGGTAGGCAATCCCGGCCGTTATTGCTCTCTCAGATCCGCGACTGCGTGATTCAAATAATATGACGTCGCGATTACAAACCATTTCACAATCATTTTACATCATGCACTAATTAAACCGTTGGACGTGAGTCGTGATTTAAATCGCTTCGTCGAAAAAGACAAAATCTAATCATATGGCAATACGTGAATTTGCGCAGGTTGACCAGTCAATGGGAATGCCAGCGATTGTTAAATCGAATTCACGTCTCACCCAATGCCCACGGAGTCGCTTCAATATACTAAACAGTTAAGCGATGGCGCCGCCATCGGAAATGATCACGTTCTTCCGCGCCTTGAATGCGTACGTTGGAATCGGCTCGATCCCATACCTGACCGAAGTGCGCAACGCGCGGCGCATTCCGATATTGCGTCATTTCGTTCGACGCCAAGAGGATGAAGCAGCGCCTAGCGCTTGCTATGCACTTCGCTGCGACTGAGCGAGAAGGATTGCTGGTCGCGCTGGAACTGGACGAAGTATTCGGCGCAGTTCAGCAATTTCAGGCACGACAGCTGCTTGCCCTTCACAGCGATCGCCCACAGCAGCACCCGTTCGGCTTCGCGCCGGTACGCGCGGCGAGTGCCTTCGCTGCGTGCGCCGCGGATCGCGATCCACACGTGCGCCGCCTGCAGGTCGGGAACACCAAAAACAGTACGAATTCGTGAGATTCATATCTAAGTATGTGACGATAACTCGTTGGACTGAACCCCTGGGGGCTCACTAAGATGCCGAACGTACTGTTTCATTCTCGTTCGTATCGACGCGCCATGTTGAGCGTCTTCGCCTCCGGCACACATTAGCCTCATGAACATTGCCACGTCCTCGGTCACGGGCCGCCACCGACGCCCGCAAAGCGAACGCCGCGCCGCGACCCGCCACGCGCTGATCAACGCCACGCTGCGATGCATGAAGGAAATCGGGCTCGCAAAGACATCGATCAACGAGATTTGCAATCAGGCCGGCTTCTCTCGCGGCGCACTTCTACATCATTTCCCGCACAAGAACGACCTTCTGGTTGCGTCGTACATCGAGTGGCTGGAAGGCAAGCTGGCCTCGCTCCAGCAGCGCATTCACGTCACAGCCACTGTACGCGAGGAGGTCGTTGCCTGGCGCACACAGATGCAGGAAACGTTTCCGATGACGCAAGAGTTCTACTGGGCTCTGCACAACGACGACGACCTGCGCGAACGATTCAACGCTGCATTGCTCACGCATTCGATCGGCTCAGACGTGAGCGCGTCCCTGCCGAGCACGTCGATCGACAGCACCGAAACCCCCTTGCTCACGCGCTACGTGATTGCATGCTTCATCCGCGGATTGTGCTTTCAGGAACTGTTCGTGCGCGATCAATCCATCCCGGATCAGGCATTCGATCATTTCGTCGAGATTCTGAGTGCTTTCGTAGAGCGCCTCCCGGCCGCGCGCGAGTGAGATCCTGATCCGGTCGATCAATTCATGCACGGCGTCAAATGATGTACATCGGATTCCTAATTATGAAAGACAGTAATTTAAAGCTGCACATATTGTCCGTACTGTTGTTCGGGACAGGATCGCTCTCGCTTGCGCACGCCGAGACCGACACCGTCTCGCCCAACCTGTCGACGCCCGACACGCAGACACCCGCGACCAAGGGCGCCCGCCAGGATACCGACAAGGTTCGCAGTCTCCCGACCGTGACCGTGAATGGCGCGCGTCAGCGGGCACCGCAAGTCTCGAGCGGCGCACTCGGCACACGCTCGGACCTCGAAACGCCGTTCTCCACGCGTGTCGTCAAGCAACAGGACCTGGAGGACCGCCAGGTCAAAGCACTTGGAAAAGTCTTCGCGGAGGATGCCGCAGTCATGTCGCTCGGCGACACCTATTCGTTCAACGCCTACTCGGTCAACGTGCGTGGCATTGCCCTCGACGACTACAACGGCTACAAGATCAACGGGTTGCCGTTCTACATGACGACGGTGGAATTGCCGGTCGAATCGTTTGAGTCGATTCAGTTGCTCAAGGGATCTTCCGGCTTCATGTACGGCTTCGGCGCCCCGGGCGGCATCGTCAACTTCGTGACGAAGAAGCCGACCGATGTATTCACGTTCAGCGCGGACGTCGGCTACAGTTCGGACAGCGTGTTCAGCGAGCACATCGACACCGGCGGCCGCTTCGGCCCCGGACACATGTTCGGCTATCGTTTCAACATCACGCACGAGCAAGGCGACACCTATAACGGATCGCACGTGCTTCGCAATTCCGAATCGTTGTCGCTCGACGCGCGTCTTGCAAGCGGCCTCACCTGGACGTTCGACGGCATCTACCAATCGCGCAAGGTCAGCGGCGGCATCCAGGATCTCATGCTCGATTCGTATGCGAGCAAGGCTTTGCCTCGTGCGCCGAGCGGCCGCACGAATCTGTCCGCTTACAACGACACGTGGTTCAACTCGAACGTCTATTTCGCGACGACTGGCCTGCACTGGCAGATCAATCCGGACTGGAAAGCCGGCGTCGACTATAGCCACAGCAAGGACGAGCGCAGCTACTCCGGGCAATGGCTCGGGTTGCTCAACGAACAGGGCGACTTCAATACATTCCTGAATCGTGCGCGCGGTTCGTCGATCTACGACCAGGTACAGGCCACGCTCGAGGGCAAATTCTCGACCGGTCCGGTCGATCATCAGATCGTGGTGGGCGCGTCTGAACAATGGCTCAGCAAGAAGACCGTGCCCGCGTCGCTCTACACCGACATCGGCGCCAACAACCTCTACCAACCGATCGTCACGCATACATGGGATGGCACATACGACTACGGCCTCCAATTCGACAACTTCAGTTCGCAGCAAAAATCAGTCTTCGCGAGCGATACGCTAAGCTTCCTGAAGTACTGGTCCGTCCTCGCCGGCATCCGCTACACGAGCTATCACCAGACCTCGCTGACCAAGCCCGGCGCCGCAGCAAAGACGTATACGCTCACGCCCACTACGCCCACGGTCGCGCTGATGTTCCGCCCGCGCAACGACCTGCTATTCTACGCAAGCTATGTCGAGGCGATCGAGGACGGCGGAACGGCCGGTGTGACCTACGCCAACGCAAACGAAGTGCTGTCGCCGCTCAAGAGCAAGCAGTACGAGGTGGGCGTGAAATATGACGGCCGCAAGGTGGGCGCTTCGGCGGCGCTGTTCCGGATACAGCGCGGCGCCGAGTATGGCAATGCGCAAAACGTCTATGTGTCGAACGGTTCCGAGCGCATCGAGGGCCTCGAACTGAACGGCCGTGTCGACCTGCCTGCGGGTTTCCGCATCTCGGCAAGCGCGTCGTGGCTGTCAGGAACCTATACCGACACCGAAGCCGATCTCGTCGGCAAGCGCCTCGAAGGCATTCCGCGCTGGCAGGGCGTGCTGCAGGTCAGCGATCGCATTCCGGGTCTGCCCGGGCTGACCGCTAGCGCCGAAGCACACTATTTCGGCAACATGAAGGCCGATGCGCTCAATCAATATGTGCTGCCGAACTACACGCTCTTCAACGCCGGACTGAGTTACCGCACGACGATTGGCGGGCACGGCGTCACGCTGCGCGCCGAAGTCGACAACATCTTCAATCGTCACTACTGGGGCTTCCTGCAGTCCGACTACATCTTCGTCGGTCAACCACGCACGGTGGCGCTCAACGCGAGGTTCGACCTGTGAGCGCCGCGCACTTTTCCTGGGATGGCGCGGCGCAGGGCGAGCGCCGCCGGGCGACGTATCTTGTGCTCATGATGCCGCGCCGCAAAACGCACGCGCTCGACGAACTTCGCTCGCAAGACCGGCGACGCTCGCCCTGCGCGCACGGCCTGATTGACGCCCCATCCTTTCCTTCGCGCACCGTGCTCGCATGCGCGCTCGGCGTGGCGGCGCTGCATGCCGCATTCGTCTGGACGTGGCTGCATGCGCCGGCACCGGCGAACAAGCCGCCCATTACGCCGCCCATCGCGCTCGAAATGACGGCGCCGCCCACGCCGCTGCCGCAGGCGCCCAAGGCTGCCCCCGTCGCGCCGCCGAAACCGCTGCCGCAGGCGCGCAACCCGCATCCTCCTCGCCCGCGCCCCGTGCCAACGGCAACGCCCATGCCGCTCGCCAACGTGCCGCCGCCCCCGGTCGCAGCACCCTCGCCCGCTGCCGCGGACTCGCCCGTGGCGACGCCGCCGGCAGCGCCGCGCGCAGCCACGTCGCCGCCCACCGAAAAAACGACGCTGCCGGACGGCGATGCCGCCTATCTGCGCAATCCCCCGCCCGCCTACCCGGCAATCGCACAGGACTATGGCTGGCAGGGCAAGGTCATCCTTCACGTGCATGTGCTTGCGAACGGCACGCCCGACTCGATCCAGCTGCGCAGTTCCAGCGGACATCGCGTGCTCGACGACGCCGCAATCGCCGCCGTGCGTCGCTGGAGCTTCGTGCCCGCCAAGCGCGGGACGACACCCGTCGACGGCTGGGTCGACGTCCCTCTGAATTTTCAGCTTGACTGATTCATCAGGAGTTTGAACATGAATTCACTTCCGCTTACGACCATTGTGCAGGGCGCGCTGTGGGCGCTCGGTCTCTTTTCCATCGCCACTTGGACGATCATCATCGTCAAGACCATCCAGCATGTGCGCGCGGCGCGCGCCGACGACCGCGCCAGCGCCGTGCTCGCCGACGCGAATAATCTGCGCGAAATCGCTGCGCGTCCGCTGCAAGCAGGCCCCAAGGCGCGGGTGACGCAAGCCGCGCTCGATGCGCTCGCGGACGCGCATGCATTCGCAGGCGAAACACCGGAAGATCTGTGGAGCCGCCAAGACACGCTCGAGCGCCAGCTCGCGCGGCAGATCGGCCACGAACGCCGACGTCTCGAGCACGCGCTCGCATGGCTCGCATCGGTCGGCAGCGTTGCACCGTTCGTCGGCCTGTTCGGCACCGTGTTCGGCATCATCAATGCCCTCGGCGCGATCTCGCACGCGGCGTCGGCAAGCATCGCCGTCGTGGCCGGCCCGATCGGCGAGGCGCTCGTTGCCACCGGCATCGGCATTGCGGTCGCCGTGCCCGCGGTGCTTGCCTACAACATCTTCGTGCGCCGCGTTAAGGTGGTGGTGGCGCTCCTCGACGACCACGCAGGCGATCTCTATGCGCTCGCGCAGCGCGATCATTTCCGTCTCGCAGGCGACGGTGGGGACGTTGCAGGTACTGCCTCGTCGCGCGCGGAACGCAGCGCGGCGTCGTTCGCCCGTGCGCAGGAGGTCGCAGCATAATGGCCTTCTCTTCTTCCAGCCAGGACGACGACGTCCTCAGCGAAATCAACATTACGCCGCTCGTCGACGTGATGCTCGTCCTGCTCGTCGCCTTCATCGTCACCGCGCCGCTGCTCAACAAGGCGATACACGTCAATCTGCCGAAGACCGAAGCCACAGCCTCCGTCGATCCGAAGAAGCCGCTCGCGGTGAGCGTCGACGCAGCCGGCGCCGTATGGTTCGACAAGCAGCCAGTGCCGCTTGCGCAGGTGGAGAACCAACTCGAAGCGCGCAAGCAGCAGGATGCCGATCTCGCGGTCTCGCTGCAGGCTGACGAAACCGTGCCGTACGGTCCCGTCGCGAAAGTGATGGGTGCGATCCAGCGCGCGGGCATCGCGAAGCTGTCGCTGGTGACGCAACCGGAGCATTGATGACACGCCCCCGTTGCTCGCTTATGCGCCATCCGCGTCGCACTGGGCACCGCGCGGCATGGCGTGTCGCGGCGTGCGTCGCGCTGTGCGTCGCCGCCTCGGCTCAGGCCAGGTTCTCGCCTGCCGCGGCCGCGTCTCCAGCGCCCCGCTGGCAGACCACGCTCTCCGAGTTCGGCGACGCACGGCCCCGTGCCACACTGACGCGCTTTGCCTATGCCGACGCCGCCCCGCCGCGCGAAGGCACGCTCACGCTGGCGAACTACAGCGAAGTCTCGACCTACGACTCGCTGAACCCGTTCCTGCTGCGCGGCAATGCGGCGCCCGATCTGCTCAATCTCGCATTCGAGACGCTGATGCAACGCAGTCTCGATGAAGTCGGCATCCAGTACCCTCTGCTTGCCGACCGCGTATCGCTCGCCCCGGACGGTCTCTCGGCCACGTTTCATCTCGACCCTGCTGCGCGCTTCTCGAACGGCGACCCCGTCACAGCCGACGACGTGCGCTACTCGTTCGATTGCCTGACGAACCCGGCTGCGTCCCCCGTCTACAGCAGCCGCTACGCACTGATCCGCGGCGCCGTCGTGGTCGACGCGCGCACCGTTCGCTTCGAGTTCCGCCGCGCCGATCGTCGCGCTGCGCTCACGGCAGGCGATCTCTACGTGTTTTCGCGCCATTGGGGACGCTCGCCGGGCCGCGCCACACTACGCTTCGATCAGCTCTCCACTGTCGAGCCACTCGCGAGCGGCCCCTACGTGATCGCGTCGCGCGCGAGCAACCGCGAGATCGTCTATCGGCGTAATCCGCGCTATTGGGCTACGAATTTGCCGGTGCGCCGCGGCATGTTCAATTTCTCGACGATACGCTTCCGGCTATACAGCGATCCGTACGTGCCGCTGCAGGCGTTCCGCGCGGGTGAGATCGACGCGCTCTTCGAAGGCAGCGCCGAGCGATGGGTACACAACTACGACGGCCCGGGTTTCACGAACCGCACGCTCTACAAGCGTGAGTTTCCCGAACACGGCATTAGCAGCGCGCAGGGCCTCGTCTTCAATCTTCGCCGTGCGAAGTTCCGGGACGCTCGCGTGCGCGAGGCGATCGGGCTCGCGCTCGATTACGAGTGGATCAATCGCAACATGTTCTACGGGCAATACACGCGCACCCGCAGCTACTTCGACGACAGCGAGTTCGCGGCCACGGGCGCACCCGGCGCGGCCGAGCTGGCGCTGCTCGAGCCGCTGCGCGCCGAGGTGCGGACCGCCGTGTTCGGGCCGCTGCCGCCGCAACCCGACTCGTCTGCCCCCCACGACCTGCGCCGCAATCTCGCAAGGGCCGAAGCCCTGCTCGCGAGCGCGGGCTGGCGGTACCGCGACGGCGTGCTGCGCGACGCGTCCGGCGCACCGCTCGTCGTCGAGTTGCTCGACGACGGCAGCGGGATGGAGCGCATCCTGATGATCGTGGTGCGCAACCTGCGGCTCCTCGGAATCGACGCGCGTCTGCGCATCATGGACCAGGCCGTT
The DNA here is from genome assembly GCF_001513745.1 of Burkholderia humptydooensis. Lineage (NCBI taxonomy): Bacteria > Pseudomonadati > Pseudomonadota > Betaproteobacteria > Burkholderiales > Burkholderiaceae > Burkholderia > Burkholderia humptydooensis. Next base: position 2,126,819 of record NZ_CP013380.1, on the reverse strand, counting down.
ATCAACGAACGGCTCAAGCATTTCGACTTCGATATGACTACAGTAGGCTATCGCCCGGCCAGCATCCCGGGCGCGGAACTCGCGCGCCGCTTCGGCAGCGCGGCAGCGCGTACGCCCGGCTCGGAAAACTATGCGGGCGTGGCTTCGCCCGCCGTCGACGCGCTCATCGATGCCGTCCAGCGCGCGCAATCCGAAACCGAACTTGTCGCAGCGACGCGCGCGCTCGATCGCGTCCTGCTCAGTGAACGCGTCATGGTCCCGGAGTGGCATAGCACGCATGCGCGCATTGCATGGAATGCCCGCATCGCACCGCCGTCGAGCGTGCCTCGACAGTACGACGGGGCCGACTGGGTCATCGGCTGGTGGCATCCGCAAGCGGGCTCGCCGCTGCGAAGCAAGTGAGGCAACCATGATTGCGTACATCGGTCGCAGACTTCTGCTCATGGTGCCGACGCTGCTCGGCGTGCTGACCCTCACCTTCATCATCATGCAGTTCGTGCCCGGCGGCCCCGTCGAACAGGTCATGGCGCGCCTTCAGGGAACGTCGCTGCACGGAGAAAGCACAAGCGGCGGTGACGGCTATCACGGCAATGAAGGCGTCGATCCTGTGCAGGTCGCGGCAATCCGCCACGAGTTCGGCTTCGACGTGCCGCCGCTCACGCGTTATGTGCGGATGCTCGGCCGCTACGCGCGGTTCGATCTCGGCCAGTCGTTCTTCCAGCATCGATCGGTGTGGGACCTGATCGTCAGCAAGCTGGCCGTCACGGTCACGCTCGGCGGCGGGGCGCTCGCGCTCACGTACCTGATCTCGGTACCGCTCGGCATCGCGAAAGCGCTGAGACGCGGCACGCCGTTCGATTTGGCGACGAGCCTCGCGCTGCTCGCGGGTTACGCGATTCCGGGCTTCGTGCTCGGCGTGCTGCTGTTGATACTCTTCAGCGGCAACCTGTTCATGCACGTGTTTCCCCTCGGCGGCCTCGCGTCGGACGGCTACGGCCAGCTCGGTTTCGGTGCGCGCATCATGGACCGGCTGTGGCATTTGGTCCTGCCCGTCACGGCGGCGGTCACGGGCAATCTCGCGGTCGTATCGCTACTCACGCGCAACGCGTTCCTCGACGAGCTCGCGCGTCAATATGTGCTGACCGCCCGCGCGAAAGGCGCGTCGCGCCAGCGCGTGGTGTGGAGGCATATGCTGCGCAACGCGCTGATCCCGCTCGCCACCGGCTTTCCGGCCGCGTTCGTCGCAGCGTTCGTGAGCGGCAGCTTGCTCATAGAAACGCTGTTCTCGCTCGACGGCGTCGGCCGCCTCTCATACGACGCCATTATCGGCCGCGACTATCCGGTCGTACTCGGCTCGTTGTTCGTGTTCACCGTGACGAGCCTCGTCGCGAAGCTCTTCGGCGACATCGCCTATGCGTTGATCGATCCACGCATCCATTTCGGCGGCAACGCCCATTGACTCTCTCGTCCATCATGGCAGCCATCACCCCTCTACGCCCGCCTGCACCGCATCTTCCGGCGGCCGATATCGCATCGATCCGGCGCACGGCAAGCTTCTGGCAACGCTTTCGCGTGCACCGGCTCGGCTTTGCCAGCCTCGGCGCATTCGCGGTGCTTTTCGTCGCGAGCCTGTTTGCGGGCTGCATCGCCAACGATCGCCCGCTGGTCGTGAGATACGACGGCCAATGGCTGTTCCCCACGGTGCTCACGTACCCCGATACACGGTTCGGCGGCACCTTGCCGACGGAAGCCGACTATCTCGATCCGTTCATCCGCCAGCAGCTCGCGCGCGACGGCAATTTCGCGCTCTATGCGCCCGATCACTATCGCTACGACACCGTGAACTATCATGCGGCGACACCGTTTCCCGCGCCACCCTCCAGGGAAAACTGGCTCGGCACCGATGCATTCGGCCGCGACGTATTCGCGCGCGTGCTCTATGGCTTTCGCAGTTCGATCCTGTTCGCCCTCGCGCTGACGCTCTCGGGTGCGCTGATCGGCGTGCTGACGGGCGCGCTGCAGGGCTACCACGCGGGACGCGTCGATCTCGTCGGGCAGCGTCTCATCGAGATCTGGAATGCGCTGCCCGACCTCTATCTGCTCATCATCCTCTCGTCGATCTTCGAGCCGAGCCTGCCGCTCCTCCTCGTGCTGCTCGCCGCATTCGGCTGGATCACGCTTTCCGATTACGTGCGCGGCGAGTTCCTGCAGAAGCGTTCGCTCGATTACGTGCGCGCTGCGCGCACGCTCGGCCTCTCCGATCGGCAGATCATGTGGCGGCACATTCTGCCCAACAGCCTTACGCCCATCATCACGTATCTGCCGTTTCGCATGAGCGCCGCCATCGTTGCGCTCACGAGCCTCGACTTCCTCGGCCTTGGCGTTCCGCCGCCCGCGCCGAGCCTCGGCGAACTGCTCGCCGAAGGCAAGAGCCATCTCGACGCGTGGTGGATCTCGGCAACCGCCGTTGCCGCGCTCGTGCTCACCCTGCTTCTGCTCACCTTCATTGGCGACGCGGTGCGCGAATCGCTTTCCGTTCGCCGGCCGGGCGCCTTCGGATCATCACGAACATGAACACTTCCATACTCGCGGTTGAAAAGCTGCACATCCGCTTCGGCGCCCACACAGTCGTCAATGGCCTCGATCTGTCGATCGGGCGGGGCGAACGGGTCGCGCTGGTCGGTGAATCCGGTTCAGGCAAGAGCCTCACCGCGCTCGCGATGCTGGGACTCGCCGACGGCGCCACGATCAGTGGCCGCGTACGCCTGGACGGCAAGGACCTGCTCGGCAATACCGACGCGCAATGGCGTGCCGTGCGCGGGCGCGACATCGCCATGGTTTTCCAGGAGCCGATGAGTGCGCTGAATCCGGTGTGGAGCATCGGTCGCCAGATCGGCGAGAGCCTTCGTCTGCACGCGGGCCTGCGCGGAGCCGCTGCACGTGCCCGCGTCATCGCGTTGCTGCGCCGCACCGGCATTCCACAACCCGAGCGCAAGGTCGATTGCTTTCCGCATCAACTGTCGGGCGGACAGCGCCAGCGGGCAATGATCGCGATGGCGCTCGCGTGCCAGCCGCGCCTGTTGATCGCCGACGAACCCACCACCGCACTTGACGCCACGATTCGCCAGCAAATCGTCGATCTGCTGATCGATCTGCAGGAAGGGGAGTCCGGACTCGCGGTGCTGCTGATCACGCACGACCTGCATCTCGTACGACGCTTCGCACACCGCGTTGCCGTGATGCGCAGCGGCGAAATCGTCGAAAGCGGTGAAACCGACACGCTCTTCGCCACGCAGCGGCATCCGTACACACGGATGTTGTTCGGCAGTGCGCCGAAATGCACGCTCGCACCGCTCGCTGTCGACGCATCTCGCGTGCTGGAAATCAACGGGCTGCGCGCGGGCTATCGCATGCGGGCGCGCGGCTGGCGCGGCGTGTTGCGCAGCGACACGTCGCACGTACTCGACGGAATCGATCTTCATCTTCGCGAGGGAGAAACGCTCGGCGTGCTCGGCGAGTCGGGCTGCGGAAAGTCCACGCTCGCGTCGACCATCGTCGGACTGCTACGGCCGCGTGGCGGCGCCATCGGCTTTGCCCAGCTCGGCCACGCAGACACGCAGTCGCGCATGGCACGCGCGGCACACGTGCAGATGGTGTTTCAGGATCCGTTCGGCTCGCTGCCGCCGCGCATGACGGTCGGCGAGATCATCGGCGAAGGGATGGCGCTGCATCATCCTCGCCTGACGCCAGATGTGCGGCGCGGGCGTGTCGCCGCACTACTCGCCGAAACTGGCCTGCCGACGGATGCCGCGTCGCGCTACCCGCACGAGTTCTCCGGTGGACAGCGGCAGCGAATTGCCATTGCGCGCGCGCTTGCCGTCGGTTCGCGCATTCTCGTGCTCGACGAGCCGACCAGCGCACTCGACGTCTCGGTCCAGCACCAGATACTCGCACTCCTTGTCGATCTACAGCGCCGACACGGGCTCAGCTACGTTCTCATCAGTCACGACATCGACGTGCTGCGCACGACTGCGCATCGAATCGCGGTCATGCAAAATGGGCGCATCGTAGAGAGTGGCGAGACGCTTCAGACATTGCATTCGCCTCGGCATGCGTATACCCGGGGGATCGTGGCAGCCGCGCGCAAGTAGTGCTCCAGTCGACACAGTTGTCGATCCGACGCCTTTTCGCGTTCAGCGATTCTGAACATTACCCGTGCCTTGGCTCCCATCGAGAAACTTCTAAAATGCCTCTTCGTAGAAGGGTCTGGGGGCAATCGGTCATGGACGACGCTACTCTGCAGCTCGGTAGACATGCTCGAGATGCGCGATACCGATAAATTCGCCGCCACTGGGAATTGCCAGCTTGGCCGCGTTGTTGGGGTATCAAAAAAGTAAGCGCTTATGCACTGCAGCGCATGAGCGCTAATCTTGCTGATACCCGTTACGAGATGAGGCTTGGCCGGGATTCGCAAAAAATCCGCCACATCTCGAATTAAGCTGCTGATTTGAAGGCGAAATCGATGGTCGGATCGAGTGGTGGAACGGGGCGTTGCAGATCCAGCAGATAGTCCCCGAGTCGATTGATATGCTCTCGCCGGTACGGTGACAGCACCTTGTCGCGTTCAATATAAACGTTTCAGTAAGCCGCCGTTCCAACGCATGGGCTAACGCTCCGATGGAGAGCTTTTTTCAAGACGCTCAAAATTGAAAGAATCTACCAGACTCATGACAAAACGCATGCCCACGCCAGCGTGAATATCGTCGATTGGCTCGAGGGCTATACAATCAGCAGCGCCCTGCGTACCTCGATCGACTTCCTCACCCCCGTCTACTACGAGGCCGGCTTGATCGCCGCTGTACGTGAAAACGAGGCAGGGTCAGTCGGCTATTGCCTAGATCCCGCGACCGGATAGTGCAGCCACCAGTCGCCGTCGATCTTCCGCCAGTACGCACCCTGCGCTTCGAGTACCGAGGCGAGCCGGCGGCGCAACTCGTTGATCGACGGATTCGACGCGGTCTCGAACAGCATGCCGCGCACGTCCCGCAACGGCACGTTGCCCCGCTCGATTCGATGAATCAGGCGAATGAAGGTGGCCACGGCATCGCTCGCGCCATTCGTTCCTTCGGCCGCGACAAAATCGCAAATTATCAGGCTGTCGCCGTCTAGCCGATAGACCAGCTCCAAGTCGTTCACCCGTACGCGCCAGCCCACCCGAAAGCTGCTTTGTCCGAAATGGGCCGGCTCCGGGCGCATCCCATGCGCGACCAGAAAGTTCGTCACGCCGTCTGCCGTCTGTTCCGTCATCGTTTCGCCCGATCAGAAGCGCACCGCGGAAGCGATCCGGTCGTGCAGCGACACCAGGTCGCGTGTCACATCGCGCATCTGCCGCGATGCATCTGCGGCGCGATCGACAGCCGTTGCCAGCGTCTTGTTGAAGTTCTCGGCCGCCTGGTGCTCGAAATCGCCCTGCAACTGGATCTCCTGTGCTTCGCGAGTCATATTCGCCGACGCGACGCCAGCGATCCCTTGGCCACTTTTCGACAGCCCCTCGGTTGCACTTGTCGCAATCTGGCTGCCGGATAGTGCGCCGAGCGCACTCACCGTACCGCCGACGATCTGCGTCACCGCGGCCGCCATCGACGCGTTGAAGTTGTGCTCGATCGCTTGCCGCTTCGTATCGAGCGCAAGCACCTGCCGATCAAACGCGATTCGCTGCATCGTCTCGCTGAATTGCCGTTCGAGATCGCGCATGTCGCTACCGATCTTCTGCAGCCGCGCGATGATCTCGTTGATCGTCGCAATCGCACCGTTACCCGATCCATACGCATCAAGCGTGTCGATCCCCAACGTGTCCATGCTGACCGGTACTCGACTGGATGACGTGATTTCACTCATGTTGACCTCCTGCTTGATTACGGTTAGTCAGACCATCGATGCGGCGATCTGCGCCTGCACCGTTGCCGTCTGCTTCAATGTCTTGCTGCCGTCCGCAATGATCTCGCCCGATTTCTCAATCAGATCCTTGACTTGCTTGGTCTGCGCCTCTTTCTGCTGCGCATAGAACTCGAAGCACATCTGCAGCCACTGCTGGTCGAGAATCAGTTGATCAATTTCCTTTTGCAGCTTCGCGCGCTCGACAGCGAGCACCCCCGCCGTTACCTGTTGCGCCGCACCGACTGATGCCCGCGTCGCATTCAGCAAAACCGAAGTCGATGCTCTCAGCGCAGCAGACATCACCTCCTTGTTGACCTGCCTGGTGATCGCTTTGGTCAATTCCTTCGCCGACATTTCGATGCCCTCTTCGATCGCCTTGCTGGCCACTTTCTCGACGCTCTTCGCCACCATCTTCTCGATCGCCTCGCGCGAGAAACTCTCGAGCATCCGGTTCACGCCGAGCTGCTGTACGGCCTTCTGCGCGGCATCCTTGCCGGCCTTCTTCGACGCTTCGAGCGCGGCCTTGCCTATGCCCTGCAGGATCTGGTCCGACACCTGCGCGGCCACTTCCTTTCCAACCGCCTGGGCAGTGCTCTTGATCGCATCCTTGCTGCCTGCCTTGATCGCCGATACAAGCGCCTGCTCCGCGCCTTGCTGCAAGACCGCGGTGGTCGCCTTCGGGATCGCCTTGGTCAACAACATGTTGCGCGCCGCACTGGTTATGTCGACCACCGCGCCTGCAATCTCGAACGCAAGCTGGACCTTCGCGGCGACGTCGGCCACCGCGTGGTACTTTTCCGCATTGTTCTTGTCGATCAACGCGAGCGTGTTCATCGTCGCCTTGATCACACCCGCGAATCCGGCCATCAGGTCCATGGCGCCGCCCGCGACCGTTGTCACGTTGCCAGTCAACGCGCCACCGACGATCTTCGCGACGCCCGACACCACTTCGACGGCCGCGACGATCCAGTCGAAGATCACGCCGAAGATGCCTGCCTTCTTCGCCTTCTGCTGCTGCTCGATCGCCTTGTCGATCTGTTCGCGATACTCCTGGACTTCCTGCCGGCGCACCTCATCCTGCTTCGCCGACATGATGCTGAGGGCCTTGGTCTTCAGCTCCGCCGTATTGCCCAGCACCTTGGACGACAGTAGCGTGGTCGCGAGCAGCATCGAATCCATCGACACGTTGCCGAAGTCGCGCAAATCGGCCGCGCCGTGCTTCGCACCCGGCGCGGTCGCGCTGTCGAATTTGTCGATGATCCGCCCGAGCGCCTGCGCGGCGTCCTTCAGCGACACCAGCGCCCGGCAGGCGATGCCGGTCGCGTCGGGCAGCCGGGCGCGCACGTCGTCGACGATCACCGAGACGCCGCCCAGCATCGCCTGGGTCGCGGCGCGCGCTCGCTCGGCCTGTTCGGCCGGCTCGCGTGACGCGATCGGCACGCTGCCTTGTGGCCCAGTCATGCTCAATGAAACAGTCATCTCACCCCTCCTGATCGCACAATGCCAAGTGTTGTTCGATATCCGCCTTAAGCGCACGATGGTCCGGCACCTCGCCGCACCAGTTGCGCGCGGCGTTGAACGCCTTGCGCGCATAGTCGAGATTGCCTGCGACAAGGTAGCTGATTCCCGCATGGTACGAGGAGCGCGGATCGTCGATGTGGATCATCCCCGCGCGGCTCAGGCAGAATATCGCCTCATCGTGCTGGCCAAGACGCTGATAGCAGATCCCCAGCCAGAACCAGTAGTCGAACTTCCAGTGATCGATGCGCGCCAGCATGAAATAGACATTGCGCGCGGCTGCCCAGTCTCCGGCATCGAACAACTGGCCAGCGAATACGAACATCGTGTCCATGTCTTGCTTGTCAACGTCGACAAGCATCCTGATCGAGCCGCCCGACGCGAAGAACTGCTGCAGCACTTCGTGAGCGTCGTCCGGTGCTCCGGCTGCGGATGATGGTGCGGACATGCATTGGTCTCCTGCGGCCGGCGCGATGGTGCCGGCCGCCACGCGTCTTAGCGAATCGCCGAAGCGATGCCCTTGGTCGATTCGGCCAGCATGCTCTGCAGGCTGTTGATCATCTGCACCGCCGTGTTGTAGTTCTGCATCAGTTGCTGCATCTTGAGCTGGCTCTGCTGCACGAAGTCCGACGCACGGCCTGCCACCGATTCGAGTGCCGCCTTCACCGACATCAGGTCCGCCTTGTCGAGCTTGCCACCCTCTTTGTCCGCGAGAAATTCATCGATCGTCTTGTCGTTAACGAGGATGTTATTTTCACGCAGATACTGAATGACACTGTCGTCGAGCGTCGTCTTGTCTTCCGCCTTGATAAGTTTGGCGAGCGACGCCTCCACCTTGTTCGCCATGTCCTGCGCATCGCGCGAGATATTCGACTTCTTCTGCATGTCGTCGAGCTTCGCGCTTGTCTGCCGGCTCAGCAGATCCATGATCACCAGCATCATCGCGATGCTGTCGCCGATCGGATGCGAGTTCTTCACGTTGTGGCCGCCGGCTTCGCTGCCCGACACGGACTGGGACATCTGGAATTGAACTGGGTTATGGGTGATGGTGGTCATACCGTTTCCTCGATGGATGAAATGTTGATTCAGGAACAACTCAAACGAATGCGCGACGAAACTTCGCGACCTGCCGCACCTGGCGCGGCGCGGCTTCGGCCGGCGCGGCCAACTGCTGCAACTCCTCGCCGATTTTCTGCATGCAGCGCTCGGCCTGCCCGGCCTGCTTGACGAGCGCATCGATCAGGTGCTGGCCGCCATTCTTCATCAGCGCGTCCAGCCGTTCGAGCTTGCGGCGCGCCTCGCCTTCCGCCTGCGAGCGTTGGCGCAGGCTGACGATCTCGCGCTGCAGCGCGTCGAACGCCGTCATTTCCCGTTGCAGGGTCGAGCGGCGACGCTGCAGGTCGCCCATTGCATCTTTCAGTTGCTCCACGGTTTTCATGCGATACCTCCTTCGACGACAGTGCGTCATGGTCATAAGGTTGGTGCCGGCCGGCGCTTGCGGCAGGCGCGGCTTAGCGGATCGCCGAGGCGATGCCCTTGGTCGATTCGGCCAGCATGCTCTGCAGGCTGTTGATCATCTGCACCGCCGTGTTGTAGTTCTGCATCAGTTGTTGCATCTTGAGCTGACTCTGTTGGACAAAATCTGATGCGCGGCCCGCCACCGATTCAAGCGCCGCCTTCACCGACATCAGGTCCGCCTTGTCCAGGCCGGTCGAACTCTGGAGCGCGTTCAGAATCGTCTTCATGTGCTCGAGACTGATCTTCCTGCCCGATTGATAATCGACCTCCGGCAGGCTCCAGATGTAGTCGCACACGCGCTTGCCGTCGATCTTGATGCCCACCGAATCCATGTAGCTCACGACGTCCTGCCATTCGCGCGACTGCATCCCGTCCGGGCCCGACTGCGCGATCATCTGCTGCAGCTTGGCAACCATTGCGGCGAACTTTGCCGGGTCGTTGCCCGGCGCGGCGCGCGCGGCCAGGAAATCATCGATCGTCATGTCGTTGACGAGAATATTGTTGTCGCGCAGGTATGCCACCACGTCGTCAGGCAACGGCGTCTTGTCGTCCGCCTTGATCAGCTTCGCGAGCGCGGCTTCCACCTTGTTCGCCATGTCCTGCGCATCGCGCGAGATATTTGACTTCTTCTGCATGTCGTCGAGCTTCGCGCTTGTCTGCCGGCTCAACAGATCCATGATCACCAGCATCATCGCGATGCTGTCGCCGATCGGATGCGGGTTCGTCACGTTGCGACTGCTGTCCGACGGCGACGCCGATACCCGGCCCGCGTCGGGCAGCGCCCCTTGACGTTCGATAGCGAAATTCATCGTGGTTGCTCTCCTGGTTGCGCGGACTGACGCCCGCCGCCTTCGTTCCGATCGCTCGTCCGCACCGGTTGTCCGTGCGTCGAGGCATCCGGCGCCGCGTTCGTGATACCGCAGCGCCAACACCCACATCGTAGGCGCGGGCGTTCAGGGCGTTTTTCGGAATTCGGCCTGTAGTTGCGTTTTTCTCGCGCCGCCGCGGCGTGCGGTTTCAGGTGATGACCTGAGGGGATTTCAGCAACGGATCGGCGATCATGCAGGCAACGCAACGACACGACGTATTCGCCGGAGATCTGATGCAAGTTGTACGAATGATGTTCGGCTGCTACGGCGGCCAGATTCGAACCGCCGGGACCAATCACCACGTGCCCGATCACTGCGTCGTCGTGACGCAAGCCGACGCGGCGCTGTGCGATGCCGGCGCCGATTCCGATTTCCAGACAGTCGATTTCTATCCGGCGCATTTCCGCCAGGTTTTCTCGGAAATCGCCGAGCTGGTCGATCCGGATCAGCGCGCGCGCTTCTGGCCCGAGCCGCTTCGGATCGTCGAGGCACCCGTCGCAGTGATCCGCATGGTGGACCTGCTGAGCCGCACGTCGCCGCCGCTTCTGCTGCGCTTCGTGTACCTGTATTGCCTGGGCGTCGACCGCGCGTATTTCTCGCGGCTGCTGCACCACATGATGGCCGGCGACACGGCGTTCGTCGACTTCGTCGAGGCCAATGCGCTGCAACCGTGGACCGTCGCGCGCTTCGCGGACGGCTTCGGCCTGCCGCTGCGCAAGTTCAACATCCTGTTCACCGAGAAGTTCGGCATGCCCGCGAAGCGCTGGCTGCTGGAACGCCGGCTCGGCCATGCGCGGTATCTGCTCACCGCCACCTCGATGCGGGTGCTCGACATCGCGCTCGAATGCGGCTTCGCGAACCACGCGCACTTCACCGACAGCTTCCGCAAGCACTTCCTCTGCAATCCCACCCAGTACCGGCTGCGGACCACGCAGCCCGAGCGCTCGGCGGCCTGACCTTCTGCGCATCATGGATATCGAAGCGGTCAATCAACAACTGTCCCAGCTCGTGGACAAGGTCGGCAACGACGTCGAATCGAAGATGTCTGCGTCGGATCTCAACAACCCGGCCAGCATGCTGCAGGCCCAGTTCGCGATTCAGCAGTACTCGGTGTTCGTCGGCTATCAGAGCGCCGTGCTCAAAGCGGTCAAGGACATGCTGTCCGGCATCATCCAGAAGATATGACTCCGCTGTCCGCTGCCGCACGCCGCCTGATCGTCGAGGCCGGGCTCGCCGCCGTCAATCACGGGCTGCATCGCGAGGCCTGGGCGATCCACGCGGCGCTGTCCGCGTTGATCCCCGATGCGCACGATCGGCTCGCGCTCGAAGCCGTGATGCTGATCGGACTTGGTCGAAGCGAGTCGGCCGCGCGGCTACTTGAACGCGCAGGCGCGCAGCACGCGCGGTTGCTCGCCCCTCTGCTCGCACCACCCGCCGCCCCGCGCGGCACTTCTCGACCTTGCCATTCAAAGGAATTCTGATGGAAGTCAGCGCTACCCAATCCGCCGTCCAGGCCCTGCAATCCCAGACCACCGTACAACCCGCCGGCACCGACGAGATCAACGCCTTCACGCGCGCGCTGTTCGGGCAGAATGCGCAAACGCCCGAGCAACAGGCCGTCGACCGCTTCCAGCAGGTGTCGCAGCAAGTGGACCGCGCGCTCGCGCCGGCGCGCGACACCGGGGCGATGCTCGCGAGTCCGCTCGAGATGCTCGCGACGCAATCGACCATGCTGCGCTCGATCGTCGAGGTCGACCTCATGGCCAAGACGGCCGGCGCGGTCTCGCAGGGCGTCAACAAGCTGGTGAACATGCAATGAGCGCACGCAGGACGCACTGGCTCGGCGTCGGCCTGCTCGCGTGCGCGCTGGCCGGCTGCAAGACGGAGCTGTACAGCAATCTGCCGGAGGCGGAGGCGAACCAGATGCTCGCATTGCTGATGCTGCGCCACATCGATGCGGACAAGAAAGTGATCAAGGACGGCAACGTGACGATCCGAGTCGAGCCCGGTCAATTCGTCAACGCGGTTGAGCTGCTGCGGCAGAACGGCCTGCCCGCGCGCAAGCTCGCGACCATGGAGGAAATGTTCCCGTCCGGCCAGCTCGTGACGTCGCCCGCGCAGGAGCAGGCGAAGATCCAGTTCCTCAAGGAGCAGCAGCTCGAGAAGATGCTGCGCGCGATGGACGGCGTCATCAACGCGCAGGTCTCGGTCGCCGAAGGCGCGGCGCAGGACCGGCGCGATCCCGAGCCGCCTTCCGCCGCGGTTTTCGTCAAGTACAGCCCGGAGTACAACTTCGCCGCGCGCGTGCCGGAGATCCGCAGTCTGGTCGTCAGCGGCGTACCGAATTTGAGCCCCGAGCGGGTCAGCGTCGTCGTGCAGGCGGCCGATTATCGCTACGCGCAGCCCAGCGCCGCTGCATCGGGCGTCGTCGGGCGCTTCGAGGAGGCGCGGCTGCGCGTGGCCGGCGTGCTGGCCGCGCTGGCCGTCTGCGCCGCGCTCGCGGGCGCCGGCTACGGCTGGTATCGACGCATGCGGCTGCGAGGAGGCGTATCCTCATGACGATCGGTGCGATTGCGCCGGCCGTGTCGCGCCTGCATGCGCTCGCGTGGCGGCCCGGCGCCAACATGCATCCCGACTGGTGGCCGGCACTGGATCTCGACGCCTGGCGGGAAGGCTACGCTTATCCCGCCTGCCACGCGTCAATCGATCGACTGATCGTCGCGCGACGCGGTTTTCCGCGAGCGGCGTTGCCGGCCCGGCTCGATGCGTCCCAAGCGGCCCTGATTGCGCTTGAGCCACGGCTCGATATGCTGGTGGTCGCGCTCGGCCTGCTCGCGCACGGACGCCCCGACTACCTGCTCGCCCAGCCGTATCGGACCCTGCTTGCGGCGCAACTCGGCGAGCAAGGCTGCGCGCAGCTCCTCGCGCTGTGCCGTGATCGGCCCGTTCGCGGGCCGGACCTCGCGCCCGACCGGCTCGTCGACGCGCTGCGCGATGCCGGCGCGCGCTGGTGGCGCACGGACGCCGCCGTATGCCTCGCCACGCGACTGCTGAGTACCGTGCTGCCACCGCTGCCGTCATCGCCACCGTGGCCTGCCGCACCGATCGACAACCAACAAGGCCGGGCATCCGATTGGCTGGTCAGGATGGGACGCCTGCTATGACCGGTTTCCCCGTCTCCATCACCTACCTTCCGGGTCCCGCACCCGCGGGGTCACTCATCCCTGCCGCGGCGCTGGCCGCTTATGTCGACGCGGCATCGATCGTCGAGCGCGCGCAGGCGCACGCCGCGCGCATGCTCGACGAGGCGCGCGCCGCGCTTGCCGACGCCGAACGCGACGCACGCCAGCTCCGCGAGGACGCCCATCGACAAGGGCTGGCGGATGCCGCCGCCGAGCTGGCGCGCGCGCGCGAGGACCTGATCGGCGAGACGGTCCAATGGCTGGTCGACGAGGCCGACCTCGAAGCCCGGATCGCAATGCATCTCGACGACCGGCTGCGGGTCCTGGTCGCTAGCGTCGTGGAGCCCTATCTGCGCGACCGCGACACCGTCGAGCTGCTGCTGGCGCAGGTGCGGGCCTGCATTGCAGCCGACCACGGCGCAGCGCCGCTCGTGCTGCAGGTCGGCGCGGCAAGCGCAGAACGCATTCGCGTCGCATTGGAGGACGCGCCGCGCGTGCGCGTGGAAGTCGATGCGGCGCTGAGCGCCCACGAGGCTCGCCTCGCATCGCCGTACGCGATCGTCCACTTCGATCCCGGTCGACATCTCGATCTGCTGCTGTCCCGCCTGCTGCCCTCCCCTTCAACTGCCATCGCACCGACGCCCACGAACCATGATGAACCGCATTGACCCCGCGGCCGGCCGGCCCGCTCCCTCCGTCACGCCGGCCGGCCCGTCCGCCACGCCGATCGCGCGGGAAATCGTCCCGGCCGGCTCCGCGCTCGATCTGGCCCAGGAGGCGCTCGCCGACTTGCCGCACGATTTCGACACCATGCCGCCCGAGCTTGCCGGCGTGTCCGCCGAGTCCTTCGCCGAGACGCTCGAGGACATCGGCTTCGTGGTCGGCACACGGCTGCGCGAAACGCGCCGCGCGCAGGCCGGCGGCTCGACCGACCGGCCGCGCACGCGCGGGATGCTGCAGCAGTTGATCCGGCAGATCGGCGCTGTTTCGGCCGCGCAACTCGACGATCTGCGGCGGCGCATGCCGGGAATCGATGAACTCGAGGACGTCGGCGACGCCATGCGCGCGGCCGGCATGAACGACGGTGAAATGGCGCTGCTGCTCGGCGCGATGCTGGAGGAAGGCAAGCTGTCGGGCGCGCGCCGCCGACGCGCCGAGGCGCAGCTTGCCGCCGTGCTGAGCGGCGACGAATGGACGTTGCAGTTGTTTGCGCATCTGGAGTTCGGCCGCGCAGGCCAGGCGGGGCTCGCGCAATTGCGTCAGATCTACCAGCGGGCCACCGCGCGCGAGCGCCGCCTGACGCAATGGTTCGACGAGTTTCGCCGGCTGCCCGACCGGCGCCGCAAGCTCAAGACGCTGATCCGCGCGCTCGCGTTCGAGCTGTCGTCCGAAGGTCCCGCGATGGACGTGCGGCTGGCTGCCGTGATCACCGACCTGAAGCGGATCCTGCAATTCCTCGGCATCGAGGACCATTGCGGGCGCTGCGCGGACAGCCTGCGGGCAGCGGACGTCGACGGCGATGCGCTGATCGCCGCGCTACTCGAGATCGTCGAGCAAAGCTGGCTCAGCGCCGCGTGGCTCGATGCGCAGACACGGCGGATGATGCCCGACGCCACGCTGCGGTATCGCCACGCGAAAGGCATGATGGAACTGGTGAAGCTGCTGCCGGACGACTGCTTCGACGACGCCGATCAGCGCACAACGATCCTCGATGCGTTCGGTGAACATCTGGAGGCGTTGAGCGATGCGCAGGGGTGAGATGGACACGGCGGGGCTCACGCAGGACTGACCGAACTTCGAATACCTGTTGCGCGATGGGGCCCCGCGTGGGTTTGGCCTGCAAGGCGCCCGGCGCCCCATGCACGCAGATGCCGGGCGCCCCGCTCGACAATGGCTCAGTTGCCGAGGAGGTTCGACATCACCCTCTCGCGCGCCTGGGTAAAGGCTTCTCTGCGCACGCTGGTCACTTCCGGTTCCCACAGCGGATTGAGGGGAACGTGGAAGCCCTGCGTCTTGGCGGCGGCAATCAGTTCCGCCAGTTCGGCCGCATCGTGCACGATGCAGATTTCATCGAAGCGGCCGATCGGCTCCGGCAGTGCGAACGTCGCGGGATAGTTGGCCGTCGGGTCCGCCGCGGGGCTGGCCGCGTCGGCATTGTGATGGATCACCGGCTCGCCGTCGCCGACCAGCGCCTGATTGAGGATCGGAATCATCGCGCGAATTCTCGGTGACGCATTGCCGATCTCCTTGTCCTCCTTTGCGTAGAAAGCCGCCGGATCATCATAGGCGGCTCGAAGCGGTTCAGGAACCGGGTTGGCGTATCGATCCACGCGCGCCTTGAAAACCGCATGCGCGACATCCGGCACGGGAACGTTGTCCTGCGGCCCGAGATCCTCCACCCGCGGCGCGATCACGAGCAAGTCGTAGTCGGCCGTCAGCGGCTTGGCGTCGGGCTTCGGCGGCGCCAGCACCTCGATCGGTCGTCCCTCATGCGTGATTGCGTAGCGCATCCCATCGCCGGTGGCGTGCGGCTTCGCCTCGAACGCATAGATCTTCCCGCTCGGCGCCCGGGCTTCGAACGCGATCGGATTGCGCTGCGCGTCGTACTTGATCCGGTCGATCATCCCCATGCCTAGCAGTTCATCGAGGCGCGCGCCCGATACGGCGAGCGGAACCTTCTTCGCATATTGGTCGCGCAGGCAGCTTTCGACTTGCCCGTTGAATTTCTTGACCCGCTCGGCGTTGTTTTCGAGTTTGCTCCACCGCTGGTCGACACAAATGAACGCGGCCTGCGGCCCCCAGTTCGCGCTCTTGCCCTTGATGTGAAAACCCTTGGTCGGATGACCGCTTTCAATGAGGCTCGTTGCGATCGGTTCGACGGGACGGATGCCGATCAGGCATCGGTGTTCCTGGGCGGATTGCTGCAGTTTGATCAGATGCGACGGAACGATACCCGTCTCGCTCTTCACCCGCTCGACCATGGCTTGCAGCCGCGACGCCTGATCAACCTGCACACCCTGCGGCGCGGTACGCGCGTCGACAGTCGGGGTTCCGTCCACGGCGGGGCGATGCAACCCGCCGACCTGCATGGACACTTCTCTCATGTGTGCGCTCCTTCCGATGCGTGATGGGGATGAAACTCGTGTGTCGAGGCCGGACGGCGCAACGTGAACGGCAAGCCGATTCGAACGCGGCGCCGCCCGGCGCGCCGGCAAACGCGCACGTCACGCCAGACGATTGGGATCGACCCGCGACGTCTGGATGCCGACCGTGCCGATCTGCCGCAGCTCCGGATGCGCATTGCACAGCGCGCCGTGATTCTGCTCGTACGCATCGTGGATCGCCAGGACGTCCCCGGTCGCGTTTGTATAGTTCGCCGCCATGCCGGCGACGCGCTGATACAGGTTCTCGTGCTGGAGATCGGTGCCGACCGGGCCGAAGAAATCGGCGCGCAGCGTGTCCAGCGTCAGTGGATTGCCGGGCGTCTCGATCGCCTGCTGCAACGCGGGCTGCCGGGCCACGTTTTCCACGAGCCGTTCGGTCGACCGGAAAGCGGTGCCGGACGAGGGATTGAATTCGTCGGCGCCGTTCGCCATCGCCATGCCGACCGGAACTGTTTCCGCGAACGTGTGATAGCCGCCGAAGTTCATGAACGCAGCGATGCCGAGCGTCGCGGGCTCGACGATGTCGAAGCGGTCATAGAGCGGCCCGTCGCTCAGCGTATTGAGCGCCAGTAGCGCGTCGCAGGTGCCGCCCGACTGCGCGCCGGCGGACGGCAAGCCGCGCAAGTTGGATTCGACCGCGAAGGTGCCGGTGGGCTGCCAGCGGTTGACGCCGGTGCCGTGGGGGAACGCATGGCTGCCCAACGCTTCGTGGAAGGTCTGGTCGGCGCCGCCCTGGGTGCTGAACAGCAGGTTCTGGTACGAATTCATCAGCGGGCTGTCGAGCGCAAGCTGAAGCTCGTCGGACGCCATCATGAAAGGCCGCTCCGGCAAGCCGCTCGCACCGGGTTCGATCGGCGCGCCGTCACGGGCCGCACCATTGATGTTGGCGTAGACCTTGGTACCCGCCGCGTTGGGCTTCGCGCCCAGCAGTTGATCCAGCTCCTTCTGCCGATCGCCGTCCGCGGCGGTGACCGCCACATTGCCGAAACCTAGCCCGTGCAGATGCGCGGATTCATATCCGACGGGAATCGGCTTGCCCTGCGCATCCAGCGGCTGGCGTTCGCTGCGCATCCGGCTGATCGGGTCATCGAACAGCGGCGTGCGCATCACCTCCTTGAACTCGTCGAAGCGCGCGCCGAACTGGCTCGCGACGCCCTCGCCCAGCGGCTTCATCACGTCGCGCAGCACGGCCTCGTTCTGCGCGCGTTTCGTCGCGTCCTGCTGGTTCATCAGTTGCCATACGGTCGTGCCGAAACCGCACACCGCCTTGACCTTGGTCAACAGGTTCTTGAAATCCTGTCCGGCTGCGTACTCGCCCGAAGGCGACATCAGCGGCGTCCCCAACTGCGCGACGATCCACGCTGCCCCGTCGCCACCCTCGGTCGTCTTGCGGCCGATCTGGTCGGACTTCGGATCCGTCATCGGCGTGAGCATCGTGTCCTTGAACACGTCGACGAGCGGCTTCTCGCTGCCGTTGAAATGGACCGTGCTTGCGGCTGCGCCGCCGCCTGTCAGCACGGGCGTCAGCACGTCGGCCAGGCGCGCCGCATAGGTGTCGAACACCTTGCCGACCGTGCCGGGACGATCGAGCACCGCCATGCTGACGCCCGCCTCGAACAGCCGGCCGTTGGTCAGCGCGAGCTGCTGCGCCGCATTCAACGTAATGCCCTTGGCCGTCGAAACCGCAGTGGTTTCACCCGTCTGGTTCGTCTGGGTGATCTCCTTCAACCCACCGCTCTCGATCTGCGCCTGCAATTGAATCGGCGGCTGGTTGGACTGGATCGTACGCATCGTTCACCTCGCAATCGTAATAAGCCATGAAGTACCGGCTCGATTGTCGCTGCGTCAAATCAACTCCGCTTCTGTATCTTTTCAGTCTCTATCAGTTACGTGAGCGCGTACCGCTTCCGACAGAAACGACGGTTTTTCCGAAGCCGCCGCGCATCGATTCGCCAGAATGCGTCGCATCGACATGAACCGGACCGGAAACGCACGATGCAACCCATCGCCTTGAGATTCGTCAGCCTGCCGATACGCGATGGGCGTTGCAGCGGCCCGCGCCGCCCTTCGCGCACGACCTCACGTGGGCGCGTCCCGACCGGCAGCCTCCGTGCCGCCAGCGGTCGGGCGATCGACGCGGAGGAGCTTTGTCTCGCCGGATGCGCGGCGCATGCGCGCCGTCGCATCGCGGGGCCGACCGTCACGTCGCGCGCACTATCACGGCCGATTGTGATAGCGCGCCCACAGTCGCTCGATCACCTCGATCGCCGCGCGGCGCGCCTCGTCCAGTTCCGGCGTCGCCGCCCGGTCGTGCGCTCCGGCCACGGGCTCGCGCAGGGATGCAAGGCACGCATCTCGCCGTTCGCCGCACGTGTCGGCCGCCAGTTCGTCTTCCAGACGCGTCAATCGCACCATCGCCTTGTCCTCAAAGTTCGTCGTCTCACACATCGAACGGGATCGACACCAGATGTTCTCCGTTGCGCAGGCTGATCGCGCGCCGGCTCAGGCGGACGATCGCATAGCCGTTCGGCAGCACGCCGCCCACCTGCAGGCGCATGCCGTTCGCGAGCACGACATAGATCGAATGCGCCTGGCCGCCGACCGTCACCACCGGCGCGGGCAACAGCGACTGCGCGGCGTCGACGGCGGGAATCGCGTCGTAGATCGCCGTGAAGCCATCCGCGCCGCCCTGATTGAACGCCTCGACGGCCGCATTCAGCGCGGCCGTCTTGCCCGCGTCAAGCTTACCGCTCACCATCAGCGTCCGACCGGCCAGCGAGACGCCGATGCCGTCGAGCACATCAGCCTCCGACAGTGCGTCCAGCAGGCGCTCGAACTGTTGCGCGCGATCGTTGATCACGTGCCAGCTCCGCAGCCCGGGCACCGCCTGCAGCTGTGCGACGGTGCGCCGCCAGTGGCCGTCGGCCGCGATCGCGCCATGAATCTCGACCGCCCCCGGTGCATCCGTGCTGCGCACGTCGATGTCGCGGTAGCCGTTCAACATCAGCACGTCCTTGACGCTGCCGCGCAGCGTATCCGCGCACTGGCTGGTATCGCGCACATGTACGCCGCGTGCGCGCAGCTCGCCGCGCAGTTGCCCGACTGCCTCGCTGCGCGCGCACGATCCGCTCAATCCCACCGTACCGTCCGGCTCCCGCTTCGCCTGCAGGCCGTGCAGCGCAGGCTCACGCAGTCGCGCGGCGAGCCAGGCGTCGAGATCGGGCGCACGCACCGGGGCCGGCTGCCACAGCGCCAACGCGAGCGCGCCCAGCAGGCCGGCGCACGCGAGCGCGCCGGCCGCATGCACGCCATTCGGTCCCCGCGCGCGTGATGCTTGGCGCGGCGGGACCTGCACCGCCGGCAGCGGATCGTCGGCGCCGCCCACGATGAATGCCAGCCCCGCGAGATCCACGACCACGTGCTCCGGCAACGGCATCGCGACATCCCAGCGCGCCCCGGCGACCCACACCGGTACGCCCGGCGACACCGTCACGCCGTCCGCGCCCACGTTCAGCACGGCGCTCGCCTCGTCGTCGAGCACCATCGCGAGATCCGCGTCGGCGCCGCCGATTCGCAGCGGCCCGTCGGGCAGCACGAACGGGTGCCCGGCGAGCGGGCCGTTCAGCCATCTGAGCTTGCGTGTCGTCATGCCTGCAGCCAGGGTTCAGCCTTGATCAGGAACAGCCGCACCGTGTGGCGCTGGTTCTTGTGGCGCATCTTGAACAGATTTCCGAGCAACGGAATGTCGCCCAGGAGCGGGATCTTCCGTTCACCCTCGCTCAGCTCGTCCTGCACGAAGCCGCCGAGCAACAACGCCTGCCCTTCCTTGAGCAGCGCATGCGTGGCGATTTCCGAGTTCAGCGTCTGCGGCAGCGGCTCCTGCTTGCTGAGCGCACCGGTCTGTCGGCCGTCCTGAACCATCAGCGTCAACATGATTTCCTGCTTGCCGGGATCGCCGATCACGCGCGGCGTGACCCGCAGCAGCGAACCGGTCGAGATCGATTCGAGCTTCGCGACACGCTCGGCGCTGACCTTCGTATAGAACGTGATGTTGCGATCCAGCACCGCCTGCATGTTGTCGAGCGTGACGACGGAAGGTCGCGACAGGATCTGCGCCTTCGCGTTCTGCTCCAGCGCGCTCAGCCGGACCATGAACTGCCCGGTGTTCGACACCACAGTCGAGAAGCTGCCGGAATCCGGTTCGCCGCCGCTATTGAAGCTCACCGAGCCGCCGCCGATGCGCGCCGACGCCGACCAGTCGACCCCGAGCATGCTCAGATCCTGCGCGTTGACGTCGATGATCGCGACCGAGATCTCGACGAGCTTCGGCTTGCGATCGAGTTGCGCGATCAGGTCGCCGTAGAGCTTCATGTTCGTCTCTTTGTCGCGCACGATCACGGCATTTTGGCGCGCATCGGCAGCGAACATCGGCAGCAGGCGGTCGCTCGCCGGCTGCTGCCCCTGGTTGTCCTTCAAGGGCAGCGCACGCCCCTGCGCCATGTCCTTCAGGACCGACACCACGCCCGGCACGACCACCTGCTGCGACCGATAGGCGTAGCGGGAATCGGTGGCGGTCGCGTACTGCAGCGGAAACAGCTTCACCGACTCCTGATTCTGCGCGTGGTGGATGGTCTGCTCGTCGAGCCGCTTCGCGAACTGGGTGACGCGCTCGATGCAGATTGGCACGCCCCGCGCCTCGATGGCGTTCGATGCGGGAATCGCCTGCAAGAAGCATTGCCTGCTATCGAGCAGCCCCGCCGCGCGCAGTTGCTCGATCAGGGTCGACGGCGCCAGATAGTCCGGCGTGATCAGCGCGCTCGACACCTCCTGCGCGCGATACACGTACAGGGTGAGACCGTCGTAGTACCAGGCGAGCTGATAGAGGCGCGCAAGTCGGTCAAGCGCCGCTTCCGGCGTGCGGGCGTCCACGGATCCGATGAACGATCCGTCTATCTTCGGGCTGACGACCACCGGCGTGCGATAGTTCGCGCCGAGGTCGCGCAGCACGTCGGACAACTTCATGCCGCGCGTGCTCAGGAAAAACGGGGCGATTCCCGCAGTCGGAATCGCTTTCGCCGGCGCCGGCGCGGCGTGCGCGAGCAGGCAGCCGACGAGAAGCGCGCGCGACGCGGCGCGAAAACGGCTGGCGCGCCGCTTCATGCCGGTCTCCATGCCGCACGCGGCGCTTCCTTGAGCGCCGCATGATGCGCGCCCAGCCAGCGCGCGATCGCGATCTGCTGTTCGAGGCTTGCGCGCAGCGCGGCGGAGCCCGCCGCGATATCGTGGCGGCGCACGAACACCAGCGCGTTCGCGGCGTCGAGCCACAGCGCATCGTCTGTCTCGCCGCGCAGCGACATCAGCCAGAGACACGCCTGCTCGAGCCAGCGGCCGTCGATGGGCGCGACGTCGACCTGGCAGCCGACGCATACGCCAGGCGGCACCGCCGTGGCCACACACCAGCCGGCGATGCCGTCGATCGTCATCGACCAGCGACCCTGCCGCCAGACCCCGGCTGAAACCGTTTCCAGACGCAACAATGCAGGCGGAAATTCCATCAAAATCGTTTCATTCATGCATCAAGATTTTTACGATAAATCTTGATAAGATCGATCCGGTGATCACCTGAATTCCAAAATAAGTCGAGGCGGGCCGCCCCTCGATCCCATGCTGACTCCACCATGCCCGTCGTCACTCATACCGCTATTCCCGCCGAAGTCCGCATCCTGATCGTCGAAGATCATCCGGTCGTGCGGTTGGGGCTGAAGAACCTGCTCGACGCCGCGCCGCCGCTGAAGGTCGTCGCGGAAGTCGAGGACGGCCTCGAGGTCTATGCGGCGTGCCAGCGCCATGCGCCGCATATCGTGCTGCTCGATCTCGGCCTGCCCGGGATGAGCGGCATCGACGTGATTCATCAGTTGCGCCGCCGCTGGTCGGACCTCGGTATCGTCGTGATGACGGCCGACACCGCCGAGCATCGCGCGAGCGCCGCGCTGCTCGCGGGCGCGAACGGCTACGTGCTGAAGAACAGTTCGCAGCAGGTGTTGCTGGAAACGCTGTGGAAGGTCTGGCGCGGCCATACCGCGCTCGATCCGGCGCTGAACGCCGCGCAGCTCGGCACGCCGTCCGCCGCCCCCGCGGAGGTCGCGCTCACGCCGCGCGAGCGTCAGGTGCTCAAGCTGATCGCCGAGGGATGCCGCAATCGCGACGTGGCCGAGCGCCTGACCATCACGATCAAGACGGTCGAGACGCATCGCCTGAACCTGATGCGCAAGCTCGACGCGCACAACGCGGCGGACCTCACGAACTGGGCGCACCGTCTCGGCTTGAATTGAGACGGGGCGCGCCGCTTCAGGTGAACTGAAGCGCGATCAGCTCGGCCAGGTCGCTCAGGTCGCGGCGGCTGACCCAGCGGCCCGAGCGGATCTGCCGCTCCTGCTGCTCGATGCCCTCGCGCACGAGATCGAGCCCGCCTTGCCCCGCGCAGCCCTTGAGCGAATGCAGAATGTTCAGGATGCCTTCGGTATCCTTCGCGTGCCACGCCACTTCCGCCTGCTGGTGCAGCTCCTTGAGCGTCTTGTGCAGTTGATCGCGCATCATCTGGTCGTTCCAGTCCAGGAGCGGCATGTTCGCTATCGCATTGGGCGCGAGCTCCATGCCGCGCGCGAGCTGCGTGGCGGCCACCTGGTTCAGCGTGGCCGCCATCTGTTCGAGCGACACGGGCTTGGTCAGATAGGCGTTCATTCCCGCCTGCCGCGCTCGCTCGTGTTCCGTGGGCATCGCATTGGCCGTCAGCGCCACGATCGGCGTGTCGGGATCGAGGACCCGCTCGTCCGCATGACGCCAGCGGCGCGTGGTCGCCATCCCGTCCAGGTCCGGCATCCGCACGTCCATCAGCACGAGATCGAACACCTGGGTGCGGCCCAGCGCGAGCGCCCGCTCGCCCGAGGCCGCCGCCTGGCACTGGTGGCCGAGTTCGCGCAGCATCTTGCCGACGATGTCGCGATTGACGGCGACGTCGTCGACGACGAGCACCTTGAGCGTCCACGGGCACATCGCCGTCGGCCGCGCATCGTCCTGCACCGCCTCGCCGCGCAGCACCTGCGCGATGCTGCGGTAGAGCTTGCCGGGCAGGTAGCACAGCTCCGGCATCGCCAGGAGCGGATTGTCGCCGTCGACGGGCTCCAGCCCCCAACTGCGCAATTGCGCGTGCAGCGTCGCGGGCGCCGTCACACTGCCCGCGAGCGGCGTCGGCGCAACCTCGCCGCGCTGCAGGGGCAGCAGCACGGTGAACTGGGTGCCGCGCCCGAGCTGGCTGCTCATCAGGATCTCGCCGTTCATCAGGTTCGCGAGCCGCGATGCGATCGGCAGGCCGAGCCCGTTGCCGCTGTCGTGCGCGCGCACCTGCACGAACGGCTTGAAGATGTCGAGCTGGTACGACGGCGGGATGCCTTTGCCCGTATCCTCCACGATCATCGCGAGCCGATTGCCGCGCCGCTCGACGACGAGGCGGATGCTGCCGAAATCGGTGAACTTGACCGCATTGCCGAGCAGGTTGATGAGGATCTGCCGCACCCGCAGCGCATCGAGCCAGATCTGCTGCGGCACGTCGGGCGCGACGAAGGTCGATAGCGTGAGATGCTTCTCGTTCGCGCGCAGGTGGATCGTCAGCATTGCCTGGTCGAGCAGCGGCAGCAGTTGCGTCTGTTCGTAGGCCAGCTCCAGGTGGCCAGCCTCGATGCGCGAATAGTCGAGCACGTTGTTGACGATCCCGAGCAGGTAGCCGGATGACTGCTGCGCGACGCCGACCAGCTCCTGCTGGCGCGGCTGCAACTGGCTGCGCGCGAGCAGCGCAAGCGCGCCCATGATGCCGTTCAGCGGCGTGCGGATCTCATGGCTGATGCTCGCGATGTGCTCGCTCTTGCTGTGATTCGCCGACTCCGCCATGCGCTTCGCCTCGTTCAGCTCGCGGGTGCGCTCGTCGACCTTGTTCTCCAAGGTCTTGTGGTACGCGTTCAGCGTGCTGAGCAAGGTGTTGTACGCGCGCGCGATCCGCCCGAGCTCGTCGTCGTGGCGCGCGGGCAGCCGGCGGCCCCAGTCGCCGTCGCGCTGCGCGTCGATGGTCTCGACGATCAGCCTGAGCGGCCGTCCCAGTTGCCACTGCAGGATCTGGAACACCACGACGATGAGCCATAGCTGCATCACGAGCGTCCACGGCACGGTCTGGCGCAGCAAGATCATCACCTTGTCGGTGACGGCCGCCGCCGGGAAAATCACCGCGAGCTGCCAGTGCGGACCATCGAGCGGCATGCACACTACGTATTGGTTGTTGACGCGCCGCGAATAGCTCTGCGCGCACATCGGCAGTTGGTCCAGCGCCCGGTTCAGGTCGGTGGGCACCTCGCCGTCGGACCACAGCAGTTCGCCCTGCGCGGAGCGCAGCACGAAACGCGGCTCGCGATCGAGATGCAGTTCCTTGCTGAACTGCGACAGATCGCCGATGCGCACATTCTGGCCGGCCATCACGCCCGATTCGCGATCGATCGCAGTTGCGGCAACCTGCACGAAGCCGTGCGAATCCCGGTGCGCGTCGCTCCAGCGCATGTCGCCGCCCGCCTGAGCGGCGCCGCGCAGCGACATCAGCATGGTGAGCTTGCGCTGCATGTCGGCGGCGCTGGCTTCCGCCGCGCGATACAGCACGATGCCTTCCGTCGGCAGCAGCAGGAACGCGTCGCGACGGCTCTCCGGATCCGCGTCGCCGAAGATCCCGAGGATCTCCCGCGCACGACGGACCAGCGCCGCGTCGCCGCGCGCGTCGGGAAACGAGACGAACATCGTGTGCGGCGACGGTTCGGCCGCCGGATCGAGCGTGGTCAGGCGCTGGTTCAGGGTCTTCCAGACCCACAGCAGCGCACGCGTATGGTGCTGCGCATCGTCGAAGCGACGATTCTCGCGACCGACGACCTCCTTGAGCTCCCAGCTCAGCACATCGCGCAGTTCGCTTTGCGTCCCCTGGTAGCGGTAGTAAAAGCTGATTGCTTCGGACAACATCCAGAACAAAACCATCGCGCAGCAAAGGATCGCGACGATGCGTGCCGTCAGCGATTTTTCCCAGAATGGGCGCATGTTTTTTTCCATCAAGAGTCCAGCGCGTGCAGTCCTTAAGTCATGGCTGCACAGGCCCTTTTCAGGTCTTCGCCGGATGGTTCGTGCGACCGCAATTATAGAAGATGCGTCGTGCCTTTCCGCCGCGGAAGGGCTTTTCCTTCAGGAGTCGAATGGATTTGCAAACGGAGCGCAAGCTGGAACAGTTCCTGCGACTGCTCGAATTGCCCTGCTCGCGCATCGCGCCGCGCCTCGAATTCGCCCAACCGCCGCTGCGCGTCTTCATCGAGGCCGTCGGCGCGCGACTGGTGCTGTCCGTCGCGCGGCCGGTCGAGGCTGCGCGACGCGACGACGCCCTGCGACGACTCGTCGGACGCTGCGATCCGGCCCGCCACGGCGGCCTGGTCCTGCGGGCCTGCGTGCTGCGCCGCGACCTGATGCTCAGTTGCACGCTCGACGCCGCGCACGACGTCGGCGCGTGGCTCGACGCGCATCGCACGCTGCGCCGCCTGCTCGACACGCACGCGGGGGACGCACGGTGAACCGGATCAGCCGCTGGCTGGCGCTCGTCGCGTCGCGCCAGGACATCGCGCTCGCGGTGCTGCTGCTCGTCGCGGTGTTCATGATGATCGTGCCGCTGCCGACGGGGCTCGTCGATCTGATGATCGCGTTCAACCTGATGATCGCGATCATCCTGCTGATGATGTCGCTCTACATCCGCGACCCGCTCGAATTCGCTGCGTTCCCGTCGGTCCTGCTGATCACAACGCTGTACCGGCTCGCGCTGACGATCAGCACCACCCGCCTGATCCTGCTGCAGGCCGACGCGGGCGAGATCGTCTACACCTTCGGCAGCTTCGCCGTGGGCGGCAATCTCGGCGTCGGGCTGATCGTGTTCGTGATCATCACGATCGTCCAGTTCATCGTCATCACGAAGGGCTCGGAGCGCGTCGCGGAGGTCGGCGCGCGCTTCTCGCTCGACGGTATGCCCGGCAAGCAGATGAGCATCGACGGCGACATGCGCGCCGGCATCATCGACGCCAACGAGGCGCGCCGCCAGCGCGGCCTCGTCCAGAAGGAAAGCCAACTGTACGGCGCGATGGACGGCGCAATGAAGTTCGTCAAGGGCGATGCCATCGCGGGCATCATCATCATCCTCGTCAACATCCTGGGTGGCACGGCCGTCGGCGTGTTCATGCACGGCATGAGCGCGAGCGAGGCGATGTCGACCTACGCGATCCTGTCGATCGGCGACGGCCTGATCGGCCAGATTCCCGCGCTGCTGATTTCGATCACGGCCGGCATCATCGTCACGCGCGTGCCCGGCGAGGTCCGCCAGTCACTCGCGGCGGACCTCACCGAGCAGATCGGCCGGCAACCCCAGGCCCTGTGGCTCGCAGGCGCCGTGCTGCTGGTGTTCGCGGTGCTGCCGGGCTTTCCGGTGGCGTACTTCCTCGCGCTGGCCGCACTGATGCTCGGCGGGGCCTGGCTGCTCAAGCGGCGCGGCCGCCGCGCGGGCACGGCTGGCGCGGCGCATGCCGCGAACGGCGCGGCGCCGGGCGCGGCGAACGGCGCCGGCCCGGCCGACACCGCGATGACGCCGGGAGCCGTGCCGCTGATGATCCGCTTCGCGGAATCCGCCGCGCGCGCCGACAAGCTGGCCGACGCGCTCGAAGCGCTGCGCTGGCGCACCTTTGAGCAGTTGGGCCTGCCCTTGCCCGACATCCACCTGCAGGCCGCCGCCGATCTCGACGCCGACACGGTCGAGGTGCTGCTGTACCAGGAACCCGTGCTGGCGCTCAGTGTGCCGCGCGATCTGCTGCTCGCCGACGCGCGCGGTGCGGGCGTCGCGCACAGCGAGCGCGTCGACACGCTGCCGTTCGGCAAGCTACGTCTGCACTGGATCGCGCCGGGGCAAGCCGATACGCTCGCTGCGCTCGGCATCGTGCTGCACCGGGACGAGGCGCGCATCGCCCACTGTCTGTCGCTCGTCGTCGAGCGCTTCGCGAACCAGTTCGTCGGCGTGCAGGAGACCCGCTTTCTGATGGACGCGATGGAAGCGCGCTACGCGGAACTCGTGAAGGAGGTGCAGCGCCAGATGCCGATCGGGCGAATCGCGGACGTGTTGCAGCGGCTCGTCGAGGAAGGCATTTCGGTGCGCGACCTGCGCAGCATCTTCGAGGCGCTGATCGAATGGGCGCCGCGCGAGAAGGATCCGGTGATGCTCGTCGAGTATGTGCGCATCGCGCTGCGCCGCCACATCGGCGCGCGCTATCGCGCGGGCCAGGCATGGATCAGCGGCTGGATGATCGGCGACCGTATCGAGGCGATGGTGCGCGAGTCGATCCGCCAGACCGCCGCCGGCTCGTATTCGTCGCTGAGCGCCGAATCCAGCCGCGCCATCCTCGGCCAGATCCGCGCCGCGCTCGCCGATGCCGACCTGCGCCGCGTCGTGCTGCTGACGGCGGTCGACGTGCGCCGTTTCATCCGCAAGATGGTCGAGCGGGAATTCGGCGGCCTTGCCGTGCTGTCGTTCCAGGAGATCGGCGACGAAGCCGAGCTCCGCGTGATCGGCACCATCGACCTGATCGGGGAGCCTGCCGATGCGCTTGCCTGACCCCGACCAGTTGCGCGCGCGCGTCGCCGCACGCCTCGTGCCGCGCGGCGACGCGCCCGTTGCGCACACCCGCTTCGGCCGCGTGACCGAGGTCGGCCCGACGCTCTTGCGCGCGACGCTGCCGCACGTGGGGCTCGCGGAGCTCTGCCGCCTCGAACCCGCTGGCATCGACGCCGAAGTCGTGTCGATCGAAGGCGACACCGCGCTGCTGTCGCCGTTTGCGGAACCGCGCGGCATCGCCGCCGGCTGCGCGGTGCGGCCGCTCGGCCGTGCGCACCGGATCCCGGTTGGCACGTTCCTGCTCGGCCGCGTGGTCGATGGCCTCGGTCGTCTGTTCGACCACGGCCCGGACGTGCCGGACAGCGCCACCTGGGTCGATCTGGCGCGCTCCGCGCCCGATCCGCTGCGCCGCGCGATCATCGATACGCCCTTGCCGCTCGGCGTGCGGGCGATCGACGGCCTCCTGACCTGCGGGCGCGGCCAGCGCGTCGGCATCTTCGCGGCCGCCGGCGGCGGCAAGAGCACGCTACTCGGCATGATCTGCGACGGCAGCCTCGCCGACGTGACCGTGCTCGCACTAATCGGCGAGCGCGGTCGCGAGGTGCGTGAGTTTCTCGAACACACGCTCACGCCCGAGGCGCGCGCACGTGCGATCGTCGTGGTGGCCACCTCCGACCGCCCCGCGCTCGAGCGGCTGAAGGCGGCCTATACCGCCACCGCGATCGCCGAGCACTTCCGCGACCAGGGCCGCGACGTGCTGCTGATGATGGATTCGCTGACCCGCTTCGCGCGCGCGGCGCGCGAAATCGGCCTCGCCGCCGGCGAAAAGCCCGCGGCCGGCAGCTATCCGCCCAGCTTCTTCGCGCGCCTGCCGGGCCTGCTCGAACGCGCAGGCCCGGCCGCCACGGGCAGCATCACCGGCCTCTACACAGTGCTCGTCGAGGGCGACAACCTGAACGAGCCCGTCGCGGACGAGGTGCGCTCGATCCTCGACGGCCACATCGTGCTGTCGCGCAAGCTCGCCGAGGCGAATCACTATCCGGCGATCGACGTCGGCGCGAGCGTGAGCCGCGTGATGAGCCAGATCGTCGCCACGCGCCATCGCGACGGCGCGGCGCGGCTGCGTCGGCTAGACGCCGTGTATCGCGACATCGAGCTGCTGGTGCGGGTCGGCGAATACCGGCACGGCGCCGATCCCGAAGCCGACGACGCCCTCGCCCGCCGCGAGGCGATCCGGCAATTCCTCTGTCAGTCCGTCACGGATAAAACCTCCTTCGATCAAACGCTAGAACAGTTATGGACCACAGTGGACGCTCGACCCTGACCACGCTCATGGAGCTCAAAGTGCGGCGCGAACGCAACATCCGCGCCGCGCTCGCGCTGCTCGACCAGCGCGAAACCGCCCTGCTCGCCGACAAGGCCGCCTTGCTCGACGAACGGCGCGCACTATGGAATGCCTGGCGTACCTGCAGCGCCGTCGACAGGGTGCACGACCACGCCTCGCTGCAATTGCTCAAGCACGAGCTGGCCGGCTATCACCATCGCGACCAGACGCTCGTCGATCGCGTCGAGCTGGTCGATGCGCAATGCACGGAGCTGCGGCTCGAGCGCGATCAGCAGCGTGCGCTGCTGCGCCGCGCGCAGATCGATCACGAAAAACTCAAGACCTTGCTGGAGTGACACGATGTCCGTTCAGTTCAAGCCCGGCCCGTCGGCCGGTTCGCGCGTGGCAGACGCGGCCAGAGCGCCGCGTGTCGTGCAGGTCGCCGACGTGCGGCGCTTCGCCAATTGCCTGACGAGACCCCACGACGAGCGCGATGCGCATGACGGCGACGACGCGGCCCGCCGTCGCCTGTCCGTCGCGCCTGCGGCAGCGGCCCGCTTCGAACGGCTCCACGGCCGCCCCGGCGTGGCCGCGGATGCGCTGAGCTGGCGCCTGACCCGCGGCCGCTTCGCTGGGCTCGTCGTGCAGGCGCGCCTGCAACAGGGCACGCTGACCATCACGCTCGTCCCGGCCAACGCCGGCCAGCGCGCGCTCGTCGCGCGTCATCGCGCGCGAATCGAGGCGGCCTGCGCCGCCCGCTTCGCGGGCCCCACCGTCGTGACCTGGCGCGATGCGAACGATCCCGCTTGACGCCGGCACGGCCCCCGTCCTGCGCACGCTCGGGCACGGCCGCGCGTATCGGCGCGACACGGACGCCTTGACCCTGCTATTTCGCCGCGGCGGCGGCACGGGCCTCATCCTGACCAGCCGCGCCGGCGACGCCGTGGTACGCGTCTGGTGCGACAGCGCGCAATGGTGCCGCTGGATTGCTCCCGTGCTGCCTGTCGCCGACTGGCACGCCGTTCCCGATGAACTGCGCTCGGCGCTGGCCGCCTGGACCTTCGCCTGCGTCGCGCCGTGCGCCGCGGCGGCCGGCCTCGCGTGGCCGCAAGCCGAAGCCGTCGAGCCCGAGGCCTGCTCGATCACGAACCGCTGGCTGCTGCGCCTCGAACGCGAGGGCGCGACGCTCGACCTGCAGATCCTCGATGCGCCGAGCACCTGGATTGCGCAACTGGCCGCCGGCCTCGATCCGCTCGACGCCCCGCCCGGCGATGCGCCCGACCGCCCCGCGCCCGCGCCCGCGTTGCGCGTCGCGTTGATCGCGGGCTGGAGCTGCATCGACACCACGCAGCTTGCGCGCCTGCACCGCGGCGACGCACTGCTGCTACACCACGCCTACGCCGTCGCCGACGGCGAACTGGGCCTTTTTACCGACCGGCCGCTCGCCAGCGTCATCCGCCGCGACGCGCTCGGCTACACGATAGGAGTCACGATGGAAACCTTTGACGACTGGCTGGACGTCGAGCCCGCGGACCCCGCGGCGACGCTGCCCCTCGTGTTGCCGCTGGACGCCAGCGTGCGGATCGTCGCGCAGGCCGCGGCGATCGACGTGCCGCTCGACCGGCTCGCCGCGCTCAGGTCCGGCGACATCCTGGAAGGCCCCGCGATCGGCGACGGCCTGTGCACGCTGAAGATCGGCGGCAGGCCGTTCGCGCGCGGGATGCTGCTCGACATCGACGGACGCCTCGCGATCCGCATCGAGCACTTCGTGTAGTCGCGCGGGCGCGCCGCCGGTTCAGGTCTACGCCGGATGGGCGTCGCGGTGCGTGCGCCCCACAATGGCCCCGATGAAGATTTCCTGCGGAGTGATGCATGAGCGTGCTCGACCAGCCCGTTCAATTGATCGTGGTGTTGTTCGCGTTGTCGATCCTGCCGCTGCTGATGGTGCTCGGATCCTCGTTCCTCAAGCTCGCAGTCGTGTTCGCGCTGCTACGCAACGCGCTCGGCACGCAGCAGATCCCGCCGAACATCGCGCTGTACGGGCTCGCGCTCGTGCTGACGCTGTTCATCATGGCGCCCGTCGGGCTCGCGATCCAGGACAACCTCGCCGAGCATCCCGTACAGCTCGACGACAAGCAGTTCACGCAGCAGGTCGAGACAACGATCCTCGCGCCGTACCGCGACTTTCTGGCGCGCAACACCGCCCGAGCCCAGGTGCGCTTCTTTGCAGACATCGGCCATCGCACCTGGCCCGAGCCGTACCGCAACCGCATTCCGGACGATTCGCTGATCGTGCTGATACCGGCGTTCGCGATCAGCCAACTGATCGAGGCGTTCAAGATCGGCCTGCTCCTGTTCCTGCCGTTCGTCGCGATCGACCTGATCGTGTCCAACGTGCTGCTTGCGATGGGCATGATGATGGTCTCGCCAATGACGATCGCGCTGCCGCTCAAGCTGCTCGTGTTCGTGCTGATCAACGGCTGGGAAAAGCTGCTCGGCCAGCTCGTCCTGTCGTTCCACTGAGCGCGTCGCGCCCGCCTGCCCCATGAGCGAAGCCGTCATTACCCAGTTGGCCGCGCAGATGATGTGGCTCGTGCTGCTGCTGTCGCTGCCGGTAGTGGTGGTCGCGTCGGTGGTAGGCATCCTCGTGAGCCTCGTGCAAGCGCTGACCCAGGTACAGGATCAGACGATCCAGTTCCTGATCAAGCTGCTGGCCGTCGCAGTCACGCTCGCCGCCACCTATCACTGGATGGGCGACGTGCTGATCAACTACGCGACCCAGAGCTTCAACCAGATCGGCGGGATGAGGCCATGACGGCCGCGATGGCCGGCGAATGGCTGCCGATGGTCGCGCTGTCGATGCTGCGCCCGCTCGGCGCGATGCTGCTGGTGCCGGTGTTCAGTACCGGCACGCTCGGCGGCACGCTCGCGCGCAACGCGCTGGTGTTGGCGATCTCGCTGCCGGTGCTCGCCCTGCACGATCTGTGGCCCGCCGTCGACGGCGCGCGGTCGTGGGCCGCCTATCTGTGGCTTGCGTGCGGCGAACTGAGCATCGGCCTCGTGATCGGCTTCTGCGCGGCGGTGCCGTTCTGGGCGCTCGACATGGCGGGATTCCTGATCGACACGATGCGCGGCGCCTCGATGGCGAGCGTGCTGAATCCCTTGCTCGGCCAGCAATCGTCGATGATGGGCATCGTATTCTCGCAGGTGTTCTCGCTGCTGTTCATGATGTTCGGCGGCTTTCATGCGCTGCTCGAAGCCCTCTACGCGTCCTACCTGACGCTGCCGCCCGGCGCGGCGTTCCGCTTTCGACCGGCCGCGCTCGACTTTCTCGGCCAGCAATGGCAATTGATGTACACGCTGTGCCTGCGCTTCGCGATGCCCGCGATCGTCGCGATCCTGCTGGTCGACATGGCGCTCGGGCTCGTCAATCGCTCGGCGCAGCAGCTCAATGTGTTCTTCGTCGCGATGCCGATCAAGAGCGCATTTGCGCTGCTGATGATGATCATCTGCGCGAACTTCGCGTTCCAACTGCCGCTCTCTGAAAGCCTTCGGCTCGTCGAGCACGCTGCCGCGCTGACGAACCGACTGCGATGAGCGAGAAGACCGAGCAGCCCACCGCCAAGAAGCGCGCCGATGCGCGCCGCAAGGGCCAGGTCGCGAAGAGCGTCGAGATCACGAGCGGCGCGCAGTTGGCGGTCCTGCTCGGCTACTTCCTGTTCGAAGGCCCGCATCTGATGCAAGCGTTCGAGACGCTTACCCGCGCGTCCATCGACGTCATCAACGACGATCTCGTCACCGCGCTCGGCCATTGGCTCGGCGTTCTCGGCGCGGTGGTCACGCGCTTCGTGATCGGCCTCGCGCTCGTCGTGATCGGCGTGACCGTGATCGCGGTCGTCGCGCAGATCGGCCCCTTGCTCGCGTCCGAGGCGCTGAAGCCGTCCGTCGACAAGATCAACCCAATCAATAATGCGAAACAGATGTTCTCGATGAAGAGCCTGTTCGAGTTCGCGAAGTCGCTGTTCAAAGTCGGCGTGCTGTCGCTCATCTTCTATTACCTGATCCGCGAATACGCGCCGTCGCTGCAATTCCTGCCGCTATGCAGCGTCGAGTGCGGCTTCGCGGTCAGCGTGCGGCTCCTCTACTGGATGTGGGCCGCGCTGATCGGCTTCTATGTGCTGTTCGGTCTCGCCGACTTCGCGTTCCAGCGCTACAACACGACCAAGCAACTGATGATGTCGATCGAGGATATCAAGCAGGAATTCAAGAATTCGGAAGGCAATCCCGAGATGAAGCACAAGCGCAAGGAAATCCACCGCGAGGTGCAAAGCGGCAGTCTCGCCTCGAACGTGGCGAAGTCGACCGTGGTCGTTCGCAATCCGACCCACGTCGCCGTCTGCCTCTACTACGACCCCATCGCGGCCCCGCTGCCGGAAGTCGTCGAGACAGGGCACGGCAAGCGCGCGCTGCATATCGTCGCGCTCGCCGAGCGCGCTGGCGTGCCGGTCGTCGAGAACGTGCCGGTCGCGCGCGCGCTCGCCGCACGCCTCGCGGTCGGCCAGGTCATTCCGCCCGACCTGTTCGAGCCCGTCGCGCATATCCTGCGGCTCGTCATGCATCTCGACTACGATCCCGATCACTATGACGACGACGTGTCCCGTCCGTCCGCCTGATCCGCCGCGACTGGACCGCCAGCGCCGCGTGGGGCGGCTCGTGCTCGCCGCGCTCATGCTCACGCGCGCGCTGTCGGCCACCGCGCAGGATGCGCCCGCGCCGCTCGTCTGGACCCGCGTCGAACCGGTTCAGGCCGACGGCGACCCGGCGCACGCGCAAGCCGCGCCTGCGCCACCCGTTGCGCCTCCCGGCCCGGCCGGGCCCCAACCCGCCGCGCACGGCGCGCGCTACGATGCGTTGATCGACGCGGTCGCGCGGCAGTTCGAGCTCGACGCCCGACTGCTGCACGCGATGATCGAAACCGAATCGCGCTACGACGCCGACGCGCGCTCCCCCAAGGGCGCCGTGGGCCTGATGCAGGTGATGCCCGAGACCGGCCGCCGCTTCGGCTTTACCGATCTCGCCGATCCCGACACCAACCTGCGGGCGGGCGCGACTTACCTGAAATGGCTGCTGAAGACCTTCGACGACAATCTCGAACTCGCCGTCGCCGGCTACAACGCAGGCGAAGGCGCGGTGATGAAGGCCGGCCGGAAAATCCCGCCGTATCGGGAGACGCAGCTTTATGTGCGCGCGGTACTCAAGCGCTATCGCTCGCCCGACGAGGCCGCCGCGCCCATCGCGGCCGCGGCGACGCGCGCCGCCATCAGCCGCGCGGATCGACATCGGCCTACGCCGGTCACGATGCTGGGCAAGCTCACCAGCCTGCTGCTGTCCTCACCCCGCGCGTCGACTTCGGCGAGCCCTTGAGTCCGGGCGCCGTTCAGCATGCGCTGCAACGCCGCGGGGCTTTCGTGGACTGCTCGCGCCCGCTGTCGGAGCCGACGAACAGATAGTTTTTCCGACCGAGCGCGACACAGCGCCGGGCGTTTTCGGCAAGCACGTTGCTGATCTCGGCCCGACCGACGTGAACATCGTAGATATACCGCCTCGCATGATCCCATGCATGCTGCTTCGTGGATCTCGCCGCTTTCGATGAGCCACACGCGGCGGTCCCAGCGCCGGAAGCGCGCGCTTGCCGCATCATCGCGCGTCACGCTGCGCGCGCCAGGGAACTGCTGGGCGAACGCGCGTGCCGGTGACGTGAAATCCTCGTCGACCGACGGGGCGGAAAACGTCCATGAGCCGGCAGCCGAAGCGCGCTCGCGCGTGACGGTGCCGACCCAGACTGGAACGTCGCGATCGGCTGACGACCCGCTCGGCCGTTCAATGACGTGGTCGCCTCGCCACAGCCGCAGCACGGCCTGCATGTCCGGCGAAGCCGCGTCGCCTTGCACGAATGTCATGGCTGGCGGGGCGCCGTCATGGAACTTGAGGACCACCGCGCGACGCCCCGTCCACGGCGCCCAGGCCGGGCCGCCGGGAGCCGTTCGCCAGCCCGCGGCCTGCAGGGCGCGCCCGATCGCGGTGGCGGCCCCGGCCCACTGAATGGTGAACGGCTCGTCGATCCGGCCCACCACCGCGACCCGCCCCACGGGCAGCGCACGCCATCCATGCGAGCGCCATTGCGCAGCCGTCATTCGCTCGATATGGCGGGTCGGCGCGTAGAGCGCCACGTCGGCGTCGTGATGCCGAACAATGTGCAGCGCGGCGGCCGCCAGCATCGTGATCACGACGATCCCCGTGAGCTTCCTCGACCCGATGGACGGGTTTTCCCGGAGCGAGTATGCGATGGCGAGACCCGCGACCCATGCGAGACCCAGGCTCGCGCCGGCGACGACGTCGGATACCCAGTGCACGCCCAGATAAAGGCGTGACGTGGCGATTAACGTCACCGCGATCGTTGTTGCGACGAGAATCGCGACGCGTGTTCGATGTCGCTGGCCCGCGCCCGCACTTAGCAGAAACGCAAGGAACCCGTACGCGACCAGGGCAAGCGTCGCGTGACTGCTTGGAAAGGAGAAGCTCTCGATGCCCGCGGCGAACGGATTCGGCCGGGCACGATGCAGCAGGAGCTTGAACAGTTTGACGATGACTTCGGCGCCGCCCACCGCGGCGAGCCAGTACAGCGCCGCACGCCAGAGCCGATGCCAGATCAGCCACGAGAGCACGACCAGCACGACGGGAACGACCACTGCCGCGTCGCCCAGCTCGGACAGCCCGGTCATCATGCTGTCGAGCCACGACGGCCGGATGTCTTGCAAGACGCGCCAGACAATGAGGTCCGCCTGCAGGAGCGGGTCCCGCGAAATCACGTCCTCCAGCACGCCGAGGAACAGCCAGACACTGCCGACGATCAGCATCAGCGTCGCCGTGACGAATACGATGTGCGCCCGCCACAGGGACAGCAGTGCGTGCAGGACCGGTTTTGTTGCCGCGGCGTCGCCGTCTGTCGATGGCGCTTCACCGGCGCGGGATCGGATCGTGAGCGCGTGCATGCCTGAACATGCCAGCATTGAAATGCTGGTCGCGCCGAGCCAAATCCGCACAGGCAGCACTTCGATCGCAAAGAAGGTCCGCAATCGCCCAACGACGACAATGGCGGTGAACGCGGCGGCCATCCCCGCGACGATGCCCAGCCGCGAGGCGTTGAACGGCCGCGCAAGCTGCGCAAGAATCCAGAGCGCGATGGCGCACAGCGTCACGGTCGCGGCAGTCCGCGCCTGATCGAGCGTGCCGTGGAGATAGCTGAGCGTGATCGCGTAGGCCGCGAACGTCGCGATGGCCGCCAGCACGCCGGAAGGCACCGTGAAGTGCAGCACGCGTTCGACGAAGCCGCTCTTCGCGCGCTCGGCGCTCGGTTCGAGCGACAGAAAGAACGCCGGGATGCCGATGGTCAGCGAGCCGACCAGCGTCAGATGCCGCGGGAGAAACGGAAAGGCGAGATCGGCGATGCCCACTGCGAAAGCGAGCAGCATCGCATACACCGTTTTCGTCACGAACAGATTGGCGACCCGCTCGATGTTGCCGATGACCCTCCTGCCTTCGTTCACGATCGCGGGCAGGCTCGCGAAGCGGTTGTCGGTCAGCACCGCCTGGGCGACGGCCGCCGCCGCGCTGCTGCCCCCGCCCATTGCGATGCCGATGTCGGCTTCCTTGAGCGCAAGGAGATCGTTCACGCCGTCGCCGACCATCGCGACCACATGGCCGCGGGCCCGCAACGCCGCAACCATCGCCGCCTTCTGCCGCGGCGAGACGCGGCCGAATACGGACTCACGCTCCATCAGTTCGCCGAGCAGCGCCCCGTCGTCGGATAACGCGCGGGCATCGACGCCCGTCCATGCAGACGCGATGCCCACGCGCCGGGCGACTTCGGCCGCCGTATCCGGGTGATCGCCGGAGATCACCTTCAGCGAGACGCCCTCTGCGGCAAACCACGCCACGGTGCCGGGCGCATCGTCCCGGATGCGCTCCGCGAGCAGCACCAGCGCGACGGGCGTCAACGGCCGCGGTAGCCCATCATCGGCAAGCGGCAGGTCCGAACGCGCAAGCAGCAGCACTCTGCGCCCGTCGTGCGCATGGCGGGACACGGCCGCGCGCACGTCGTCGGCCATCGCGGCGCCGGCGAGCATGACATCCGGCGCACCGAGCACCCAGGTGCCGCGTTCGCCGAACGATGCGCCGGCCCACTTTCTCGCGGAGGAGAACGGCACGGTGCGGTTGGCTTGCCAGCCCGGCGAGACCGCATAGCGGGAGGCGATGGCGCGCAATGTGGCATTCGGCGCGGGTTCGCCGAGGACGAGCGCGGCAAGCGCATCGTGCGCCGCGCCGTCGCCGGCGAGCATCTCGACCTGCTCGAGGACGGGCTCGCCTTGCGTGAGCGTACCGGTCTTGTCGATGCACACCACGTCGACACGCGCCAGCGTCTCGATGGCCGGCAACGCCTGCATCAGCGTGCCGCGTCGCGCGAGCCGCATCGTACCGACCGCGAGGGCGACGCTCGTGAGCAGCACCAGCCCCTCCGGCACCATGCCGACGACGCCGCCCGCGGAAAACAGCACCGCTTGGGCAAAGGGCATCTGACGCAACAGTTGGGTCGCGACCAGCAATACCGACAGCGGCGCGATCGCCCACCCGGCGTAGCGCAGGATACGGTTGATGCCGGCCGCGAGCTCCGAACGCGCGGGCGCGAAGCGCCGCGCCTGCGCCGCGAGCCGGTGCGCCCACGCCTGCTGTCCGACGGCCGTTGCGCGATACCAGCCCTGCCCCGCGACGACGAAGCTGCCGGACAGCAGCCGCGCCCCACACGCCTTGTCCTGCGGCTCGGATTCTCCGGTCAGCAGCGACTCGTCGACTTGCAGCCCGGCAGAAGCCGCGACGACACCGTCGACCACGATCTGCGCGCCGCGCCCGATCCCGATCAGGTCGTCCTTCACGATGTCGGCAACGTCGATTTCGATCGTCCGCCCGTCGCGGCGCACGTGCGTGCGCGGCTGGTGAAGCAGCGCGAGACGATCGAGCGTGCGCTTCGCCCGCCATTCCTGAAAGATGCCGATGAGC
Organism: Burkholderia humptydooensis; assembly: GCF_001513745.1. NCBI lineage: Bacteria > Pseudomonadati > Pseudomonadota > Betaproteobacteria > Burkholderiales > Burkholderiaceae > Burkholderia > Burkholderia humptydooensis. The sequence continues at coordinate 2,088,474 of NZ_CP013380.1, read as the reverse complement.
GAGTTCGCCACAAGCACGCCGCCGAACAGCGCGTCCTGCCACGGGCCCGCAATGAGCACCGCGGCGCACAGCGAGCCGAGGAGCGCGTTGAAGCGCGTGAACACGTTGGCGCGCACGATGTCGGCGAGGCTGCGGCTGGTCCGGCGCTCGATCCGGTTGACGTCGCCGCGCTGCCTGCGCTCGGTCACTTCAGACGAACCGAGGCCGTCGGGGAGCGCCGCCATCGGTTGCAGTTCGTCCATGCGGTGCCTCCTCTGCCGGGCTACGCAATCGCCGGCCCCGGTTCGTCCGGCGCGTCGCGCTCGAAGCGCCCGTAGCGCTGCGCGAGCGTGGGCAGCACGATCAAGTTCAGCATCGTGGACGTGATCAGGCCGCCCAGGATCACGATCGCCATCGGCCCTTCGATCTCGTTGCCGGCTGCGCCGCTCGTCGCCGCGAGCGGCAGCAACGCGAGCGCGGTCACGAGCGCGGTCATCAGGATCGGCACCAGCCGCTCCGCGGCGCCGCGCACGGCCGTGTCGGGATTCCACGCCAGGCCGTCCACGTGCACGAGATGCTCGTAGTGGCTGATCAGCATGATCGAGTTGCGCAGCGAGATGCCGAAGAGCGTGACAAAGCCCACCATGCCGCCGAGCGACAGATTACCACCGGCGAGCGCCACGCCGAGTACGCCGCCCACCAGCGCGAACGGCAGGTTGACCATCACGAGGAGCACGCCACGGCGGCTTTTCATCGCGAGAAACAGCAGCATGGCGATGCCGACGATCGACATCGCGCCGTACACGAGCAGATCCCGCTGCGACTGCGCGCGCGCTTCGCTTTCGCCGGCGAATACGGCATACGTGCCCTGGGGCATCGTTATTTCGCGATTCACGCGCGACTGAGCTTCGTTGACGAAATCGCTGACCGCGCGGCGGCCGAGGTTGACGGACACCGTCTGCATGCGCCGGCCGCCGTCGTGCGTGATCTGATAACGGCCGGAAACCTGACTGATCGTCGCGAGTTCGCGTAGCGGGACGGCCAGGCCATCCGGGTTGCGCAGCATCAGCGCGCCGATCTCGCCGAGGGTCCTGCGTGCGGCAGGCGCGAGTGCCACCGTGACGTCATACGTGCGGCCGCCCCGATAGATCTGCGAGACCGTGGCGCCCTGATACGCGGCCTGAATCGCATCGAGCACCTCGACCGGCCTGAAGCCCCGGCGGCTCAGTCGGCCGGGATCGAGCCTGACGTCCAGCTCGGGAATGCCGGGAGGCGATTCCACCTGCACGCTGGCCGCCCCGCGGATTGTTCCGAGAACGCGCGCGATCTCCTGCGCCTTGCGATCGATCACGTCCAGGTTGTCGCCGAACACGTTGACGACCACCGGCGCCGTCGTCCCCGAGATCGTCTCGTCGATGCGCTCGACGAGGAAGGTGTTCACCGCCGTGGTCAGCCCGGGAAAGCGCGCGAGCGCCTGCTGGATGTGATGCAGCGCCCGGTTTTGGCCGGACGCGCCCATCGGCTCCAGATCGACCTCGAACTCGGAAAGCTGGACGCCCGCGGGATCGACGACCTCGTTCGCGCGGCCCGCACGCTGTGCGACGAGACGCACGCCCGGCACGTGCATCAATGCCCGCGACACCCGTGCGCCGATTCGCATCGATTCCGCGAGCGACGTGCCGGGCGTGAGGCCCATGTGCACGATGTAGTGCCCTTCCCGCAGTTCGGGGATGAAGTTGCCGTTCATGAACGGCAGCGCGCCCAGCGCCGCGACGCACATCAGCGCCACCCCGGCCATGACCGTCTTCACGCGCGGCTCGACCTTCATCAGCAATGCGACATAGCGGGCCTTCAGGCGTGCGACCAGACGCGGTTCGTCGGCCGGCAGCGGGCCGCGCGCGAGCAGCGCGAGCGCCATTGCGGGGGTGAGCGTGAGGGCCACGCCGAGCGAGGCCAGCACGGCGAGGATGTATGCCATGCCGAGGGGCGCGAACAGCTTGCCCGCCACGCCGGAAAGCGTGAGCACCGGCAGGAAGATCAGCATCACGATGAAGGTGGCGAACACCACCGCGCTGCGCACCTCGAGCGATGCGCGCAGCACGACGCGCAACGCGGGCAGCGGCGTCGGCAGGCTCCGGTTCTGCCGCAGCCGGCGGTAGATGTTCTCGACGTCGATGATTGCGTCATCGACCACTTCGCCGAGCGCAATCGCGAGGCCACCGAGCGTCATCGTGTTCAGGCTCACGCCGAGCGACGTCAGCACGATGATGGCGACGAGCAGCGACAGCGGAATCGCCACGGCCGAAATGACGGCCGTGCGCACGTTCAACAGGAAGAGAAACAGCACGGCGACCACCAGCATGGCGCCGACGAGCAACGCCGTGCGCAGATGGCCGACCGACGCGTCGATGAAATTGGCCGGCCGGAACACATTCGCATTGACGTCGACGCCCTGCTTCGCGAGGACGGGCGCGAGCCCGGCAAGAGTCTTCTCGATGTCTTTCGTGACCGCCAGCGTGTTCGTGCCGTACTGGCTTTCGAGCACCAGCATCACGCCGGGCTGGCCCATGATCGAGGCCGCGCCCATTGCCGGCGCGCTGCCCCATGCGACGGTTGCAACGTCCCCGAGACGGACTGCCGCGCCGTTGCTCCAGCGCAGCACGACATCGGCGAGCTTCTCCGGCGCCGTGATCTGGCCATCGGCGTTGATCGCGATGCGCTGGTTGTCGTTCTCGACGAAGCCGGCGCCACGTACGCCCGTGGATGCGCGCGCCGCGGCGATCACGTCCTGTATCGACAGACCGTATCGCATCAGCTTCGCGGGATCGATCCGGACCTGCATCTGGCGCGCGTCGCCGCCGAACACGATCACGTCCGCCACGCCCGGCACGCTCAGCAACTGCGGCCGGATGGTCCACTGCGCGATGTCGTAGAGGTCCGTCAGGGCGCGCGTCTTCGACGTGAGGCCAACGGTGCGCACGACGCTCGTCGTGGTCGTCAGCGGCAGGAGCCGCGGCGGCATGACGCCGGCGGGCAGCGTCGCCGCGAGCGCATTCACCCGTTCGGAAACCAACTGCCGGATCTGCATCACGTTCGCATGGGCGTCGAATACCAGTGTGATGGCCGACAGCCCCTGCATCGATTTCGAGCGCATCGACTGCAGTCCGACCATCCCGCCGAGGCCATTCTCCAACGGCTGGGTGACGAGCGTCTCGACCTGCTCGCTGCTCAGGCCCGGCGCTTCGGTCTGGACGAGGCTCATCGGCGGCGCGAACTCGGGAAACACATCGAGCTTCGCCCGTGTCAGCGTATAGAGACCGTAGCCGGCCGCGATCACGGCCAGCGCATAGATCACGCCGCGAAAACGCAGCGAAAACCGGATGATTGCGTTCAGCATGGGCGATAGGTGGGTTCGTATCGTGCCCGGCGGTGTCGGGCGTCCGTCAGTCGTCGCACTCGGGCGGGTCCTTGCAGGCGGTTGCGATGCCCTGGGGCTTCAGTTCCTCGGAGAGCAGCAACTGGGCGCCCTGCGTGACGACGCGGTCTCCGGCGTGAAAGCCCGAAGTCACGACGAAGCCCTGATCGCTCTCGTTGCCTGCCGCCACGTAGCGCCGCGTGAAGCGATCGGGCGCGGTTTGCACGTAGGCCCACGTTTGTCCGCCGTACCAGATGACGGCCTTGCCCGGAATGACGAGCGAGCGCGCGGCGGAACCCGGCGACGGCACGTTCACGCTGGTCCGGGTGCCCACGGGCAGCGCGCGGTCCGCTGCGTAGAACCAGGGCGTTCCCTGCACGGATGGATCGGCGAGCGGGGAAGCCGAGAGCCTCCTTGCCGATATCGGCTGGCCGTTCGCGGCGTCGACAAGGATGCGCGCGGGCGCAGTGTCCCCGAACTCCGCGGGCAGCGTGACACGCAGCACGACCATGCGGCCCGCCAGCAGGCGCGGGAACAGGTCGGACGCGCCCGCCATCGACGCGTTGGCGAGCGCCTCGCCAAACTGCTGGCGCAGCGTCGCCTCCAGCCCGCCGACCGCGGCCGCCGCCGACTTCAGTTTCGCCTGGTCGGCCTGCATGACGGCTCGCGCATCCTGCAGACTCTTTTGCGAAACGTTGCGGTCGTCCTCGAACAGGACGCGGCTGCGCTCGTACTGCGCATGTGAATTGCCTGCCTGCGCCGTGAGGGTATCGAGGTCCGCCCGCGCGGCGGACAGGCGGTTGCGCAAGTCGAAGAGCGGCTGCAGGTCGACGACCGTTGCCCACGCGGTGCTGGCCGACGGCCCGGTCGCGAAGGCGAGCGGCGCGGCCTCGATGTGGCTCGCGCGCTGCGCGTCGGCGCCGAGCACGACCACGGTTTCGCCATTGACGGTCTGTACCGCCGGTTGAGACGCCGTCGGTGCAATCGCTGGCGATGCCGAGGGGGTCGGGTAAAGCGTCTGGTAGATGTACCAGACCGCGCCCGCCGTGAGCGCGATCGTGACGGCGGAAAAGAGGAGCAACCGGTATTTCATCGCCGTGGTTCCTGTTCGGTCAGAGATGCATTCCCCGCTGCCTCGGGGTCGGGGGCCAGGGGCCGTTGCATCGCATCCTCGAGCGCGCCGGCCGCCTGCCGGGCAGCGACGACGGCGTCCAGATGCGCGATTTCGTTCGCCTGGTAGTCGGCGTTCGCCTGCGTGAAGGTCAACCGGTCCGCGTTGCCCTCGGCAAACCCGGCGGCCTGACTGTCGAGCTGCCGGCGCGCGGCGGCGAGGCTGCGCGCCGAAAGCCGCACGGCATCGAGACTGGCCCGGTAACGCGTGAGCGCGCGATCCAGATCGCCGAGGATCGAGTCCTGCAAGGCCGCCGCGCGCGCGGCGGCCTCCTTGCGCTTCGCCTCGGCCTGCGCGATGCCGCCCTGGTTCTGATCGAAAATCGGCAGCGTGATGCCGGCGAGCCCGAACGCGATCTTGTGTGTGCCCGTGTCGTACGTGTAGCCGGGGCCGAGGTGAAGGTCGGGATACTGCTTCGCCACTTCGAGCTGAAGCGCCGACTCCGCCGCGGCGTACTCGGCCAGCGACGCAAGCAGGTCGGCGCGGTGGAAGATGGCGTCGCGTCGCGCGTCGGCGGCCGGAGGCGCAGGTGGCGCGGCGGCAAAGCCGTCGAGATCGAGCTGGATGCCGTCGAGCGCGGCCACCGGTACGCCGATCGCCGCCGCCAGTTGCGCCCGTGCGTCCTGCCGGGCGCTCTCGGCTGCGGCCAGAGCGGCCTGCGCCTGCGTCGCCGCGAGTACCGCCGCATCGACATCCGGCCCCGAGTTTTCCCCGACTGCGCGGCGCTTCTTGACCATCCGCGCGATCTGCTGCGCGGCGTCGGCCTTGCGGGACAGGAACACGCCGCGCTCGCGCGCCGCATACAGCGCAAGCAGGGCGTCGCGAACCTGCGCGCGTACCTTCCATGCTTCATTGCCGATCGCAAGGCGCGCCGCTTCCGACAGGTGGGAAGCCTGGTCGACACGGTAGCCGCGCTTGCCCGCGGTCTCGATCGGAATGTCGAGGGCCGGGCCCCATACGAAGGGAGCGCCCGGTCCGGGGTTGGGCGTCGCATACTGGAACGGCAGTTGCAGAACCGGGTTCGGCATCGCGCCGGCGACCTGGATGCCGGCGCGGGCCGTTCCCCACTGGGCTCGCGCGATATCCAGCGCCGGACTGTAATACCAGGCCGCGAGCGTGAGCCTCTCGCGATTCCAGCGCACCGGCGGCCACGGATGCACGTCATGTCCGAGTTCGCGAACGAGGTACGTGCGCAGCCCGTCGCTCACGAGCGACCGCTCCTCGAACTGCCGCGTCATCCGGACCGGCGCGATCGGCTGTGCGTGGTACGTCGCGCAGCCCGCCAGCAGGGCAAACGCAATCAGTATCGCTCGGCGCATGGCGGCATCCTTGGGTCTCGCTGCTGCCCGCTCGGGCGGCTCCAGCCCCGGATGCTACGCAACCGGTTGTGAAATTTTCGTCAAGAAGGTGCCGGATGGGCGTCGCGCCCCGCTTCGCCAGGAATGTCGGCAGGCAGATATAGCGAGACGCGCGTGCCGCGCCCCGGTTCGCTCTCGAGTTCGATCTGCCAGCCGTAACGGTCGCAGATCTTCTTCACGATCGCGAGACCGATACCGAAGCCGCGTCCGCCTGCGTCGTGGCGCTCCGCCCGGTAGAAACGCTCGAACAGATGGGGCAGCGCCGACGCTTCAATACCGGAGCCGGTGTCTTCGATGCGCAACCACCCTCCCGCGTAGGAGAAGCGTACGTGCCCTCGATCGGTGTGGCGCGCGGCGTTGTCGACCAGGTTCGAGAGCACGATTGCGAGAGCCGAGCGATTGGCCTTGACATGGATGCCGCGTGGCACGTCGACCCGTGTTTCGACACCTTTGTCGGCCAGCCGCTCCGCAAACGGCGTGAGCGCCGTTTCGATCATGCGCGCGAGTCCGAGCTGTTCGATGTCTCGCACCGAATCTTCACGCGCGAGCATCAGGAGCGCATCGACCCGTTCGCGCATGCCGTCCGCCGCGCGATCGATCTGAAGCAGCCGCGCGCGCGACTTGCCCGTGATCGCGGAATCCTGCTCGAGCAGCTCGCAACTGGTCTTGATCGTGGTAAGCGGCGTGCGCAATTCATGGCTGACGTTGCCGGTGAACGCCTTCTCCCGCTCGATCATGTCCGCCATGCGCCGGTGGTAGTCATTGAACGCGTCGACCAACCCGACGAGCTCGGCTTCGTCATACCGGCCGGGGTCGATCGACGCCGCACGCTCGTGTTCGAGCGCCTTGACCTGCCTCGCAAGGCCGGCCACCTGACGCACCAGCAGGCCCGACACCCCGAACGAGAGCCAGACTGTCAGCAGCGCGAACACCCCCGTGCCGGCCATCAGCGCGTTGATCACCTGCTTGAAATGCTTTTCGTAGCCGCTGAAATTGTAGACGCGGTAGAGGCGTGCCGCGCCGAACGGGGCGATCGCGACATGGATCTCCCGTTCGCCGACGACGATTTCATGGGTTCCGGCAGGCAGGCCGCCAACCGCGGCGGGCAATGCGATCGGCGGCGTGTCCGGGGTTGAAACATAGCCGCGCAGGCGCTCGTCGAACGGCGGCAGCAGGGACGGGTTCGCTTCGTAGCCGCGCAACACGTTGGCCATGTCGTCCTGGATCAGGGCGGCGATCAGCTTTTCTTCCTGAGCTTCGGCGAGCACCCTGACGCCGAGCGCCTGGGCAAGCAGCAGAACGATCGCGAGCGCCGAGAAAACGAGCGCAACCTTGACGCGCAGGCTACGCCGCATCGGTGTCGCCCGCCATGAGCCGGTAGCCGAGTCCGTGGACCGTCTCGATGAGTTCCGCTTCGCCCGGTCGGGTCAATGCCTTGCGCAACATGTAGATATGCGCGCGCAGCGTATCGCTGCCCGGCAGTTCGTCGCCCCAGACTTCGGTTTCCAGTTCCGCGCGAGTGAATACGCGCGCCGGAGACAGCATCAGGATGCGCAACAGATGCAGGCATTTGGGCTGGAGCTTGATTGGACGCCCCGCGCGCTCGACGGCGAGCGTGCCCAGATCGAGCCGCACGTCGGCGAAGCGCAGCTCCGGTACGGCGACGCGGCCGCGATACCGCTTGATCAGCGCATCGAGACGCGCGGCGACCTCCTTGAGCGAGAACGGCTTGACCAGATAGTCGTCCGCGCCGTGCTCGAATCCGCTCAGCTTGTCATCGAGCGCATCCCGGGCGGTCAACATCAGGACCGGCGTGTCGCGATGCGCTTCCTCGCGGAGTTTTCGGCACAACGTCAGGCCGTCCATGCCGGGCAGCGAAATATCCAGCAGGATCGCATCCCAGGCGTCGGCGAGCGCGAACTGAAGGCCCGCGGGGCCGCTTCTCGCAACGTCCACGTGAAAGCCGCGGCTTTCCAGATAGTCATAGACGTTCGCCGCGATGGCCGCGTCGTCTTCGATAACGAGCACTTTCATGAATGAATGATCCGCGGCAAGTTTCCGCGCACGCCAGATGCCGGCTGCGCACTTGACCCCTTGCCCCTTTTGCGCAGGGATTACATTTTCGTCAGCCAGCACGGCTGTCCGTTCAACCCGGACATTATCCGAATTCGGGCGGTTCGGGCGGCCTGCGCCGGCCGCGTGCCCCCCGACTCGGCCATTCGCCCGTGCCGCATGCCGCCCGATGACCCGCTGCAACAGGCAGAATACGCCGGCAATGCGCCGATTGGCGACTACGTATGGAAGCACATTGGAGTCTTCGGGCAGGAAAGTTCCGCTATTGCGGCCGCTGCCCTGTGTCTGTTCCGATCCCGCAGCGCGCGCGGCCTCGGTTCACGGAGGCCGTCCGACGAATTGGGAAAGCAACTGCCGATCAGTTCGGAGCCGATGGTGCCGCACGCGCCCGTCACCAGGATCGAATGGCCATGAAACAGCGGATTCATGGCGAAGCCCTCACGTTATCGAGAAAGTACAGGACCGTCTCTTGCAGACCTTCCTCGAGCGTCACTTTCGGCTGCCATCCAAGAAGCACGCGCGCCTTCGTGGTGTCGGAGAAACGTCGTCTCACACCCTGCGCATACGCGTCGGTGCGTGTCACCCTGAGATTGCGGATACCCGCGCGTTCCAGCGCCCTCGCGAGACGGACGGCCAGCTCGTCGATCGTGGTTTCGGCGCCGCTCGCGATCTGGAATACCTCCCCGCCTATGTCCGGTACGATCGACGCCAGCATCACGGCATCGACGAGATCGTCGATATAGATGAAGTCACGCGTCTGCGAGCCGTCACCATGTATCTCAAGGGGCATCTGCACAAGCGCTGCGCGAATGAACTTCGCGATGACGCTGGACTTGCGCGCAGATCCCGGTCCATAGACGTTGCCGAAACGGAGCATGACAGTGTCGATCCCGAACGCGTGCTTGTAGGCCGACGCATACGCCTCTCCCGCGAGCTTGCTCGCACCATAGGGTGACGCCGGACGTGGCGCGATTTCCTCGTGGATCGGCGGTTCGACCTCGCCTGTCGAAGCGCCGCTCGATGCGAACACGAACCGCCTGATGCCGTGGCGGCGAGCGGCCTCCAGATAGTTGAACGTGCCGATCACGTTGGCACCAAGGTCCGCGCGCGGATTCTGCAGTGACGGCACAACGCCTGTATTGGCGGCCAGATGGACAATGATGTCGCAGCCTGTGGCGACATCGACCGCCAGTTGCGCGTCGACGATATCGCCCACGATAAGCTCGACGCCGCGCGGTGCCGAACGGACCTCGTAGTGCACGAGCTCTTCATACGCGGCGACGCGGGCAAGATCGGCGCGCGTGCCCGTGCTGAGGTTGTCCAGCACACGCACGGCGTGGCCCCCCTCGTCCAGCAGCCTTCGGATCAGCGCGGTGCCGATGAATCCGCACCCGCCGGTGATGAGCCAGTTCATTTGCGAATGTCGCCATCTTCCATTGGGTTGCGGACGGGCATCGACCGCGATTGCGCGGCTCTCATCGACCGCTCTCGGCCAGAAAACTCGCATAGGTTTTTCGGATGCCCTCCGCCAGCGGTGTCTTCGGCAGCCACCCGAGCGCGCGCAGGCGTTCGACCGACAACAGCTTGCGCGGCGTGCCGTCAGGCTGGGTCGGATCGCAGACGATCTCGCCTCGAAACCCAACCGCGTCCATGACCTCTTCGGCAAGCTCACGAATCGTCACGTCCTCCCCCATGCCGATGTTGAAAAGACCTTCTTCGATGCCGTTTTCCATCAGAAACACACAGGCGTCCGCCATATCGTCCACATAGAGAAACTCGCGCCTGGCCTTGCCGGTGCCCCACACCACCAGATGCGAATCGCCACGCAGCTTTGCCTCATGCGTTTTGCGCAGCAACCCCGGCAGGACATGGCTCGTCTGCAGGTCGTAGTTGTCGTTGGGACCGTACAGATTGGTCGGCATGACGCACAGATAATGCGTGCCGTACTGACGATTGAACGCTTCGCAAAGTTTGACCCCCGCAATCTTCGCGACGGCATAGGGCTCGTTCGTTTTCTCGAGCGTGCCGGTGAGCAGGTACTCCTCGCGGATAGGCTGCGGGCAATCGCGCGGATAAATGCAAGACGAGCCGAGGAACAGCAGTCTGTCGACCGAGGCCGCCATCGCGGCGTCGATTACATTGCACTGGATCACCAGATTCTCGCGAATGAAGTCGCCGGGATACGTGTTGTTTGCATAGATGCCGCCGACCTTCGCCGCCGCCAGAAAGACATAGGCAGGTCGTTGTTCACGGAAGAATTTCCGAACCGCCTGCTGATCCGTGAGATCGAGCGATTTCCGATCGCGCGTGACGATATTGTCGTAGCCGCCCGCATCAAGACGCCGCACGATCGCCGAGCCGACCATGCCCCGATGGCCCGCGACATAGATAGGGGCATGTTTATCCACTGTTCCAGACATTGGCACCCTCCTCTTTCAGTCAGTCACTCATGGCATTCGAACACGCGATAGATAGCCGTGTTCTCGGACGAGCGCGTCGCGCTCGGCACAGCGCAGATCCTCTCGAGCCATCTCCGTGACGAGATCGATAAAACTTGTGCGCGGCGTCCAGCCCAGCCTTTCGCGAACCTTTCCTGCATCGCCCAGCAGCGAAGGCACTTCAGTCGGTCGGAAATAGCGTGAGCCCACCGCCGCGACAACCTTTCCGCGCTCGTCATGGCCGCGCGCCTCGCCCCCTTTCCCCGCCAACTGATCGGCATGTCAAGTTCTCTCGCTGCGGCGTCGACGAAGTCGCGCGCCTGTCCCCGGTTGCCGAGACAGAGAAAGTCCTGCAGACCGAGCTTGATTCGCGCCAGTGCACGCGTGAGCGTGGTTTCCTTTTGCGGCACGGCCCGAACGAGTCACGAAGTACCCTTTCTTCAACAGGAACTCCGTGAGATAAGCACCATCCTGTCCTGTTATCCCGGTAATCAGCGCGGTCTTCATATCGACTCCCGTTCCCTCTCCTTCGTATCGTATCCGGTTAGTACTCTGAATCTTTCATCTGTCTGGCTGGTATGGAGTTTTGTCATCTCCGGCAGAGCATTCAACCTTCACTCCTGCGCCTGATTCTCGATACGGGCATCGCCATTCCGATGCGGAACTTAGAAACTCTAACAAAATGAACTGCGGGGCTGTTAATCCGCCACATGCGCTGTTAACTTCTTCATTGTTTCGCTGACGAAGAGGTCATGGCAAAAGCGATACTCGATGACGAATTGTGGTCGCTTATCCAACCGTTGTTGCCGCCACCCAAGCCGCGCCGGACGCGATACCCGGGACGCAAGCCGCTCGACGATCGCGGCTACGACCACGACAAATATCGCAGGCCGCTGCATGCCGCCGGCATTGCCACGCAGATCGCCCGTCGGGGAGCACCTGCAACAGGGGCCATGATGCCGGCGCCCGACACTGGCGGCACCGGAGCGGCATCGATAAGGACGATGTCGTATCGGGCCGATACCGCATTCACGAGCTCAATTCATCGGCCGCTGAACAGAAGGTCGGCCGGGTTGGGGTTCCAAGCCGCAATCCCGGCGACAAACCGAACAGCATCATCGAGCGCCGCCTGCCAATCCGATCCGACAATGCGCCGAACGCGGGCTGCATGAGCATGTAGACTGACAAGCGCAGCCGTCATGATTCTGCATTTTCTTATGGCGCTTATCACATTTTCCAACGATATTCATCATCGAAACTAATGATAGTGACGAAATCCAGATGGGTACTTTTCGTTATCGCCTTGGAAGGGGTTGCCTAATTCACGACAATGCCCTTTAATTTTTTTTTGAACTTATCCCACCAGCGCCTGCTGATTGGCGCCTTGCCTCCAGCGAGGAAGCGGCCTTGCCGTAAGCAAGCAAGTCATCAAACCGTTTTCAGGAGCGCGTAATGCACACGAGCTTTCCCAAACTGCTATCGTTTGCAGTCATGGCCTCGGCAGCAATCCTGCTTGCCGCCTGCGGCGGTGGTGGATCCTCCCCCTCGGCCACCATCCAGGGCAAGGTGGTTGACTTTTATCTCTCAGGTGCCACGGTTACCTTCCTTGATTGTGGCAACCAAACGACCACCACCAGCACAACCGGCGACTTCACCTTCCCTGCAAATTGCGCCAGGAGCGCGTTGTCGGCCACGGGGGGTACCGATATCGGCACCAACCTGCCGTTTACCGGCGTGCTACAAGCACCTGCGCAGGACAACATCGCCGGCGTCACGCCTATGGTCACACCGCTGAGCACGCTCGTGGCACAAGTGGGCGCCGCCCAGGCCACCTCGCTCGCTTTCAAGCTGGGACTGCCCGGCAAGGATCTGCTCAACACGGACCCAATGAAGGACGGCGCAGTGCTCAAGGCAGCATTGGTGGTTCAACAAGTGGTCGATCAGATCAGCAAGACCCTGATCGGCGTGGCCAATAGTGCCGGTGGTACGCTGAGCACAGATGTCGCCACCGCCGCGGCCGCCAACGCCGTGGCCAACGTGATCAACAATGGCAGCGGTGTAGTGAGCCTGAACACCGGGACCGTGTCGAGCGCTATCCAGGCCGCGGTGATCAATGTGCAGTCCAGCCTGCCGACCAGCCTGCAGAGCAATATCGGCAATGTGGCCATCAATGCGGCAGCGCTTGGCGCTCCCACGGTGACCAAACTGGCATCCAATGTCAGTACCGGACTCGGCACCATCAACCTTGGCACTGATCCAGCGTCGACCGTGGCGGCGCTGCAAAAATCCGGTGCGCTCAACGGCATCTTCGACAGCAGCGAATCGACCCTGACCACGACGCTGGTCTCGGCGATCACGCCGGTTGCGCTGGGCAACGCCAGTCTGACAGCCAATTTGACCACGTTGGGCAACGCGGTGGCGACCGGCACCGCGCAGACTATCACGAACGCGGCGAACGCCCTGGGCAGCGCCGTCAACAGCACCACGCTCAACCAAGTCGTGAACCTGGTTACGCTGACCAACTATATCCAACTGGGCAACGTGACGCTCAACAACGGCGTGCCGGTACCGCTCTCCCCCAGCCTGTCCGTCAGCGGCGGCAGCTTGACGGACGTCCAGGTCGCGCTGACCAAGCAAGGCTCGCCGTTTGGCACGGGTGCGTCGGAGGTGCGTGCAGGCATGAGCTACACGTTCAACGGCAATACCGTCAACGTGATCATCGAGAGGGTTGTGCTGACATTCAACGGCAGTTCGCTGATCGCTGCCATAGTGCCGGTCGGCACCAGGTACGCGTTCAGCATCAACGGCGCCGTCAACGCATCCGCTTCGCTGTCGACCTCCATCGCTGACAACCTGTTCTCCACCGCAGGCGGCGGCTCACTCGATCTGCCGATCGTGATATTCCTCAACAAGCTGCAGGGCGCGGGCGGCCTGACGGCCGGCCAGATCGACGCACTCACGCCGAAAGCGACCAGCACCGTGAACACCACCCTCTCGGTCAGCGGCACCAGCGGCACGGCGGTCAAGGTCGGCACCGGCTCAGGCAGCAACGCTGCGGAAACAGCGACGACTTCGGTGTCGACAGGCACCGACCAGGTGAGCGGCGACGGTGTAACAGTGGCCATCACGGTCAATCCCTAAGCGATCTTGTCGTTTCAGTCGCGCCCCGCCTCGCGCGGCGGCGCCGCCGGGCGCCTGCACGCTACGGTTGGTCCGACAGCGTGTTACGGGCGCCCGTTTCTCTGTACCACACTCTGCCCCGGAGTCCACGATGTCGAAGTTTCGTCCGCGCCAGCGCGTTGCCACGGTATTGGCGATCCTCGGCATGGTTGCGGCCGGCGGCGCCGAGGCTGCGCCCGAGGATGAATTTCTGCGCGCCGAGCCCACCACAGGCGAGTTCACCCGTTTGCGTGCCGAGGTCAGCTACGACGCGGTCAACAGCACGCTCGACATTTTCAAACTGCGCACGCGCCAGGGACCGGCACCCGAGAATGCCGGCGACTACAAGGGCGCGCGCATCATGATCGCCTACAAGTTCTCGCCGTATTGGTCTGGTGCCGTTACCTACTGGCGCCGCAATATCGATTACGGCCAGGACACCAATAGCATCAATAGCTGGCAGTTGGCGCTGAATTACGACCCGCTCGCGGAGCCCGGCGCACGCGACCGCGCGATCTTCCGCTTCTCGCTGTGGGGCGACTACGCCGGCACGCTCAGCAAAACTTCGCCGACGCAGGTACAGCGCACCACCTTCAACCAAATCCGGGTCAGCGGCCCAATGGATGTACAAGCGCAGGCCGACGCGATCTTTTCTGGCCAATTGGACGACAACAACACGCTGACCGTATTTGCCGGCGTAGGCCTGAGCCGGGTCTCGGTTGGGGACTTGAACGCCCAGTTGCGCCGAGGCAACTGCAACTTCAACGTCCATATCGGTTCGGACAATATCGCCAATGGCACCCTGAGCGCACCGTGCCAGGCGGGCAATACGACCCTGCAGGACGCAACCTTCTCAGTCGATGCGGCGCAGTTCGGCCTCAATGTCAACCAGGACCTCAACTACACGGCCGGCTTCCTCAACCTGGGCGGTTCATGGCGCTGGCGGTACAAGCACTTTGGCGCTCAGGTGGGCTATCAGTTCCAGTACCTGATCCGCAGCCATGTCGACAACGGTCTGTCGAACTATGGCGTGTCACCGATCAAGTCCAACCATACATTGGGCCTGGAGCTCACGTACGAGGTGGTGAAGAACGTCGAGCTGTTCGTGCGCGGGCAAGCCTTTATGCACAATTTTGTCGGCACCATCCCCTTCCTCTACAACGGTGCTACGGCTGGACGGCTCAATCGATACTACGGCTACGCGTCCTTTGGCGTGCGTTTTTCGGGCTTTTGAGTTTGATACGCCCACTGTTCATCATTAAATTAATTCTGATGAAAATGATATTTACCCATTTCATTCAGGCAGCACCGATATGCAGATTTCGCCAATTTTGAGGATGTCGGTCAATCGCGGCCGTGATAAGTTGCATACAGCAAAAAAACAGCTTAAGACAATCTCGCCCGACATGGAGTTCTTCGCAGGGGGAGCGTCAAGTGGGATTATATCGAGAGATGTTGATCCGCCACGCTGATGGAACGGCGCTTGCAACGCGATTGCTGGATATTGCTACGATCTGGCTGACGGGGCAGCTTGCAATCGCGCTGCGCTTCGTTGATGACGCGGCCTCCATCCCCCCCATCTACTACTTCGTTCTCTATTTCAGCTGTGCCGTGGCACTTGTGGTACTGCCGAACTTCCACCTTTACTCATCGTGGCGCGGACGCAACTATTTTTCGCTCCTGCTGCGCCTGGCCGGCGCATGGAGCCTGATCTGGCTTATCGGCATCTCTTTGTGTTTTCTGATACACAAGGCTGGATTCGTGTCTCGGCTGTGGGCAATGTATTGGCATGTAAGCGCATTGCTAGGGTTGATCCTGTTGCGCGTTCTGGTTCACGGTGCACTCAGCATTGTCCGGCACAGCGGCCGAAATGCCAAGGATGTGCTCATCGCCGGTTTCGGCGATACAGGCCAGGAAATGTATCGCCGTGCCACCGCAAACCGGTGGCTTGGCTTCACCGTCAAGGCCATTTATACCGAAGGCGATGAGCCCATCCCGGAGGGCATTAGCCGCATCACCAGCCTGGCAGACATCGCAACGTTTGCCCACAGCCGTCAGGTGGATGAAGTATGGCTTGCGATGCCCTCGATGACAAAAAAACAAATGCAAGCCATCGCTCACGCGTTGCGCAACGACTTCATCGACATCAAGTGGGTGCCACCGGCGCTTGACTTCCAACTGTTCAACAACAGGCTGGGCGAGTTCATGGGAATGGCGGCAATCGATCTGAATCGCCCTCCGCCACTGGGGATGCGCTGCATCGTAAAGGAAATCTTCGACCGCCTGTTTGCCGCGCTCGTGCTGCTTATGCTGTCCCCGCTGTTCGCTACCATTGCGATTCTGATCAAGCGCAGCTCTCCAGGGCCGGTCTTCTTCAAGCAGGAGCGGCTTGGGCTCGACGGCAGGGTCATCCATGTCTACAAATTCCGCAGCATGAAAATGCATCACGAAGACGGCGGCACGGTCACACAAGCATGCCGAGGCGACAGCCGCGTCACGCCTGTCGGCGCCTTCCTGCGCCGGACCAGCCTGGATGAGCTGCCGCAGTTCATCAACGTTCTCCGGGGTGACATGAGCGTGGTCGGCCCGCGCCCCCACGCCATCGCACATAACGACATCTATAAGGAGCAGCTCGAGTTCTACATGCTGCGCCACCGCGTCAAGCCCGGCATCACCGGCTGGGCGCAGATCAACGGATGTCGAGGCGAAACCGACACGCTGGAAAAAATGGCCAAGCGTGTCGAGCATGATCTCTTCTACATCCGGAACTGGTCGTTCCTGTTGGACTTGCGAATTATTCTGTGGACAGCATTTAAGGGCTGGAGCGGAAAGAATGCATATTGATGGCGTCGAAAGCTCATGAAAGCTATCCTGGGGAACTGGCCAGCTTACCCTCTACCAAGGAAAGCAGTGCTTGCTCGAACTTGCCGAGCACGGCTTCCCGCCCCAAATGCGCCACGGCATACGCTCGGGCTGCGGCACCAAGCTCAGAACGCAGTTGAGGGTTCGTTGCAAGCTGCTCAATGGCAGCCGAGAGCGCCTGCGCATCACCGGGCTCGACGGCCACCCCGCGTCCCGCTACAACGGAAGCGACCTGGGTGCCATGCGCAGCGGTTGCCAGCACGGGCCTTCCGCTTGCCAGCATGCCAGTCAGCTTGGAAGGCATGACCAAGTCGGCAGCATCCGCCCGTTGGGGCAGCAAATGAATATCCGCGAGGTTCAACAACGCATTCAGTTTGTCGACGGGTTGCAGCGGCAGAAACGTGATGTTGCTCAGACCGGACGCCAATTCCTGCAGCCGTGATTTGGCGGGTCCGTCACCACACAAGACAAAGCGGACGTCCGTGCGTGCAATGAGCGACCGCGCCGCATCAATCAATATCTCCAGCCCCTGCTTGCTCGCCATGTTGCCGGAATACAAGGCAACGATCGCGTGCCGCGGAATCGCTAGCTCGTGCCGCATTGAACTCGGTCCGGTCAGCGGATAAATTGCTTCGGTATCCACCCAGTTGGGGAACAATGTCCCGTGCATGACGCCCTTCTCAGCGAGGCGCGCCGACATATTCTCGGAAATCGTGGAAACCCGATCGAAAGCTTTGATGATCACCCGTTCCGCCCAATAAGCGAGGCGGCTCAATATGCCGCGCGGCAACAAGCCGAACTCGAAAGCGGCATCCACCTCGAAGTCCTGAACGTGGAGCCACGCTTGGGCGCCCGACAAACGGGCGAGCAACCACGCTTGAGGCGCGCATACAAACGGGGGCTCCACAACCCACACGATATCGGGCCGCCAAAAAACCTGCCCCAGCATCACCGGCAGGCTGCTCGCGGCGAAACTTGCCAGATGCACCAGCCGTTTCAGGCCGCTGGGATGGCGCGGAACCCACACCGGGCAGCGGTAGACCCAAAGACGCCCTTCCCCGTTGAGGGCGTTGCTTTGGGTAGGTGAAAGGTCCTTGACCTCCCGGCTATATGAACGTCCCGAATATCCCTGCCCGATCTGCCATGCCGGATAATAGGGCGGCGCAGTTACAACGCGCACCTCGTGTCCTCGCCTGGCGAGCCATTCGGCCATTTCGCAGGTATATTTTCCGATTCCGGAGAGTTCGGGAGAAAAATTGATGCCATGAAGCGCGATTTTCATTTCCCGATCTCCGTTTATTCGAATTCAAGATGACGAAATTTAAATCCTTAATGCCATCAATGTGCCTAGAGTCTATGGATAGATGCCCCAGGACTTGCGACAAGAGAGCCACATCATATCTTTCATTATTAATATCAGCATAGCCCAATTTTAAATCCGCGCCCTTCGACTCAAAGCCATTCATCACGCAGAATATTCTCCTTGACGAGAAATCTAACTCGATAGCTTCAGCATAAAATCCAAATTTGATTAATAAATTTGGAAAAACCGCATCCAGCACCAACATCCAGCGCCATTTTCCCATTCGAAAACTTTCTAGCCGAGCGTTGGGTGTTGAAGATTTTATTCATTGCGGTTGAGTTATCCTGGTCCTCTTACCAACTCTTTTACATGGAGTTCCAGCATAGACAGACCAGGGCTCGTCAATCGTTTTTGTCACAACAGCACGGGCTCCTACGACAACTCCCTCGGATATTCGCACTCCCAGATGCACAAAAGCTTCCGCACAGATCCAGACGTTATCCTCCAACGTAATGGGCTCGGCGCAGAGTTGAAAATTTGCCATGTTGTATTGATGCGAACCGCCACACAAGTACGCCCCATCAGAGATTACGCAGTGATTTCCGATGCGAATTTTATCCATGTTGTATATGTTAACTCGATCCGCAACACCCACCTTATCCCCAATTTCCAGATTCCAAGGCGCCCAGATTCTCGCACCTGGATAGATGTGGACATGTGCCCCAAGCTTCGCGCCAAACATGCGCAACAGTAACGCACGCCAAGCATGAAATGGGCGGGGGCTTGGTCGAAATAACGTCACGTATACGATACTCCATGCCTGGCGGAGAACACGATGGCGATATGAAAACGATGGTCCGGTAAAGGGGTCATTATCTTGCAAAATCATAGCACCCACCTTAATAATTGCCTCCAATTGCGCCACAATCCATTTGATCCCTGCGTCGCACACCAATCAAGCCGATTTGCAGTTGTTTTCAGTTGCGCAAATCGGATCAATTCCCAACTCCCGTTTGATTGCTTCAACGCAGTCTACGTTATCCGAATGCATGCGACGTTCCACTTCCCTTACTTTCACATCCGCAAGAAATCGGTACCAGAATCCTTGCAGGAAATGGAACGCAAAACCGCCCCCCATTCCATCGAGAAAACCAAGGCGCAAGCTCATACGATAAAAGAATAGCAGGAACGCGCGCAGGCCAAGAGGCAGATGTAGATAAAAATGGTCCTTCAGCCATCTTTTTAATCGGGCCTGAGATGTAAGCTTTCCGGCATCGGCCAGTTTAGGCAGGAACTCATATTTTCGATTGAGCAGATCAATCGCTTCCCGAGTCGCGTACCCGTTGTGCTTGTTGGTCCACCATGTGATGTTATTCAAGTTGTCATCAATATATTCACCTTGCAGGCGCTCGGATTCTCCCGTCGTGAGCACCATGTGTTCATCCATCCAGCGCCGCTCAATCTCCGCAGTGCCTTTCCTCCAAAGCCTCAGACTCCATTGCGGAAATCCACCGTGGCGAATGATGGTACCCATAAATGTGGGATATCGACAAACGAGAAAACCATTGACGTTCTTGGCGGCCAGCGGAAGTTTGGCCCGTATCTGTTCCGCAAGAGTAGGGGTGATCACTTCGTCTGCATCAACCCTCATCACCCATTCAGTGTTTAAAGGCAGGTTGTCCAATGCCCAGTCGAGCTGAGCAGCATGGTTGACGAATTCGTGCTGCCTCACCCGCGCCCCAAATGATTCTGCAATGGCCACGGTCCTGTCATCAGAAAATGAATCGATGACAAAGATGCATCGTGCGACTTCGCTGGCGCTCCGTATGCAGCGCTCGATGTGTTTCTCCTCATTGAAGGTCAGAATAATGGCCGTCAAGTCGGCAAGCCTGTTGCTTCGAGGTGGCGCAGTAAAAAGAGAATGTGACATTCTTGGCCTTATATCGACGCTGGCGCCACCGATACCCACATTAATGCTCGGAGGTGAAATACCCTCGCGTGCTAACTATTGGATGGCTTGATAGACGGCCATCATTCGCGTGGCGGCCGCCTGCCATGAGAACGCCTCTTTCATCCATGTACGCCCTTGCCAGCCCATTCTCTCCAATTTCATGGTCCGTATCCGATCTATCGCTTGCGCCAACGATTCCGGACTGTTTTCCACCCAAAGCCCGCAATTGTGCCTTTCGATTTGGCTCCATGGAGTACCGCGGCTGGCAATGACCGGCAATCCGTGAGCCAACGCTTCCGCCACAACCATGCAAAAGTTTTCGCTATGGGATGGCACCACACAGACATCCGCGGAGAGAAACGCACGCTGCTTTCCGATGCCGTCCACGTGGCCGGCAAAAAAAACATTGTCGCCGGCCAGGCCCTTATCCGATGCGCACGCCTTCAAGCTTGATACAAAGTCTGCATCACCGGCTCCGTAGATGGTTAGAACGATATCCTGCTCCTTTAAATGGCTCATGGCCTCAAGCAGATTTTCAATACCCTTTTTCGGTGCGATGCGACCGAGGTACATGATGCGCAGTTTACTGTCCGGCATCCAATCTCTTTCGGGTAGGCCATCGGGAACCTCGACGGCATTGGGAACCAGCACCGGTGCTGCGTTTGGAATCCTGACCCGCGCTGCGTTTTCCTCCTCGTCCGATGTGACATGGGCTACTACGCGCCCCTGCCGGATCAAGACGTTGCAGAGCAACTCCCAAAGTCGTTTCAGCCGCTTACGCGGCACGTCTGGCCATTGATACGCATCAAGAATCGCTCCGCGATGTGACCAAACGACCGGCTTATTCATGAGTCGGCAGAACATAAGCGTAGGAATGGTTGGAAAAGAGTACGTCGCCGTCAAATGCACGACGTCCGCCCAGCGCACAAGCGATGGGAGTTTGCGCAGCAATTCGAACGATACGCTTCCTGCTGCGAACCGCCGAGCCATCATCACTTCTTGGTTCGGGAATAGGCCAGTGAGCTTTGCGCCGTCCAATCGGCTGGACACACTCGGCCCCGCGGCATCAGTGGTCAATACCCTGAGTCTCACGCCGGGCAACTGCGCCAAAGCGTTATTCAAGGCATAGACAGAAAAGATTGGCCCACCCCAGTAGGTGGCGGGGTAGTAGGTTGGGCTGATGTGAAGGATTTTCATATCTATCCTTTTCATGCCGCTCCGCGATTTCTCGCCATAACCATTGAAAACAACACTTCAAAGCGACGCCGAACTGCCGCCGTGTGCCTTTCAAAAATCCACCAGATTATCCAACCAAATATTAAAAGAAATGCCAACCACCCAAAATAAATGGCGATGCTGATTGTGCTCAGCCTCATCCGCCCCTCGGTATAGAACAGCGCTCCAATCAAAATGACCAAAGGAAAGTGAGAAAGATAAAGCGAAAATGAGAAATCCGCCAGCGTATTTGAGAGATTATCAAACCAGGCTCGCTTCCTCTTTGCGTCAGCACGCGACACCAAAACCGCGCACAACGATGCAAATGCTAACCCAATCAAGAGATCATCCACGCCAGAATTAGCGTGTTGATTGTGGCCCGTTTTTGACAAGATCAATGCAATCAAGAGAAACGCCGTTGCAATAGGCCATAGAGCATTGAAATATCGATCAATCCTGCGCCCTCCCGTCCATTCAACGACGAGGACTGCCAACCCGAGAAGCCAGACCACATATCCCTGCAACATGGCTATAGGAATGAACAGGATCACCAGCGATGCTGAAAAGGCACATATAATGCGCTGCGACATTGATGGTGATTTACCGATTCCACCGAAAGCAATTGTCATGAATGGAAATAGTATGTAATACCAGAACTCGTTTGAAAGACTCCATAGCGGGCCATTGCTTCCAAATGTCGGCACCATGATCGTTTGCACAAAGAACACGTTGCCAATAGCGGTGGTCAAGCTGGAATCATAATTGCCGGCATGCGGCGCAGAGTGCCACTGTTCGGCAAACGCACCGGAGAGCACCTCCGGCGCGACGACCATGATCACTCTGTCAATGCCATAAGTAAGAAGCAGGCATGGCAAGAGGACAACCCAAAGGCGCGCAAAACGCGCAGCCAGATAATTTGCCCAAGAAAAATCGCGCCCCGCCCTGAGCACTGCGCCGCCGACGAAAAATCCGCTCAGGACAAAAAAGACCATCACTGCCTGATGACCCAGGCCAGTTACAAAATAAAAGACCTTTGCCAATATCGATCCGGCAACACCCGAATCATAGTCAATAACAGTTGCCGCCCGTAAGTGCGATGCCGCGACCAATATCGCGCTTATGCCACGCACCAAATTAAGTTTTACGTATTTCATGAGTGTAGGCTGACGTAATGACGGGCGATCGTAGCGGTGTTTTCTCATTCATGAAATTGTCGTTTCGGCTCGCTGCCATGCTGAAACCAACAAAAATCCACGCATAACCCACAAGGGTCCCCTGCCCGGTGATTTGCATGAAAATAAGCAATGGCAACATGAAGCCGACGAGCGCGAGTGGCAAGACCTGGCCGGATTTTCTCGTGAATCGGACGGCCTGACGCATCAACCAAAAGGCCAAGGCAAACCGATACATGATGAACAACGGACCGAAGAACCAGCCGAGCTCCACAATATGGCGAGCCAGTCCGTCTTCCGCCCAGCCTGTCGGCCCGGACCACTGGTTGGCCACGTCAGGCAATTGAACCCACGTAAGAGATCCGGTGGCATTCCCACCGATTCCAAGCAGATAGCCTTGCGGCGGTGCTTTGTCAAACATGCTCAAGAAATGAACGAGCTGGTAAACCATTCGGCCCAGGATGCCTCCGCCACCATAACTTATGTTTTCCACCCACGCAGCGTCTATCCATCGCTCTGAAAACTCGAAATAGACGTCCGGGAAAAGTATTGGATAAAGAAAGGAAAATATTAGCGCTGCGGCTGCGATGAACAGCCCAGAGCCCGCGTGACGGCGCCTTAGTGCCGTGCCGCCCACCACGGAAAACAGGAAAACAATAGCTGCGTGAATAACAAGCCCTCGCTGCCCGCTAAATCCGATCATAATCAGAATTGCGAAGCCGGCTGCAACTAGAGTAGCGGCTGCAACGCGGCGCTGGGATTTCCTCATAAACCAAGCGCCTGTTACAAAAGCGAGGCCACTTGCCACAAAAGCTTGCTGTCCGAGCGAGGATGTAAAAAGACCCATAGGACGAATTCTGTCTCCGGAAAATCCCAAACCTATGTATTGCTGGGTTTCCAGCTCACCACTACCTCTGACAACAATCGATTCCGCTGGCGAATAATATTGCAATATAACCAGCGGCATAACGGCTATCGATAACCATATGGTTATGCGGGCGATTTTTGCAAGATCCGTTCCTCTGACCTGTTCCCCTATGATGAATGCGAACGGGATGAAGAAAAAATAGTTGATCCAGCCGTACGCCGCGATGATCAAATGACGCTCGCTATAGCCGCCGAGTACCATTTGCAGCACGACCAGGCAGGCAGTCAACCCACCGAACCACAGTCCAAAAGCCAAGTACTTGTTGGAGCGCGGCCACATTCCAGAACCCAACGCAACCGCGTAAATCAGAAAAACCAACGGGACACGGGCGAAATAGAGCAAATCCCCCATCGTAGGCAAGAGCCATTTTCTGATCGCCCCCTCAAAGATCAGTAGTAAATAAACCGCGATGATCATTCGAACAATCAAGCGGTTCGCGTGCGAGCGCCTTGGTACAACAAAGATCCGCTGAGCGATGCGGGGCGCATGCATATCAGACATCCTGCTCCCCTCCCTTTTTTGCAAACCGCAAGGTGCTCCGGCGCACGAGATCAAGGGCTTGGTGTATAGGTGGTTTGCCCACCGCTCCTATACAAGTCATTAAACCGATCTCCGCCATTCGAAGGGCAATTGGCACAACGCACAGAGCGATGCCGACCTCCGCAATAAGAAGTGCCAGCGCAGCGCCGACAGGTCCGGCCGCAGTTGTCAGTGGCAGAGCAACAATACATGCTGCCGAATATCCCAGGAAAAATATCACGGCAATTTTCGTGTGCCGATTTGCTGCGTACGCGATTTTCATTACGTTGGACCAGACCGCATTGACGATCGTGGACGCCGCCAGCACCAGGACCAGTATCCTGTTGAAAGCCACTTGCCCCCCTGTCCAATGCGGGAAAAGGCGTTCACCACAAACCAGCATAGCGCCAAGTGTGACGACGCTTAACCAGGTGGTGGCCTGCATTCCATGAAGTAGCAGTTGCTGAACAGTTGCACGGTCGCTTTTACCGTGCGCTCGCGCATATTCGGGTTCAAGTGCTTGACCCACCGCGTCTTGCAACTTCACCGCGATGGCGGTAAGCATTCTGCTCGCCACAAATAATGTGACGGCACCTGGTCCGGCGACAAAGCCGACAACCAATCGCATCCCCTGATGATTCATGGCTTGACCGACAGGGAACATCAATGCCGCGACGGCCGGCCGGCCCAGCCGCACGACGGTGCGCCATCGAAATCCGGAAAAACCGTACCTAAGCCAAGGCAGGTAATGCGCCGTGATACCCCAATATGCCAGATAACCTAGACATGCCGCGCCGGCATAGACTTGGCTGACCTGCAACAAACCACCTCCAAGCGCCACTGTGACCGCGGCGAACAGAAACTCCACGAACTGTAGAGTCGAGAACAACAAAATGCCGCGACCGTACATCCCTTGACTATAGAACCCCGTTTGAAGGGTGCCGATCTGTATATGGGCGATAACGTAAAGCGCGAGATAGAAAACGACATCACTTTGTGCGATGCCAACCACGGCTTCATCGGCCCTCGGCATCCACGATAAGAGCGTGTGCGATAACAAGGTGATGGAAAGCAGCAATATTGCAGAAAGCCCGAAGACAATCAAAGAAACCGACTGAAAAATGGTTAAAGCTTCCTCCCGCTTTCCTTGTGCTGTCTTCATGGTCATTTCATGGGCTGCAACACTATTGAAACCCAGATCGGCTATCGAAAAATAGGCCGGTATCGCGAACAACACCAGCCATTCCCCGTACCGTGCCGCTCCCCAATAGTGCAGAAACAACGGAACCTCGACGAAACGCATCGCCATCTGCGCCACATGGGCGAAGCCCTGCGCCTGCATGGTTTGCCAAATCCTGTGGATGGCGGTGCTGTCCATGACTTTCCCGATCGCTTGCTATTACCGTGTTAAAGAGTGCATCTTTCAAATTGCCGAGTGGGTAACGATGTCGGAACCGAGGCCATCGGCTTGCCCTACGGCATGGCCGTAAATCTGGGCCAGTCTTGCAGCGTATGTTTGCCAGTCAAGAACCTGATCGGGCGCAACGAAACCGGGATCAGGTGTCACATCAACAGCAGCCGCGATAGCGTTGGCGAGAGCGAGATGGTCTTGGGCTGGCACAACATAACCGTTTTCCCCCTCCACAATCGCATCCGCCGCGCCGTTGTTTTGCGTGGTCACGGCCGGAATCCCCGCCTGAAGGGCCTCACTGACGGCTACCGCAAACCCATCCGCCAGGCTTGGCAGGGCGAACACATCAAAGCCGCTCATGAAGTCGATCATGTTCGCATTTGGGATGTGTTCAATGTGCTCAAACGGCACACCGATCCTCGACAATCGAACAAGATAATCCTTGCCGGAAGCGCCGACCAAGGTGACTTCAAATTTGACTCTCGCATTTCGCCTATTAAGATGCGCAACGGCTTCCAATAGGTAGTGCTGGCCTTTTATAACACTAAGACCAGCAACGCAAAGCACCCGAATAGTGCGACCTTTTCCTTTCGCGGCCCTATTCCCTTTTTGTTTTTTGTCCGTACCTGACGGATAAGGTAGCTTGATCAGTTTTTCCGGATGAATGCCGAACTCGACAAGGGACTTGGCGACCCAATTCGAGGGAACCAGAATGTGGGTACAAAGAGTGTATTCCTGCCTCATGTATTCCCAGATCTTGTCGAAGCGTCGATATTGCATGTTCAATCGCTCGTACTCCGGAGCAAGAATGCGATTAACGACATCCGGGTGCCCACATACAGCCTCACCAACCACGCACGTACCCTCCGCTTGGCAGCGCTTGATCAGCCTGGGCGCGGCGCCATGTAGCAACACGTGACTAAGGTCCGCTCTCGTCCAATCTCTCAGAACCGCTGACTCCCATATCTTGTGATACACGGGCAACGACAAGTCAAGCAAATGCCCACCGAGCACTTTCGAGTGCGCAGCAAGCAAATATTCCTTTAGCCACATATTCCTTCCATAATACCTATCGATATCATGGTTTGCGCCGAATCTATGCGAGTAATAAAATCTTTGAGGCAGCCCAAATTCGCCGAGATATTTCACGTACTTGTGGTAGTGAAAGCGGCCACATACGGCAAAATTTACCTTCACTTGCTCGCCCTCTTCGCCGAAATCAAAAAGACACGCGTGAATACACCACTACCCGCGTCACCCGTTTCCGCCAAGTTCCAGAGTATCAGAGCAGCACGTATTGCCTGCCAAATGAAATACCGCACCGAAGATAGGACGCCGTGGCCGATCAGAATGGGGCCGGTTTCCCTGACCTCAATGTTGCAAAAACCAGAAAGGGCAAGCAATCTGGAAAGTGAATTCGGATTAAAGCCCAACTCATGGGTAAAGTCGCCATAACGAGAGCTCGCCCCCCAGGGACTATCGGCATTGGGTGTCTGAAGCACAAGCCGGCCACCGGGCTTCAAGGCCGCATGACAGGTATCGAGCAAGCGCAACACCTCGGGCTTATGCAGGTGCTCGACGATGTCGAGGCCAGTGACAAGATCGTAGCTTTGCGGACGATCTTCCAGGAAATCCAGCACGTCTTCTTGCATCACATCGGCGGTCACCTGTCGGGAAAGTCGGACCTGCTCCG
Source organism: Burkholderia humptydooensis (assembly GCF_001513745.1). Taxonomy (NCBI): domain Bacteria; kingdom Pseudomonadati; phylum Pseudomonadota; class Betaproteobacteria; order Burkholderiales; family Burkholderiaceae; genus Burkholderia; species Burkholderia humptydooensis. Next base: position 2,061,827 of record NZ_CP013380.1, on the reverse strand, counting down.
GACTGGTATCCACGCCGCAGACTTTGCGATAACCCATCCGTTTGAAGAAATACAGCAATTTGCCGCCGCCGCAGGCCATATCAAGAACGCGGGCTTCCTGGCTATCCGGCAACCAGCCGCGCAAGTAGTGGCGGTAGCCGCGCCCCCATCGCCATGCTGCATCAGCATCGAAAGTTGCGTTGGCGTCCTGAAAGACGGATGCGTAATGCGCATAGATGCGGGTGCGATAGCTTGATTGAGAAACGAGAGAATCATCATTCATGGATACGATCCTTCCGAAAATCACTCGTGCTCAAGACTTGCTTGTGCCGTCAACACGCGTCGACATGATGGAGACTCGGTCGCTGCTGCCAAGCTTTTCAAGTTTCCGTCATGACTCGTGGATGCTTCGCGCGAGGTACCGAACACCTCATATCCACGATCCAGCAGGAAGCGCGCAAGATTGGCGTCGTGTTGCCCAAAGACACCGCAAATCAGAGCGCGTTTCATGAACCCGATACCTCACGGACGGCAGCGGCAAGGCGCCGCTGAAATTCGGGGAACGCGAAATAGCCGAGGCCCGGCGGGATGCTGCGAGGGTCATTGATGCCAGAGAGAATCGCCGTTTCGAGTTCGACGCGATTGCGCGGGTCCACCAGCCTGCCCAGTTCCCCGTTGCGGACAGCTTCTCGGCTGCCATCGAGACGGCTGGCCACGACAGGCACGCCGCAAGCAAGCGCCTCCAGGAAAACAAAGCCGAATCCTTCGCCATAACCAGGCATGACAAAGAGATCTGCCAATCCGAAAAGGTCGCGCTTCTCGGATTCCGGCACAAAGCCGGTGAAAGTCACATGGCCATTGAGGCCAAGTGATTCAGCCTTCTGTTGCAGGCGAGTCCGATCATCGCCATCGCCAGCCACGAGAAATAAAAGACTGGGCAGTTTCTTTAACAGGTTCGGCATGACTTCAAGGACCTCGTCCACCCCTTTGTAGCGCTCGGACGACACCAGACGCGCGAGAAAGAGAATCACTTTTCTTCCCTCAACCTCGTACCGTCTGGCCAGAGCGGGATTTTTGGGGACCATCCCATAGCGGGAAAGGTCAATGGCATTAGGCAGAATCGTGAACCTCGATACGGCCATGGCCGTCCATTGCCGCATGGCGTCACGCGTGAACTCACTGATCGACCACACCTTGGCAAGCCGATTGACCAACTGACGAGCCCACCGGGAGCGGTGAGGCCGCCAGACGTCGATGCCGTACACCATCAATACAAGTGGGGCACGTATCTTGAAGTTGAGCACGGCAGTCAGGGGCAGCAGGTTGATGTGCCCACAGATGACAAGGTCAAAGCCTCCTCTCGCCGCAAGGAACGCTTCCTTGGCGTACTTGAATTTCCCCGCCACAGCGGCGGATCGATACGTAATCTTGACGGGAACGGATTCAACCGGAAAAGGCGTGCCGCGTGGCACCACGACGATTTCCTCAACATCGGGCATGGCGGCTAGCGCGTGCAGCAAATCGCTGTTGTATCGGGCGATACCGCCATGCCCGCCAAATGCCTCGGGAACGACTGCGAATATTCTCATAGCCCGGATCCATGCGCGGAATACACAAGATCAGCATCCATTTCAACCGAATCTCCTCTATCCGGCAGCAGATATGAATTCGCCGGCTGTGGGACCTTCCATGCAATCGAATTGATTCAAATAAGCGCGCGCCACGGCTGCATGGGTATAGCGCTGTAACGCGAACGCCTGGGCACTCTCTCCCAACGATCTCCTCGCGTCTTCGTCAGTGAGAAGGTGTTTGAGCGCAGTCGTGAGATCGTCAACGTTGTTTTCCTGGAACACCAATCCGCCGGGTCCAATGACGTCCGGAATGGCGCCGGATGTCGAACCCACGCAAGGCACCCCTGCCAGCATGGCTTGCGCCAGGACGAGACCAAACTGCTCCTTCCACCTCCGGGTCGCATACGAAGGCAGAACAAGGATGTCCAAGGCCCGCATATAGGCCGGCATTTCTGCGTGCGGGACAGCGTTGTGCATCACCAGACGCTCCCCGAAGACGGGCTTCCACCTGTCGACGATGTCCGTCTCCAACGCGCCCGCGCCCACGATTAGAATGCGCCAGGGAATTTCCAGAAGGCGATGGAGTGCCTCGAGCAATTGCATGATCCCTTTTTCAGGAATCAGGCGGCCCACATAGCCGATCAGCGGCACGTTCTCTGGGATATTCAACGCACGCCTCATATGGCGGTCGCTTTTCCCCGTATAGCCAGCGGGATCGAGCCCCACCTGAGGCAACACCGCGGCTCGCCCGGCGTATCCCTTCTTCTCGCGCAATAGCCGTTCACCGTCCCGGTTTCCACAGATCACCAATTCGGTGCTGCGCAGCGCATATCGGTTGAGTGTCCATTTAATGACGTTGAGTGGGAAGCGAGGCTCTCTGGCCAGGTTGTCCCAGAGAAAGAAGCTGATTTTGGCCGACGGACAAATGCATCGCGTCAGAAGCACAGTCTCGAACCCTGAGGCAGAGTGGGGGTCCTCCTCGATGTGGACGCGATCGGGCTGGAATTCCCGCAACACCCTGGCGAAGTGCAGTGGATCGAGCATGTAGGACATATGCGAGCGACAGAAGTAGTCGCGAATGTCGACCACATCGTCTTTGGAGAGACCTGATGCAAGTTCGCGCGTATAGCGCTTGAAGACGTGCGGAAGCGATCGGGGAGTGAGTATCTTCAGCTCCAGCCCCGGGTCATGACGCTTCATCGCCACGAACTTTTCTTGCGAAACCGCAGTAATGTAAGTGGAACCCACAACGAGCAATCTCATATTTCATCCTCGCCCGTGACCAAGCAACCGATCGAAATAGTCAATCGTCAGTTTGAGGCCATGCTCCAGTGGCGTTGTCGGCGTCCAGTGCAGAAACTCTCGCGCCAATGTGATATCCGGCCTGCGTTGTTTCGGATCGTCAGGGGGCAGCGGGAGGAAGGTCATTCTTGAGCGGGAACCCGTCAGCTCGATCACCGTCTCCGCCAGTGTGCGGATGGTGAACTCCTCCGGGTTCCCCATGTTCATGGGACCTGTGACCTGATCCGGGCATTGCATGAAACGCGTAAAGGCTTCAATCAAATCGCTCACGTAGCAGAACGATCGTGTCTGAGTACCATCGCCGTATAGGGTGATGGGCTCGTTCTTCAACGCCTGGACGATGAAATTGGACACCACGCGGCCATCCGACGGGTGCATGCGCGGACCATAGGTATTGAAAATGCGCGCGACCTTGATACGCAGATTATGCTGCCGGTGGTAATCGAAGAAGAGGGTTTCTGCACAACGCTTGCCTTCGTCGTAACAGGATCGGAAGCCGATCGCATTGACGTTTCCCCAATACTCCTCGCGCTGAGGATGAACCTCGGGGTCTCCATAGACTTCACTGGTGGACGCCTGAAATATCTTGGCTTTGACCCGCTTGGCGAGTCCAAGCATGTTGATGGCCCCGTGCACGCTCGTCTTGGTGGTCTGCACGGGATCGAATTGATAGTGGATAGGCGACGCAGGGCACGCCAGGTTGTAGATTTCGTCTACTTCGACGTAGAGCGAGAATGTGACATCGTGGCGCATGATCTCGAAATAAGGATTGGCCAGGAGATGGGCAACGTTGTCCTTGGTGCCGGTATAAAAGTTGTCGACGCAAAGTACCTCATGGCCATCCGACAACAGCCGTTCACAGAGGTGCGATCCAAGAAAGCCCGCTCCGCCGGTGACCAGGATCCGTTTTCTACGCCCGTTATCCACTTCTTTCTCCTGCTTCGATTGATGCCGTACAGAGAGTGACGCCGAACACCCCCGACCGCGCCTTCACGCGCTGCCATGCAACGTGAAGTCGTCCATCACGCGAGTCGCCCACCCTCGCAAGCCACGTTGTTGTTTCGATGTCCCCTGAGTGTTCAGCCATTGCGCCACCGGGATGCAAAAACCTGTCTTGGGACGATTGAGCACCGCGTCCGGCAGCGCGATTCGCGCGCACTGCGCAAGTTGCCGCTTTGAAGGAGGCGCACCAGTGCCGCACAAGTAAGGCGCCATCGTGCGAAACAGGGCGATGTCCACCAGGGGAGTCCGAATCTCCAGGGAATGGGCCATACCTGCCCAATCAGAATCCCGCAGCAGCATGTTGCGCATATAAAAGGCCGTTTCCAGCGCTGTCACCTTGGCATGAGGGACTTTGACACTTGACACCCACTCGTCCATACGCGCGATTGGCCTCAGCTTTGCCCAACCCTCGCGGACAAGCTTGCTGCCGAGAAATTGCGGCAATTCCCAGGGCATAAATAGACCCCGGCGCAGCAGATAGGCGCCGCCATAGCTGCCGCCATATTCGAAGAGGCTGGCAAATTTTGGCGAAGTCGTGTGCTTGAGAATGGGCGCGGACACCCAGCGGAAGACTTTGCCTATGCCGGGTGGGCGGGCAATGGGCCGGACGCGGCGAACCAGTTGAGGCACATGGCGGAAACTCGGGTAGCCGCCGAGCAATTCGTCTCCGCCTACGCCCGAGAGTGCCACCTTGAGTCCGGCGCGCGCCGCGGCTCGAGCGACGAAGTATGTGTTGATCCCGTCGATGCTCGGCTGGTCCATGGCCTGAAGGATGGCCGGAAGATCTTCGGCAAAATCCCGCTGATCGATATGCGCGATTTGATGCCGGCAAGCGTAATGTGCTGCAATTTTCCCCGCCAAGGGTGTTTCGTCATCCAGAGTATTTTTGTACTCGGTGAACCCCAGCGTGATGGCCTGGATATGCGTCACTTCTTCGGCGCTCAAAGCAGTCAAGGTGGCAGAATCCAGACCAGCAGAAAGAAATACGCCCACGGGCACATCGGCAATCAAATGATGTTTGACGCTATCCTTCACGGCGTTTCGCAGGGCCTCCTCCACGGGGGCGCGGGCTTGCTGTGAGGCGGCTGTTCCCAACGTCTCGGCGAGGTCGAAGTACCGCTTCGGAGCGCGCGGCCCGTCCTGGTCCACCCATAGCGTGTGACCGGCAGGCAGAGCGAAGAGCTTGTGATAAAGGGTGTAAGGCTCGGGCACGCAGCCCCACAAATAGAAGCCGACCAGCCCGGCCGGTTCCGGATCGGGTTGAATGGCTCCCCCCGCCAGTAGCGCCTTGACCTGCGACGCGACGCGGATCGATTTACCGTCGTCGTGGTAATAAAGGGGTTTGATACCGAAATGGTCTCGGCCGAGAAAAAGGCCGCGTATTTCTTGATCCCAAATGGCAAAGGCGAACATGCCCCGCAAATGATCGACCATATCCTGGCCGTATTCGCGGTATGCGTGAAGCAGCACCTCCGTGTCCGAGTCGGAGAAAAATGCGTGCCCTTTTTCCGTCAGGCGAGCCCGTAGCTCGCGATAATTGTATATTTCACCATTAAAAGTGACGCTCAGCCTGCCATCCTTGGTGGTCATGGGTTGCGCGCCATTTTCGGTGAGATCGACGATAGCCAGCCGCCGATGGGCGAGCCCGATGTTCCGCTCTTCCGATACCCACAGCCCTGCGCCATCCGGGCCACGCAGGGTCATGGCTTGCCGAATCTTGACCAGCTCGTCAGCCGATACCAGGGGGCCTTCGCTACGATAACTGTAAATTGCCGCTATGCCGCACATGTCGTCAGACCTCCCCTCTCATCCTCTTTCCGGTCTCAGCAGAAACTCGATGCGGCCATTTTCCGTGCAGGCTTCTCAATGAAATTGCACTCCTCACTCTGCTCAACACCTGTAAGCGGGCTGCATCCGGCGCTTCTTCTCGTCCCGCGGCCCGGAGCGCGCCGGGCTAGCCCTTGTCCCCGACCTGCGCTGCATATCCGTAGGATGCGTAGCGATAGCGGCCGTACTTGTACCCGTAGCCATAACGGAAGCCGTTCGGATCCAGCGCGTTGAAGATCACGCCGTTCACATTCACATTGGCATGCCGGAGCTGCCTGGCGGATTCCGCGACTTCCCCGATGGTGGTCTCTCCAAACCGGGTCACGAGGAACACCACGCCGCAGCGCGCTGCGATGATGGCCGTATCCGATACGGCCAGCACCGGCGGGGTATCGATCAGCATCAGGTCGTAACGTTCGCTGAGCGAATCCAGCAATTGCCCCGCGCGTTCGCTGAGCAGGAGTTCGGCCGGATTGGGCGGCAGCGTCCCCGCGGCGATCAGGTCGAGGCCCGGAAACACTTCCCGCTGGATCACCTTGTCCAGCGCGATAGAGCCCGTCAGCGCGTCGGCAAGACCTGGTTCCCGCCCCTTGCCCAAGTACCCGTTCAGATGACCCTTGCGCATGTCTGCATCCACCAGCAGCACGCGCTTGTCGGCAGAGGCAACCAGCGCAGCAAGGTTGGCCGAAATAAACGACTTGCCAACGCCTGGCGTCGGGCCGGTCAACAGGACACGGTTGTTGCCGGCGTCCACCATCGCAAATTGCAACGCGGTACGCAGGCTGCGCAGACTCTCGATTGAGCGTTCGTTGGGATAGCGACTGGCAAGAAGGTGAGTTCCCGGCTTGCGCGCCCTGATGTTCTCGGCCAAGGTTGCCTGGGCCCGCGAAAGCGGTACCGTGGCATACACGCTAAGACCGGTGTGCTGCTCGATGTCTTGTGGATCGGTAATGCCGCCAAAGAGGGCGCTGCGCACAAATGCAGCCACCACACCCAGTACGGCCCCCAGGAAAGCCGCCAAGGCGACAACCATCGCCCGTTTTGGCTTGACGGGCTCCTCCGGTACCGGGGCGCTGTCGACGAGCCGCACGTTGCCCACCTTGCCGGCCTTTACCAACCTGAGCTGCTGCATGTTGTTAAGCAGGTTCACGTACAGCTCGTTGTCGACCTTAACGTCTCGCATCACGCGCAGGGTGTCCTGCTCCAGATCCGGCAGGTTCTTGATCCTGCCGCTCACCGCGGCGATCCTGGATTCAAGCGCGGCAATCTGTTGATCCACTGCGGCAACGCCCGGGTGAGCGGATGTAAAGCGCGTCAGCAATTCCGCACGTTTCTGCTTCAGTTCCAGCAGCTTTGCCTGCGTGGCCACGCTTTCTTCAAGGTAAACCTTCGCCTCCTCGCCCAGATCGAAGGTGCCGCGCCTGTTCCGCACCGCGTTGTAGCGGCTTTCGGCCTGGTCCAGTTCATACTTGAGCCGTGGCAGCAAATCGTCCAGGAACGTGAGCGACTTTTCCGCTTCCGCCGCTTTGCGCTTGACGTTTTGCGCGACATATTGCTCGCCGATCTCGTTGAGAACTGCGGCGGTCAACTTGGGATCAGCACCCTCCAGCGAGGCGCTGATGATGCCGCTCTGCTTGCCGCGCTCGGCAATGTTGAGTCTGCCTTGCAGAGATTCCAGGGTCTTGAGCCTGGAGTGACGAACCAGGACAAAACCGGCCCCTGGTTTGGCCTTGAGCTCCGCCACATCCAACTTGATGGTGCCAACGGATTGCGCCACGCTCAGCGCCTCTCCGGCACGACCTTCGATTGGCTTGTCGAGGCTCGGCTGTTCGATGCGGAAACGGTCCGCCCCCAACGCCGTCAGCTTGAATGCTTGCCCTTCCAGTTCCTGCGGCACTTCGAACGAGGCAACCCTGATGGCCTCACTCCCCCAGACATAACCGCCAAAGCCCAGGAAGCCCGGTTCTGACAGCGACTTGTTCCTCGCGGCCAGCCAGCGCCCAAACAGCGGGAAGTACCTGGGCGTCGCCTCGAGATACAGGTTCAGGTTGTCAACCGCTTTGCCGACCACCATGCGCGAGCGCAGGATCTCAATCTCGGCTCCGGCTTCGGTCTTCACGTCGAAGAGGTTGGAGACATCGCTCAGCAAGCTCTTGGCGTTATTGGGGCTGTCCTCGACCTGAACGAGGATGTCCGCCTGGTAGATGGGGCGTGCCATCAGCGCATAGGCAATTCCAAGCGCCGTCACGACAGCGGTAATGGCCGCGATCAGCCACAGATTGGAGAGAAGCACATCCAGGTACCGCACGAGATTGATCTCATCGTCCTGGGGCTCGACTTCAGAAAGGTACGGAGGATTCTGGTTCATCGAAATACCGGAGACTATCTGTACGGTTAGCGAAGCCCACGAATACGGGGCACCCACGTGTCGATGCCTTCTCGAATCAAGTGCAGCGCGTGCTCGAACGCACGGCGCGGCTCGCCGTAAGGGTCGGGAATATCCATCTTGACCAACTCACCCAGCCGGAACACCTTGCCGGATGCCTGGGGATACAAAAGCTGGACTTCGCCCCTCTGGTCGTTATCCATCACCAGGATCAGGTCAGCACGGCCGGCAAGCTCACTATTCATTTGCTGTGCGCGATGGCCCGAAATATCGGCGCCCAGTTCCGACAGAAGCTGCACAGCCATGGAGTCCGCCGGATTTCCCACCAGAGCGCCCAGCCCCGCGGAGAACATGGTCAGTTCAGGCATAGCCTGCTGCAACAGCCCCACCGTCATGGGGCTGCGGCAGATGTTGCCAACGCACACAACCAGAATCGACTTGATCATTTCGCCAAAGACGCAGAACCGATCACCTGCTGCGAACTAGGGATCAACAAATTGATTACACGGCTCCAGCGCACCAATCCGCCGGCATCCACATAGACGACATCCTTCGGCTTGAGCTCGAAGCCTTCCGCCAACGCCATCGCAACCGGAGATTTGCCGTCGAGGTGGAAGACCTGAGCGCCACCCTCGGGGCTCTTGCGAATCACATACACTTCCTTCGCGTTAGCCGTCGCAGGATTCACGCCGCCGGCATCGCCAAGCGCCTCGTTCAGCGTGAGGCGTCCGTTGCGAAGCAGGACGGTGGAAGGTTTCACGACCTCGCCGCTCACGAAGACTTTGCTGTCTTCGCGTTGCTCCACGCGCACGATATCGCCATTGCGCAGCAGAATGCGCGCGGGATCGATCCCTTGCCGCAACAGCGCAGGCACGTTGACGTCATAGTTCTTACCTTGGCGCGAAACACGGATGCGACTGCTGTCGCCGGTGAGCACGTTGATGCCGCCGGCACGATTGAGCGCCTCCACCAAGGTCATGGGCACATCGTCGATGTTCTGCGGACCAGGCGTCTTGACTTCTCCGTCAAGGTAGACGCGTTGGCTGCGGAACGCGAGCACGCGCACCGTGATCTGTGGATTGGCGATGACGGATTTCAGGTGTCTACCGATGTCCTCACGAATCTGATCCTGATTCTTACCCACAACCTTGAGCACGCCGACATAGGGAAACTGGATATCCCCTGCCGCGCTGACCACGTAGCCGGGCACGTTGGCAGCGCCACTGAAGCTGGGAATCTCATACGCCGTGCCGATGGTGTATGTCTGCGTGGGAAAGACCAGCTCCGGGTGATCCCATACAACGATGGAAAGGATGTCGCCAGGCCCGACGTTGTAGGGCGCTGGCTTGTCGTACAGTGCGCTCACCCCCGCATTGATCGAGTTGATCGCCGCCTGCTGCTCACGAACAAGATCCGGCGTGATCTGCATCACCTTGGGCACCGAACTCGGATCCTCGGGATTCAAAGGCCGCTGAGGATCGAACCGCATACCGGGAGCAAAGGCGCAAGATGCCAGCAATGGCGCCATGATCAAGATGGCAAGCCCGTTGCTGTCAGCGAAAAGTCTTGACAACGCTTGTTTAAAAAAAACGAACGTTGCGCAAAGCGTATCTTGAGGGAGCTGCATTCTGTCGGTGTGATCAATAGGTTGTTGAGCGTGCTCTTTGGATAGAAAACACCACTGCTTGCGAAACCTGACACCCCACTAGTCAGGCGTCACGACTCCAGCTTTACGCCAGCAGCGCAAGCTTCACTAGATCTACGATCCGACTGCACTGCATCTTTCTTTTCAGATTTGCAATCTGTGTGCGCACCGTGCTCTCGCGGACGCCATTCTGGATAGCGCACTCCGATGGCATCAGGCCCGCCACGAGTCCGGCCAGCACTTTGGCTTCCGCCCTGGAGATGCTGAACGCGGTGATCAAGTTGCCGACGTCCGCCCCATTCAGCGCGCTGTTCCGGCGGATCCGGACAAAGACAAGAGGCGCTTCGGAAAGATGGATGCGCGGGTGCGCCACCGTCATATCCAGGGTCAAGGTCTCTCCCCATTCAAGCGGGACCGTCGTCCTCGAGCGTTGCCCGGTCTCGAGCGTCGTCACCACGGCCTTGGATAAATTGTCCAGGACGGCAGCGCTGGGGTGCCATAGCTTTCCCTGCTTGACGCTCAGGCCGTGCAGGTTGCCCAGCAGCGATTTGGCGAGGTCAGAAGCATGCACGACCATACAAGAGGTCGACAGGAGAATCGTCGCCTCGCCCATTGCGGAGAAAGTGTCTTCCACCAGTTGGAGATTGCTTGCCATCGACTGATTTCTCCGCTCGAGTGCAACCCAACAGGTGCTGGCAGTCGGAAAATGGCTATCCGTTCCCCAACAGCACGGCATTGGTTGCGTCAATCACCGAAAATGAGCCGCATCCTCTGCATATGAAATTGCAGCAGCAATAGTATCCGCAATCGACCGCTTTCATCTGGCGCCACATTGACAATTTCCCATGTGACTCTTGCAGTACAGAATGCCTTAACTGGCTTGCCTGGAAGATAGCCTCTCCATTAATGCGAGATTACGCCACATGATTATTTCAACAGGTTGCACCGCAATCTAAAAAAATACGCCGTCTTAATCAATTTTTCGTACACGACAACGAATTGACCTTGCTCCTGTTTCACGAATCCCGTAACCGAGGCCATCAGACCGCTTGCCCTTGCTGAGCGGCGGCCCAATTCTTCTCGAACGTCATGGGGCTGACGTAGTTCAATGTCGAATGCGGTCGGCAGGCATTGCAGAAGCCAAGCCAGTCGACGATGTGCTTCCCCGGATGAAGATGTCTGTTTATGTCATTCGTTGCGCCACGCCGACGGTTTTTTTCGACGTCGTGCCGTGCCCGACTTCCCGTCCAGACCGTTCAACCTGCAAGGCTCCCGCGGAGCAGCCATCCAAGCCGTGGCCGCACTCAGTCCGCTGGCAAAAAGGGGAAGCGCCTATGTTCCCGTGCATCCCCTCCAGTACGTTGCGGGCAGTCCTTCGATAGTCCGCTGGCGACATCAGGAAATGCTTCTGAAAGAGCTTGCGCAGATGATCGCCGTTGAACAGGCCGCAGCGCCGCGCAATCTTGTCGAGTGGCAGATCGGAATCGACGAGCAGACGCCGCGCAAGATAGATGCGAACGCGCGTCAGATACTCGCTCGGCGTCTGGCCGATCTCGCGCTTGAATCGGCGCAGAAAGTTGCGCTCGCTCATCGATACATGCCGGGCCAGATCGGCAACGGAAACCGGGTGCTCGCTGTTTTCGTGAATCCACCGTACCGACCACGCAATGCGATCGCTCAATATGCGCTTGTCGTTGCTGCCTGGCCCGGCCGTATCGACGAAGTTCATCCGCAGATGCGAGTTGACCCGTCTCTCCAGTTCCAACGCCACCCGTGGGCCAAAGTCGCTGCGCACCATCGACAGCACCGCGTCAACGGCCAGTTCGTACTGGACGGTGCCCCGCCCCTCGCCCGTCGTACGCGTACAGGTTACCGCGCGCCACACGGCACTATCGTCCGCAAGGACTTTGTACCCGGCGACCGGATTGCCGGTGCGCCCACTCATTGACAGAATTGCCTCGGCACCCGGTGCAAGGCCCATCACGAGAGCATGCCCTGGCAATTCGCGCAGCCACGACAGCAGGTCCGCATCATGCGAGGCGGCACGCGCGCCCGCTCCTCCGGCAACAAATACCGTTTCAAATAGCCGCGCGTCGTGAGCAGCGGTTGCTCTTGCAAACAATTGCACGAATGATCCGCTCGGAACGAGGGCCTGCCGGCTCGATAGCACCGCCACGCTGAATGCAGGCTTTTTCGGATCGCCAAGAGCCAGTTCATTCCCGATCCGGAGCATCTCGACGATCAAGCAAACCTCTGTCAGCGAAAAGTTCTCGAAAACGACGATCGCGACCTTCCGCACCCCCTCCGGCATTCCGCTTTCTGAAAATCTCCGGGATCGCTCCCCGCTTTCATCGTCCGCGCCTCTCCATTCCATTTTGTTCTCCGGAATCTGCGAACTCGATTTTTTAATTCACACTTAAAGAATACTCTGCTTGTCTGCTGGGTATCATACGCATGGAATTCTCACGCCATATGGGATGTCCGATTCATATGGAAATTTGGCGGAAGGATTGCCGATCAACATTATGCGATTACGACCCTCTAGCAAGCATGTGCCGACGCCTGAATCCATGCATTCCAGCTCGCCGACCGGAACAGTTGGCTATCGCATTATTATTGAGGAATTTGCAGCGCCGCATGTCCAGTGGTTTGGTTCTGTTCACACTCTCACCATCGCCTCGAATTCAAAAGCAATATTGAAAATTAAATTTATCGCAATAAAAAAGAAAGAATTTGATGAAAGTTGAAATTGTCATGAGTGGATATTTATTCATTTTCAAATACTCAAATATATGGCTTGGATTATTTCAAAATATCCATGCACCGCCTCCTGCCGCGCCTCACTTTTTTGAATAATTGCGATCCGAGATGCGCGCATCGGCAATTTATTTTTTATTCACCGGAGATCCTGGCTCACCAATTGATGACATCCGGATGACTCTGGCGTCACATTATGAAATAAAAAGCCGCTTACACAGCGGCTGCGGCATGTTCGGCGGCGGCTCCGCCAGCGCGGAGCGGATGATCGGGCGGGATGCCGGGCGAAAGCCGAATGCCGATCAGCATCACCTCGCGCATGACGCTGATGTTGACGACAGCCGCGCCGACCCGTTTGACGAGCGCGGCGAAATTGTTCACGCTCAAGGCGCTCGCGTTCATCAGCGTGAGGCTCGGCGAGCAGGAGCTGGCCCGCGCGCGACTCGACACCTTGCGCACGCTCGATCCCGCCGACGATCGGATACGGCGTCGTCGAGACGCTGCTCGCGCGGGCGTAGGCGGTTCGGGCGGCCTGCGCCGCTCGCCACGGGCGCCCTACAGCCGCCGCATCGTCGACACCAGAGCCGCGCCCTCTGCGTGCGCGTCCGGCCGCGAGGGCCCGGTTTCCGGCGGCCGGCGCTGCGCGTCGAGCCCGGTGCCGCCCGTGCGCCGTCGCGTCGCGTGCCGCTCGATGACCCGCTGCAACAGGCAGAACACGCACAGCAGCGCGCCGATCACGATCCGCGTCCACCACGAGCTCAACGTGCCGTCGAACGTGATCAGCGTCTGGATCGTGCCGAGTATGCCGACGCCGAACACCGAGCCGATCACGTACCCGACGCCGCCCGTGAGCAGCGTGCCGCCGATCACGGTCGCCGCGATCGCGTCGAGCTCCATGCCCTGCCCCTGCAACCCGTAGCCCGACAGCACGTACAGCGTGAACACGATGCCGCCAAGCGCTGAGCACAGCCCGCTCAGCGCATAGACGCCGATCTTCGTGCGCGCGACCGGCAGCCCCATCAGCAGCGCCGAGCGCTCGTTGCCGCCGATCGCGTAGACGTTGCGGCCAAAGCGCGTGAAATGCGCGACGTAGACCGCGGCGGCCAGCGTGGCGAGCGCGATCAGCGCGCCCGCGCTCAGCCTGCCGCCGCCGATCGGCACACCGATGCCCGCGATCGCGTGAAACGTCGGCTCGTTGATCGTGATCGACTGCGTCGTGATGAGAAAGCACGCGCCGCGCGCGAGAAACATTCCGGCGAGCGTGACGATGAACGGCTGCAGCCGGAAGCAATGGATCAGCGCGCCCATCGCCGCGCCGTACAGCGCGCCGAACGCGAGCACGAGCGGCGCGATCGCCCACACCGGCCAGTGCAGCCGCTCGGCGCCCACCGCGCAGAAGATCGTCGTCAGCGCGACGACAGAGCCGACCGACAGGTCGATGCCGCCCGACACGATCACGAACGTCATCCCGATCGCGACGATCAGCAGGAACGCATTGTCGACGAAGAGTCCCGTGAGCACCTGCATTGAGAAGAAACCCGTGTACATCACGGCCCCGAACCCGAGCAGCGCGGCGAACAGCCCGACCGTCACGACGATCGGCAGCGTGCGCGGGTCGGCGAGCCTGGCAAGGAATCGGTTCATCGCGGCGTCGCTCCGGCGGCGGCGCGCGAGCGCGCGAACGACAGCAGCCGCGACGCGTGCCGGACGGCCGTCGCGCGCGCCGCGTCCGACTGGATCAGCGTCACCACGATCACGACGATCGCCTTGACGACGAGCGTCGCTTCCGGCGGCACGCCGATCGAATACGTCGTATAGGTGAGCGTCTGGATGATCAGCGCGCCGAGCACGGTGCCGGCGAGGCTGAAGCGGCCGCCGAGCAGCGACGTGCCGCCGAGCGTCACCGCGAGGATCGCGTCGAGCTCGAGCAGCAGGCCCGCATTGTTGCCGTCGGCGCTGCGCACGTTCGAGCTCGCGAGGATTCCGGCGATAGCGGCCATCACGCCGGAAAACAGATAGACGCCGAACACCACCGCGCCGGATCGCAGCCCGACGAGCCTTGTTGCGACCGGGTTCACGCCGATCGCACGAATGAACAGGCCGAGCGCGGTGCGATTCACGAGCAGCGCCGTCGCGGCGATCGCCGCGATCGCGATCCACACCGAGCACGGCGCCGTCGCGAGATAGCCGCCGCCGAGCGCGAGGTAGCCGGGCGCGCCGATCGGAACGATCTGGCCGCCCGTCAGCAGTTGCGCGACGCCGCGGCCCGCGACCATCAGGATCAGCGTCGCGATGATCGGCTGCATCCCGACGAATGCGACGAGCGCGCCGTTCCACGCGCCCGCGAGCACGCCGACGCCGAGCGCGGCGGCAAGCGCCGCGCCGACGCGCGACGGGTCCGCGTCGAGCACGATCGCCGCGGCCGCGCCGGCGATCGCGACGATCGCGCCGACCGAGATGTCGATCCCGCGCGTCGCGATCACGAGCGTCATCCCGAGCGACACGATGACGAGCGGCGCCGCGCGGTTCAGGATATCGACCGGCGCGCCGAACAGATGACCGTCGAGCAGCGCGATCGACAGGAAGCCCGGTCGATGCGCGACGTCGAGCGCGAACAGCAGCGCGAGCGTCAGCGCCGGCCACACGAGCGGATGGCGAAGCAGCATCCTGAGCCGCGTCATGACTGGCCTCCCGCGATCAGCCGGTAGATCCGCTCCTCGGACGCGTCGCCGCCGGCCAGCTCGGCGATCATGCGCCGGTCGCGCAGCACCGCGATCCGGTGGCTCACGCGCACCACCTCGCCGATCTCCGACGAGATGAACAGGATCGCGAGCCCTTTCGCGCAGAGCGCGAGCACGCGCTCCATGATGTCGAACTTCGCGGCGACGTCGATGCCGCGCGTCGGCTCGTCGAGAATCAGCAGCTTCGGCTCCGTCGCGAGCCAGCGCGCGAGCAGCACCTTCTGCTGGTTGCCGCCCGACAGCAGGCCGATCGGCTGCTCCGCGTCGCGCGCCTTGATGCCGAGCCGCGCGATGTAGGTATCGGCGATCTCGCGCTGGCGCGCGCGGCCGATCAGCCGCCACCAGCCGCGCCGCGCCTGCAGCGCGAGCACGATGTTCTCGCGGATCGACAGCGCGGCGACGATCCCCTCCTTCTTGCGGTCTTCCGGGCAGTACGCGATCCCGCGCCGCACCGCATCGCGCGGCGACGCGAGCCGCGCGCGCGCGCCGTCGATCTCGATCGCGCCGGTGTCCGTGCGTTCCGCGGCGAACGCGAGGCGCGCGGTTTCGGTGCGGCCCGAGCCGAGCAGCCCGGCGAGGCCGAGGATCTCGCCCGGCCGCACGTCGAGATCGAGCGGCTGCATCATCCCGCGCCGGCCGGCGCGCCGCATCGACAGGAACGGCGCGGCCGCGCGGGCGTCGCTCGCGCGCGCGGCCGCCTCCGCCCGCGGCGTGTCGGGCATCCGCTCGCGGCCGGTCATCTTCGCGACGAGCGCGTCGACGGGCAGCTCGCGCGCCAGATACTCGCCTTCGCGCTCGCCGTTGCGCATCACGGTGATCCGGTCGGAGACCGCATAGGTCTGCTCGAGAAAATGCGTGACGAACAGGATCGCGATGCCCGACGCCTTCAGCCGCCGCAGCACGTCGAACAGCCGCGCGACCTCGCCGTCGTCGAGGCTCGACGTCGGCTCGTCGAGAATCAGCACGCGCGCGTCGACCGACACGGCCCGCGCGATCGCGACCATCTGCTGCACCGCGATCGGATACGCGTCGAGCGAGCGCGTGACGTCGATCGACAGCCTCAGATCGGCGAGCGCGTCGCGCGAGCGCGCATGGATCGTCTTCCAGTCGATCGCGCCGCGCTTCATCGGCTGCCGGCCCGCGAACACGTTCTCGGCGACCGACAGGTTCGGGCACAGGTTCACTTCCTGGTAGAGCGTCCGGATGCCCGCCGCCTCGGCTTCCCGCGGCGCGGCGAAGCGCACCGGCCGGCCGCCGACGCGGATCTCGCCGGCGTCGTGCGCGTGCACGCCGGTCAGCACGTTGATCAGCGTCGACTTGCCCGCGCCGTTCTGCCCCATCAGCGCGTGGATCTCGCCCGGAAACAGGCGAAAGCGCACGCGCCGCAGCGCGCGGACGCCCGGAAACGCCTTGTCGATGTCGATCATCTCGACCACCGGCGGATTCGTCATGCACGCTCCCGCAAAAAAATGCCGAACGGCGGCGGTGTTGCCGCCGCCCGGGCGGACCTCAGTATTTGCGCGTCGGCAGCACCTGCGCGGCGACGCTCATCGGAAACACCGTCTCATCGGTCACGATGCGTTTCGGCAGCGCCTTGCCGGCGACGACCTCCTTCACCGCGCTCATCAGTTGCGGCCCGAGCAGCGGGCTGCACTCGACGTCGACGTTGATCTTGCCGGCGACCATCGCCTGGAAGCCGCCCTTCGTCGCATCGAACGACACGACGCTCACGTCCTTGCCGGGCTTGATCCCCGCCTCCTCCATCGCCTGGATCGCGCCGAGCGCCATGTCGTCGTTGTGCGCGTAGACGACGTTGATCCGCTTGCCGTAGGTCTTCGCGAACGCTTCCATCACCTGCTTGCCGCCCGCGAGCGTGAAGTCGCCGCTCTGCGACGCGATGACCTTGAATTTCGGATTGCTCCTGATCACTTCGAGCAGGCCCGCGCGGCGGTCGTTGGCGGGCGCGGAGCCGACCGTGCCCTGCAGCTCGACGATGTTGACGGGCCCCGCATCGTTCCGGTAGCGCTCCTCGAGCCAGCGGCCCGCGCGCCGGCCTTCCTCGAGGAAGTCGGAGCCGATCATCGTCACGTACAGCGACGGGTCCTTCACGTCGATCGCGCGATCGGTCAGGATCACCGGAATGCGGGCCGCCTTCGCTTCGGTCAGCACCGGCTCCCAGCCCGATTCGACGACGGGCGAGAACGCGATCACGTCGACCTTCTGCGCGATGAACGAGCGGATCGCGCGGATCTGGTTCTCCTGCTTCTGCTGGGCGTCCGAGAACTTCAGGTTGATGCCGGCGTCCTTCGCCGCGCTCTTCACCGACACGGTGTTCGCGGTGCGCCACGCGCTCTCCGCGCCGACCTGCGAAAACCCGAGCGTGATCGGCTTTTGCTGCGCGAACGCGCCGGGCGCGAGCCACGCCGTCGCGGCAACGATCGCGCCGGCCGCAAGCGTCCTGATGAATGTCATGGTCGTCTCCGATGATGTCGTTGTTCGCCGCGGCGCCGGCCGTGCGCTGTTCTGTTTTTCCGTGACGCGGGCGCGGTTCGGGGTCGCGCCGCCGGCGGCACCGGCCGATCCGGCGTGCGCAGACCCCGGATCAGTCTAGGGACAAGTCCGATAACCGCCCAATGAAAATTTGGATTCGGGCGATATCGCTATCGGCATGGGTGTAAAAATTCCGGCGCGCGAAGGCCGGCCGGGCGGCGTCACCGCCGGTTCGACCGGGACACCACGTCGATCCACACCGCGAGCACCAGCACCGCGCCCTTGACGATCATCTGCCAGTACGCGTCGACGTCCAGCATCGACATGCCGTTGTCGAGGCTCGCCATCACGAGCGCCCCGATCAGCGCGCCATGCACGGTGCCGGACCCGCCGCGCATCGACGTGCCGCCGATGAAGCACGCGGCGATCGCGTCGAGCTCGCCCATCGTGCCCGCCGACGGCGAGCCGGCCGCGAGCCGCGCGGTATTGACGAGGCCGGCGAACGCGCACATCAGCCCCATCAGCGCGAAGATCGCGAGCTTCACGCGGTCCGTGTCGACGCCCGAGAGGCGCGTCGCCTCGAGATTCGAGCCGACCGCGTAGATGCGCCGGCCGAACACGGTCTGCGTCGCGATCCACGAGAACGCGCCGAGCAGCGCGAGCAGCAGCAGCACGGGCACCGGAATGCCGCCGTAGCGGTCGAGCGTCGCGACGAACGCGAACAGCACCGCGCCCACGCCGGCGATTTTCGCGGCGTCCTGCCACGGCGGCGCGACCGCGAGCCGGTAGCGGCGCCGGTTGCCGCGCTGCCGCACGACGAGCAGCGCGACGAGCGCGAACAGCAGGAGCGCAAGCGCGTCGCCGGCCGCGCGCGGCAGATAGCCCTGCCCGATGAACACGAAGCCGTCCGATACCGGCGCGATCGTCGAGCCACCCGTCACGCCGAGCAGGACCCCGCGGAACGCGAGCATCCCGCCGAGCCCGACGATGAACGACGGCACGCGCCGGTAGGTCGACCACCAGCCGTTGAAGAGCCCGGCCAGCACGCCGAGCGCGAGCACCGCGGGCACCGTCGCGGCGACCGGCCAGTGGCGGCTCGCGTCGAGGATCGCGGCGACGCCGCCGAGCAGCCCGAGCAGCGAGCCGACCGACAGGTCGATCTCGCCCGCGATGATCACGAACACCATCCCGCACGCGAGCATGCCGGTGATCGACATCTGCCGCAGCAGGTTCGACACGTTGCGCGGCGTGACGAACGCGCCGTCGGTCAACGCCGAGAAGAGCGCCCAGATCGCCGCGACCGCGAACAGCAGCGCGAGCACCTGATAGCGGACGAACAGCCGGCGCAGCGGCTGGCCGTGCGCGCGGCGGCCGTCTGCGGCGCGCTCGCGCGCCGCGGCGGAAGACAGTTCGGTATTCATGTCGCGCTCGCTGCGGTGGGTTCGTCGGCGCGCCGGCTGCTTTTCAGCGCGGCGCCGAGGATCTGTTCCTGCGTGAGCCCGTCGTTGACGAAATCGCCGCGCAGCTCGCCTTCGCCGATCACGAGCACGCGGTCGGCGAGGCCGAGCACCTCGGGCAGCTCCGACGACACGACGACGAGCGCGACGCCGCGCTTCGCGAGCGCGAACACGAGCCGGTAGATCTCCGCCTTCGCGCCGACGTCGACGCCGCGCGTCGGCTCGTCGAGGATCAGCACCTGCGGATCGGTCAGCAGCATCTTCGTGAGCACCGCCTTCTGCTGGTTGCCGCCGGACAGGCTCGCGATCGGCTGGAAAGGGTGCGCCGCGCGCACCGACAGCCGCTGCATCCCGGTGCGGATCGCGTCGAGCTCGGCTGCCGCGTCGATCCGCCCGCGCTTCGCGAAGCGCCGCAGCACCGACAGCGTGATGTTGTGGCCGACGCCGAGCTGCGGGACGATCCCGTGCCGCTTGCGGTCCTCGGGCACCATCGCGAGGCCCGCGCGGATCGCGTCGGCAGGCGAGCGGATCGCGAGCGGCCGGCCGTTCATCCGCACGGTCGCCGTGGACGCCCCCCGGTACGCGCCGAAGATCGCCTGCATCAGCTCGGTGCGGCCCGCGCCGACGAGCCCCGCGACGCCGAGGATCTCGCCGCGCCGCACGCTGAACGACACGTCGTCGACACGCTTGCGGCGCGGATTCGTCACGTCGTGGCAGGTCACGTTGCGCGCCTCCAGCACGACGTCGCCGATCTCGTGCGGCTCGCGCGGGTACAGGTTGCGGATCTCGCGGCCGACCATCATCGCGATGATCCGGTCGGTGCTCAGCGCGCGCATCGGCTCCGTCGCGACATGGCGGCCGTCGCGGATCACGGTGACGGTGTCGCACACGGCCTCGACCTCGCCCAGCTTGTGCGAGATGTAGACGCACGCGACGCCGCGCCGCTTCAGGCCGCGCACGATGTCGAGCAGGACCCGCGTCTCCGCGGCGCTCAGCGACGACGACGGCTCGTCGAGGATCAGCAGCTTCGCGCGCTTGTTCAGCGCCTTCGCGATCTCGATCAGTTGCTGGTGGCCGCCGCCGTAGTCCATCACCGGCTGCGCGACGTTGATCGCGTCGATGCGCAGCTCGCGCAGCAGCTCGTCCGCGCGCCGGACCATCGCCGCGTAGTGCATCCGGCCGCCGGGCAGCGTGATCTCGTTGCCGAGGAAGATGTTCTCCGCCACCGACAGCTCGGGCACGAGCATCAGCTCCTGATGGATGATCACGATGCCCGCGCGCTCGGTGTCGCGCACGCCGGACGCGGCGAGCGGCGCGCCTTCCCAGCGGATCTCGCCCGCCCATGTGCCGTGCGGATGGACGCCCGAGAGCAC
Organism: Burkholderia humptydooensis; assembly: GCF_001513745.1. NCBI lineage: Bacteria > Pseudomonadati > Pseudomonadota > Betaproteobacteria > Burkholderiales > Burkholderiaceae > Burkholderia > Burkholderia humptydooensis. The sequence continues at coordinate 2,041,297 of NZ_CP013380.1, read as the reverse complement.
CTTCATCAGCGTCGACTTGCCGGCGCCGTTCTCGCCGCACAGGCCCACGCATTCGCCGCGCCGCACGGTCAGGTCGATGCCGTCGAGCGCCTTCACGCCGTCGAATTCCTTGACGATGCCGCGCATCGTCAGCAAGGGTCCGGTCATACGCGCATGCCTCGCAGTGTGCGCGCGGCCGAGCCGCACCGGCGGCCGGCCGCGCGCGTATCGCCGTTGCTGGCTCACTGACTCGCCAGTTGCGCCGGTGTGTAGAAGCCGTCCTTCACGACGACGTCGACGTTGCGCTTCGTCAGCAGCGTCGGCTGCAGCAGCACCGTGTCGACCTTCTTCTTCCCGTTGTCGTATTGCGCGTTGTACGCGGGCTTCGCGCCCTTCGCGAGATCCACCGCGAGCTTCGCGGCTTCGCTCGCGATCAGCTTCAGCGGCTTGTAGACGGTCATCGTCTGCGTGCCGGCGATCACGCGCCTGACGGCCGCGAGATCCGCGTCCTGCCCCGACACCGGCACCTTGCCCGCGAGATGCTGCGCGGCGAGCGCCTGGATCGCGCCGCCCGCGGTGCCGTCGTTCGACGCGACGATCGCGTCGATCCGGTTGCCGTTCGCGGTCAGCGCGTCCTCGACGATGCGCAGCGCGGTGGACGCGCTCCACTCGGGCACCCACTGCTGGCCGACGATCCGGATGTCGCCGCGGTCGATCGCGGGCTTGAGCACCTTCAACTGGCCTTCGCGCAGCATCTTCGCGTTGTTGTCGGTAGGCGCGCCGCCGAGCAGGAAGTAGTTGCCCTTCGGCTTCGCGTCGTAGACGCCCTGCGCCTGCAGCTCGCCCACCTTCACGTTGTCGAACGAGATGTAGGCGTCGACGTCGGCGTCGAGGATCAGCCGGTCGTACGACACGACCTTGATGCCCGCCTTCCTCGCTTCGGCGACGACGTTGCCGAGCGTCTTCGAATTGAACGGCACGATCACGATCGCGTCGACGCCGCGCGAGATCAGGTTCTCGATCTGCGAGATCTGCCGAGCCTCGCTCGCATCCGCCGACTGCACGGACACCTTCGCGCCGAGCTTCGTCGCGGCGGCGACGAAATAGTCGCGGTCGCGCGACCAGCGCTCGACGCGCAGGTCGTCGATGCAAAAGCCGATCTCCGGCTTGTCCCGGCTCGCGTGCGCGAGCGGCGCGGCGAGCGCCAGCGCCGCGGCGCCGGCAAGCGAACCCAATACGGTACGACGCGTGATGGATCTCATGTCTGCACTCCTCTTTATTGGACGAACCCACGAACCCACGAAACGCCGGGCAGCCGCAGCAGCGCGCCGCCCGCGTCGGAGCGCAGCGCCGCGCGTGCCGGACGCCCGCCTGCCGGTGCGATCAGCGCAGCGCGTAGATCGCCTGATTCACGATGTTCTCGAGCCGCTCCTGCGCGCCGCTCGCGTGCCGCGGGTTCACGCCGCGCGCGAGCGCGTCGGCGGCGAGCGACTGCAGCGAGTAGCCGCCCGCGAGGATCTTGCGGCCGAACGCCGAATCCCACTGCGCGTAGCGCTGCCGGCGCAGCGCATCGAGCCGGTCGTTCTCCACCAGCACGGCCGCGCGCTCGAGCGCGAGCGCGAGCACGTCGATCGCGCCGACATGGCCGTGGAACAGGTCTTCCGGATCGACGCTCTGGCGCCGCACCTTCGCGTCGAAGTTCATGCCGCCCGTCGTGAAGCCGCCGTGGCGCAGGATCTCGTAGAACGCGAGCGTCAGCTCCTCGACGCTGTTCGGGAACTGGTCGGTGTCCCAGCCGTTCTGCGGATCGCCGCGGTTCGCGTCGACGCTGCCGAACACGCCGAGCGCGAACGCGTTCGCGATCTCGTGATGGAACGAATGGCCGGCGAGCGTCGCGTGGTTCGCCTCGATGTTCACGCGGATTTCGTTCTGCAATCCGTATTGCGTGAGGAAGCCGTGCACCGTCGCGACGTCGTGGTCGTACTGGTGCTTGGTCGGCTCCTGCGGCTTCGGCTCGATCAGCAGCGCGCCGGTGAAGCCGGTGCGGTGCTTGTGCTCGACGACCATCGACAGGAACCGCGCCAATTGCTCGCGCTCGCGCGCGAGATCGGTGTTGAGCAGCGTCTCGTACCCTTCGCGGCCGCCCCACAGCACGTAGTTCTCGCCGCCGAGCCGGCGCGTCGCGTCGAGCGCGTGGCACACCTGGGTCGCCGCCCACGCGAACGCGTCGGGGTTCGGGTTCGTCGCCGCGCCGGCCGCGAAGCGCGGATGCGAGAACAGGTTCGCGGTGCCCCACAGCAGCCGCACGCCGCTCGCCTGCTGGCGCTCGCCGAGATAGTCGACCATCCGCGTGAAGTTCTCGACGTACTCGTGCAGGTTCGCCCCTTCCGGCGCGACGTCGGTATCGTGGAACGTGTAGAACGGCGCGCCGAGCTTCGTGAAGAATTCGAACGCCGCATCGGCCTTCTGCCGCGCGCGCTCGAGCGGCTCTCCCGGCTGCTGCCACGGCCGCCGGAACGCCTCCTGGCCGAACATGTCGTGGCCCGGCCACACGAACGTGTGCCAGTAGCAGACGGCGATCCGCAGGTGCTCCTCGAGCGTCTTGCCGAGCACCCGCTTCGTGCGGTCGTAATGCCGGTACGCAAGCGGGTTGTCCGAGTGCGGGCCTTCGTAGCGAATCGGGGGAATGTGTTCGAAATACGACATGGCGTCTCCATCCGTGTTGCGGCGCAACGCGCGTCGCGGCGACGCGCGGGGCCGAATTCGGTCTGGCAGGATCGTGCTCGCGCACCCTCGCGCCGGCAATTGCGAAATTGCGCAGCGCGCATAACGTTTCTTGCCAGCCGCCCGCGCACGGCGCGCATCCCGTCCTACAATGGCCGCACGCCCGACAGCCGCGCGGCGCCGCCCGCGCGCCTTCGGGAGCCACGGCGCCGCGCCGCCCCGCGCCCCGCGGGAAGTCCCCTTGGGAGCCGCGCGATGCCGGGCATTCGCATGCGCGTTCCGTATGTAAGCAGACCCTAGAGATCGAGATGACCCGCGCCCCTTCCGCCCGGACGCCGCACCGCATCGCGCTGCTGTTCAACGCGAACAAGGTCTACGACCGCGAAATCATCGGCGGCATCGGCGATTACCTGCGCTCGACGCGCGTCGCGTGGGACCTGTTCCTCGAAGACGACTTCCGCTGCCGGCTCGCCGGCATCGAGCGCTTCGACGGCGACGGCATCATCGCGGACTTCGACGATCCGGCCGTCGCCGACGCGCTCGCCGGCTCGCCGCTGCCGATCGTCGCGGTCGGCTCGTCGTACGAGGACCCGGCGCAGTATCCGGCCGACCTGCCGTATATCGCGACCGACAACGCGAAGCTCGTGTCGCTCGCCTACACGCATCTGATCGGCGCGGGGCTGCCGCGCTTCGCGATGTACAGCCTGCCCGTCGCGCGGCAGAACCGCTGGGCGGAGCAGCGCGAGCGCGCGTTCGACCGGCTCGCGCGCGCGGATGGGCTCGATGCGCCGGTCTACCGCGGGCTGTCGACGAGCGCGTCGGCCTGGAACCACGCGATCGAGCAGTTGATCGGCTGGCTGCGCGCGCTGCCGAAGCCGGTCGGCGTGATCGCCGTGACCGACGCGCGCGCGCGGCACCTGCTGCAGGCGTGCCTGATCGCCGGCATCCCGGTGCCCGAGCAGGTGGCGATCGTCGGCATCGACAACGATCCGCTCACGCGCACGCTCACGCGCATTCCGCTCTCGTCGGTGATCCAGGGCACCGGGGAGATGGGCCGCACCGCCGCGCATCTGCTGCATCAGATGCTGGGCGGCGCGCGCTTTCCGGGGCGGCGAATCCTCGTGCCGCCCGTCGGGATCAACGTGCTCGAATCGACGCGCCACCAGCCGCTCGCGAGTCCGCACGTGATGCGCGCGCGCCATTTCATCCGCCAGTACGCGTGCCAGGGCATCAAGACCGAGCAGGTCGCCGACTACGTCGGCGTGTCGCGCTCGCTGCTCGAAGAGCACTTTCGCCGAGAACTGCGGCGCACCGTGCACCAGGAAATCCTGCGCCACAAGCTCGAAGCGGCGCAGGCGCTGCTCGCGGGCCGTCACGCGTCGAGCGCCGAGGTCGCGATCCGCTGCGGATTCACGTCGCTGCAGTACATGCACGCGGTGTTCCGGCGCGAGCTAGGCTGCACGCCGCGCGAATACCAGGAGCGCGCCGCGTCCGCGCGATGAAGACGACCGTCCACGAACCGATTCCGCCCATGCCCATCGACACCGACACTCATGCTTTTCCTCCGGCTCCCGGCGTCGCCCGCGTGCCGTCCGAGCCCTGGGGCGCGCTGCCCGGCGGCGACCGGGTGCGCCGCTACACGCTGCGCAATGCGGACGGCATGCGCGTCGTCGTCAGCGATCTCGGCGCGACGGTCGTGTCTTGGCTCGCGCCCGACCGCACCGGCCGCTTCGCCGACATCGTGCTCGCGCATGACGCGCCGGCCGAATACATCGAATCGGGGGCCTACCTCGGCGCGACGATCGGCCGCTGGGCGAACCGGATCGCGGGCGCGCGCTTCACGCTCGACGGCGTCGACTACGCGCTCGACCGCAACGAGAACGGCAACCTGCTGCACGGGGGCGCGAGCGGCTTTCATCGCGAGCGCTGGGCAGTCGTCGACGACTGCGGTGGCCTTGCGCTGCGGCTCGAATCGCCCGAAGGCGACGCGGGTTTCCCCGGCAACGTGACCGTGCAGGTTCGCTACACGCTCGACGACGACGGCGCGCTGACGATCGACTACACCGGCACCGCCGACGCGCCCACGCCGCTCAACCTGACGAATCACAGCTATTTCAACCTGAGCGGCCGCCCGGGCGGCGACGTGCGCGGTCATCTGCTGACGATCGACGCCGACATGTTCCTCGAAATCGACGACGCGCTGATCCCGACGGGCGCCGCCGACGTGACCGGCACCGCCTTCGATTTCCGGCACGGCGCGCCGCTCGGCGCGCGGCTCGACTGGCCGCACGCGCAGCTCGCGCGGGCGGGAGGCTTCGACCACTGCTACGTGCTGGGCAGCGCCGGCACGCGGGGCGTGCGGCCCGTCGCGTGCGTGTACGATCCCGAGAGCGGGCGCGAATTGACCGTGTCGACCGACCAGCCGGGGCTGCAATGCTATACGGGCAATCATCTGCACGGATTGCGCGTGCGCGACGGCGCGCGCTGTGCGCGCCACGCGGCGCTGTGCCTCGAGGCCGGCGGGTTTCCGAATCAGATCAACATGACGAACCTGCGGGACGGCGCCGTGCTGCGGCCCGGGGGCACGTATCGGCAGACGACGAAGTACCGGATCGGCGTGCGGCCGTGAATGCCGCCATCTCACGATCCGCGAATGCAGCCTGCGCGGAGCGCCGCCCCGCGGCGGCATCGCCCGATCTGCCGGCACGCGCGGCCGTCAGATGCAGCAACCGCTGCAGATAACGCGCGCCGTTCGCCGGCGACAGCGGGCTCAGCCCGGCGAGAAAGGCGCGCGAACGGCGCACGTAGTCCGCTTGGGCCGCGTCGTGCCGCGTCGCCGCAGCGACCAGCGCGCGCGCCGCCGACAACACGTCGAACGCCGGATAGTAATAGCCGAGATCCGCGAGCCACGTCGCGTTGTGAATCAGCGGATAGCCGCCATACAGCGCGTCGAGGTGCGGGACGTTCCGATCGTCGCGCCAGTGATGCGCCACCACCGCATCGGCCGCCCGGCTCATGTAGTCCGCGAAGTCGTGCCGGCCATCCAGATGCAGCCGTCCCGCCTGCTTCACGCCGAGCGAGTTCCGCAGAAACGAGAAGCTCGGGTGCGCCTGCATCAGCGCGCCGTCGAGCACCCGCACTTCGTCGATCGCATCGGGCGCCGCGCGAAACGCCATGTCGCATGCGAGCACCGGAATCACGCAGCGTTTGGCCTGCGCTCCGTCAGGCTCGAATATCGCCACGCGCAGCCCCCGCGTCCCGCCCCGACCACCGTGCCGCGCCGCGTAGCCGAAGCGCCGTCCGCGCGCCGCCAGCCCGCCGATGCGCCGATCGATGAACATCGGGTCCCACAGGAGCGGCACTTCGTGCACCGGGCATCGATGCAGCGCCTCCAGCACCGGGCCGAACGCCCGATCCTTCGGCAGCACCCAGATCTCGTCGCAGCGCGGCGCGTGCGAACCATACCCGCCTCGCTGGAACACGCTCGGGCCGAGCCATTGCGCGTCCGGCTCGCCGCCGCACAGGTACACCACCTTCTTGCCTCGCGCGCGCACGTGATCCAGCCATTCGGCATCGGGCCCGCCCGACATCCCGATCACCACGTCCACCCGCTGCGCGGCCTCGCGCGGCGCCATCAGCGGCAGGTCCGGAAACAGCGCTTTCGCCTGCGCCGGCAACGCCGGTTCCGGACCGCAGTCGATCAGCGCGACGTCCTCGATCGCCGGCAGCGCGCGCAGCAGCTTGACCAGAAAGAACACGCTTTGGCCCGGCCCGTCGTCCCATACCGTGCGCCCAGGCCGTGCAATATACGAAATCCCTATCCGCATCTCGGTTTCCTCGTGACTCTTCGTCCCTCATCCGGCTCTTCCCGGCCGCAGAACCTCGTGCGTCGCGAACGCCGGCCGCCCAGTCCGCGCTCGCCCCGACGATCGACGGAGCATCGCGCCGGGAAGCGATTCCCGCGCATCCGGCGAATCCCGGCCGCTCGCCGGATGGCGCGAATCGCCGTCCGGCGCCG